>NZ_JBHXVJ010000001.1:0-764089 GCF_042672355.1 Agromyces binzhouensis | reverse complement strand
CAAGGTCCTATCCGGTATTAGCTCCGATTTCTCGGGGTTATCCCAGAGTCCAGGGCAGGTTACTCACGTGTTACTCACCCGTTCGCCACTAATCCCCAGGTGCAAGCACCCGGTTCATCGTTCGACTTGCATGTGTTAAGCACGCCGCCAGCGTTCGTCCTGAGCCAGGATCAAACTCTCCAAAAAAAATGGTTCAACCAACCCCAAAAAGGAGAAGGTCAAGTTCAATCACTGACAGAGAAACAACTGACTTGAAAAAATCAAATTGTCCATCAATCAAAGGAAACCCATCCCCCACCAAAACGGCAGAAGAAACGGGGTTCAAATAAATTGGCATTGAACATAGTGCACGCTGTTGAGTTCTCAAGGAACGGACGCACCCGACCCACCAACCCGAAACCGAGCCAGCACCACCGAGGCAACTTCCCTACAGTACCACCACCGACTTCACGAACGCTGAGTGTTCGGGACTCGACTCGAGGCCGAGCAGGTGGTGGGTGATACGTCTCCCAGGCTTGAAGCAACCGAGTCGCACGAGGCGCCTACGAGGCTGTTTGGCTGGGATTCGCTGCCCGGCCCCGTGAGCTTCTCGCTCCCGGCTGCCGTGGCAACGAAGAAGAATCTACGTGCCGCCGAACCGTCGGGCAAATCGGGCTTGCATCCCGGGCGTGTCGCGATCGGAGGCCGGGCGCGAGGCCCTGCAGGGCAGCATCCGATCGGCTGATCCCGCCCACCCCGGAACGAGCCGAGGGCTCCCGCAGCCGAAGCCGGCGGGAGCCCTCGAAGACGGAGCGACGGGTCTGCGGATCACAGCCCGGAGTACGCGTGGAGCCCCTTGAAGAACAGGTTCACGACGGTGAAGTTGAACAGCACCGCAGAGAAGCCGATGATCGCGAGCCACGCCGAGCGCGAGCCACGCCATCCGCGGGTCGCGCGCGCGTGGATGTATCCGGCGTAGACCACCCAGATGATGAAGGTCCACACCTCCTTGGTGTCCCAGCCCCAGTACCGGCCCCACGCCTTCTCGGCCCAGATGGCGCCGGCCATGAGCGTGAACGTCCAGAGGATGAAGCCGACGATGTTGACGCGATACGCGAGGTTCTCGAGCGCCGTCGAATCGGGCAGGGTCGCCAGGAACGACTTCTTCACGGAGTCGGCGGTCGCGACGATCGCCTCGCGGCGCGACTGCATGAGCTGCACGACCGAGAGCGCGAACCCGAGCGCGAAGAATCCCACGGCCGACGTGGCGACGAACACGTGGATCACGAGCCAGACCGACTGCAGCGCGGGCGGCAGCGGCACGACGCTCACGTAGAAGTTCACGGTCGCGACGCCGAGCAGCACCAGCACGAGACCGGTCACGAACGTGCCGAGGAATCGCAGGTCGGTCTTGGCGATGAGGAGCACCGCGAGGAAGACCGTCGTGATGACGAGCGTGCCGGTGAGCGCGAACTCGTACATGTTCGCCCACGGCACGCGGCTCGCGGCGACGCCGCGGAGCACGGTCGCGGCCAGGTGCAGCGCCCAGGCGATGACCGTCATCGCGACCGCGACCCGGAGCGACGGCGAACGGCCGTAGTCGACGGATGGCGCGGCGGGCGCCCCGGCACCGCGGCGGCCGGCCGCCCTGCCTGCGCGCGGCTTCGACGAGGCGGTCCCGCCGGCGGAGCCGGCGGTCGCGGCGGGAGCGGACGCGGCGGAGCCCTGCAGCACGCGCTCGCGCTCGGACGCCCCGCCGGCGACGGTGTTCTCCGCGATGCGCGCGGCCGCGGCATCCGTCGCCTGCGCCGACGCGGCGGACCGGCGGGCCAGGTCGATCGCGTACGCGATGAACGCGATCGCGTACACGGCCATCGCCGAGTACACCGCGATGATGGAGATCTCGTCGAGCGTCACTGTTCCACCTTACGTCGAAGGATTCTCGGGTCCGGATGCGGCGTCGGGCCCCGACGAGACCGGCCCCGCGTGGCGGTCGGCGAACTCCTCGACGGCCCGCTCGAGCCCCGGGTCGTCGCCGCGCGCGAGGCCCGCGTACTCGAGCACGACACGCCCGTCGGGCCGCGTGACGGCCTTGACCCACACGCGCCGACGCGGCACGAAGAGCGAGAGCAGCAGCCCGCCGAGGATCAGCAGCGCGAACACGAGCACCCACAGCTGCGAGGGGTCGTGGTGCACGTCGAACGAGGCGAACCGCGGCACGCTCTGGGAGTAGTCGTCGCTCGCGGCATCCGGCGACGCCGACTCGAACTCGACCGTGCCGAGCCCGTTCGGCAGTTCGGTCGACTCCCCCGGCATCAGCTCGACCGAGTCGACGCCCGTCTGCCCGCCGGTGAGCTGCTCCATGCCGCTCGTGTCGAGCTGGTACACCGAGCGGGGCGTGCCGTCGTCGATGCCGAGGTCGCCCGAGTACACGTTGAGCGTGAGCACCGGGTAGACGAGGTCGGGGTAGGTGGAGGTGTACGCGCCGGTCGAGAGCACGTCCTGCGTCGGGTAGAAGAAGCCGACGAGGCCGATCTGCTCGGACAGGCCGTCCGGCACCTTGACGACGCCGATCGAGGTGAGGTTCGCCGTCTGCGGCAGGAACGGCACCGAATCGGTGAAGACGACCTCGCCCTCCGGGTCGCGCACCGTGATCGTCGGCGCGTAGCCGTTCCCGAGCAGGTACACGTCGGTGCCGTACTCGTACAGCGGCTCGTTCACCTTCACGTCGCGCTCGGTCGCCCCGTCCGGTCCGTCGATCGTGACGTGCGCCGTGAAGTCGATCGGCTGGCCGAGGGCGTCGGTGTTCTCGGTCTCGTAGACCGCGTCGAGCTCGTCGAGCGTCAGCCGATACGGCGTGAGCCGGCCGTCGTCGAAGAACCGCCCCGGGTTGAACGAGTCGTACGCCGCGAGCGTGTTCACGAACGACTGGCCCTCGACGATCACCCGCTGGCCCGAGAAGCCGAACCCGCCGCCGATCGCGACGGTGACCAGCACGCCGACGAGGGCCGTGTGGAAGACGAGGTTGCCGGTCTCCCTGAGGTAGCCGCGCTCCGCCGAGACCGACGGGGCGCCGCGCTGGTCGTAGCGCTCGACGCGGTAGCCCGCCTTCCTGAGGTCGGCGGACGCCGACGCGATCGCGGCCTCAGCGCCGCCGCCGGCCGGCCCGGCCCCGGCGAGCTCGCGCTCGGTGTACGCCGACAGCCGGGACAGCCGCGCCGGGGTCTTCGGCGGACGGGCGCGCAGCGCCTCGAGGTGGTGCTTCGTCCGCGGGATGATGCACCCGATGAGCGACACGAACAGCAGCAGGTAGATCGACGAGAACCACACCGAGGTGTACACGTCGAACATCTGGAACGAGTCGAGCACCGGTGCGAGGTCGGGGTTGTCGGCGAAGTACTGCACGACGCCGTTCGGATCGCTCGAACGCTGCGGGACGAGCGATCCCGGCACCGCGGCGATCGCGAGCAGCAGCAGGAGCAGCAGCGCCGTGCGCATGCTCGTGAGCTGGCGCCACGCGAAGCGCAGCCACTCGACGGGCCCGAGCCGGGGTGCGGTGACGGATGCCCCGGGGCCGACCGAACCCGCGGCGGCCGTGCCGTCGGGCCCGTCGGGCGCGCCCGCACCCGCCGAACCGGCGGTGCCGTCGTCGTAGTCGGCCGGGCGCATCGGGTCGACGCCCGTGTCGCGCGCGGACGCGGCATCCGCTCGCTCAGCCTCAGATCGCCGGGACGAAACCACTGATCACCGCCTGCAGGTCGTACATCCAGATGGTCCAGAGGCCCGACACCATCAGCAGGCCGATGAGGATGAGCAGCGCGCCGCCGATGAGGTTCACGGCACGGATGTGCCGGCGCACGAACGCGAGCGCGCTCGCCGCCCAGCCGAAGCCGAGCGCGACCAGCACGAACGGGATGCCGAGGCCGATGCAGTACGCGAGGCCCAGCAGGGCGCCGCGCCCCGCGGAGGCCGAGTCGGCGCTCAGCGCGAGCACGACCGCGAGGGTCGGGCCGATGCAGGGCGTCCAGCCGAGGCCGAACACGATGCCGAGCAGCGGCGCCCCCGCCAGACCCGTCGCCGGCCGCCACGACGGCTTGACCGTGCGCTGCAGGAACGTGAACTGGCCGATGAAGACGAGCCCCATCAGGATCAGCACGACGCCGAGCACGCGGATGATCAGGTCGGACCAGCGGGCGAGCCAGGCCCCGAGCACGCCGAACGCGGTCGTGAAGACGAGGAAGACGAGCGTGAAGCCCGCGATGAAGAGCAGCACGCCGAGCAGCAGCCGGCGACGCGCGCGGCGGGCCTCGTCGGCCTCGGCGCTCGCATCGGCGAACCCGCCCAGGTAGCCGAGGTACCCCGGCACGAGCGGCAGCACGCACGGCGAAAGGAACGACACGAGCCCCGCGGCGAGCGCGATCGGGAGTGCGGCGAGCAGCTGCCCGCTGAAGACGATCTCGCCGAGGTCCATGCCCGCCGCCGCCCGCTACGCCTGCTCGGCGATGACGTCGCGCACGATCGTCTCGAGGATCGACGCGTCCTTCAGCTGGCCGAGGATGCGCGCGGCGACCCGGCCCTCGGCGTCGAGCACGAGGGTCGTGGGGACGGCCGCGGGCGGCACGTCGCCCGCGAAGGCGTACTGCACGGCGCCGTCGTTCGCGTCGACGATCGACGGGTAGGTGATGCCGAATCCCTCCTCGAAGGATGCCGCGGTCGCCGCCTGGTCGCGGACGTTCACGCCGACGAACGCCGCCCCGTTCCCGTCGAACTCCTCGAAGACCTCCTGCAGCAGGGGCGCCTCGGCACGGCACGGCGCGCAGCCCGCGTACCAGAAGTTGACGACGACGACCTCGCCCGCGAGGTCGTCCGAGCCGAGCGCGTCGCCCTCGATCGTGGTCCCCGAGAACTCGACCGGCTCGCCGCGCTGCTCGGCCGGGAACTCGGCGATCGTGCCGTCGCCGGCGATGTAGCCCTTGCCGCTGCCCTCGCGGTACTGCTCGGCGAGCGGGTCGCTCGAGCAGCCGGCCAAGGCGACGACGGATGCCACGGCGAGCGCGGCGACCGCCGCGAACCTGCGTGCGCGCATCACACCGCCCCCACGTCGGTGGCCTGCGACTGGAGCCCGGCTGCCGGGTCGCGGTAGCCGACCTCGACGAAGCGGGCGCCGCGGCGCTCGAACGTGGTGATGCTCGAGAGCGCGCAGCGACGGCGACGCGGGTCGTGCGCGAGCGAGCGCCCGGCGACGCGGCGGTGCACCATCCAGATCGGCAGCTGGTGGCTCACCATCACGACATCGCCGTCGTCGACGGAGTCGGCGGCATCCGCCATCGCCTCGATCATGCGGTCGGCGATCGCCCGGAACGGCTCGCCCCAGCTCGGCTCCCACGGGTTCACCAGGAAGGCCCAGTTGCGGACGTCGCGGAGCGCGGAGTCGCGCCCCGACATGCGCTTGCCCTCGAACCGGTTGGTCGGCTCGATGATGCGATCGTCGATCGTCGGCTCGAGGCGGAACGCCTTCGCGATCGGCTCGGCCGACTGCTGCGTGCGCTGCAGCGGGGAGGAGACGAGCGCGGCGACCGGCCGCTTGCGCGTCACCAGGTCGACTGCGGCGGACTCCGCCATCGCGCGGCCGAGGTCGCTCAACCCGAATCCGGGGAGTCGGCCGTAGAGCACGCCCTGCGGGTTGAAGACCTCGCCGTGGCGCACGAGATGGATCTGCTCGGCCGGCACGCCCTCCAGTCTACGAAGCGGTTCCCTCGGAATCCGCCGTGCGCCCCGGGGCTCGCACGCGGGCCGGGGGCCGAATCCCCGGCCGGTAGGATGGGCGCTCGTGAACACGCGCACCCTCGTCAAGCAGCTCGCCGCCCGTCCCGACGGCCCCGTCACCGTCGCCGGCTGGGTCGAGACGGTCCGCGACCAGAAGAAGGTGCAGTTCATCATCCTGCGCGACGAGTCGGGGGCGGTGCAGCTCGTGAACCCCGCCGTGCGCGAGCTCGACCCCGAGGGCGTCAGCGTCGGCGCGGCCGAGGCGTTCGCGCTCACCGAGCAGATCTCGGCGCTCGGCCACGGCACCTTCATCACCGTCACCGGGCAGCTCAAGCACGACGAGCGCGTCAAGCTCGGCGGGCTCGAGGTGAAGCTCGAGACGCTCGAGGTCGTCACCGAGGCCGAGGAGACGCCGATCGCGGCCGACTCCAGCCTGGACAAGCGCATGGACTGGCGCTTCCTCGACCTCCGCCACCCGAAGCAGAACCTCATCTTCCGCGTGCAGACGACCTTCCTGCACGCCCTCCGCGCCTACTGGGTCGAGCGCGACTGGGTCGAGATCCAGACCCCGAAGCTCATGGCCTCGGCATCCGAGTCGCGCGCCGAGCTGTTCGAGCTCGGCTACTTCGAGGGCAAGGCCTACCTCGCGCAGAGCCCGCAGTTCTTCAAGCAGATGGCCCAGCCCGCCGGGCTCGGCCGCGTCTTCGAGGTGGGCCCCGCGTTCCGCGCCGACCCGTCGTTCACGTCGCGCCACGCGACCGAGTTCACCTCGATCGACGCCGAGATGAGCTGGATCGACTCGCACGAGGACGTCATGGCCATGCACGAGGAACTCCTCGTCGCGGGCTTCACGGCCGTCGTCGCCAAGCACGCCGACGAGATCCGCGAACTCTTCGGCGTCGAGGTCACGGTGCCGGCCACGCCGTTCCCGCGCATCCCGCTCGCGGAGGCCAAGGAGATCGTCGCGTCGCGCGGCTACGTCGTGCCCCGCGCCGACGCCGACATGGACCCCGAGGGCGAGCGCCAGATCTCGGCGTACGTCAAGGAGACCTACGGCCACGACTTCGTGTTCCTCACCGACTACGCCTCGAGCATCCGGCCGTTCTACCACATGCGCCGCGAGGGCGACCCGGGCATCACGAACTCGTACGACCTCATCTACAACGGCGTCGAGATCTCGACGGGCGCGCAGCGCGAGCACCGTATCGACATCCTCGTCGAGCAGGCGAAGGAGAAGGGCCTCGACCCCGAGGAGCTCGGGTTCTACCTCGACTTCTTCCGCTATGGCGTGCCGCCGCACGGCGGATTCGGCATGGGCCTCGCGCGCCTGCTGATGCTCATGCTCGACGAGCACTCGATCCGCGAGACGACGTACCTCTTCCGCGGCCCGACGCGCCTGCTCCCCTAGCCGGCCCGGCCCGACGCGCCGGCCACCGGCCCGCCCGCTGAGATGACGCGAACGGTCGTCCGGCGTCGCCCGAGTCGCGATTCGCGTCATCTCAGCGGGCGGGCGTCAGCGCGACGGGACCCAGCCGGCGGCGACGAGCGCCGCACGGACGCGGTCGATGCGGTCGACCCGCCGCCGGCCGCGGTGGGCCGCGTTGAACCGGATGACGCGCCATCCCGCATGGGCGAGGTCGTCGAGCCGGTCGACGTCCCGGGAGTACTGCGCACGGTCCTTCCGGTGGTGCTCGCCGTCGTACTCGACGAGCACGCGCCAGCGCGCGTAGACGAGGTCCCCGATGGCGATCTGCCGCCCCGACGCGTCGTGGATCGGCACGTTGACGTCGGGCTCGGGAAGTCCGGCGTCGACGAGGTCGAGTCGGAGCAGGGTCTCCGCGGGCGAATCGGTGCGGGGTCTCACGCGCGAGATCGCCCGCGCGAGGCGGCGGTGCCCGCGGCGGCCGGCCGTGCGCGCCACGGCACGGTGCAGGCCGTCGAGCGTCGCGCACGGTTGCCGCCGACGGACCAGAGCGTCGCCGATGACGACGAGCTCGCGCTCGGTCAGCTCGCCGGCCAGCTGGCACCACGCGTCGATCGCGGAGACCGCCCGAACCCCGTGGATCGTGCCGACGCGCACCAGTTCCGGGCGGACCCGATGCCCGCGGACACCGCGTGCACGTGGCAGGCCGTGGGGCTCCACGGCGACGACGTCGATCGTGCCGTCGGGCCGCCGACCCGCGACGGGGAGTCCGTGGAGGGCGCCGGCCGTGCGGTGGCTGAACGCCTCGCACGGCCGCATGCGCTCGGCGTAGGCGCGGCAGACGGCGAGCAGGTCGAGGTCGACGGATGCCGGAAGCCGCACGCCGTGGAACGGCCGGGTCAGGTCGGAGCCCCTGAGCCGACCCGCTCCGACCCCGGCGCGGCGCGCACGCGCGACCGAGAACGCCGTCCCGGCGAGCTCCTCCGGCAGTCCCGTGCGCGTGCCCACCCCGCAACCCTCGTCCTCGCGGCCCGTGACGCACGACCGTTCCGCCCCAGCCGGGCGCTCCCCGCGATGCCCGACCCTGTCGAGGACGGGTCGTCTCCGGCAAGCCCTCCGCGAGATGACGCGAACGGCGCTGAACGGCCGCCGGGAGCGCAGTTCGCGTCATCTCGGTGGGCGGGGCGGGCGGGGCGGGCGGGGCGGATGCGGCAGGGCTGGTGACAGGCGAGCGAGGTGTTCGGCAGACTCGGGCCTGTGGATGCCCTGCTGCTGTCGTTCGCGCTCGTGCTGCTCGCCGCGATCCTGATCTCCGGGATCGCGCACCGCACGGTGCTCTCGACGACGGTGCTGTTCCTCGTCGCCGGGTTCGTCCTGGGCAGCGGGATGCTCGACGTCATCGTGCTCGAGCCGACCGACCCGACGGTGACGACCGTCTCGTCGCTGGCACTGTTCGTGGTGCTCTTCACCGACGGGCAGGAAGTCGCGCTGCAGCAGCTGCGCGCCGCGTGGCGACTGCCCGGCCGGGCGCTGCTGCTCGGCATGCCGATCACGTTCGTCATCACGACCCTGCTCGGCGTGTGGCTGCTCGGCTTCGGCTGGCTCGAGGCGGCCCTCGTCGCGGCGGTGCTGGCGCCCACCGACCCGGTGTTCGCGTCGGCGATCGTCGGTCGCGCCGAGATCCCGCACCGCGTGCGTCACCTGCTCGGCGTCGAGTCGGGCCTCAACGACGGCCTCGCGCTGCCCGTCGTGCTCATCCTCATCGCGACCGTCGGCGGGCCGGAGGTGGAGCCGCTCGTGCTCGCCGAGGAGCTTGCGCTCGGCATCGCGGTGGGCATCGCGGTCCCGCTCGTCGTCGCGTGGCTGGTGCGACGCAGGGTGTTCTCGCGCACCCCGCTGTACGCGTCGCTCACGCCCGTCGCGGTCGCGCTCGTCGTGCTCGGCATCTGCACCGTCACCCACGCGAACCTCTACCTCGCCGCCTACGCGGCCGGCATGACCATCGCGACCGCCGCACCCGAGATGCGCGACGCGTTCGCCGAGTTCGGCGGGCAGTTCTCCGAGCTCATGAAGCTCCTCGCGATCCTCATGTTCGGTGCGCTCATCTCCCCCGAACTGCTCGCCTCCGTGCCGTGGACGGCCTACCTGTTCGGCGTGCTGCTGATGGTGCTCGCCCGCCCGGCCGCGGTCGAGCTCTCGCTCATCGGCAGCGGCCTGCCGTGGGAGGAACGCGCGACGGCGGCCTGGTTCGGCCCCAAGGGCTTCGCCTCCGTGCTGTACGGGCTGCTCGTCCTGCAGAGCGGTGCGCCGGAGGCGGACTTCATGTTCCACGTCGTCGTGGTCGCGATCGTGCTCTCGATCGTCGCGCACTCCTCGACCGACGTGCCGATCGCGGGCTGGTTCGCACGCCGCGAGGCGGCCGACCGGGCGGCGCGGGCGACGTGGCTCGACACCCCGGAGGTCGGTCGGCGCGGCGGCATCCGCCCACCCGACGCGTCGGACGACTGACGCGACCGCCCGCGGCGGGACTCAGCCGCGCGCCAGGAGCGCGGTCTTCAGGCGGACGGGGTCGATGCGCCAGTAGCCGTGCACCTCGCCGTCGATGAGCAGGACGGGGATCTCCTCGGCGTACCGTGCGCGGAGCGCCTCGTCGTCGATGATCGAGCGTTCCTCGAGCGTGGTCCGCGGCGACCCCGGCGTTGCGGCGAGCTCCTCACGGACGCAGGCGACGACCTCGCGTGCGTCGTCGCAGAGGTGGCATCCGGGCTTGCCGATGAGGGTGAGGCGGATGTCGCGGAGCGTCGGGTTCACCCCGTCAGGATACGTCGCGCACCCGGACCCTCCCCGCCGCGCTGGGAGGTGCGGATCCTGCCGCGGGCAGCGAAAAGCGCCAGGCCGAAGGCCCGGCGCCCTGCCGTGGTCGCTGAGCGACTACTTCTTGTTGCGACGCTGGTGGCGCGTCTTGCGAAGCAGCTTGCGGTGCTTCTTCTTCGCCATGCGCTTGCGACGCTTCTTGATGACGGAACCCACGAAAACCTCACAAAGATCGGGTCGGCCGCGCGTGCCGCAGCCGTGGGCGGAAACGCCCCGCGGTAGTCTAGCCCATTCGACCGAGAGGCGCCGTCCGGATCGTTCGGGCCGCCCCGCGGCATCCGCTAGGTTCGGGTGATGGCCCGACCCGAACTCGTCATCCGGACCACCCGCGAGGACGACTGGCGGGAGGTCCGCGACCTCCGTCTCGAGATGCTGCGCGACACGCCGATCGCCTTCGGCGATCGGTACGAGCGGGCGATCGAGTTCGACGAGTCCGAGTGGCGCACGCGCGCGAAGCGCGGCGAGTCGGCCACGCAGACCGTGATCGTCGCGATCGAGGACGACCGCTGGGTCGGCACCATGGGCTGCTTCGTGCCGGATGCCGCGACCGGCCCGCTGCTCGTCGGCGTCTACGTCACGCCCGACCGGCGGGGCGGGGGCTCGGGGGTGACCGACGCGCTGCTCGACGAGATCGAGCGGTGGGCGGCCGGCCGCGCCGACACGCTCCGCCTCGAGGTGCATGAGGACAACCCGCGGGCGCGCCGCTACTACGAGCGTCGCGGCTTCTCCTACACCGGTCACAGCCGGGAGTACGAGCTCGAGCCCGGCGGCCTCGAGCTCGAGATGGTGAAGCGCCTGCGCTGAACCTGCGGGAGCGCGTCGCGACTACCGCCGGCGCTTCGCGCCGACGACTGCCGTGACCTGGCGAGCGGTGTCGGCGAAGGCCTTCCCGATGGCCGAGGCGAAGGCCCGCTGGTCGTCGTTCAGGGACTCCTCGGCGCCGGCATCGGCGCCCGCCAGCGTGGCCGCGTCGGCCGCGGCATCCGTCGTCACGAAGGGGATCAACCAGTCCTCGAGCCGCTCCAGCGGTGCCCGGTCGAGGTGGTAGTAGCGGTGCTGGCCCTCCTCGCGCACCCCGACGAGGCCGGACTCGCGGAGGACCTTCAGGTGCTTCGACACCGTCGGCTGGCTCACGCCGAGCGCCGTGACGATTTCGCCGACGCTGATCTCGCCGCCCGACTCGGGCTGGGAGGTCTCCCGGTCGAGGAGCACGCCGAGGATGTCGCGCCGGGTCGGATCCGCCACCACGTCGAAGATGTCCGCCATGGTGCAAGGGTAGCCAGTCGCGCCGGAGCCGGGGAGTACCATGACTCTCGCGTCGAGCGGAGGAGGGCGGATGACCTCGAACACCGTGGGTCGTCGGGGCCCCGCCCGACGCTCATGGCTCGGCGGGGTGCGCGACGCGTTCGACGTGCTCGTGAAGAGCTCGCCGTCGCGATTCGCCATCCTCGTCTTCGCCACGCTGATCCTGATCACGACGGCACTGCTCTCGCTGCCGCTCGCGCGTGCCGGGTCCGGCACCGGCGGCACGCCGCTGTACGACGCCTTCTTCACCGCCGTCTCGACGATCTGCGTGACGGGGCTCACGACGGTCGACATGGCCACGCACTGGTCCCCGTTCGGCAACACGATCATCTTCATCGGCATGAACGTCGGCGGCATGGGCGTCCTCACGCTCGCGTCGATCCTGGGCCTCGTGGTCTCGCGTCGGCTCGGGCTGCGCGCCAAGCTGATGGCCGCGAGCGACACCAACCCATCGAGGGTGCACGCGGGTCCGGTCTCCGAGCGGCAGGCGGTCCGCCTCGGCGAGGTCGGCGGACTGCTCGTGACGGTCGCCGTCAGCACCCTCGCGATCGAAGCCGTGGTCATGATCGGCATGATGCCGAGCGTGCTCGCCAAGGGCTACGACTTCGGCCTGAGCCTCTGGTACTCGGCCTACTACGCGGTCAGCGCCTTCACGAACACGGGCTTCAACCCGAACCCGCTCGGCCCGGTCGAGTTCTTCGACGACTACTGGTTCCAGTCGCTGATGATGCTCGCCGTGTTCCTCGGCAGCCTCGGGTTCCCGGTGATCTTCGCCCTGCTGCGCACGTGGAAGAGCCCACGCCGATGGGGCGTCCACGTCAAGCTCACCCTGACCACCACGATCGCGCTGTGGGTCTCGGGCGCGATCGCGTTCCTCGTGCTCGAGTACAACAACCCGAAGACGTACGGCGGCCTCAGCTTCGTGAAGACCTTCTACGAGGCGTTCTTCATGTCGACGATGACCCGGTCGGGAGGCTTCTCCACGATCGAGATGGCCGACCTCTACGGCTCGAGCCTGCTCGTGACCGACATGCTCATGTTCGTCGGCGGCGGTTCGGCCTCGACGGCGGGCGGCATCAAGGTGACCACGCTCGCGGTCCTGTTCCTCGCGGCGTACGCGGAGGCGCGCGGTGCTCCCGCGATGGAGGCGTTCGGGCGGCGCATCCCCCGCGACATCCTGCGACTCGCGGTCAGCGTCGTGCTCTGGGGCGCGACCATCGTGGCCGTCTCGACCGTGATCATCACCCAGATCACGAAGTCGGCCCTCGACTTCGTGCTGTTCGACGTGATCTCGGCGTTCGCCACCTGCGGGCTCTCGACGGGGCTCACCGAGTCGTTGCCACCCGAGGGGAAGTACGTGATGGCTGCGACCATGTTCATGGGACGCGTGGGCACGGTCACCCTCGCTGCGGCCCTCGCGGCCGCGCAGAAGCGCCAGCTGTTCAGACGACCGGAAGAGAGGCCCATCGTTGGTTGATCGCATCAAGCACGACGCCCCAGTGCTCGTCATCGGACTCGGTCGGTTCGGAGCGGCCACCGCCGGCCAGCTCGACCGCCTCGGCCGCGAGGTGCTCGCCGTCGACGAAGACGAGGGTCTCGTGCAGAAGTGGGCCGAGCGCGTCACGCACGCCGTCGTCGCCGACGCGAAGTCGCTCGACGCGCTGAAGCAGATCGGCGCGCAGGAGTTCTCGATCGCGGTGTGCGCCGTCGGCTCGTCCGTGGAGGCCTCGGTGCTCATCACGGCGAACCTCGTCGACCTCAAGATCCCGCAGATCTGGGCGAAGGCGATCTCGACGTCGCACGGCAAGATCCTGGAGCGCATCGGGGCGAACCACGTCATCTACCCCGAGCGCGAGGCCGGCGAGCGGACGGCGCACCTGGTGTCGGGCCGCATGCTCGACTTCATCGAGTTCGACGACGACTTCGCCCTCGTGAAGATGTACCCGCCGAAGCCGATCCGGGGGAAGAACCTCACCGACTCGGGCGTACGCTCCCGCCACAACGTGACCGTGGTCGGCGTGAAGAGCCCCGGCAAGCCGTTCACCTACGCGACCGAGAAGACGGTGGTGTCCAACCACGACCTCATCATCGTGTCGGGCACCGAGGGCGACATCGAGAAGTTCGCGGCGCTCGAATAGCGGATGCCGCGGCGCGGGCGACCGGGCGGCGGATTCGCCTCCGGCTCGTCTCGCCTC
The DNA here is from genome assembly GCF_042672355.1 of Agromyces binzhouensis. Classification (NCBI taxonomy): domain Bacteria; kingdom Bacillati; phylum Actinomycetota; class Actinomycetes; order Micrococcales; family Microbacteriaceae; genus Agromyces; species Agromyces binzhouensis. Next base: position 750,547 of record NZ_JBHXVJ010000001.1, on the reverse strand, counting down.
AGCCGACGACGCCGGCGACCGTCGATGCGACGGTGGCCACGATGCCGATCCCGACGAGGATCACCGCGATGATGCCGAGCACGCGCGGCAGGTGCGACGTGGCCTCGAACCGCAGCCGGTCGGGGCTGCGACGGCGCACCCAGGCCAGCGGCTCGCCGTCCTCCGAGTCGGGCTTCGGCTCCTCCCCCGGTTCCACGGGTCGCTCGTGGAACTCCCCGTCGGCGAACCAGCGCACCACGGTGCCGTCGTCGCGCTCCACGATCGCGACCTCGATCGCATCCCATGCCCCGTCGGCCATACGCGCGAACGCGAAGGCGAGGAGCAGGACGCCGCCTGCCGCCAGCGCGACCCACGCGATCACCTCTCCGACGAGGGCGATGACGTCGAGCGGCTCCATGGCGCTGAGCGTACCCGCGATGCGAGGCGCCGGAGGACACCGTCGCGAGCCGTCCGGGACGCGTCGTCGCACGGCATCGCGCGCCGCTGGTGGCGCGCCGTCGCACGCGCGTACCATCGCGGCCATGGCCACCGTCATCAGCATCCGCGGTCTCGAGAAGCGCTTCGGTCGCACCATCGCCCTCGACGGGCTCGACCTGGAGGTCGCGTCGGGCGAGATCCACGGCTTCCTCGGGCCGAACGGCGCGGGCAAGTCGACCACGATCCGCATCCTGCTGGGCCTCGCGCGGGCGAGCGGCGGCGAGGCGCGGCTCTTCGACCGCGATCCGTGGCGGGATGCCGGCGACCTGCACCGACGCGTCGCGTACGTGCCCGGCGACGTGAGCCTCTGGCCCAACCTGTCCGGCGGCGAGGCGATCGACCTCCTCTCGCGGCTGCGCGGCGGAACCGCCGACCGGGCGGCCTACGCCGAGCGGAAGGCGCGGCTCGTCGAGGCGTTCCAGCTCGACCCGCGGAAGAAGGGCCGGGCCTACTCGAAGGGCAACCGCCAGAAGGTCGCGCTCGTCGCCGCGTTCGCGACCCCCGCCGAGCTGTACATCCTCGACGAGCCGACGAGCGGACTCGACCCGCTCATGGAGCAGGTCTTCAACCGCGAGATCGCCCGCGTCGCGGCGGACGGCGCGACCGTGCTGCTGTCGAGCCACATCCTCTCCGAGGTCGAGGCCCTCTGCGATCGCGTGAGCATCATCCGAGCCGGGCGTCGGGTGGAGACGGGCACGCTCGCCGAGCTGCGACACCTGACCCGTTCCTCGGTCGCCTTCGCGCACGTGCCCGGCCAGGAGTCGGCCGTCGAGTCGCTCGAGGGCGCGCACGACATCGTGGTGAGCGCGGGGCGCGTGCAGTTCACGGCCGACAGCGATCGCGTCGCGGCGCTGCTGCCCGAACTCGGGCGGCTCGGGGTCCAGGGGCTCACGGTCGCCCCGCCCTCCCTCGAGGAGCTCTTCCTGCGCCACTACGGCGATGATCCGGCGATGGCGGATGCCGCCCACTCGGCACCGACGGCCGGCGCCGGGTCCTCGAGGTGAGCCCGGTGGGCCTGCTGCTCCCGCTCGTCGCGCAGCGCGCGCGTCGCGACCGGTTCCAGCTGGTGCTGTGGATCCTCGGCACGGCCGGGCTCGCGTTCATGGCGACCTCCGCGGTCGGCAGCACGTTCGGCGACGAGGCCGAGCGCGAGTCCATCCTGCGCCTGACGATCGTCGCGCCGGCGATCCTGATCTTCCGCGGCACGCCGAACGGCGCGGGCGAGGGCGAGTTCGCGGTGTTCCTCATCCTCGCCTTCCTCGCCCTCATGGCCGGGTTGATGAGCACGTTCCTCGCGGTGCGGCAAACCCGCGGCGACGAGGAGCAGAGCCGTGCCGAGCTCGTCGCCGCGACCCCGGCGGCGCGCACCCTCCCCACCGTGGCCACCGTCGTCCACGGCGTCCTGGCGAACCTGCTCCTCGCGATCGCCGTCGCCCTCGCGTTCCTGGCGAGCGGGCTGGATGCCGGCGGCTCGGCGGTCGCCGGCCTCGCGGTCGGCGCGACGGGCGTCGCCTTCCTCGCGATCGGGCTCGTCGCGGCGCAGCTGTTCCGCACGTCGCGGAGTGCGAACGCCCTGTCGGTCGCGCTCGTGCTGGCCGCCTACCTCCTCCGCGGTCTCGGCGACGCGCTCGGCGAGTCGTCCGACGACGGGCTGGTCCGCACCCCGGCGTGGCCGAGCCGGCTCTCGCCGATCGGGTGGGCGCAGCGCACCGAGCCGTTCGATGCGAACGACCTCGCGCCGCTGCTGCTCTCGGTCGGACTGGCCGTGGTGCTCATCGGACTGGTCTTCGTGTTCCAGTCCGCGCGCGACAGCGGGGCCAGCCTCCTGCCTGGGCGTGCCGGGCGCGCCACGGCCGGACCGCTGCTGCGCGGCCACGTGGGGCTCGCGTGGCGCCTGAACGTCGGCGCCATCGCCTCGTGGGCCGTCGGCGCCGTGCTCGCGGGTGCGCTCGCGACGACGCTCACGCCGCTCGTGGACCGGATCGGCACGGATGCGCCGGCGATCGCGGAGACGCTCCGGCAGGTCGCCGGCCCGAGCGCGTCGCTCGAGGAGGCGTTCACGGTCACGTTCTTCTCCATGGTGGGAATCCTCGCGGCCGCGGCCGCGCTGCAGGCCGTCATGCGCGCGCGCCTCGAGGAGGCCCACGGCTCCGCGGAGCCGGTGCTCGCGGCGCCCGTGCCGCGCCGCGCCTGGCTCGGCGGGTACACGCTCGTCGGGGCGCTGGCGATCCTCCTGGTCCTCGTGCTCGCGGCGGTCGGTGCGCTGCTCGGCTCGCTCGCGGCGGACGACCCCGCCGCGTCGGCGGAGAACGCGCTGAAGTCGGCCCTCGCCCAGGCGCCCGCCGCGCTCGTCTTCCTCGGCCTGGGCCTGCTCGTCTTCGTCCTGGCGCCGAGGCTGACCATCCCCGTGGGATGGGCGCTGCTCGCCGCCGGCGCGTTCTTCGGCATCTTCGGCGAGATCCTCGGCCTGCCCGACTGGCTGCACGACCTGTCGCCGTTCGCCCACGCGCCGCTGCCCGTCGGCGGCGAGGTCGACTGGACGGGCGGCTTCTGGATGCTGGGCGTCTCGGCTGCGGCGATCGCCGTGGCGGTGGTCGCGATGGGACGGCGCGAGCTCACGACCGACGGCTGAGCCGCCCGCCCCGCGGCATCCGCGTAGCCTTGACGGGTGGACTGCGCCTACTTCGACGCGGGGCGATGCCGGTCGTGCTCGCTCATGGGGCGCCCGTACCCGGTGCAGCTCGCCGACAAGCAGGCGCACGCCGAGGAACTCCTCGCCCCGTTCGACGTGCCGGCCTGGCTGCCGCCGGTCGCGAGCGGCGAGCGCGACTACCGCAACAAGGCCAAGATGGTCGTCGGCGGAACCGTGGACGCGCCGACGATCGGCATCCTCGACGCCGACGGCCACGGCGTCGACCTGCGGGCGTGCGGCATCTGCTCCCCCGGTCACCGGGCGGCGTTCCCGGTGCTCGCCCGGTTCATCTCGCTCGCCCGGATCACCCCGTACGACGTGAGCGCCCGTCGCGGCGAACTGAAACACCTCATCGTGACGGAGTCGCCGGACGGCGAGCTCATGGTGCGGTTCGTGCTCCGCTCGACCGAGCCGCTCGGACGCATGCGCAAGCACCTGCCCGCCCTCTTGGCCGAGCTGCCGCAGGCGCGCGTCGTCACCGCCAACCTCCTGCCCGACCACAAGGCCGTGCTCGAGGGCCCCGACGAGGTCGTGCTCACCGAGTCCGACACGCTGCCCATGCGCCTCAACGACGTGACGATGCACCTGCGGCCGCAGAGCTTCTTCCAGACGAACACCGCGATCGCCGAAGCGCTCTACTCCGAGGCGCGCGACTGGATCCGCGACCTCGCGCCCGAGGACGCCTGGGACCTCTACTCGGGCGTCGGCGGCTTCGCGCTGCACCTCGCCGGCGGCGACACCGCCGTCACCGGCATCGAGACGAGCGTCGAGGCGGTCGCGAGCGCCGAGCTGAGCCGGACGGATGCCGCGCTCTCGCGCGTGCGCTTCGCCGCGGGCGATGCGACCGAGTTCGCGCTGGCCGCGCCATCCGCCCCCGACCTCGTCGTCGTGAACCCGCCGCGGCGCGGGATCGGCGCCGAGCTCGCGGGCTGGCTCGAGCGGTCGGACGCCGCGCACGTGCTCTACTCGTCATGCAACGTCGCCTCGCTCGCGAGGGACCTCGCGGCGATGCCGTCGCTGCGCCCCGTGAAGGCGCGCGTGTTCGACATGTTCCCGCAGACGACGCACTTCGAGGTGATGGTGCTCCTCGAGCGGGTCTCACCGGCCGGGTAGGACCCGGTCAGGCTCCGGCCGCGAGCTCCCGCGCGCGGGCGAGCGCGGCGTCGGTCGCGCGACCGAAGAGCCCGGCGAGGTCGGCCTCCTCGAGCACCGCGATCGCGCGCTCGGTCGTGCCCTTCGGGCTCGTGACGCGTCGGCGCAGCTCGGCCGGCCCGTCGACGGATGCCCCGAGCAGCTCGCTCGCGCCCCGGAAGGTGCCCTGCACCATCACGGCCGCCTGCTCGGGCGTGAAGCCCTTCGCGATCGCCGCCCGTTCGAGCGCCTCGATCAGCAGGAAGACGTACGCCGGGCCGGACCCGGAGATCGTCGAGAGCGCATCGAGCTGCGACTCGGGGACGACGAGCACGTCGCCGACCGTCTCGAACAGCGACACGACGAGCGCGAGGTCGTCCTCCGACGAGCGCGTGCCCGCCGAGACGCCCGTGACGGCCCGGCCGACGACCGCGGGGGTGTTGGGCATCGTGCGCACCACGGAGACGTGCTCGGGCAGGTGCGCCTCGAACGTCTCGACCGTGACACCCGCGGCGACGCTCACGACGATCGTGCCGGGCTCGAGCGCATCGGCGATCTCGTCGAGCAGGTCTGGCACCATCGCGGGCTTCACGGCGACCACGACGAGCTTCGCGCCGGCGACCGCGCGGCGGTTCGCCGCGGCATCCGCCTCGGTCGCGTAGGCCGTCACGCGCGGCTCGTCGGCGAACTCGGCGGCGCGCGATGCCGAGCGGTTCGTGGCTCGGATCCCGTCGACGGCGACGTGCGGCTGGAGCAGTCCGGCGAGGACCGCTCGAGCCATCGACCCCGCTCCGAGGAAGGCGATCGCGGGCAGGTCAACGGGTTGCGAGGGGGCCATGGCAGCCATCCTAGGATTGGCGCATGAGCGCATCCGGCGGCACGAAGGCGATCCTGGCGGCATTCCTCGCGAACACGGGCATCGCCGTGACGAAGTTCATCGCGTGGTTCTTCTCCGGGTCGGCGTCGATGCTCGCGGAGGCGGTCCACTCGGTGGCGGACGCCGGCAACCAGCTGCTGCTCTTCGTCGGCGGTCGTCAGGCCAAGCGCGAGGCCGATCGCGAGCACCCGTTCGGGTACGGCCGCGAGCGCTACGTGTACGCGTTCGTCGTGTCGATCATCCTGTTCTCGGTCGGCGGCGTGTTCTCGATCTACGAGGGCATCGACAAGCTCACGCACCCGCACGAGCTCGAGGTGCCATGGCTGCCCATCCTCGTGCTCGTCATCGCGATCGTGCTCGAGTCGCTCTCCCTGCGCACCGCCGTGAAGGAGTCGAACCGGATCCGCGGCAAGCAGAACTGGGTCCAGTTCGTCCGTCGCGCGAAGGCGCCCGAGCTGCCCGTGGTGCTCCTCGAGGACGTCGCCGCCCTGACCGGCCTGTTCTTCGCGCTCCTGGGTGTCGGCCTCACCGTGATCACGGGCGACTCGATCTTCGACGCGATCGGCACGCTCATGATCGGCACGCTGCTCATCGTCGTGGCGATCATCCTCGGCATCGAGACGAAGAGCCTGCTCGTGGGCGAGGGGGCGAACGAGGCCGACGTGGCGAAGATCCGGGAGGCGATCCTCGCAGGGCCCGAGGCCGAGCGGATCATCCACATGAAGACCCTCTACCTCGGCCCCGACGAGCTGCTCGTCGCCGCGAAGCTCGGCTTCCACGGCGGCGAGACCCTGGCCGAGGTGTCGACCGCGATCAACGTCATCGAGCAGCGCATCCGGCGCGCGGTGCCGTCGGCGCGCGTGATCTACGTCGAACCCGACATCTACGTCGATCCGAACCTCACCGCGCCGCCCACCGACGCGATCGTCATCAAGGGCCTCGAATGACGGATGCCGCCGGCACGGCCGGCCGCCCCGTCGCCCTGGTGCTCCGCCACGACTCCGCGATCGGACTGGGCAACCTCGGGCCGACCCTCGAGGCGCACGGCTACGAGGTGCGGTTCCTCGACGCGCCGAACGAGGACGTCACCGCGGTCGACCCGCTGGCACCCGACCTGATCGTGGTGCTCGGCGGCGACGAGGGCGTCTACCAGGCCGACGAGTACCCCTACCTCGCCGACGAGATCGAGCTCCTCCGCCGCCGCATCGCCGCCGAGGCGCCCGTGTTCGGCGTGTGCCTCGGCGCGCAGCTGCTCGCAGCGGCGCTCGGCGCCGACGTGTACCGCGGCCCGCGCAAGGAGGTCGGCTGGCTCGGCGTCGAGCTCACCGACGCGGGCGAGGACTCGCCCGTGCGGCACGCGGCCGGCGTGCGGTTCGTCCAGTGGCACGGCGACACGTTCGACCTGCCCGAGGCCGTCGAGCGGCTCGCGGGGTCGCCCCAGTACGCCAACCAGGCGTTCCGCCGCGGCGACTGGCTCCTCGCGGTGCAGTTCCATCCCGAGGTCGATCGCGAGATCCACGAGGACTGGCTGGCCGCCTGGGGCGACGAGCTGCCGGAGTACGGGCTCTCGGTCGACGGCATGCGCGAGCTGCAGGCCTCGTGCGGACCCACCGCCGGGGCGGCATCCGCGGCGATCCTCGGCGAGTTCGTCGAGGGCCTCGCGCGACGCGGCGAGCTGCCCCGCGCGAGCTGATTCAGCCCGCGCCGGTCGGGCGGCGCAGCGGGTCCTCGAAGAAGTCGCGCAGCAGGCGCGCTGCGGCATCCGCCTCGATGCCCGCGTAGACCTCGACCCGGTGGTTCAGCCGTCGATCGCGCAGCACGTCGTAGACCGAGCCGGCGGCGCCGGCCTTCTCGTCCCAGGCGCCGAACACGACCGTCGGCAGGCGTGCGGCGAGGATCGCGCCCGCGCACATCACGCACGGCTCGAGCGTGACGACGAGCGTGCAGTCGGTGAGGTGGCGGTCGCCCGTGACGCGGGCGGCCTCGCGGATCGCGAGGAGCTCGGCGTGCGCCGTCGGGTCCTCGTGGAGCTCGCGTTCGTTGCGCCCGGTCGCGATGACCGCGCCGTCGCGGACCACGACGGCACCGACGGGCACGTCGCCCGTGACGAGGGCGGCGGATGCCTCGGCGAGGGCGAGCCGCATCCATCCGACGTGCTCAGGGCGCTGCACCGGCATCCGTTCGCCCCTTCTCATCGGCGGAACCCCCGCAACTAGACTCGAGCCTATGCGAGTCCACGTTGCCGACCACCCGCTCGTCACCCACAAGCTCACGGTGCTGCGCGACCAGGACACGCCGTCGCCGATCTTCCGTTCGCTCGTCGAGGAGCTGATGACGCTCCTCGCCTACGAGGGCACGCGCGAGGTGCGCGTCGAACCGCTCGACATCGTGACGCCGGTCGCCCCGACGACGGGCGTGCGCATCGCCGACCCGAAGCCGCTCATCGTGCCGATCCTCCGCGCGGGGCTCGGCATGCTCGAGGGCATGGTCAAGCTGCTGCCGTCGGCCGAGGTCGGGTTCCTGGGCATGGCTCGCAACGAGGAGACCCTGGAGCCGACCACGTACGCGGAGCGCCTGCCCGACGACCTCTCGGGTCGGCAGTGCTTCGTGCTCGACCCCATGCTCGCCACCGGCGGCTCCCTGATCGCGGCGATCGACTTCCTGCTCGCGCGCGGGGCGACGGATGTCACGGCGATCTGCATCCTCGCCGCGCCCGAGGGCCTGCAGGCCGTCGAGGAGGCGATGGCGGGACGAGACGTGACGGTCGTGCTCGGCGCGGTCGACGAACGGCTCAACGAGCACGGCTACATCGTGCCGGGCCTCGGTGACGCGGGCGACCGCCTGTACGGCACCGTCTGACCTCGTCCGCGGCTCGCGCGTCACGGCGCGGCACTGGCCGACATTTCGTGTTACGAACCCCTCACCTCGCAGGATCTTCGCTGTGAGACACGCCGACGCGGAAGCGATCTGGCAAGATTCGAGGAAATCGCGCCTCATCGAAGGATCTTCTGCGAGCGACCGCGGCGTCGTCTGTCCTCCTCTCTCGCGGTCGCCCCTCGCGCACCGCGTGCGACGTCACACACGGTCACCGGAGGGTCACGGTTTGACACATCCGGGGGCGTGGGTTTGACTTTCGCTCATGACTGACACCGCACGCTCCCTGACCGCCCTCGAGGCTCAGTGGACTGCCGGCACGATGATGCCGGCGCGTGCGCCCATGTGTTGTCGAATGTGCCGCTGACCAGCGAACCCCCGCCGAGCACGCGACCGATCCCACCCCGATCGGAACGGCTCCGTCGAACCCGACTTCCCTGATCGGGTTCTCCCCGGCCCGATCGGGCCATTCGCTCCGACCCCGCTGCGACGGGGCCGTCGACGCATCTTCAGCACAAGGATCCGCCATGTCTCCCACCCTCGCTCCCGCCGTCCGCACCGCTCACCCGGCCGCCCGTCCCACGCACCCGGCCGCGTTCCGGCCCCAGCCGGTCGCCGCACGACCCGAGGCCCCCGCGGCCGCGCCCCGCGCCACCGTCACTCCGACCGCTGTGCCCGCGGCTCCGGCCGTCCCGAGGGTCCGCGCCGTGCCCGAGGGCACCGAGGCGCGCGGCTTCGTCCTCTACGTCGGCATCGACGAGCTGAAGGCCGCGGCCGACGGCACGAGCCTGCACCGCATCGTCGAGGCGCTCCGCACCCTCACCACCGAGCTCGCCCCCTCGGCCGAGACCTACGCGGCCGTCGCCCTCGCACCCGAGGGCGCCGGCGGTCGCGACGTCGATGTCGTCCGTCTCGCACTGCAGGACCCGGCGGCGCTCGCCCGCCAGCGTGAGGAGCAGGGCCTCAGCGACGACGCCGATCGCCACCCCGACGGCGTCATCATCGACATCTCGCGCAAGCGCGTACTGCTCGACGGCGAGCCCGCCGGCCTGACCTACAAGGAGTTCGAGCTCCTGCAGTACCTCGTGCTGCGCGAGGGTCGCACCATCGACCGCCACGAGCTCATCGACGGACTCTGGGCCGGCGACGACGAGATTCCGAACGAGCGCACCATCGACGTGCACATCCGCCGGCTGCGTTCGAAGCTCGCGCACTACCAGGACATCGTGCGGACGGTGCGCGGCGTCGGCTACCGGTTCGACCGGCATGCGGACGTCTCCATCCGCCAGGCCTCCACGCCGAGCCCCGACGTGTTCTGATCCGGAAGAAGTCCCGCATTCGGGGCACATTCCACTAGCGCCCGTTATCGATCCGTTATATATTCGTAGCGCACCGGTTGTTTGCTGTGGCGGCCGGTGCGGAATGTGATTGCAGGACACTCTTGGTGCAAGGGAGAGGGCCGGTCGTCAGCCTCTACGACCGGCCCTCAACCGTGTCCGCCCCCAGTTGAGGGGGCCCGGCCGCGCCATCCCGGGCCCGGCATCCCGCGGGAGTGCATGCATCCGTATCCTTGGTCTCATCGGCGGCTGAGCGCCGCCCGTCCGAGGAGAGGAGCCTGGATTGGCGGATCGCGCGATGGCGGTGGCTGCCTGGGAGGCGCTCTTCCGCGCCCAGGTCTCGATCATGCGACGACTCTCGGCGGAATTCCCCACCGAGGTCATGTCGCTCAACGAGTACGACGTGCTCTTCAACCTCTCGCGCGCCCCCGGTCGACACCTCCGGTTGAAGGAGCTCAATCGGCACGTCCTCATCTCGCAGCCGAGCGTGAGCCGGCTCGTCGATCGACTCGCCGGGCGCGGGTGGGTCGAGAAGACCGACGACCCCCTCGACGGCCGCGGCACGATCGTGCACCTCACGGCCAAGGGCTTCCAGGAGTTCCGCCGCGCCGCCATCCACCACATGGAGGCCATCACCGACCGCGTCGGCGGTACCCTCGACGACGACGAACTGCGGCAGCTCATCGGGCTGTGCGATCGACTGCGCGAAGCGCAGGGTCCGGCCGGGCCCACTCCGCACCCGTCGGACGGATGATCCGACGGACCCGGTGGCGGCCGCGCGCGCTACAACGCGATCAGGCGTGACGCCACGAGGTCGTCGCCGTCGAAGCCCTCCAATCGAAGCACGCTGTCGGCCGTCGCCCCGGCGACGGAGACGTCGAGGTCCGTGGAACCGTCCGGGGTGACGGTGGTGCCGACGGGTCGGCCGTCGAGGTAGGCGTCGACGCTGTCGATCGACTCCGTCTGGAGGGTGAGGGTGAGCCGGCCGTTCGCCGGGGCGCCGAGCGCGACCTCGAGCACCCGGACGGTGCCGCCGGCCAGCAGCCTCCCTGCGGCCTCCATGAGGTCGACGTTGTCCTCCATCACGTCCCTCCGAGTGAGCTGGTGGGACTCGTCCGGCACGACCCCGAGATCTTCGACCGGCTGACCGAAGCGGTCGCCGACCCGGAGGCAGCGCCGGAGGGACACGCGATAGGCGGCACCCGATGGCAGCGGTCGCAGCGGGCCGCCCGACCAGTCCGCGCGCAGGGCCTCGTGGGTCAGCACGTTCGCGCCCCCCGCGCCGGTGTTCTCGTCGACGCCGAGGACGGGTCCGATGGCGTGGTCCTGGAATCCGGCGGCGAAGATGTCGGTCGCGCTGTAGCAGAGGGCGTCGGTGATCAGCACGACCGGACCGTGGTAGAGCTGGCCGACGCTGTTGACGACGTCCTCGGGATAGAGCGGCAGCGCGCGGGAGAACGGGGCCCCCGTCGTGATCGACTCGTCGATCGACGGCTTCCAGTCGCGGTAGTCGGCCACCCGGCCGCAGAGGTCCGCGGTCAGCCGGGTGTTGATGAACTGCATCGGCTCGGGCCGGACCCGCCGTGGCGTGAAGAACTGGAGCAGGAACTCGGATGCGATGACGAAGCCGCCGCCGTTGCCGCGGACGTCGAGGATCAGGCCGTCCTTCGGCAGGACGGCGGCCAGCCGCGCGACCTCCTCGATGAACGCCGCGATGTTGCGATCCTCCATGAAGAACGTGTAGATCCTCAGGTGGCCGAACGTCCCGCTCGCCGTCGAGACCGTTCGGGCCTTGAGTTCGGTCGGCCGGTTGGTCGGCACGATGCCGGCCTCCTGCTGCGCCTTGGTGGCTCGCGGAACGTCGAGCGCGCTGCGCTCGACCCGCGCCTCCTCCTTCAGCGAGGACGGGGCGAACAGCCGCCGCTTGACCTGGCGGCTGAGTTCGGTCTTCAGGTCCAGCCCGATCAGGTGCGACGACGGCGACGAGATCCCCGTCGGCAGCTCGGCACTCGCATCGCCTCCACCCAGGTCCGTCGAGGATTCGAACACCCGCCACGGCAGGCGCGTCTCGTGCTCCACGGCGCCGACGCGGTACGTCAGGTCCACCCAGTCCTCGTCCGGCGGCAGCGACATCCGCACCGGTCGGATCGTCATGTTCTCCAGGCCACGCGCGAGGCTCGCCGCCTTGTTGCTGCCGGCCTCGCGGGCGGCGTTGCGTTCGACCGCGATCGCCATCGGCGTGCCGTTCCAGTGCGTGACCTCGGCGCCGACGACCAGGTCGGGATCGCCGGTGAGATGGTCGAACGTCTTGGTGACGATCCACTGCGGCCGACCGCCCTCCACGCAGCGTTCGACCAGGATGCCGAGGAACGCGAAGCCGACGTAGCGGTCGGGGAGGATGTAGTTCGTGTGCAGGTCGCGCAGGCCGAGGAAGACGCGCTGCAGCGAGATGTGGAATTCCGCCTCGGTCAGCATCGGCAGCCGGGATCGGAGCAGTCGCAGGCTCTGGAGCGGATCGACGGCGTGCATCGCGCGCTTGAGCGGCAGGTGGACGTAGAGCCCCTCGATCAGGATCTCCGCCTGATCCACGAGCGTCCTCCGCTGCGCCTCGGTGAGCGGGCTCGCCTCGACGTGAGCCCGGAACTCCGGCATCGTGCGAACGGCCCCGAGTCCGTGGCCGCGCCCCATCCCGATGACGTTGATCGACGGCATGTCATCCCCCCGGATGCCTCGGGGCGCGGCAGTCGATCCTCCGTCCGCCGTCGCCCGGTCGGGCCGAGCGATGTGCTCGGCGGCTCACCCGCACCGGAGGATGGCACGCACCGGCGAACGGATGCTCCGCTCCTGTCCTACTCCCCTTCACGGAATATGAATAGTCCTCATTTTCCGGGACGCGCGGGACCTGACGGCGGGCATGACGGTGGGACGGGAACCCTACCTCCCGCCCCACCGCGGCCTCACAGGAGGCCCTCCCCGCCGAGCGACCCGAACTGAGCTCGGCGAGCCACCTCCCGAGCGACCGTGCTTGGGAAATCCGGTCGCATTCGCCGCGGTGCAGCGATCTGTCGGGTCGGGCCCCGACTCGGGTATTGAGGAATCGTATCGTTTCGCCGAGACAGCGGCAGTGCCCCAGAGCGGGGGCCACGGATCGGACGCGAGGTTCCGGTTCGGTCCCGGTCAGGCGTTGACCGGCTGCCCGCCGGGCCAGTCGATCGACTCCTCGTAGCCCGGATGCTTGCGCAGCCACGCGGCGATGAAGGGGCAGCGCGGCACGATGCGCTCGCCGCGCCGGATCGCATCCTCCACGACCCACTTCGCGAGCATCGAACCGAGGCCGCGGCCCTCGAACGCCGGATCGACCACCGTGTGCGTGAAGATGATCCGGCCGGGACTGGCCCGGAACTTCGCGAAGCCCGCCTGGCCACCGCCGAGCAGGAGCCGATAGCGGCTCGCCTCGTCGTCGCGGACGATCTCGACATCGTCGTCGGTCACGGGATCTCCTCTCCTCGCGGGCCGCTCGGCCCGCAGGCTCATCAGGTGGAACGTGCCAGGCTCGGATGCATTCCCGGCGGCGCAGCTCCGGTGAACGCGAACGTCGGGATCGACGTCGTGCGGACCCGGTCGCCGAACGCGAGCGCGCCGCGAGTGGGCGCCGCGACGAGCCCGCCGACCGCCGCCGCGAGGGCGGGCGCGTCGACGCGTTCGGGATGCGTCGTGACGACCAGGGCGATGAGCCAGACGAACACGAGCGCGAAGGCGACGACCTCGAACACGGTCAGCGACGACCAGCCGAGGCCGTCGTAGACCACCCACGCCGCCACCTCGACGAGGAGTGCTGCGACCGACGTCGCGACGAGCCTGCGCGGCATGCGCCGCACCAGCCAGGGCGTCCCGGCGGCGAGCAGGAAGAACGCCGCGCCGGCGGCGCTGGCGAACACGTTGTGCAGCGTCTCGTCGGCGTCGATGGGCACGAGTCCGACGCCGGCGAGCGCGAAGCCGATGATGCCGACGAGCGCGTGGACGACGGTGCGCGCGCCGCGGCGCGCCCGGTACTCGGGGCGTGCGAGCCCCCGGACGAGCCGACCGGCCATCGCCGCCATCGCCCCGCCCGAGAGCACGAGGCCGGCGTTGAACCACACGGCGGCGACGTCGTCGGACGTCCCGAGCGTGCTGAAGTTGCGCACCCACCACTCGCCCGTGTCCGTGAGGCTCATGCTCGCGAGACATCCGGCCGCCAGGAGCATCGCGACGACGTTGAACGACCGGTACACGGACTGGTGGTGGGCACGCCGATGGACCGCACCGGTCGTGGCCCCGAGCCCGCCCGCGAGCGCGGCGCACGCGGCGAGGTGGCCGCCCGGGAACCCGTCGAAGGCCCCGGCGGAGCTGCCGACCGCGAGCGCGGCGATCGTCGCCCAGACCGCCGCGTTCGCGAACGCACCGATCTGCGGGCTCGCCTGCGGCAGGGGACAGCGTGCGCGCCCGGCGCGACGCCGCGCCGGCACGGAGGCGACCGCGAGCGCCACGAGCAGGAGCAGGGCGACGAGGACCGCGACGGCGAGGCACAGCACGTCGACGACGACATGCCCGACTCCGTGTCCTCCCGCGTGCGAGTGGGGGACGAGCTGGACGAGCCGACTCGCGGCCGCGACGGCGACGGCGACGGCGATCGCGACCATCGCCGAGACGAGGGCAGCGCGACGGGCGACCGGCGCCTGGCCGGTCGCAGCGGCGCTCGCACCCCTCATAGTCGAACTCTCGATCTCGGGAATCTGACCGGTGAGAGCCTAGCGGGAGGGATCCGTCCCGCCGAAGGCCGCGTCCGGGGGACAACGGGGATCCATGGCGGATTCACAGGCGCCGAGCGCGGGCACGCGACATCCGGCGGCCCCTCGGACCGGGACGACCGCCCGACCGCGGGGCGGTCAGTCGATCCGTCGGCCACGCCGGAGCACCGGCTCGACGTCGCCCGAGCCGTGGTCGAGCTGGTAGTCGAGGTTGACCGCCGCGTTGATCAGCGCGAGATGGCTGAAGGCCTGCGGGAAGTTCCCGAGCTGCTCTCCCGTGAGGCCGATCTCCTCGGCGTACAGGCCGAGGTGGTTGGCGTAGGTCAGCATCTTCTCGAACACCAGACGCGCCTCGTCGAGGCGGCCGGAGCGTGCGAGCGCGTCGACGTACCAGAACGAGCACAGGGTGAACGTCCCCTCCGAGCCCCTGAGCCCGTCGGGCGCGGCCGCCGGATCGTACCGGTAGACGAGGCTGTCCGAGACGAGCGCCTCGTCGATCGCCTCGAGCGTGGACATCCAGAGCGGGTCGCGCGGCGTGATGAAGCCCATGAGGGGCATGAGCAGCAGCGAGGCGTCCAGCACGTCGCTGCCGTCGTGCTGCACGAAGGCCTCACGCGTGGGGTCGAAGGACTCCATGATCCGCTCGTAGATCCGGTCGCGCTCGTGCACCCAGCGGGTCATCGACGCGGGCCGGCCGTGCGACTGGGCGATGCGGATGCCGCGATCGAGCGCCACCCACGACATGAAGCGCCCGTAGGTGAACTTCTGGGGCCCGCCGCGGGTCTCCCAGATCCCCTCCTCGGGCGTGTCCCAGTGGTCGCAGAGCCAGTCGAGCATCTGCCGGACCTTCATCCAGCCGGCGTGGGGGAGCTCGAGGCCGTGCGTGTCGGCGAGGTGGATCGAGTCCATCGCCTCGCCGAAGATGTCGAGCTGGAGCTGGTCCGACGCGCCGTTGCCGACGCGGACCGGCCGGGACTTCCGGTACCCGGAGAGATGGTCGAGCGCCTCTTCGTCGAGGTCGGACGAACCGTCGACGCGGTACATGATCCGAAGGGGCGCCGCGCCGGACCCCACACCCTCGTGGATCCGCTGGAGCAGCCAGCCGACGAAGGCCTCCGCCTCGTCCTGGTAGCCGAGGCTGAGCAGTGCGTAGACCGAGAACGAGGCGTCCCGGATCCACGTGTAGCGGTAGTCCCAGTTGCGTTCGCCGCCGATCTGCTCGGGCAGCCCGGTCGTGGGCGCGGCCACGAGCGCGCCGGTGGGCGCGTACGTCATGAGCTTCAGCGTGATCGCCGAGCGGGCGACCATCTCCCGCCAGCGTCCGGTGTACGTCGAGCGGTCGTTCCACCGACGCCAGTAGCGTCGCGTCTCGAGGAACGTGCCGATGAGCTCGTCCTCGCTGATCTGGCGCGCATCGACGTCACCGGACTCCAGCATGACGCCGGTGAGCTCACCGGCACGGAGGGTGATGGTGACCTCGACGCCCCCGTCGACGACCTCGACCTTCCCGGCCCGCTCGTCGCCGTGGAGGATCGGGTCCCCGACCCGATGGAGGGTCAGCACGAGGTCGTCGGAGACGAACTTCGCGCCCGGGCCGGACGGCACGAACCGGTGCGGTGCGCGGCCGTAGTCGAATCGCGGCTGGATCTCGCCCTCGAAGGTCATCTCGCCCCGGACGACGCGCACCATCCGCACGATGGCGTGCCGGTCGGTCGCGGGCCCCTCGGCGACGGGCATGAAGTCGATCACCTCGCCGACGCCGGCGTCCGTGAGGAAGCGGGTGATGAGGATGGCGGTGTCCGGCAGGTACAGCTGCCGGGTGACGTACTCCATGCCGATCGGGCGGATCCGGAAGAAGCCGCCCTTCTGGGCGTCGATGAGGGAACCGAACACGCTCGGGGCGTCGAACCTCGGACTGCAGAACCAGTCGATGGTGCCGTCGGTCGAGACGAGCGCCGCCGTCTGCAGGTCGCCGATGAGGCCGTGGTCGCTGATGTCCGGGTACCGCTTCGCCATGCGTCGTCCCTTCCCCCTCTGGGGATGGTGGCATGCGAGCGAGAGGGGGGCAAGGGCATACGGATCCCCGGCGGGAGCGGCGCGGATGGTGCAGGCTGGGCGTATGGCACGAATGGGAACCGACGCCGACGTCGACCTCGCCAGGATCCGCCCTGTGGATCCCGCGGCATCCGCCCACCTCGACGCCGACTTCGAGCGTCGCCTCTCCTCCGCCTTCCCGGTGCTTCACGGGCTGTTCCACCGTCTCTACGGCGAGCGCGACGACGCCCTCGACGTGCTCGCCGGCGTGGTCGCCGATGCGGCGGAATCGTGGTCGGAACGCCCGACCGACCTGAAGGCGGCCGATGCGCGCCGGGAGCAGGATTCGACCTGGTTCCTGTCGAACGGCATGCTCGGCGGCGTCTGCTACGTCGACCGGTACGCGGGCGACCTCGCCGGCATCCGGGCGCGGATCCCCGAGTTCGTCGAACTCGGCCTGACCTACCTCCACCTCATGCCCCTGTTCGCCGTCCCCGAGGGCAACTCCGACGGCGGATACGCGGTGTCGAGCTACCGCGCGGTCGCGCCGCACCTCGGCACGATCGACGACCTGCGCGATCTCGCCGCCGAACTCCGGGCGAACGGCATCTCGCTCGTGCTCGACTTCATCTTCAACCACACCGCGTCCGACCATGACTGGGCCCGGCGCGCGGTCGCGGGCGATCCGGCCCACGAGGACTTCTACCTGATCTTCCCCGATCGCACGATGCCCGACGCGTACGAGCGGACGGTTCGCGAGATCTTCCCCGACGACCACCCGGGCTCGTTCGTGCAGCTGCCCGACGGCCGCTGGATCTGGGCGACGTTCCACTCGTTCCAGTGGGACCTCAACTACGCCAACCCGGCGGTGTTCCGCGCGATGGCCGGCGAGATGCTGTTCCTCGCGAACCTCGGGGTCGACGTGCTGCGCATGGACGCGGTCGCGTTCATCTGGAAGCGGCTCGGCACCCCGTGCGAGTCGCTGCCCGAGGCGCACCTGCTGCTGCAGGCGTTCAACGCGGTGCTGCGCATCGCCGCGCCCAGCCTGCTGTTCAAGTCCGAGGCGATCGTGCATCCCGACGAGGTCGTCGAGTACATCTCGCCGGCCGAGTGCCAGCTGTCGTACAACCCGCTCCAGATGGCGCTGACCTGGGAGGCCCTCGCGACCCGCGATCCGCGGATGCTCGCGCAGGCGCTCGAACGCAGGCACGCGATCCCCGACGGCTGCGCGTGGGTCAACTACGTGCGCGGCCATGACGACATCGGGTGGACCTTCGCGGACGAGGACGCCGCCGAGCTCGGCATCGACGGCTTCGACCATCGCCGGTTCCTCAATGCGTTCTACGTGAACCGCTTCCCCGGCAGCTTCGCGCGCGGCGTGCCGTTCCAGGAGAACCCGCGCACGGGCGACGCTCGTGTGGCCGGCACGACGGCCTCGCTCGCGGGCATCGAGGCGGGCGACCCGCACGGCGTCGACCGCGTGCTGCTCGCCCACGCGATCGCGCTCTCGACCGGTGGGATCCCGCTCGTCTACCTCGGCGACGAGGTCGCCCAGCTGAACGACTACTCCTACGTCGATGACCCAGCGCTCGCCGACGACAGTCGCTGGGTCAACCGGCCGCGCCGCCCCGCCGACGCCTATGCCGCACGGCACGACCGCGACACCCCGTCCGGCGCGGTGTACGCGGGACTCACCCGGCTCATCCGGGTGCGACGCGGAACAGCGGAGTTCGCGGGCGGGCGGCTCGTGCCGTTCGATCCGAAGCACGCCACGGTCCTGGGGTTCCAGCGCCCCGGGGCAACGGCCGCCGTGCTCTGCCTCGCGAACGTCGGCGACGCACCGGCCGCGATCGACGCGCTCACGCTCTCGGGGTTCGCGCCCGAGGCGCACGAGCTGATCACCGACCGGCGGGTCTCGCTCGAGCGGGGCATCGTGCTCGAGCCCTGCCACGTCGCGTGGCTGCGGGTGCGCCCCGCCGAGGAGCCGCCGCGGTTCTGAGCAGCCGGGGCGAGGCCACCGCGTCGCCGACGAAAGAAGCCCCGGCTCCGCTGGTTCTGCGGAGCCGGGGCTTCACCCTGCGCGCCCGGAGGGACTCGAACCCCCAACCTTCTGATCCGTAGTCAGATGCTCTATCCATTGAGCTACGGGCGCATGGGATGTCGCCCGGAACCTCTCGGCTCATCAGGCAACCCGGTTACTCTATCCCACGTCGCGCCCGCACGCCAATCGAGCGCGTCCGGCCGGGCGCGTCGGGCGGCGGGCTCCCGGAATCGGACGCGCCGGACATCCGGGATCGGAACGCGTGGCTCCACTGGGCGTCGAGCGGCACTAGCATTCCGCCATGGGCAAGCTCATCTACAACTCCTCGAACCGAGAGATCGAGATCGAGGACCGCACGCTCGCGCACCTGCGCGTCGCCATCATCAACAAGCTGCGTCGGTCCGAGAGCTTCGCCATGACCTGGGAGCACGGGATCGAGCACGGCAGCGGCCGCACCACCCTCTGGCTCCACGAGTCGGTCCCACTGCAGTTCGTGTTCAGCGGCAACCGCCCGCCGAAGCTCAACCGCCTGTGGATCGAGCAGATGCTCCTCTCCGCGAACAGCACGAGCGGCCTGCAGAACGTCCCCGAGCCCGACGAGAACGAGCCCTTCGACTTCGATTGAGTCCCGTCGGCGCGGGCCGCGGTCGAGTCAGTCGACGAACTCGGTCTGGGTGCGGATGAAGTCGACCTCGCGCTCGCTCAGCCGCTCGGGCGCGGATCGCCCGATGAGCTCGACGATCTCCGAACGCACTCCGTCGTCGAGCGGCGCCGCGAGATCGGCGAGGATCGCGTGCTTGCCCGCGATCGAGAGTCGGGGCCACCAGTCCTCGATCGGGACGGCTCGCTCGCCCATGGCTCGGCCCCCTTCCTCCGATCCGGGGCGACCCCACGTCTCCTCCGATCCGGGGCGACCCCACGTCGTGGACCGCCTCACTCCGTGATAACAGCCGCGCCCGCCGGCGGCAACCCCTCGATCCGCAGGTCTCAGCGTGCGTACCGTGGCCGCCCGGCGCACATCCGCGCGCCGACGACCGGAAGGGAGATCACCATGAGCACGACCGTGACCGCCGACATCGAGGTGGACGTCCCGGTTCGCGTGGCCTACGACCAGTGGACCCAGTTCGAGACGTTCCCGGAGTTCATGAGCGGCGTCGACGCGATCCGCCAGGTCGACGACGTGACGACCCACTGGGTGGTGTCGATCGGCGGCGTCACCCGGGAGTTCGACGCCGACGTCTCCGACCAGGTCCCCGACGACCACGTCGCCTGGCACAGCACGACCGCCGAGGTCGACCACCGCGGTCGTGTCGTCTTCCGCCCGGTCTCGTCCGACCGGACCCGCCTGGACGTGACGCTGGAGTGGGAGCCCCAGGGCTTCGTCGAGGAGGCCGGGGCCGCGCTCGGCTTCGACGACCGGCAGGTCGACCACGACCTCCGGAGGTTCAAGGAGTTCATCGAGTCGCGCGAGGTGCCGACCGGGACCTGGCGCGGCGAGGTGCACGGCGGCGGCGCGGCGGCCGCCACGACCGGAACCGGAGCGTCCGACTCCGACGGCGTCGTCGGCCAGGACCCGGACCTCCGCCCCTAGTCGTCCGGGAGGTCGGACCCGTCGGCGCCGTCGGCGGGGACCGACTCGGGGTCGATCTGCTCGGGCACCAGCTGGATCCCGCCCGTCGAGTTCGCGCTGCGCATGAGCTCCTCGAGGTAGGACCGGCTGAGCTCGGGCGGCTCGGGGTCGTCGAAGACGAACCGGAGCGGGATGTTCGGGTGGAGCCACAGGGTGCTGCGCCCCTCGGGCTGCTCCTCGGGGTGCTCCCACGACACCGTGAAGGATTCGCCCCGCCGGAGCTTCGTGACCACCGCGACCTGCAGATGCGCCAACGCCCGGTCCTCGATCCCGATCGGCGTGACGGCGTTCCCGTAGTACAGGATTCCCATGGCGACGAGGCTACCCCGCTTCCGCCCACCTCAGGCCCGGCCCGTCAACCCCCTCGGCCCAGCGGGCCCTCGCGCGTAGCGTGACCGCACGGACATTCGAATGAGGAGGTCCCGGTGCATCACCACCTGGTCGATCCGACCACCAAGCACACGGCGGAGCCGTTCCCCCAGCAGGAGCAGCTTCCGCCCGGCATGACCCCGCGGATGACCCCGCAGCCCGACCACGGCGAGTACAGCTACCGCGGCTCGGGGCGACTGTCGGGGCGTCGCGCGCTCATCACCGGCGGCGACTCCGGGATCGGCCGCGCCGTCGCGATCGCGTTCGCCAGGGAGGGCGCCGACGTGGCGATCTCGTACCTGCCCTCGGAGCAGGAGGACGCCGACGAGACCGCCTTCTGG
Organism: Agromyces binzhouensis; assembly: GCF_042672355.1. Classification (NCBI taxonomy): domain Bacteria; kingdom Bacillati; phylum Actinomycetota; class Actinomycetes; order Micrococcales; family Microbacteriaceae; genus Agromyces; species Agromyces binzhouensis. The sequence continues at coordinate 729,957 of NZ_JBHXVJ010000001.1, read as the reverse complement.
GTCCGGGACGCGGAGCAGCAGGTGGAACTCCTCCCCGGCGACCTCCTCGATGAGCAGCACTGCGCGGACCTCGTCCGGCAGACCTGCGACGCGTTCGGCGGAATCGACCTGCTCGTGCTGAACGCCGCCCACCAGCGCGACCGCGGCGGCATCGAAGAGGTGCCGACCGACGACTTCGACGAGGTCATGCGCGTCAACCTCTACTCGAGCGTCTTCCTCGCCCGTGCGGCGGTGCCGCGCATGGACGCCGGCTCGTCGATCATCACGACGTCGTCGATCCAGGGCTTCGACCCCTCCTCGCGACTCGTCGACTATGCGATGACGAAGGCGGCGCTCGTGGCGTTCACGAAGGCCCTGGCCGAGGAACTCGGGCCGCGCGGCATCCGCGTGAACTCGGTCGCCCCCGGGCCGATCTGGACGCCGCTGATCCCGTCGACGGGATGGCCGGACAAGCTCCCCCGGTTCGGGCAGGACACGCCGCTGGGTCGCGCCGGGCAACCCGCCGAGCTGGCGGGCGCGTACGTCTACCTCGCGTCGGATGACGCGTCGTTCACGTCCGGGGCGATCCTCCCGGTCACGGGGGGCAAGCCGCTCTGAGGCGGTGAGGGGAAGGAGCAGGACATGCCCGGCAACCGACGAGGGCAGAACTCGCTGAAGGACCCGGAGCTCTACGAGGAGCTCCGGGACGACGGTGCCTCCAAGGAGAAGGCGGCCCGCATCTCGAACGCGGCCGCGGCCCGCGGCCGCAGCTCGGTCGGCCGCGCGGGCGGCCGGTCCGGCAGCTACGACGACTGGACCGTGCCCGAGCTGAAGGAGCGGGCCAAGGAGCTCGGCCTGACGGGCTACAGCGACATGCGCAAGGGCGAACTCATCGACGCCCTCCGCAACCACTGAGGGGCGACGGATGCCGCGACTGCGACGCGTCGAACCGTACGCGTCGCCGGGGCTCACGCGCCGACGCAGCGGCCGGGGCTTCACGTACCGGCACGCCGACGGCTCGCTCGCCGATCGTGCCGACCGGAACCGGATCGCCGATCTCGCGATCCCGCCCGCGTGGACGGAGGTGTGGATCTCCGAGGCGCCGAACGCGCACATCCTCGCGGTCGGCGTCGACGCCGCCGGCCGTCGCCAGTACCTCTACCACCCGGTCTGGCGCGAGCGGCAGGACGCGGAGAAGTTCGAGCGGATGGCTGCGCTCGCCGGGGTGCTTCCCGCCGCGCGCCGCGGCGTCCGTCGCGACCTGGCGCGCGACGAACTGCTGCGCGAGCGGGTGCTGGCCGCCGCGTTCCGCACGCTCGACCTCGGCGCCATCCGCATCGGGTCGGAGGAGTCGCTCGCGCAGGCCCGCAGCCGCGGGCTGACGACGCTGCTCGTGCGGAACGCGCACCTGGACGGCTCGGACGCCGTGCGGCTCCGGTTCCGCGCGAAGGGGGGCGTCGCGCAGGAGGTCGTGCTCGCGGATGCGGGGCTCGCGGCCTTCGTGGACGGCATGTCCGGGCGCTCGCCCGGCGCGCGGCTGTACGCGTTCACCGAGGGACGGCGGATGCGACCGCTCGGCCCGGTCGACGTCAACGAGGACATCCGATCGCGGACGGGCGGCGACTTCACGGCGAAGGACTTCCGGACGCTGCGCGGCACGATCGCCGCCGCGGACCGGCTCGCCGAGATCGGCACCGCCGCGACGTCCCGGGCGCGTGCCGCCGCGGTCCGCGAGGCGATCGTGCGCGCGAGCGAGGTCCTCGGCAACACCCCCGCGATCGCGAAGGCGAGCTACGTCGACCCGCGCGTCGTCGAGGCGTACGAGCACGGCCGGCTGGCCCGCCTCGGCGGGGGCCGCGAGCGCGCCCTGCTGCAACTGCTCGTCGACGACGTCGGGTGATCCGCACGCCGACCGTGCGTCTGCTGGGTATCGCCCCCACGTACGTCCGGCGGTACATATGCGCCCGTACGCTTGGGATATCGACAGCGGGCGGATGCCCGTGAACACACCGGCTGGGAAGTCGACGACGACGGGCCGGATCATCAGCACTTCACTCATCCCCTCATCGCACCTCGGTGCGATCCGCTCCACGAAGCCGCGCGGCGATCGTCCCGGCGTGACCCAGAGCTACGCGGCACTCTCCCAGGTGATCAAGGAGAGCGGGCTGCTCCGCCGCACGCCGGTCTTCTACTCACTGCTCGTGGGCGGCCTCGTCCTCGCGCTGGGAGGTGCGATCACCGGATTCGTCCTGCTCGGCGACACCTGGTACCAGCTGCTCATCGCCGCCGCGCTGGGCATCATCTTCACGCAGTTCGCGTTCTTCGCCCATGAGGCGTCGCACCGCGCCGTGCTCACCTCGGGCCGGGCCAACGACCGGGTGGGGCGCTTCGTCGCGACCGTCATGGTCGGCATCAGCTACCAGTGGTGGATGACCAAGCACACGCGCCACCACGCCAACCCGAACCGGATCGGCAAGGACCCGGACATCGAGTTCGACACGATCTCGTTCATCGAGGAGGACGCGGCGCGCCAGCGCGGCCTCATCGGCTGGATCACCCGTCGCCAGGGCTGGCTGTTCTTCCCCCTGCTCCTCCTCGAGGGCCTGAACCTGCACGTGACCTCGATCCGATCGCTGTTCGAGCGTCGAGCGATCCCGGGCCGCGCCCTCGAGCTCACGCTCATCGCGCTGCGGCTCGGTGCCTACGTCGCCGTGGTCTTCTGGGCGCTGCCGCTCGGCATGGCCTTCGCGTTCCTCGGCGTGCAGCTGGCCGTCTTCGGCGTCTACATGGGGGCCTCGTTCGCACCCAACCACAAGGGCATGCCGATCGTCCCGGCCGACGCGAAGCTCGACTTCCTGAGCAAGCAGGTGCTGACGAGCCGCAACATCACGGGCCGGTGGACGAGCCCGCTCATGGGCGGCCTCAACCACCAGGTCGAGCACCACCTCTTCCCGAGCATGCCGAGACCGCACCTCGGGCGAGCACGCGAGATCGTGCGGGAGCACTGCCGGTCACTCGGCATCCCCTACACCGAGACGACGCTCGTGGACTCGTACGGCATCGTCGTCCGGTACCTCAACCGGGTCGGCCTCGCGGCCCGCGACCCGTTCGACTGCCCGGCGGCCGGCGAGCTGCGGCGCCGCTGAGCACGGCGCCGGCCGAACTCGACCGCTAGGCGGCCTCGACGGGCTTCGGTCCCGGGCGCTGCCCGGCGTCGGTGCGCTCGAGGTCGAGCACGATGCCGCCGCCCGAGTTCGCACCGCGCATGAGGTCCTCGATCCACTCCCGGTCGAGCTCGCCCGCCTCAGGCGTCTCGAACACGAACCGGAGCGGGATCGCGGGGTGCAGCCACAGCGAACTGCGGCCGCGCGTCGAACCGTCGACGTGACGCCATGACAGGGTGAAGCTCTCGTTGCGACGGAGCTTCGTCGTGATGGCGATCTTCAGGTGGGCGAGTGCGCGGTCGTCGATCTCGATCGGCGTTCCGGCGTCGCCGTAATACAGGGTTCCCACGGCAGAACACTAACCCCCACGCGGGTACCGGCGAAATCCCCCGTGACCGCGACCTCACGGGCCACTCCCAGCCAGGTCTCCCGCACCCGTTCCGGCCTCGAACCGCACGTCCTCGGGTGACTTGTCCGGCCTGAGCCCTCGCCACCGCGGATGCCGCGCCACCCCCGTGCGCGTCCATTCCCCGAATCCGATCTCGCCGACGATCTCGGGCCGGACCCAGACGGCGTCCGCGGCATCGGCCGCCGGGACCTCGATGAACGGCGACGCGTCCACCGCGAGTCCGTCGAGCACTCCCTGCAACCTCTCGGTCTCGCGCTCGCGGAGGCCCGATCCGACCCGGCCCGCGTATCGCAGCCCGTCGGGGGTCGATACGCCGACGAGCAGCGAGCGGATGCGGCCGACCCGTGTCCCCTCCCCCATCCGGTACCCGCCGATGACGACCTCCTGCGTCTGCGAGAGCTTGACCTTGACCCAGTCGTCGCTTCGGACGCCGGGCGAATAGCGCGAGGTGCGCCGCTTGGCGACGATGCCCTCGAGTCCGAGCCGTTCCGCCTCCTCGAGCGCCGCCACCGCGTCGAGTCCGACGACGGGCGGGACGTCGACGGGCGCCTCGGCGTTCGGTCGCACGAGGCGCTCGAGCCGTTCGCGCCGGCGGATGTACGGCTCGTCGACCGTCGGGGTCCCCGCGACCTCGAGCACGTCGAACAGGTGCAGTCGAACCGGCACGGATGCCGCGGCCGTGGCGATCTCGCGCGGCCTGCCGAGGTTCATCCGCCGCTGCAGCAGGCCGAAGTCGGGGCGTCCCTCCTCATCGAGCGCGACGATCTCGCCGTCGACGACGGCGTCAGCACGGAGTGCGGACGCGAGGCCCGCGAGCTCGGGATAGGTCGCGGTCCGGTCGATGGAGTTGCGGCTCACGAGCCGGACGACGCCGTCGTCGACGCGCGCGATCACGCGGATCCCATCCCACTTCCACTCGATCGCCCAGTCGTCGCCCGCGACGAGGCCTGCCGTGCCGGGGACCGCGAGCATCGGCTTCGGCACGGGGTCGCGCAGCACCGCTCCGGCGTCGCGCCGCCCCGCGGACCGTGCCTCCGTCGTGGCAGGCGCGGCCGCGGCATCCGCCCCGCGCGGTTCGACGGGCCCGGCGCGCTGCTCCTTCATGCGGTGCAGCAGCCACTGGCTCTTCTCGCCGTCTCCCCCGGTGCGGATGAGCGCGAGCCGCACGCGCCCGAGGGGCCCGCCGACCCTGCCGTGCAGCGTGAGGATCACCTCGTCGTCGCGCCACTTCTCGGTCTCGTAGGTGCCGGTGTCCCACACGGTCATCGATCCGGCGCCGTACTGTCCCTCCGGGATGGTGCCCTCGAAGACCAGGTACTCCATCGGATGGTCCTCGGTCTGCACGGCGAGGTGGTTCGTGCCGGTGTCCTCCGGCACGCCCTTCGGCACCGCCCAGCTCCTCAGCACGCCATCGCGCTCGAGTCGCAGGTCGAAGTGCCGGCGCCGCGCGTGGTGCTCCTGGATCACGAAGCGCGGGTCGCCGTCGTTCGCGACGCCCCACGCCGACTCGGGCATCGGCTCGGGCGTCGACCCGGCGGTGCGCATCGAGAGGTAGGTGCTGAGCGGCCCGTCGGCGGATGCCTCGGCGACCGGGAGCATCGGATCGCCGCGTTCCGCGACGATCGCGATCACGTCGTCGGCTTCGAGCTGACGGAGTCCGGGGTCGTCGAGCTCGGCCCACGTGCGGGGCGCGGCCACGGTCGGGCGGAAGCGCCCGCGGAGCGAGTACGGCGCGATCGTGGTCTTCTTGGCGTTGTTCTGGCTCCAGTCGATGAGCACCTTGCCGCCTCGGAGGACCTTCTTCATGCTCGAGACGACGAGGTCGGGGTGATCGGCTTCGAGCGCCCGCGCGAGCTCGTGGGCGACGGCCGAGACCTGCTCGGAGGTCTGCCCGCCGTCGAGCGGGGCGTAGAGGTGGATCCCCTTGCTGCCGCTCGTGACGGGCACCGGGTCGAGTCCGATCGGGTGCAGGATGTCGCGGACCATCCGCGCGACCTCGGCGCACTCGACGAGGCCGACGCCGTCGCCCGGGTCGAGGTCGAACACCATGCGGTCGGGGTTCGCGGGCGCGCCGGCGGAGTCGAAGCGCCACTGCGGCACGTGCAGCTCGATCGCGCCCATCTGGGCGAGCCACACGAGCGTCGCCCGGCTGTCGGCGATCGGGTACGCCTTGTCGCCGTCGGAGTGGTGCTGCACCGCGCGGCGGATCCACTCGGGCGCGTGCTCGAGGTTCTTCTCGAAGAAGGCCTGCTCCGGATGCGTCGGGGTGCCGACGCCGTTCACCCAGCGCTTGCGCGTGATCGGCCGGCCCGCCACGTGCGGCAGCATCACGGACGCGATCTCGGCGTAGTAGGCGATCATCTCGCCCTTGGTCATGCCGGTCTCCGGGTACAGGACCTTGTCGAGGCTCGTCAGTCGGAGCCGACGTCCGTCGACGTCGACCAGCTGCGCGGGACCCTGCGCCATGTGCCCATCCTGCCCGTCGCGACGGGCGAGGGGTATCGCTCGGGCCGGGCGGGGTGTGTACTGGGGGCATGCGAGCCGTGTGGAAGGGGGCGGTCACGTTCGGCCTCGTCAACGTGCCCGTCAAGCTGTACAGCGCCACCGAGGACCACGACGTGTCCCTGCACCAGGTGCACGACGCCGACGGCGGACGCATCCGCTACCAGCGCGTGTGCGAGATCGACGGCGAGATCGTGCCGTACCAGCACATCGACAAGGCGTATGACGACGGGGAGCGGACGGTCATCATCACCGACGAGGACCTCAAGTCGCTGCCGGCCGAGCGCAGCCGCGAGATCGAGGTCGTCGAGTTCGTGCCGACCGACCAGATCGACCCGATCATGTTCGATCGGAGCTACTACCTCGAGCCCGACTCGGCGTCGAACAAGGCCTACGTGCTCCTCCGGGAGGCGCTGGAGTCGACGGATCGGACTGCGGTCGTGCGGATGGCGCTGCGGCAGAAGACGCGGCTCGCGGCACTCCGCGTGTTCGGCGACGTCCTCATGGTGCAGACGCTCCTGTGGAGCGACGAGGTGCGCCAGGCGAACTTCCCCGCCCTCGACGAGCCGGCGAAGATCACCTCGAAGGAGCTCGACCTGTCGAAGCAGCTCATCGAGAGCCTCTCGAACGACTTCGAACCCGAGCAGTTCGTCGACGAGTACCAGCAGGAGCTCCGGACGCTGATCCAGGCCAAGCTCGAGCAGGGCGACGCCCTCGACACGGCAGCGACGTTCGGCGAGCAGCCCGAGGAGGAGGGCGGCGAGGTCATCGACCTGATGGAGGCGCTCCGGCAGTCGATCGCCGCGAAGCGCGGCGGGGCGGATGCCGGGAAGGCGTCGTCATCGAAGACCGCGTCGTCGAAGAAGGCGGCCGCGACGGCATCGAGCTCGACCTCGTCGAAGTCCGACGAGTCCGACTCGTCCGACAGGAAGCCCGCGGCGAAGCGTCGCTCCACGAAGGCCGGGTGATCCGCGCCGACGAGCGGCGTCGACCGGCCGGTCGAGGCCCGTCCGCGGGTCAGCGCGGCCGGACGCAGGGCAGCCCGTCGAGGATCACGCGGAGCCCGTGCGCGAACGCCTCGTCCTGGCTCGGGGCGGATCCCGCGAGCACGGCGGCGGCGACGCGACGCAGGTTGGGGACATCATCCGCGGTCTCGTCGAGGAGCAGGCGGGCCGCCTGCTCGACGTCTGCAGGCTCGGCGAGTGCCTGCTGCTTCTCCTGCAGGACGAATCCGTACACGTAGCTGTCGAGCGCCGAGACCGCGAGGACGGACTCGATCGGAGCGCACCCCGCATCGAGGAGGATTCCGAGCACGGCATCGTGTCGGCGCAGCCGATGGGGGCCGACGTGGTCTCGTGACTCGATGAGCCCGAGGACCCAGCTGTGCCGTGCGACGGCGGCGCGCGTCGACCAGCCGGCCCGCTCGAGGTCGGTCCGCCAGTCCGAATCGGACCGCGCGACCTCGATCTCGGCGAACACCGAATCGACGATCGCGTCCACGATCGCGTCCTTGTTGGGCACGTGGTGGTAGAGCGCCATCGCCTCGACGCCGAGCGAGTCCGCGACCTTGCGCATGCTCACGCCGGAGACACCACCCTGGTCCGCCAATGAGACGGCGGCCGCGATGATGCGCTCCGGGGTGAGCGGTCGTCGTTCCGGCACGGCACCTCCCCACCTGACCCTGGACTCACGACCTTACACGTGTATAGTGGCGGCTGTCACGCCAGCCTTACACCTGTATAGGAGAATGAAGATGGACCGAGAGCACGCCGCATCGCCAGGCGGTGCGACCGAAGCGGTCGGGCGCACGCGCACGACGCCCGACCGCCGCGCGGCGACGACAGCAGGCGCCCTGGTTCTGGTGGCCTTCCTCGCCGGAATCCTCAGCGTGGTCCCCGTGCTGGAGGAGCCGGACTACCTCGGATCGGTGACCGAGCGCCGGGGGGAGCTCATCGCGGGCGCGCTCTTCCAGGTCGTCATGGTCGCCGCGTACGCCGGGTTCGCGCTCGTCCTCCATCCGATCCTGAGGCGCGCGAGTCCGGCGCTCAGCGTCGGCTTCGTCGGATTCCGACTGGTCATGTGCGGATTCCACCTCCTCGCGGTCGTCATGCTGTCGCTCCTCCTGGACCTCGCCCAGGGGTACGACGCCGCGATCGGCACGCCGGCGGCCGAGACCTACGCCATCCTCGCCGAGACCATGCGCAACGGGCGCGACCTCGTCAACCACGTCGTGGTCATCACGACGATGGGACTCGGCGACCTGCTCCTCCTCGTGCTCCTCCTCCGGTGGCGGATGGTCCCCGCATGGCTGTCCGTCTGGGGCCTGGCGGGCGTCGCGTCGGCGATCGCCGCGAGCATCCTGCTGCTGGCGGGCGTCGTCGACGTGGTCAGCGCGCCCTACCTGGCGCTCACCGCACCACTCGCGGTGCAGGGACTGGTCCTCGCCGGTTGGCTGATCGTACGCGGGCTCGACACCGCACGGCTCCCGAAGTGACTGCTCCCGACCCGCTGCGCCTCGCGTCAGGCGGGCGTCGGAGCGGCCGGACCCGCGATGGCGCCGAGCGCCCACGCGTAGTGCCCGCCGAGGCACTCGTGGGCGGGCTCGGCCAGGCTCGCGCCCCGGAGCCACTCGCGGCCGTCGGTGAAGATCTCGGCGTCGGTCATCGCGTCGAGGCGGGCGAGCGCGGAGAGGTGGCTCGCGCGCAGCCGCTCGCGGGCGGCGGTGGGGTCCGCGTCGCCGCGATAGCGGTCGCGCAGGTCGCGGTTCAGCCGGTCGAGGTCGCGCCACGTGTAGCCGTCGGCCGGATACGAAGGCGCCTCGCCGACGGCGTCGGCGGCGAGCCAGCCGAGCAGCAGGACGTGCCAGGCGTGCAGGTGGTTGACCACGTCGACCGCATCACGGTCGCGCGGCTCGGGCGCAGCGGCATCCGTCATCGGCTCATCGCGACCGGGGAGCGCGACGCCGTCGAGGCCGTCGAGCGCGCGCTCGAGCTCGGCGAAGCGCTCGACCGCCTGGCGGACCAGGTCGGCACGGTGCTGCGGGATGCTCACGCGCCCAGCCTACGATCCGTGCGCGACGGCGAGGATCACGGCCGTCTCGGGCGGGAGCTCGAGCATGCGGTCGGGGGCGCCGCCGGCGACGAGCGCCGGGTCGGTCGCCAGCAGCAGCTCGACGGGCCCCTCGAGCTCGAGCGCCCACGCCGTGGCACCGAGGTTCGCGAGCACGACGACCCGCTCCGGCGCGTCGGGGGCGCCGCGGTCCATCCGGAACCGCCCGAGCGCGTCATCCGCCCACGCCGTCGTGTGCTCGAACGCCGGATCGGTGAGCTCCGGCCGCGCGCGCCGGAGTGCGAGGAGGCGGCGATGCAGGTCCAGCAGGCGCCCGTGCGCTCCGCCCTCGTCCGAGGGTTCCGACCAGTCGAGCTTCGAGCGCCGGAACGTCTCGGGGTCCTGCGGGTCCGGCACGAGCGACTCGTCCCATCCCATCCGCGCGAACTCGGCGATCCGACCCTCCGCGGTCGCGCGCCCGAGCTCGGGCTCGGGATGCGACGTGAAGAACTGCCACGGCGTCGACGCGCCCCACTCCTCGCCCATGAACAGCATCGGGGTGAACGGCGTCGTGAGGTTGAGGACCGCGGCGACGGCGAGACGCGCCTCGCCGAGCTCGGGCGAGAGGCGATCGCCCGCGGCGCGGTTGCCGACCTGGTCGTGGTCCTGGGTGAACGTCACGAGCCGCCACGTCGGCACGGCCGCATCGATCGGACGGCCGTGGTCGCGCCCCCGGAACGACGAGTACGTCCCGTCGTGGAAGAACCCGCGCGTGCTCGTCTTCACGAGCGCGTCGAGCGGCGCGAAGTCGGCGTAGTAGCCCGCGGTCTCGCCCGTGAGCGCGACGTGCATCGCGTGGTGGTGGTCGTCGCTCCACTGCGCGGTCAGGCCGTAGCCGCCGGACTCGCGCGGCATGATGAGCGTCGGGTCGTTGAGGTCGGATTCGGCGATGAGCGTGAGCGGCCGCCCGAGGTGCGCCGACAGCGCATCGGCGTGCTCGGAGAGCTCGCGCAGGATGTGCCGCTCCGATCGATCGCGGAGCGCGTGGACGGCGTCCAGCCGGAGACCGTCGACGTGGAAGTCGCGCAGCCACATCATCGCGTTGTCGAGGATGTACCGGCGCACCTCGGGCTCGTCGAGGTTCACCGAGTCGCCCCACGTGTTGCGCTCGGTCGTGCGCAGGTACGGGCCGAACCTCGGCAGGTAGTTCCCGCTCGGCCCGAGGTGGTTGTAGACGACGTCCTGGATGACCGCGAGCCCGCGCGCATGGCATGCGTCGACGAACCGCTGGTAGGCGGCGGGCCCCCCGTAGCCCTCGTGCACGGCGTACCAGAGCACGCCGTCGTACCCCCAGTTGTGCGTCCCGTTGAACGCGTTGACGGGCAGCAGCTCGACGAAGTCGATGCCGAGGTCGACGAGGTGGTCGAGGCGCTCGATCGCCGAGTCGAGGGTGCCGGCCCGGGTGTAGGTCCCGACGTGCAGCTCGTACACGATGCCGCCCGCGAGCTGCCGCCCGGTCCAGTCGGCGTCCGCCCAGTGGTGCGCGCCGAGGTCGAACGCCGCACTCGGCTCGTGGACGCCGAGCGGCTGCCGCAGCGAGCGCGGGTCGGGCAGCGCCCGGTGGTCGTCGTCGACCACGAAGCCGTACTCGTCGCCGGGCGCCAGCTCGACGTCGGCGTGCCATCGGTCCCGCTCGTCGCGCCGCATCGGCAGGTCCGGGCGACCGGGTCGCCGGAGCGCGACACGGGTCGGGTTCGGAGCCCAGAGCTCGAGCGTCATCGTGCGACCTCCTCGCCTCGGCCCGCTGAGTCATCCGATCCCGGGCCGCCGGGGGCGGATGCCGCGGGCGCGAGCAGCGCGACCGGATACGTCGCGAGCACCTCGGCGAGCGCGAGCTCGCCGCCCCTCTCCTCGCCGTCGGCGTCGCCCCCGAATCGCCGCCCGGTGAGCAGGTCGACCACCGCCCCGCCCGAGACGAGCACCGCCGTGTCGCCCCACGCCCCCGCCGGGGCGGACGACCCGGGGACGGCACCGACCCGCGCGGCGAGCCCCACGGGCAGCCGCGTCGCCACGGCGACGACCCCGCCCCGGTCGAACGCGACCGCGTGCCGCGCCGCTTCACCGGCGATGTCGAGGGGTCGGTACCGCGTGAACCACTCGGGATGCTCCCGACGGGTGCGGAGCGCCCGCGAGGTCACGAGGAGCTTCGCGGCGCCCGTGGCATCCGTCGCCGGGAACTCGCCGCGCAGCACGGCGTCGTCGAGGTCGGCGAGCATCCGCCGTCGCAGTGCCAGGTCGACGGGCCGCCGGTTGTCGGGGTCGACGAGGCTCGTCTCCCAGAGCTCGCTGCCTTGGTACACGTCGGGGACGCCGGGCATCGTGAGCTGCAGGAGCTTCGCCGAGAGCGAGTTCGACCAGCCGGCGGGTGCGAGCCACTCGACGAAGGCGTCGAGCCGTCCGCGCACGGCGGGGTCGTCGTAGGCCCGATCGATCACCGCGTGCATGCGCGCCTCGAACGCGGCGTCGGGCGCCGTCCAGGTCGTCGAGACGGATGCCTCGCGCGCCGCCTTGTCGGCGTAGGCGTGCACCCGTTCGCGCTCGAGCGGCCAGGCCCCGACGACCGCCTGCCAGAGGAGCGCGTCGAACGGGCCGTCACCGGTCGACCCGGCGGTCGCCCGGAGCCCGTCGAGCTCGATCGACCACCGCTCCGGGATCTCGGCGAGCGCATCGATGCGCGCCCGGACGTCCTCCCCGCGCTTGGTGTCGTGGGTCGAGAGGGTGGTCATCGAGTGCGGCCAGGCGGCGTGCCGGCGCACCTGCCGGTCGTGGAACCGGTCGACGGAGATCGCGAACTCCGACGGGTCGCCGCCGACCTCGGTGAGCGAGCCGAGACGGGTGTACCGGTAGAACGCCGTGTCCTCGACGCCCTTCGCCATGACCATGCCGCTCGTCTGCTGGAAGCGCACCGCGACCGGGTCGCCGGCGTCGCCGAGCACCGGCAGCAGGGCGTCGATCGTCGCCGCCAGGTCGGGCCGATGCCCGCGCGCGAGGCGAGCGGCCGCCTCGAGGTGATCGGCGCCGGCCGGCAGGTACGACCGGTACACGGGGAAGCAGGCGAGCAGTTCGGCGAGCGCGTCGGCCGCGCCCGCGGGACGTGGTTCGCGGAGAATCCGCTCGAGCCGGAGCACCTCGCTGCGCAGGATCCCGTCGGCGATGCCGCGCTTCGTGCCGTGGATGAGTTCGGGCCAGTCCGTCGGGCCGGGGATGCCGGTCTCGGCCCGCAGCCGGGCGTCGAGCGCGTCGAGCGGGGCCTCCCCGGCGGGATCGACGAGGACGCGGTCGACGTCGGCGAGCGCGTCGTACCCCGTCGTGCCGTCCGTGCGCCAGTGCGGCGGCAGCGGCTCATCGCCCTCGAGGATCTTCTCCACGACGACGTAGGCGCCGCCCGTGGCGCCCGCGAGTCGCCGAAGGTAGGCGCCGGGCTGCGCGAGGCCGTCGGGGTGGTCGACGCGGAGCCCGTCGACGAGGCCCTCGCGGATCCAGCCGACGATGGCCTCGTGCGTCGCGTCGAAGACACCGGGCAGCTCGACGCGGACGCCGGCGAGCTCGTTGACCGCGAAGAATCGGCGGTAGTTCAACTCGGCGTCGGCGCGCTGCCAGTGCACGAGCTCGTAGTGCTGTCGCTCGTGCACCGCGAGCACGTCGTGCGCGTCCGATTCGGTGCCGTCGTCGTCGCCGGCCGAACCGGGCGCGAGCGGGAACCGGTGCTCGAAGTACCGCAGCTCGCCGTGCTCGACGCGCAGGTCGCCGGCGGCCGCCGCCTCCTCGAGCGGGCCGCCGAGGACCGGCAGGCGCACCTTGCCGCCGGTGACCTCCCAGTCGACGTCGAACGCGTCGGCGTGCGGGGAGTCGGGGCCGAGCTGCAGCAGGCTCCACCACCAGGCGTTCTGCGCGGCGTCCGCCACGCCCACGTGGTTGGGCACGATGTCGACCAGGACGCCGAGGCCGGCGCCGTGCGCGGCATCCGCCACCGCCGCGAGGCCCGCCTCGCCGCCGCGCGCCGGGTCGACCCGATCGTGCGCGACGACGTCGTAGCCGTGGTCGGAGCCGCCGCGCGACGGCAGGATCGGCGAGAGGTACAGCCAGTCGACGCCGAGCGCGTCGAGGTAGTCGACGGCGGATGCGGCGTCGTGCAGGTCGAACGACGGGCGGATCTGGAGCCGGTACGTCGACCGCGGTGCCCGAGCCTCCGGCCCGCGCTCCGTCCGCCACGCGGCATCCGTCACTTCCCCGCCTCCGCCTTCGGTGCGGACACCCCGTCCCTCGAGGCCCCGACCATCGCCGAGAGCGACGCGGCGACGGAGTGGTCGACCTCGTCCGGCGACGGGTCGTGCTGGCGGAGGACCACGAGCGAGCGCTGCTCGAGCGGGATCGTCTCACCCGGCTGGATCGGCGCGCTGTCGGCCCGGCTGCCGGCGGTGTCGATGAGCACCTCCCACTCCGGCGAGAACTCGTGCTTGGGGATCGTGAACTCGACCGTGTCGTCATGCGCGTTGAACAGGATGGTGAAGTGCCGGTCGACGATCCGCTCGCCGCGCCGGTCGCGCTCGCGGATGCCCTCGCCGTTCAGGAACACCCCGATCGCCTTGCCGAAGCCGGCATCCCAGTCCTCCGGTGCCATCACGGTGCCGTCCGGCCGGAGCCAGACGATGTCGGGCACCGGGCCGCCCTCCGGCTGCCGCACCGGCCGCCCGTCGAAGAACCGGCTGCGCCGGAACGTCGGGTGCTCCGCGCGGAGCTTGGCGACCGCGGCGGTGAACTCGACGAGCGGCTGGTCGGCGTGCTCCCAGTCGATCCAGCTGAGCTCACTGTCCTGCGCGTACACGTTGTTGTTGCCCTGCTGGGTCCGCCCGAGCTCGTCGCCGTGCGACAGCATCGGCACGCCCTGCGAGAGCAGCAGCGTCGCGATGAAGTTGCGCTGCTGGCGGGCCCGGAGGGTGAGGATCTCGGGATCGTCGGTCGGACCCTCGACGCCGAGGTTGGACGAGCGATTGTGGGATTCGCCGTCGCGGTTGTCCTCGCCGTTCGCCTCGTTGTGCTTCTCGTCGTACGACACGAGGTCGCGCAGCGTGAAGCCGTCGTGTGCGGTCACGAAGTTGATGGATGCCACCGGCCGGCGCCCCGAGTGCTCGTACAGGTCGGCCGAGCCCGTGAACCGCGACGCGAACTCGCCGAGCGTCGCCGGCTCGCCGCGCCAGAAGTCGCGGACGGTGTCACGGTACTGGCCGTTCCACTCGGTCCACTGCGGCGGGAAGTTGCCGACCTGGTAGCCGCCGGGGCCGACGTCCCAGGGCTCGGCGATGAGCTTGACCTGGGAGACGACCGGGTCCTGTTGCACGAGCTCGAAGAAGGTCGACAGCTTGTCGACCTCGTAGAACTCGCGAGCGAGCGTCGAGGCGAGGTCGAACCGGAATCCGTCGACGTGCATCTCGAGCACCCAGTAGCGGAGCGAGTCCATGATCAACTGCAGCGAGTGCGGGTGGCCGACGTTGAGCGAGTTGCCCGTGCCCGTGTAGTCCATGTAGTACTGCGGGTCGTCGTCGACGAGGCGGTAGTAGGCGGCGTTGTCGATGCCCCGCATCGAGAGCGTCGGCCCCATGTGGTTGCCCTCGGCCGTGTGGTTGTAGACCACGTCGAGGATCACCTCGATGCCCGCGGTGTGGAGGGCCTTCACCATGGCCTTGAACTCCTGCACCTGCTCGCCGCGCTGGCCCGTCGAGGCGTAGGCGTTGTGCGGGGCGAAGAACGCGATGGTGTTGTAGCCCCAGTAGTTCGACAGGCCCTTCTCCTGCAGGGTCCCGTCGTTGACGAACTGGTGCACCGGCATGAGCTCGATCGCAGTCACGCCGAGCTTCACCAGGTGGTCGATGACCGCCGGATGGCCGATTCCCGCGTAGGTGCCGCGAATCTCATCGGGCACGCCGGGCAGGGTCTGCGTGAGTCCCTTCACGTGCGCCTCGTAGATGAAGGTCGAGGCGTACGGAGTGCGCGGGTGCCGGTCGCCCGTCCAGTCGAAGAACGGGTTCGTGACCACGCCGAGCATCATGCTCTTCGCGGAGTCGGCGTCGTTGCGCTTCTCCGGCTTGCCGAACTCGTACCCGAAGAGCGACTGGTTCCACTTCAGCTCGCCGTCGACCGCCTTCGCGTACGGGTCGAGCAGCAGCTTCTTCGGGTTGCAGCGCTGGCCTCGCTTCGGGTCGTTCGGCCCGTGGACCCGGTAGCCGTAGCGCTGCCCGGGTTGCACCTGCGGCAGGTAGGCGTGCCAGATGTACGCATCGACGTCGATGAGCTCGACGCGCTTCTCGCGCCGCCGGTTGTCGAACAGGCAGAGCTCGACCTTCTCGGCGACCTCGCTGAACAGCGCGAAGTTCGTGCCGTTCCCGTCGAACGTCGCGCCGAGCGGGTACGTGGAGCCGGGCCAACTGTGCATGCATCCCCCAACGGTGAGCCTCCGGCCATCGTAGGGGGCCGGATGTTCCGCGCCCGCATCCGATGACGCCGCCGCCACCCTCCCGGACGTCACGCTCGCCGCTCGTACGACGTCGCTCGACGGGACGCGGACGGCCGGGGCGCGACCTCGTCGCGCCCCGGCCATCCGGCGGCCCCGCCCCGGCGGATCCCTACTCGGACTCGGTCTCGGAGCCGGTGTCGCAGGACGCGGACACCGCGCCCGACGCCTCCTGCACCGCGGCCTGCTGCGAGGCGAGCTCGTCGGGGTCCTGCTCGATCGTCATCGCCGACGGGTCCTCCTCGGAGGGCACCTCGGCGAGGCCGTCGGCGTAGGTCGACACCTCGTTGAGCGCGGTCTGGAACCCGCCGAGCGAGTCGATCAGCTCGTCGCTGTCACCGGCCTCCTCGATGAGCGCGTCGGTCCGCTCGGAGGCCTCGCCCAGGTACTCCTGGAGACCCTCGACCGAGGCCGGCGCGGCGAGGTTGTTCTGGACGCCGTTCGAGATGTCGCGCACCTGCGCGGCGATCGACGAACAGCTCTCCTCCCCGGTCGCGGCACTGTCGCCGCCGCCGGACGCGCAACCCGTCAGCGCGAGCGCACCGGCGAAGACCAGTGCTGCGGGCATCGTGAAACGTCGCATTCTGCAACTCCCCCTGTTTCGTGTGGAACAGGGGGAGCATAGTCCCCCGCGGCGACATCCCTCCACCTGCCGGGGCGCGCGCCCGTTGCTGCTCAGTACCCGATCAGCTCGCCGATCCGTGCCGGCACGGTGGCGTCCTGCAGGGAGGTCGTGTCCCCCAGCCGACGCCCCTCGGCGAGGTCGACGAGCAGGCGCCGCATGATCTTCCCCGACCGGGTCTTCGGCAGGTCGGGGACGAAGTGGATGTCGCGGGGCTTCGCGATCGGCCCGATCGCCGCCGCGACGTGCGCCCGGAGTGCGGACGCGCGCGCCGCGGCATCCGCACTGCCGTCGCTTCGCCCGACCACGCCGTCGCTGACGACGAACGCGGCGACCGCCTCGCCGGTGCGGTCGTCGCTCACCCCCACGACGCCGGCCTCGGTGACGTCGGGGTGCCCGACGAGCGCCGACTCGATCTCGATCGTCGAGAGGCGGTGCCCGGAGACGTTGATCACGTCGTCGACCCTCCCGAGCAGCCAGATGTCGCCGTCGGCGTCGACGCGAGCGCCGTCGCCCGAGAAGAAGTACCCGCGGTCCGCGAAGCGCGCCCAGTACGAGTCGCGGTAGCGCTCGGGGTCGCCCCAGACCGTGCGCGCCATGCCCGGCCATGTTCCGTCGATCACGAGGTAGCCGCCCTCGCCGCGAGCGACGTCGTCGCCGCGCTCGTCGACGACGCGCGCGGTGAGCCCCGGCAGGGCGCGCAGCGCCGAGCCGGGCTTGAGGTGCGAGACCCCCGGCAGGGGCGCCATGACCGCCCCGCCCGTCTCGGACTGCCACCACGTGTCGACGATCGGGGCCGTGCCGCCGCCGACCTCGCGGCGGAACCACTCCCAGGCGGCCGGGTTGATCGCCTCGCCGACCGACCCGAGCAACCGGATGCTGGACCGGTCGTGGTCCCCCGGCACGCCGCCCGGGAACCAGCCCATGAACGACCGGATCAACGTGGGCGCCGTGTAGTACGTGGTGACTCCGTAGCGCTCGATGATCTCGAAGTGCCGGCCGGGGTGCGGCGTGTTCGGCGTGCCCTCGAAGATCACGCTCGTCACGCCGTTCGCGAGCGGGCCGTAGAGCACGTAGCTGTGCGCCGTGACCCACGCCAGGTCGGCCGTGCACCAGTACACGTCGTCGGGCTTCGCGTCGAACACCGAGCGGAACGTGCTCGCGACGTGCGTGAGGTAGCCCCCCGTCGTGTGGACGAGGCCCTTCGGGCGGCCCGTCGTGCCCGAGGTGTAGATGATGAAGAGCGGCGTCTCGGCGTCGAACGCCTCCGCCTCGTGTTGGGCGGATGCCGCGTCGACCGCATCGTGCCACCAGACGTCGCGCCCCGCGGTCCACGGGATCCCGGGGGTCTCGTCGCCCGTCCGCCGCACGACGAGCACGTGCTCGACGTGCGCGAGGCCGTCGACGGCCTCGTCGACCGCGGCCTTGACGGCGACCGCCTCGCCGCGCCGGAACTGCCCGTCGCTCGTGACGACGACCTTCGCCCCGGTGTCCGCGACGCGGAACCGCAGCGCCTCGGCCGAGAACCCGCCGAACACGAGGGAGTGGACGGCACCGAGCCGCGCCACCGCGAGCGTCGCGACGACCGTCTCGACGAGCACCGGGAGGTAGAGCACCACGCGGTCGCCCTTCCCCACGCCGAGCGCCGCCAGCGCGTTCGCCGCCCGCGCGACCTCGCGCTCGAGCTCGCCGTACGTCACCGCGCGCCGATCGCCGCGCTCGCCCTCGAAGTGGAACGCGACCTTCCCTCCGTGGCCTGCCGCGACGTGGCGATCGACGCAGTTCACCGCGGCGTTGAGCCGGCCGCCCGCGAACCAGGTCGCCTCGGGGATCACCTGCCCCGCGGCATCCGTCGGCCGCCACTCGTGCGTCGTGTGCCACGGCGTCGCCCAGTCGAGGCGCTCGGCCTCGCGCGCCCAGAAGGCGATCGGGTCGCGACGGGCCGCCTCGACGAATGCGTCGTCGACGTTGGCCTGCGCCGCGAACGCGGGATTCGGCGGGACGGCGGTGGCCTCCGCCGCGAGCGACGTGATCGCAGGCGTGCGGCGATCGACCGCGACGGCGGCGGTCTCGTCAGTCGCGGTCGAAGGTGCGGGATGCGTCATGCGGGCGGCTCCACGGATCGGTGCACGGACCCGTTCGACGCTATCCGGCGCGGCGCGTGCCGCCCGGCGGCCGCGTCCCACGGCGTAACAGCCGCGGCGTTCCGGGCGATCCGACCGCAGCGCGCCTCGGCACCGTGAGCAGGCCCTGCGCGCCGTCGCCGGCCTTCCAGCTCGGCGCGCCACGCGACCGGCTGTCGGCGAGGTCGCCTCTTCGTAGTCGTCGGGATGTGCGGGTGCGAAGCCCTGTGCACTCGCCGAAACCGACGACGACCCTCGAGAGTCGTGCACCCGAAGTGGGCCACGCGGAATATCGCCTGATCAGGCATTCATGGAGCGGAGACGGCGGGATTTGAACCCGGTGGTGACGCGCCTTCCTACGTCGCGATCAGACAAGTTCCCCGAGATTCCCGTCATCTCGCAGGGTCCCCGATCACTATCCGGCACCGCGTCGCGAACATGGTTGTGTCCAAATGGTGTCCGGGCCGCCGCAGATGCGACGCCCATCATGCTCGCGCAGCAACAGTTCGATCAGGTCCAGACGTCGCGAGGCACGCCTGAGAAGCCAGAACTCGACATCCGGCCCGTTCACCTTCCCGACAACGCTGCAAAGATCTCGGTCACCGACGCACGCATCCCGCGTGCCAACGAAACACGCGCGCTCGAACACGACAGCTTTCTGACCGCCAACCAGCCTTGAGAAAGCCGAGGAACTCGAGCTCCCCCTCAGCGCGACGACCTGAGATCGACGCGTGATCCTCCGAGCGCCGACTCCGCGACCGGGCCAGGCGGCTGGACCTGACGTCTCACTTCCGCTCGTAGCGCGAGCATCGAGTTCATGAAGTTCACCGCTGCCGTGAAGGCAGTCGTCGGGTGGGGAGGGAGCCCGCCTGCCCGGGGCGGCGTTGGGTGGGCAGGCGGGCAGCACTTCTCGTCCGCTGCGCACAACGTCGAGTCAGCTGTTGCGAGCCATCAGCCGACGTGGGTGAATCACGCAGCAGATGAATCATGATCAGGCGAACGCGGTAGGGGCGAAGCCGTCGTCGGCGTCCGCCTCGTCATCGTGAATCAAACGCGGCCGGCAGATTCCTGCTCACACGGTGGCGCCGCGTCAGTGCCGTGTGCGCCCGTCACGGTGCCCCACTATTGGCTCGGAGTTTCGACTGCCCAATGAGGTCAACTTCGAATCGGTACCGGTCGCCGCGGTAGACCGAGTGAACTGCTTCGACGCGCGTCTCGTCCGCGGTCCAAGTCACGCGCTCCACGGCGAGCGCCGGGCTGAGTTGCGGTACGCCCAGGAGACGTGATTCGTCCGCGTCGGTCACAGTGGCTTCGATAGTCTGCCGACCGCTCGCGATGACGATGCCGTAGTCGGTCGCCAGTGTCTCGTAGAGGGACCGATCCGAGAGATCATCCACGTGCAGGTCCGGCACGAGTGCGGCAGGTACATGGAGGGTCTCGAGCGCCATCGGCTCGCCGTCCGCGAGACGAAGTCTGCGAATGGCAAGAGTCTTGTCACCCGGTGAGATCTGCAGAAGGTTCCCGATGCGAGCGCCTGCCAGCACGACGCGGCCCGACACAACGCGGGAGGAGCTTGTCATGCCGCGTGCTCGCATGTCCTCCGTGAACGACTGGACTCGAAACTGCTGCGTGATCTTGGGCCGGGTGACGAATGTGCCCACTCCGTGACGTCGTGTCAACCTTCCTTCGACAACCAGCTCGTCGATTGCCCGGCGAAGCGTTTCTCGCGCGACGCCGAAGTCGTCGATGAGGTTCCGCTCGGGCGGGAGTCGGTCGCCTGGCGAGGCCGCATCGACCAGATCGCGCAAGCTTCGGCGCAGCGCGTCTCCCTTGACTCCGGCCATGTGCGGTTCCCTCCTCCACCTTGTGCAGTACGGCCACGGTAGCAGCAGGGCGCGCAGTGGTCTATACCTAAGAGCCAGTATCGGACAGGAATGCCTATTGACGCTGCCGTCTCGGCGTCCTAGTCTGGCCCCGACAGGCACAGAGGTATAGACCACTTCGGCCACGGTCGGTGTCATATCTCGCCTGCTTCCCCTCCCCCAATGTCAGACACCAGGAGAGAGCAATGAAGCCCAACAGAACTCGAACTCTCACCGCGGTAGCGGCTGGCGCCGCTGCGTCAGCGCTCATGCTCAGCGGTTGCACTGTCCCAGCAGATGATGGTGGCGGAACGACCACCGTGAAGATGGTGCTCTGGCCCGGGCCTGAGGGCGATGCCATGCAGGAGGTCGTCGACGATTACAACTCCGGGCAGGGCGTGGACGACGGTATCGCAGTGGAGATGGTTCTCCTGAGCCGCGACGACACGTTCGCGCGTGAGACGACAGAGATCGGCTCCCAGTCTTCGGCGATGGATATCTACTTCGTCGCCACCTACAACGTCGGCTTCTTCGAACCGGGCCTGGAGCCGCTGACGAATGTCACGGTTGATGAGGCGGACTACTTCGACGCAGCGATCTCAGGTCTGACGATCGACGACCAGTTGTACGCGCTGCCGCTGGACATCAGCAACCACTTCCTCTACTACCGGACCGATCTGATTGACCAGCTTCTCAGTGATCCCGGCTGGCAGCAGTCATACCGTGACGTTGCTGAGCAGGTCGTCGGTACGGCGCTCGATCCGAAGGTCCCGGAGGAGTGGGATATCGACGACTACCACGCGGCAGCTGCGTTCTTCTCGACTGCGGCGAACTCGGAGTCGCCTACCGAGTACGGCACGGCGCTGCAGCTCAAGACCTCGCCATTCAACACGACGTTCTTCAACGACCTGCTCTGGGGTCTCGGAGGCGAGTGGACCGATGGTGACACTGCGGTGCTCGACTCGCCGGAAGCCGGCGTGGTGAACGAGGTCTATGCCGACATCTACTCGAAGGGTTACACCTCGCCGGACGCAGCGCAGGCTGAATTCGCCGAGACGAACGCGGCACTGCAGAGCGGAAGCACCGCATTCGCGGTTCAGTGGTCCGCTGCGTACGCGGAGCTGACCGACCCTGAGCGTTCGCCCGAGATCGCCGACAAGATCGGGGTCGCACCAATCCCCGGAGACCCGCACCGCACCCACGCGCACTCGCTCGCCGTCGCCTTGAACAAGTACTCGGAGAACAAGGAAGCAGCCGAGACGTGGCTCAGCTACCTCGCCACTCCGGAGGCGATGACCAAGTACGCGGAGGCCGGTGGCATCCCCTCGATGCCCGAGGTTCTCGCGGCAAACGTCGACAAGAACGCATCTTTCGCCCTGATCGCCGATCAGGTTGCCGAGTACGGGTATGCCCCGCCGATCTTCCCCGGCACGTTCCAGGCAATGACGAGCATTGCCGAGGCGCTCAATCCCGCCTGGGTCGGCATCGAGTCCTCCGATGATGCCCTTGCCAAGGCGAACTCTTCGCTCCAGGAGCTGCTCGATCAATGACGCTCTCACCAGCTGCAGTAATTCGGCAGCGTCGCGACGCGGGTGCCGGCCGACCGGCCGGCACCCGCGCCCGCGGCGTGCCATACGGCATTACGCGGTGGGTTCTGAGCGCGCCGCTTCTCGCATTCCTGCTCGCTTTCGTCGCTGTTCCTTCGGTCTACGGGCTCTGGATCAGCCTCACGGATCGCTCGATCATGAACCCGAACGGTGAGTTCGTGGGGCTCGAGAACTTTGCCACCGTGCTCCGCGACGCGGCGTTCTGGAACTCGTTGCTGTTCACGGTAGGTTTCACGGTCTCGACCACAGCGCTCATCCTGGTTACGGGTCTCGCGCTCGCTGTCGCGATGAACCGCCGGTTCCCGGGCAAGAAGGCTCTCTTCACCGTCTTGCTGCTCCCGATCATGGTCGCGCCGGCGCTCATGGGTCTGATGTTCCGGCTGACGCTGAATGGCGACATCGGTTTGACCGCGAACCTGCTCGCCGGAATCGGGCTCGATCTGAACCTGTTCGCCCCGTCGAGCGTGATCCCGCTGCTCATCGTTCTCGAAGTTGCGCAGTGGACGCCGTTCGTCTTCTTGATCTGCTATGCGGGCCTCCAATCGCTCCCCGAGGAACTGTATGAGGCTGCCGCGCTTGACGGCGCTGGTCGCTGGAAGGCATTCACACAGATCACGTTGCCGTTGATGGTGCCTGTCCTCGTGACCGCCGCATTCCTGCGAGGAGTCGATGCACTCCGAACCTTCGACGTCATCTACGTACTTACCGGCGGCGGTCCAGGAACCACGACCACCACGATGACGATCTACATCTACAAGGAAGCCATTGTGAACGGCAGCTTCGGCGTGGGAACGGCGGCATCTGTCGTGGTCCTACTCGTGACGCTTCCCCTCGTTCCGCTCGTCATCAAGCGGATTGTCACCCAACCCGGAGATGTTCGATGATCTCGACCACAATCACTCCTCGGCGTACGACCTCTCGCGCAGGGCTCGTGACCCTCGGGATCGCCGCCATTGCCCTTCTCGTCAACCTCCCATTCCTGACCGCGCTGCTCGCCAGCTTCAAGACCACCGCTGCGATCAACCGCGACCCGCTCGGTCTGCCCCTAGGTCTTGACCTGACGTTCGACCACTATGCGAACGCGCTCTTCGCCGCCGGCTACGATTTCCCGAAGTTCTTCACGAACAGCACGATCATCGCGACGGTCACTGTCGTGGTCGTCCTCGCGATCTCGGTTCCCGCGGCGTACGCCATGGTTCGGCTAAATCTCGGCGGTCGCCGCCTCCTGTATGCCATCGCTGGATTGAGACTCCTTCCACCGATCTTCTTCGTGCTGCCGCTGTTCGCGATGTTCAGCGCATGGCGGCTTATCGACACTCTCTGGGCCATGATCATTGTGTCGATCTTCCTGAACGTACCGATCGCGGTGGTCCTGCTTACCCGTGCCATCGCCGAGCTCCCGATCGAGCTCGAGGAAGCTGCACAGATCGATGGCGCATCGACGCCACATCTCCTTCGCGTGGTGGTGCTCCCACTCCTCGCACCATCGATGGTCGCGGCAGGGATCGTGACGTTCCTCTTCACCTGGAACGACTACCTATTTGCGGTGGTGATGACCACAACAAATGCACGGACGGTCACCGTGGGGGCTACGAACTTCATCACCAGCGCAGGCGTCCTCTGGGGCGACATCTCTGCGATCGCAGTGATGTCCGTCGCCATCCCCATGCTGATCGCCGTATTCGCCCAGCGATACCTGGTGAGCGGACTCGCAGCCGGCGCACTCAAGTAGCGATCAAGGACGACAAATTGTACGACTATGCACACCACAGTCCCGACACCAAGACCGGTGTAGGGGCGGCAGTCGACCGAACAATCGTCGACAGGATTGGGGCATGAATTGGCCGTCGCGCTGAGCCATCGCAAGACCGTCTCGAACGTGTACTCGGACGCCCAGGCGGCTGCGGTCGCCGCGGCCGACATGATCGAGGCGCGCCTCGAAGCTGGAACCCTTCATACGTTTGGCGTCGCCACCGGGTCGTCTCCGAGCCCTGTCTACCGAGAACTCAGCCGCCGCGCTCTCTCCTTCTCGGACGTCACGGTCTTCGCCTTGGACGAGTACCTTGGGCTCGTTCCGGAGCATCCTCAGAGTTACCGCGCCGTAATTGAGCGAGAGGTGATAGTCCCGCTCGCCGTGTCCCCACATCAGGTGCACCTCCCCGACGGAGCCGACCCGGCAGGGTACGACCAGATGATCGCGGATCACGGTGGGATTGACCTTCAGGTTCTCGGTATCGGGCGCAACGGTCATGTCGGCTTCAATGAACCTGGATCACCGTTCGACTCGCGCACCCGTATTGTCGACCTGGACGATTCAACCCGGGCGGCGAATGCACGCTTCTTCCCATCCATCGATGACGTGCCCCGGTGGGCCGTGACTCAGGGAATCGCAACGATCCTCGCAGCGCACAGCCTGCTCGTGGTCGCTTCGGGTGGGGAAAAGGCGCACGCGGTTTCCGCTGCGCTCGACGGGCCCCGCACAGAACGGCTCCCCGCAAGTGTGCTCCGTGATCACCGCGACGTGACCTGGATCCTCGACCGCGACGCCGCCGCGATGCTGCGGGGAAGCGCGAACAAGTCGACTGCCGAGGGTACGACGTGAGTTCGGTGCTGTCCGTGGACATCGGCCAGACCGGATCCCGATTCTCCCTCTCCGACGGTGATACGACCCACTCACCGATTGGGGTCAGGGCGCTCACCGACGCACGGCAGGTCCAGACTCTCGCCGCCCGGATCGCGCAGCAAGTACCACCCGGAATCGAGGTGTCGAGTGTTGGGATCGGCCTATCCGGTTACGTCGACTACTCAGCTGCGCCGGCAGCGCTGGCCGCCGCTGTGCGCAAGCGCCTCCGCGCACAGTCCGTCGCCGTAGCAGCAGACGCCGTCACCGCCTTCCTTGGCACCGTCGGCCCGCGAGCGGGAACAGTCGCGATCTGTGGGACCGGTGTCGCCGCGCTCGGTGTCGGAAACTCCGGTTCCGCACGGAGGGCCGACGCGCGCGGATATCTGCTCGGCGATTACGGCAGCGGATTCTGGCTTGGACAGCGCGGCTTGCAGGCAGCACTCGACGCTATCGAAGGACGGGGCGAACCGACCCTGCTCGCAAGGGCGTCGATCCGCCTAGGCACACCGCAGGACATCTATCACGACGCGATGGCCTCAGTCCCGCCTCCGAAGTATGTTGCCGGCTTCGCACCCGACGTGATCACGGCAGCTACCGAAGGAGATGCTGTCGCCCGCCGCATTCTTGACGCCGGCGCCGATCACCTCGCACGCACCATACACATCGCCCAGGTCGTAGATAGTCCAGTCGGGCTAACCGGCGGTCTCACGCGATCGCACACGTACGTCGAGGCTGTACGGCGCGCGCTAGGTCGGCTGGGAATCGAACCAGCGGAGCTCGTCGTGCAATCAGACGCTGGCCTCGCCGGTGCGCGCATCCTGGCCGAGAACTCCGCCATCCGCCCTGCGTTCGCCGGGTTCATAGCAGTAAGGGAATCAGAATGATCGAACTTGAGACGCTCCGCGGGGGCCTCATCGTCTCGTGCCAAGCCCCTGATGGATCTCCACTGCGCGACCCCGGAATCATCGCCGCGATCGCCGAAGCCGCGACCATGGCTGGAGCTGCGGCGGTCCGCATCAACAGCGTCTCGCATGTTGCCGCGGTACGGGAAAGAGTGCGCGTTCCGATCATCGGCATCGAGAAGAAGACGATCAACGACGCCCAGTGGATCACACCCACGGTTGACCACGCCCGCGCCCTTGTCGACGCCGGCGCAGACATCGTCGCCCTGGACGCGACCCGCCGACCACGCCCAGGAACCCCGCGCGTGGAGGACCTCCTGCGCGGGATACGAGACCTCGGCATCCCTGTCATGGCCGATATCGACAACCTCGAAGCCGGGATCTACGCGCGAGAGCTCGGCGCAGAACTCGTCGGAACCACTCTTTCCGGGTACACCTCCCACCCACAGAACCGCACAGGAGACCCAGACATCCCCCTTGTTCGCGCACTCGCCGAGGCGTCGGTCCCTGTCGTCGCGGAAGGTCGCTTCAAGTCACCGGCCGAGGTCGCAGCTGCCTTCGCTGCGGGAGCATTCGCCGTCGTCGTAGGCACTTCCATCACGGAACCGATGGCGCTTACCCGGCGATTCCTCACCGCTCAGCCAACGCTCACGAAGGGAGTCGCAGAATGACTCGCGCGCACGCCGCAGTCGTTGTCGGTCGCCGGGCCGATGTCCATGGCTGCGGGTCGTAGATCGCGACCCAATAGCAGCCATTTCAGCTTCGAAACCTCGGCGCCGCAACGGACGCTCGCCTTGCCAATCGCCAGAGTCATCCACGAGGCGCAACCGATCAGGGGCCGTTCCCAGGTCACGGAGTCGGCGGCCGCGAGGACCCGACCCGCGCCGAGTCTGAAGTCCGGCGCATCCGCCCGTCGAGCACGTGCAAGAGCGAACCCCTCGCGGTGGCGCGGCGATAGCCTGCGCACGCCACTTTCGGCATCCGGGTACGTAGAGGGCTGGGTGGTGATGAACGGGCAATCACGTCTATGGCGGCCGGAAGGAGGAAACGTGGAGAGAAGCGCAACTCTCGACTCAACGGGCGGTCTTGGTCCTGCCGGTTCCCCGCCGGGGTAGGCGGCTGGCGGGGAACCGGCTCGCGCCGTCGCCGACGTTGAAGGCGGCGGTCCGGCGGTCCTTCCGAGCGCTGACCTGGTCCGCAGGATGCGCGCTCGCAAATAGCTGACGTCGGATGGTGACCGGCAACTGGTCCAGGTTCCAGGCCGGCGCAGCGCTCAGACCAGGAGCGACGCTTGATCGTCGAAGGGGCCGTCGATGTACTCACTGATCGCGCGCAGTTCGGAGCGCCATGCCGGGTTCATGCCCTTCCGAGCCACTGTGATGGCCGCGGCGTCGACGCAACGCCTGAGGACCGCGGTCAGTTGCTTCGGGTTGATGCTCGCGACATCCGCGAGACCGCCAGACTGAAGGTCTTGCCGGTCGCCAAGGGATGCCAGGAGGGTCGCCATGAATGTGTCGCCCGCCCCCACCGTGTCGACAACGGTCGTCGGCGTTCCGGCGATGTGGACGGTGTAGTCACGCGTAAAGGCCAACGCACCTTCAGAGCCGAGCGTGATGACCACCAGCTTCGCGCCCCCAGCGAGCCAGGCTGCTGGCGCGTTGTCGAACGGTTCGCCTGGCCGTAGCCATCTCAGGTCCTCATCACTGAGCTTGACGATGTCGGCGAGTGCCGCCAATTCTTCTATTCGCTCCCGGGTTTCGTCGGGGTTCGTGACCAACATGGGGCGGATGTTGGGATCGAACGTAATCGTGGCACGACCTCCCGTCTTCCGGACCAAGGCGCGCACGGCGTCGGCGCCGGGCGTGAGCCATGCGCCGGCGGACCCTATGTGAAGCACGTCGGCGGAGCTTGGGATTGGTTGAGCGGTGGTGGTCCAGTCAAAGTCGAAGTCGTAGGATGCCGCGCCGCTCTCGAAGGGTTCAGGGGCGAGCTCAGCGAGGAGGCCGATCGCTCGCGAGGAGCCCGACCACGCCGCATCCGTCGACGACCGTGCAGGTCAACGCGCCGCTGGAGCAGTCCGCTCGCGATCGCGACGTCGCCTCGTCGCCTCGTCGCCTCAATATGTAAGGGCGCGGCCCATGCGGGTCCTTCCCAGGTCCGTTGTCGCTGCCGGAGTCACCACCCAGCTCCTCGACGGAGGTACTGCGCCGATCTCATCGGCGAGTCGCGGGCGAAGCGCGACGATCAGCAGCCCGATAGGTCACGAAGCTAGCGCGTTGCAGAGTGGGAGGGCACTTCACTTGTGTCCAGCGAGATCCACGCGCGATCGCTTGACTGTCACACAGCCGTAAGTGCGCGAGTCCCCCGTCGCCGCGAACGTGGCCAGAATGTGTCCAACCCGTGCGATTCGAGCAGCCGAAAACATCGGCTGATCAGGTCTTCATCGAGCGGAGACGGCGGGATTTGAACCCGCGGTCCCCTTACGGGGACTCCACCTTAGCAGGGTGGTGCACTCGACCGGACTATGCGACGTCTCCTCGTGAACGCCCGAAGGCGAACGCGACTGCCATCATAACCGGCATCCCGCCGAAAACACGATTCGACCGGTGCGGATGCCGCGGCACTCCCCGCGCGCAGGGCTACTGGTCGGCGAGCGTGCGGCCGGCCGAGCAGCGGGTCTCGGCGGCGGTCTGACCCGTGACGTCGCTCGGCAGCGCCTGCTGCGTCGGCTCGGGGGCCGTCGTCTCGGTCGGAGCTTCCGTCTCGGTCGGCACCTCCGCCGTGGGTTCCTCCGTCACCGGAGCGGCGTTCGGGTCGGCGACCGATGCGAACGAGTTCTCGTCGAGGGCGTTCGGATCGAGCGTCATGGGGAGGTCCTGCTGCAGGGCGAGGTTCACCGCCTCGGCCGAATCGGTCGGGATCACCGCGCCGAAGTCCGCCTCGTACGCCGTCGGGTACTGCACGAATGCGATCTTCGAGAGGTCGACGTCCTTCGCGGCCATGGCGATCGACACCATCATGGTGGGGTCGACGAGCGTCGACGAGAGCTGCATGTTCTGCAGCGCGGCCTTGGCGATCGAGTAGAGCTTGAGCGGGTCTCCGAGCGTACCCCCGGACTGGAGCTTCCGGGCCAGCGCCGACATGAAGACCTGCTGGTTCGAGATGCGTCCGAGGTCGGACCCGTCGCCGACCCCGTAGCGCGTGCGGAGGAATTGGAGGGCCTCCAGTCCCTTCAGTTCGTGCGTGCCCGCGTCAAGGTAGAGATCGGTGTGCACATCCTCGATGGGCTCGGCGACACAGACCTCGACGCCGCCCACCGCCTCGGAGATGGCCGCCGCGCCCATGAACTGGACGACGCCGGCGAACGGGATCGCCGAGACGCCGGTCAGGTTCTCGACGGTCTTCACCACGCACGGCATGCCGCCGTACTCGAGAACGGTGTTGATCTTGACGTCGTACTGCTCCCAGAGTTCCTCGTTCGTGTCGGGGTCGGTGCAGCCGGCGGGGACGTCGACGAGCATGTCACGCGGGAAGCTCACGACCTCGACGTGGGAGTGGTCCTCCGAGATGTGCAGGAGCAGGTTGACGTCGTTCAGCACGGCGGTCTCCTGATCGGGATCGCCGAATCCGTCGCCCTGGCCGGCGCGGCTGTCGCTTCCGATGATCAGCAGGTTCACGCCTCCGTCGATGGCTCCGACGTTCGGCACTCCCTCGAGCGACGACTCGTTCCCGAGCGAGACGGTCGGCTTCGCCGTCGCCGCGAGGTCGAACGCGGCGTACGCCGCGACCGCGCTGCCGGAGGCGAGGACGACCGCCAGAGCGGAGGCCGCGACCTTGGTGACGGTCGCCCAGGCGCCGTTCGAGCGCAGCCGACCGTGACGGACGATCGCAGGTGACGCATCATCGCGTCGCGCTGGGGTGCGCGGCTCGTGATCGCTCACTCCGATGATCTCCTTCTGTCGTGCCTTCGTGCCTTCGTACCGGTGCGGAGGGCGTGGGATTCGAACCCACGAGGCATTGCTGCCCACTGGTTTTCAAGACCAGCTCCATCGGCCGCTCGGACAGCCCTCCTTGCCGCGTCGCGGTGCAGTCTGGGCGGCACCGCTCGTGCGATCGGGGCCGATTCTAGCGGACCGGTGCTCCAACGAGCCTCGCAGGCGATTCTGTGCGACTCCTGAAGCGACGCTGACCGCGGGCGCTCCATCCGCCGATTCAACCGGGATTCGCGGTGGTGCAGCGAACGTCCTGTGCGGTCTGCCCGGTCACGTCGGACGGCAGCAGTTCCCCTGTGGGCGGTGGAGCGGTCGGTGCCGCCGTGCCGTTCTCGGGCGGCGGTGCGGCGGCATCCGTGGGTTCGGCACTCGGCTCGACCCCCTCGGCGGTGCCGAACGACGCGTTGCCGGTCGCCGCCGGGTCGAAGGCGACGGCCACGTCACTCTGGAGCGCCTCGGCGATGACTCCAGCCGACGCCGACGGCACGACCGCCGAGAGGTCGCTCGTGTACACCGTCGGGTACTGGATGAAGGCGATCTTGGACAGGTCGACGTCCTGAAGCGTGCGCGCGATCGAGACGAGCCGCCAGGCGTCCTGCAGGCCGGACGAGAGCGTCATGTTCTTCAGCACCGCCTGCGCGATCGAGTAGAGCTTGAGCGGATCCCCCAACGTGCCGTCGGCCTGCAGGGTCCGTGACAGCGACGCCAGGAACGTCTGCTGCGCCGAGATCCGCGCGAGATCACTGCCGTCGCCCACCGCGTGCCGGGTGCGGAGGAACGCGAGCGCCGTGGCTCCTGTGATCTCGTGGCGTCCGGCGTTCAACCGCAGCCCCGAGTACGGGTCGTCGATCGGATCGATGAGGCAGACCTCGACTCCTCCGACCGCCTCCGCGAGCGCCGCGACGCCCTTGAACTCGATGATCCCGCCGACCGGGATCGTCACTCCGACGAGCTGCTCGATCGTGCGGCCCACGCACGAGAGCCCGCCGTAGGCGAGCACCGTGTTGAGCTTCACGCCGTACACCTCGTACAGCGTCGCCGACGGGTCGTTCGGGTCCTGACAGGCCGGCACGTCCACGAGCATGTCGCGGGGGAAGCTCACGACCTCGACGTGCGAGTGGTCCTCGGCGATGTGGAGCAGCATCGTCACGTCGTTCAGGATGGCGGAGTCGAGCAGCGGGTCGCCGAACGAGCCGTCGGCCGGTCGCTTGTCGCTCCCCACGAGCAGGAAGTTCAGGCCGCCCTCCATGGCGCCGATATCGGGGACGCTCTCGAGGACCCGCTCACTCTCGAACCGGACCGTGGGCTTCGCCGCGACCGGGGCGACGAGGTCCGTCACGGCGTACGACACGATTCCCCAGGACGCGACGAGCAGCACGGCGAGCGTGGTGCCCACTGCCTTCACGATCGCCCGCCCGGCGCTGCGTCGCGGGAGTCTGCCGTGGTGCGCAGGCGGCACGGCCGCGTCGGTGAGCACGGGCGGAAGCCGCGGTCGGGGCGGAGCCGGCGGGGGGATCACGTCCGCCAGGGGGGCGTGCTGGTCCGACACGCCGTCGGCATCCGTCGGTGTGTCGTCATGCGGTGCGTCGACCAGATCGCTCACGCGTGCCCCCGATGGCGATCCTAACCACGTCGGTCCGGGTCAGGGCGGGAACAACGCCATGCGGGTCGAGACCGGATGACGTTCCGCGCCCCCTGGGCCGTCACGGGTCCGGCGGCCCGCGGGACTCAGGGCAGCGAGTCGAGCACGGGCGCCAGGCCCGCCTCCTCGATCCGGCCGGCGCGCTCGTGTGCGGCCGCGACGACCTCGGCCGGCGCCTGGCCCATCGCGACGGCACGGCCAGCGGCACCCGCCCAGTGGAACATCTCGATGTCGTTGCGACCGTCGCCGACCGCGATCACGCGACGCAGCGGCACCCCGAGCCATCCGCGGACCCGCTCCAGCGCGGTGGCCTTGTTCACGCCGTCGGGAGCGATGTCGAGCCATGCGGTCCACCCGATGGCGTAGCTGACGTGGTGCAGGCCCATCCGCTCGACCAGGCCGAAGAACTCGTCGAGGTCGTGATCGACCGAGGTCGCGACGACGCGGGTCGCCGGCTGGCCGAGCAGCCCCTCGAACTCGACCTCACGGGCCCGTTCGAGGTTCCAGTCGGACATGCCGCGCGTGAACAGTCGGTACCCGTCGGCGAGTTCGACGAGGAATCGCCCGTCGGGCAGTTCGTCGCGGATGCGCAGCAGCACGTCGGACGGGTCGAACGTCTCGACGTGCGCCTGGACCCACCCGTCGGGCGACGACGGATCGCGGCGCATCGTGATCGCGCCGTTCGCGGTCACGACGTACTCGGGTTCCAGACCCAGGTGCTCGAGCACCGGCCGAGTCGTCGACCAGGAGCGCCCGGTGGCGAGGGTCACGAGATGCCCGCGGTCGACGGCGGACCCCACGGCGTCGACGACCGCGGGGTCGATCGACTCGTCCTCGTGCATGATGGTGCCGTCGACGTCGAGGGCGACGAACCAGCGCTCGTCGGTGACGGCGGTCATCGCTCGACGGGGCGGAGCACCTCGAGGCCGCCGAGCCAGCTGCGAAGTCCCTCGGGCACCACCACCGAACCGTCGGACTGCTGGTGGGTCTCGAGGATCGCGACGATCCACCGAGTCGTGGCGAGCGTGCCGTTCAGCGTCGCGACCGGCGCCGTCCTCCCGCTCTCGGTGCGGTGGCGGATGTCGAGGCGACGCGCCTGGAACGTGGTGCAGTTCGACGTCGACGTGAGCTCGCGGAACGCCTGCTGGGTCGGCACCCACGCCTCGACGTCGAACTTCCGGGCTGCACTCGAGCCGAGGTCGCCCGCGGCGACGTCGATCACGCGATACGTGAGGCCGAGCGCCTGCAGCATCTCCTCCTGCCAGGCGAGGAGGCGCTCGTGCTCCTCCTCGGCGTCGGCGGGGTCGACGTAGCTGAACATCTCCAGCTTGTCGAACTGGTGCACGCGGATGATGCCGCGCGTGTCCTTGCCGTGGCTGCCCGCCTCGCGCCGGTAGCAGGTCGACCAGCCCGCATAGCGGATCGGACCGTTCGAGAGGTCGAGGATCTCGTCGGCGTGGTACCCGGCGAGCGCGACCTCGCTCGTGCCCGTGAGGTAGAGGTCGTCGGCGGGCAGGTGGTAGACCTCCTCGGCGTGCGCGCCGAGGAAGCCGGTGCCCTGCATGATCTCGGGACGCACGAGCGTCGGCGTGATGAGCGGCGTGAAGCCGTTGCCGACCGCCTTGTCGAGGCCCATGTTCATGATCGCGAGCTGCAGGCGCGCGCCGACGCCCTTCAGGAAGTGGAAGCGGGCGCCCGACACCTTGGCGCCGCGGGCCATGTCGATGCCGTCGAGCAGCTCGCCGATCTCGAGGTGGTCACGCGGCTCGAAGCCGAACGCCGGGATCTCGCCGACCTCGCGGAGGACCTCGAAGTCCTCCTCACCGCCCGCGGGAACCCCCTCGACGACCACGTTGCCGATGCGCTGCACGGCGGTCGTGAAGGCCTCCTCGGCGGCCGAGGCATCCGCGTTCGCCTGCTTGACCTTCGCTGCGAGCTCCTGGGCCTGGGCGACGAGGGCCGCCTTCTCCTCCTTGGGCGCCTTGGCGACCTGCTTGCCGAACGCGTTCTGCTCGGCGCGCAGCGACTCGAACGCCGAGATCGCGGCCCGGCGGGCGGTATCGGCGGCGACGGCATCGTCGACGTAGGCCGGGGATTCGCCGCGCGCCTCCTGCGAGCGCTTGACCAGGTCTGGGTTCTCGCGGAGCAGCACGGGGTCGATCACCCGGCCAAGTGTAGTCGGGGCATCCGTCGGGCCCGTCGGCCGGCCTCGGCGGATCCGCGGGCTGCGCGGGCCCGTATGCCCTAGATTCGACGCATGAGTGGGGGCGAGAGCGAGCACGCGGATGCCGCGGGAGGCGACCGGCGCGTCGCCGTGATCTTCAATCCGGTGAAGCAGGGCATCGAGCAGCTGCGTCCGGTGGTCGAGGACCTGGCGGCGGAGCACGGCTATGCGGCGGCGGAATGGATCGAGACCGCCGAGGACGATCCGGGCACAGGTCAGGCGCGCGAGGCGCGCCGGAGCGGCGTCGACCTGATCATCGCCGCCGGCGGCGACGGCACCGTGCGCGCGGTCGCCGAGGGCCTCGAGGGCGAGCCGATCCCGGTCGGCATCGTCCCGCTCGGGACCGGCAACCTGTTCGCCCGCAACATCGGCATCCCGGTCAACGACATCCCGGGCGCGGCGAAGCTCGCCTTCACGGGGCGCGATCGCGCCGTCGACGTGCTGCGCGCACGGGTCCGGCGCGAGGACGGCTCGACCGAGACCGAGGTCTCGCTCGTCATGAGCGGCATCGGCATCGACGCGGCGATGATCTCCAACACCGACTCCGAGCTGAAGAAGCGGGTCGGGTGGCTGGCGTACGTCGACGCGGGACTCCGCGCCATCCCGAGCTCGGAGCCGTTCCGGATCGCCCATCGCATGGACGACGGCCGGACGCACCGCTCGAAGGTCTCGAGCATCCTCGTCGCGAACCTCGGCTACCTGCCGGGCAACATCGAGCTGATCCCCGACGCCGAGATCGACGACGGCCGGCTCGACGTCGTGCGCCTGCAGCCGCGCAACGTCTGGGAGTGGCTGATGGTGTGGCGGCAGGTCGCCTGGGAGAACCGGGTGCTCCGCAAGTCGGCGCTCGGCCGGCAGCTCATCGACCTCACGGGCGGCAACAAGCGCCGCGAGGTCGTCTACGCGAGCGGTGCGACGGTCGACATCGTGATCGACGGCCAGGCGCAGGAGTTCGAGATCGACGGCGAGGAGATGGGCATGATCACCGCCGCGCGGTTCGCGATCGACCCGAAGGCGCTCGTGGTCCGCGTGCCGGAGAAGGCCGCGCCGCGCGCGGCCGACGGGGCGAAGCAGCGCGCCGACGCCCCGAGCCCCGACCAGCGGAGCGGGGAGCCGGACTCCGAGCTCGACGAGGCCGAGCTCGAGGCGGCCGAGGCCGCCGCGGATGAGGCCAAGGCGACCCAACCCCTCACCGGTGAGCTCTCGACGGCCGACCTGGCCGCGGCGGACGACGCCGCTCCCGACGCGAACACCGAGCCCGGAGCCGCGCAAGAGCGGTAGGCGCTCAACCGGCGTCGTCGCGCGAGCGCGCGATCACCGCGGCGGCGGCGCCCATGGCGATCGGCAGGCCGATCAGGGCTGCGACGAAGGCGGTCGTCGCGGCCGGACTCAGCAGGTACGGCAGCAGCTCGTACAGCTCGAGCATGCCCTCCTCCTCGGGCGTGGGCATGCGGTCGCTCAGCCCGGCCCAGAACCGTTCGGCTTCCGCGCGCCAGGACACGAGCCACCAGATCCCCGCGCCGCCGGCGACGGCGAGCGCGGCCAGCGCGAGGACCGATCGGTCGAGCAGCGAGCGGATCATGGGCGACTCCCGGGCGCGGGGCGTCCGCCGCCGGCGCCGGGGAACGCCCGCCGCAGGCCATCGGCGACGGTCAGCACCACCACGCCCGCCAGGCCCGCCGCGAGCAGGCTCGGCGCGACACTGAGCGCGAGGGTCTCCACCATGATGTCGCCGGCGTCGCGCGTCGCGTAGTACGTGTCGCCGCGCGTCAGACGCCACCAGACGAGGCCCGCTCCGAACACGACCGCCAGGAGCGCCACGGCCCATGCTCCGCCGACGGCCGCACGCATGATGCGCGCCGCATGGCCGTCGGGCACGTGCGGCCGATCGTTCCGCGACGTCGGGTCGGCGGTCGTCGGCGCGGTCCCAGCCGGCTCAGGATCGGCGGCGTCGGGCCGCCCGGTCGTGTCGGGCCCGGTCGTGTCGGGCCCGGTCGTGTCGGGCCCGGTCGTGTCGCGCCCGGCCGGGTCGGGCCCGGTGGTGTCCGGCCCATCCGATGGATCCGGGCGGGACCCCTCCGGCGACCCGTCCGGGGCGGTCGCCGGCGGGGCCGAGGTCGCCTCGACGCTCGGGCCGGGCTCGCCCGGGGCCGAGTCGTCCTCCGACCGCCCTGACCAGCCCCGCTGGTAGCGCGGATCGAATCGCGGATCGAACTCCGGCTCCGTCGCCGGCCCACCCATCGCGCTCAGTCCTCCTCGGGTTCCCCGCTCAGGATGCCGCGCAGCCAGTCGCGCGCCTCGATGAAGATCTCGTCGTCGTACTTCGAGTGGTACTCGACCTCGCGGCGGTCGGCGCGCGGGTAGGAGCCGAGGAAGATCACCTTCGGGCTGAAGCGCCGGAGGCCGAGCAGCGAGTCGAAGACGCGCTCGTCCTCGACGTGTCCGTCGAGGTCGATCACGAACCGGTAGCGGCCCATCTCGTCGCCGATCGGGCGCGACTGCAGCAGCGACATGTTCACGCCGCGGGTCGAGAACTGCTCGAGCATCGCCAGCAGCGAGCCCGGCTCGTCGTCGGGCAGCTCGACGATGACGCTCGTCTTGTCGGCACCCGTGCGCGGCGGCACCGCCCGCGACCGGCTCACGAGCACGAACCGGGTCATCGCGTTCGGGTTGTCGCCGATCGCCTCGGCGAGCACCTCGACGTCGAGGTGGTCGACGATGCCCGGCGGCGCCACCGCGGCGTCGGCGAGGCCGTCGTCGAAGAGGGATGCCGCAGCCTGCACGTTGCTCGTCGACGGCAGGTGGGCGTGGTCGGGGAGCTCGCGCTCGAGCCATCCGCGCGACTGCGCATAGGCCACGGGGTGGGCGTTCACGACGCGGACCTCGTCGAGCCGGGTGCCGGGGCGCGCGACGAGCACGAAGTTCACGGGCACGAGGTACTCGCCCACGATGCGGAGGCCGGCGACCGTCGCGAGCGCGTCCTGCGTGGCGGACACGCCGCCGTCGACCGAGTTCTCGATCGCGATCATCGCCGCCGTCGAGCGGCCCTCGACGACGTCGGCGAGCGCCTCGCCCACGTTGTTGACGCTGCGCCAGTGCTTGCCCTCGGCCTCGGGCACCTGCTTCAGCGCGGCCTCGGTGAACGTGCCGGCCGGCCCCAGGTACGAGTACGTCTCGTCGGGGCGTGGCTGCGCGGCATCCGTCATGCCGCAAGCCTACGGCGCGGGGTCGTCGTGTTTCGGGGAGCCATCGCATCCCGACGGGGCAGAATCGCTTCGAGGGGGTGGGCGCATGACGACGACGGATGCCGCGGCCGCGCGCCGCACGGTTCCGACCGACGAGGAGCGGCGCATCGCGCTGCGGCGCATGAAGCGGATCGCCCTCGGGCTGCTGCTCGTCGCCGCCGCCGTGTTCGCCGTCGCGTTCCCCCTGCAGGAGACCGTGCCGTGGATGGGGTTCGTCCGCGCCGCCGCCGAGGGTGCGATGGTGGGCGCGATCGCCGACTGGTTCGCGGTCACCGCGCTGTTCCGGCACCCGCTCGGGCTGCCCATCCCGCACACGGCGATCATCCCGCGCCGCAAGGACGAGATCGGCGCGACCCTGGGCGCCTTCGTCGAGGACGAGTTCCTCTCCGACGCCGTCGTGCGCGGCAAGCTGGCCTCGATGGGGGTCGCCCGGCGACTCGGCGAGTGGCTGCGCGATCCCGCGAACGCCGAGCGCGTGACCTCGGAGGCATCCGTCGCCGGACGCGGCGTGCTGGGGCTGCTCGGCGACGACGACGTGGCCGGGGTCATCGAGCAGCTCGCGAGGCGGCACCTGCTCGAGCCCGAGTGGGGGCCGGCGATCGGCCGCGTCGGCGCGCGCCTCGTCGCGGCGGACCAGCAGCGCGCGGCGGTCGACGCCGTCCTCGAGCGCGTCGAGACCTGGCTGGTCGCGCACCCCGAGTCGTTCGGGACGATGGTGTCGAGCCGGCTGCCGAAGTGGGTGCCCGGCTTCGTCGGCGGCCTGGTCGACGATCGGGCGTACCGGGAGGTGCTCGCGTTCGCGCGGGCCGTGCGCGACGAGCCGCGGCATCCGCTGCGCCTCGCGATCGACGAGTGGCTCGCGGACGTCGCCGACGACCTGCAGCACGACCCCGCGATGATCGAGCGCGTCGAGCGCCTGAAGCTCGACCTCGTCGAGAGCCCGCGGCTGCGCGAGTTCGCCGGCGAGGTGTGGGACTCGGTCAAGGTCTCGCTCGCCGCGTCGCTCGAGGACCCCGGGAGCGAGCTGCGCGCCGGCCTGCGCTCGGCGCTCGTCGAGGTCGGGGCACGCCTGGCCGCCGACGACGAGCTCGCCGCGAAGGTCGACATGTGGGTGACGGATGCCGCGGCCTATGTGGTCGGCAGGTACCGCCATGAGATCGCGGGCGTGATCACCGAGACCGTCGAGCGGTGGGACCCGACCGAGACGACCGAGAAGATCGAACTGCAGGTCGGTCGCGACCTGCAGTACATCCGGATCAACGGCACGGTGGTGGGTGCGCTCGCCGGCCTCGCGATCCACTCGATCGCGACTGCGATCGGCGCCCTCGCCTGATCTCCGAGCCGGCGGCCGGGGGGTGTCGCGCGAACGCTGCGGGGGGCAGGATGGGGGCATGCACGAGCGAGCAGGAACCCCGGCGACCGAATCCGACCTGATCGACGTGGAGGCCCTGCTGAGGGCCTACTACGACCTGCATCCGGATGTCTCGATCCCCGGGCAACGCGTGGTGTTCGGCACCTCGGGCCACCGCGGCTCCTCGCTGAACACGGCGTTCAACGAGGACCACATCCTCGCGATCACCCAGGCGATCGTCGAGTACCGCGCAAGCCAGGGCATCACGGGGCCGCTCTTCATCGGCGCCGACACGCACGCCCTGAGCGGTCCCGCCCAGACGACCGCGCTCGACGTGCTCGTGGCCAACGGCGTGCGCGTGCTCGCCGACGAGTACGACGACTACGTGCCGACGCCGGCCCTCAGCCACGCGATCCTCAGCTGGAACAACGACCCGGAGCGGCGCGCCGAGGGCGAGGCCGACGGCATCGTGATCACGCCGAGCCACAACCCGCCGCAGGACGGCGGGTTCAAGTACAACCCGCCGCACGGCGGCCCGGCCGACTCCGACGCCACGGGCTGGATCGCGAACCGGGCGAACGAGCTCATCGCCGACGAGCTGCGCGGCGTGAACCAGGCCGAGCCGAGCGCGGTGGAGACCTACGACTTCCGCGGCCGGTACGTCGCTGACCTGGCGAGCATCATCGACTTCGACGCGATCAGGGCGAGCGGCATCCGCATCGGCGCCGACCCGCTCGGCGGGGCGTCGGTCGGCTACTGGGGCGCGATCCGCGACGAGTACGGCATCGACCTCACCGTCGTGAACGAGAAGGTCGACACGCGCTGGGCGTTCATGACCCTCGACTGGGACGGCAAGATCCGGATGGATCCGTCGAGCCCGAACGCCATGGCGTCGGTGCTCGCGAACCGCGAGGGGTACGACATCCTCACCGGCAACGACGCCGACGCCGACCGGCACGGCATCGTCACGCCCGACGGCGGCCTGATGAACCCGAACCACTACCTCGCGGTCGCGATCGAGTACCTGTACACGCACCGGCCCGACTGGCCGGCGGATGCCGCGATCGGCAAGACCCTCGTCTCGAGCTCGATGATCGACCGCGTCGCCGAGTCGCTCGGGCGCCGCCTCTGGGAGGTCCCGGTCGGCTTCAAGTGGTTCGTCCCCGGCCTCATCGACGGCTCGGTGGCGTTCGGCGGCGAGGAGAGCGCCGGCGCGTCGTTCCTCCGCAAGGACGGCACCGTCTGGACGACCGACAAGGACGGCATCCTGCTGTGCCTGCTCGCCTCGGAGATCCGCGCGGTGACCGGCACGAGCCCGTCGCAGCTCTACGCCGAGCTCGTCGAGCGGTTCGGCGACCCGGCGTACGAGCGAACGGATGCCGCGGCATCCGCTGCCCAGAAGTCGGCCCTCGGCAAGCTCGACGGCGACGCCATCACGGCGACCGAGCTCGCGGGCGAGCCGATCACGGCGAAGCTCTCGCACGCACCGGGCAACGGTGCCGCCGTCGGCGGCGTGAAGGTCGCGTCGGAGCACGCGTGGTTCGCGGCCCGGCCGAGCGGCACGGAGGACGTCTACAAGATCTACGCCGAGTCGTTCAGCGGTCCCGAGCACCTCGCCGAGGTGCAGGCCGAGGCGAAGCGGATCGTCGACGCAGCGCTCGGGTCGGCGTAGGCGGGCGGGCCCCCGCGCAAGCGCACCGCCGCGTCCCTGTCAAGCCGGGGCGCGGCCGGTGTCCCGTGCCTAGCATGGCGGCGTGACCAACCTCGTCGTGATCCCGTGGCGGCCGGCGCCCTCGCGGATCCTCGCATTCGACCGCGTCCTCGCGTGGTACCGCGCCGAGCTGCCGGAGTTCCGGGTCGAGACGATCGACAGCGACGACGACGTGTTCGTGCTGGCTCGCACGCGAAACCTGGCCGTCGCCCGACTCGCCGATCCCGACGACGTCGTCGTCATCAACGACGCCGACACCCTGCCGGAGGCGGCGCCGCTGCGCGAGGCGGTCGCTGCGGCCCGTGCGAGCGGCCGCGTGCACCTGCCGTACACGACGTACCGCTGGCTCGGCCCCGAGGGCACGGCCGAGCTCGAGGCGGGCGCGCCTCCCGCCGACTGCTCGCACGTGCTCGTCCGCGGAGCGTGCTCAGGGGTCTACGTCACGACGGCGAGGACGTGGGCGGCCCACGGCGGGCAGGACGAACGGTTCCGCGGGTGGGGGTTCGAGGACTCCGCGTGGCGCATCGCCCACGAGACCGTCATCGGCGCGGAGCCGCACCGGCACGAGGGCACCGTCTACGCGCTCTCGCACGAACCAGAGGTGCGCGCCGGCGAGCGGTACGACCGCAACGCCGCCCTGATGGAGCGCTACCGCGACGCCGAGGGCGACGTCGACGCGATGGCGGCGCTCATCGCGGAGGGTCACGCCGTGAGGGCGTCGAACGCCACCTCGGGCCCGGGCCTCGCGGCCTGATCCGCGGCGACGGCGTCGAGTCGTCCCCGAGCGTCCGCCGGCAGGTCCAGCACGCGACGAACGGCGTCCGCGATGTCCTGCGCACTCGCCGTGTTCGGATCCAGGACGACCCCGAACCCCGCAGCCTCGATGGCGGCGGCACCGGCGAACTGGTCCGTCGAGAAGGGCAGCACGACCAACGGCACACCCGAGCCGATCGCCTCGGTGACGGAGTTGTTCCCGCCGTGCGTGACGGCCGCGGCGGCGGCGCCCAGCAGCCGGATCTGCGGCAGGTAGCCGCGCACGAGCCAGTCCTGCGGCAGGTCGCCGAGTTCCGCCGGGTCGGTCGAACCGATCGCGACGGCGACCGTCGCCCCGATCTCGCGCAGGGCGCGGGCGACACGCGCGAGGACGTCACCTCGGACCGAGAGGAAGCTCCCGAAGCTCACGTAGACGAACGGCCGGCGCTGCGCGAGCCAGGCCTCGACCTCGGCGTCCTCCGCCTCCTCCCGTCGCGCCGACCCGAGGAACCGGTGGGGCGGGAGGAGCCGGCGCCGCTCGTCGTCGACCAGCTCGCCCGGGTAGTTGTAGAGCACGAGCGGGCCGTGCTCGGCGAACGCGTCCTCGACCGGACGATGACCGGGGTCGAGGACGCGGGCGGCTCGATTCCACTCGGCGGTGAACCGCTCCGAGACCGTCCGGCACAGGCGCTCCAGCGCCTCGAGCGCGCTCGGGTCGGGGTCGAACGCCGACGGCCATGCGGCCGGCACGCCGTACACCTCGCGTCCGACGGGCAGAGCGCTCGGATGACCCAGCACGACGTCTCCGTGGGCGGTGCCCGCGCTCTGCAGGCCGAGTCGTGCGCTGAACGCGAGGTGGTCGACGAGGACCTGGTCCGGGGCGAGGTCCTGCACGATCCGCGCGGTCTCCGCGGCCCGACCGACGGGATCCCACATGAGGTCGGTCAGCCGCTCCTCCGCCTGGTAGCGGAGCGTCGCCAGCGCTCCCTCCGCGGTGGCGCGGAAGAAGCCGCGGAGGGAGGCGCCCTCGTCCGGCGGCTGCTCGCCCGCCGCGATGACCCCGGGGTTCGAACCGCGACCCAGCCGGAGGTCGCGACGCTCGAACCCGAACGCGTCGACGATGCCGGCCGTCGCCGGTCCCGTCGCCACCACGACGCGTTCGCCGCGGTCGCGCCACGCCGTCGCGAGCGTGGCGAGCGGAAGCAGGTGGGACGCGTAGTCCGGGCTGACGACGAGGAGCGTCATCGGACGGGGTCCGCGGGTTCGAGCAGGCCGGCCTCGTCACGCGCGACCGTCCGGTACACGCCGCCGAGGACCCGCGCCATCCGCTGCACCGTGAATCGCTCGCGCACCACCGCACGCGAGCGCTCGGCGCGATCGTCGCCCTGCTCGGCCTGCGACGCCGTCAGGGCCTCGGCGAGCGCGGACGACAGCCGGTCGACGTCCCACGTGGCCGTCAGGATGCCGGTCCGGCCGTGGTCGACGTACGTCGCCGGGCCGCCGCCGTCCGGGGCGACGACGAACAGCCCGGCGGCCATCGCCTCGAGGAGCGCGATGCCGAACTCCTCCTTGAGGCTGGCGCAGGCGTACACCCCGCCGGGCGCGATCGCCCCGGGCACGCCGAACCGGGCGGCGGCGGACCATCGCGCGACGACGTCGTTGGGGCGGTGGCCCGGCAGGAGGAGTCCGCGCCGTGCGCGCTCCGCTGCGGGCACGAGGGATTCGATCCGATCGAGCTGCTCGCGCTCGTCGTCCGAGGGCGCGGTGAGATCTCCTCCGACGATGAGGAGGTTCGCACGCGATGCGATCGGCGATGCCGCCCAGGCCTCGACGAGCGCGGCCATGCCCTTCACGCGGTGGAGGCGTCCCACGCTCAGGATCAGCGGTCGGCCCCCGCGGTCGGCGTCGAGCCCACCGACGAGCCGCCGCAGTTCGTCGATGGCGGGTCCGGGTTCCGCACCCCGGCGATGCGCGTCCACCTCGTCGAGGGCTCGATCGATCGACTCTGTGTCGACGCCCTCCGGCACGATCGTCCGGTGCGACGGGTCGGCGGCGGGATCGACTCCGACGAGTCGTCGCAGGTCCTCCTCGAGCCGCGGCCGGGGGAAGAGCACGGTGTGCGCCGCGTTCGCCGCCAGGCGGTGGACGAGTCGCGTGCGGAACCAGAAGTGCTCGACGAGGTCGACCCGGCCGAAGTCGCTGCGTCCGATCCGCCCGGCGCGGTCCAGGGAGTCGATCACCGCGTGCGGGTCGGGCGCGAGCGTGAAGACGACCGGCAGGCCGAGTTCCCGGGCGACATCCGCCGCGGCGAGGCTGCCGACGTCCGCCATCCGCAGGTGCAGGACGTCGGCTCCGCCCGCGGCGCGCAGGATCCGCCGGATGCCGCGTCGCGTCGCGACGCGCAGCGGCCAGGCCCGAGCGGACGGCACGGGGTCGCTCAGGAGCGGGATGCGCCCGTACTCGTGGCCGCGCTCCGACGCCTCCACCGCGACGAGGTCGGTGAGCGCCGCGGCGACCGACCCGCGGGAGAGCGTGATCACCCGGTCCACGGCCGACTCGGGGTCCCCGACGAGCGCATCGCCGAGCCGGACGAGCAGGGTCGCGATCCCGCCGTTGTCGCCGGCGCCCGCCGACCGCAGGCCCGGGTCGATGTCCGCGTGGAGGAAGAGCTGCGCCACGGTCAGGCTCGAACCGTCGCGGCGGCGCATCGGGCCCGTCGCGGCCAGGTCGGCGAGCGCGAGTCGGGCGACGGCGCCGAGGTACCCGTCGGCGCCCGCGATCGCCTCGAGCGTCGAGACGACCGTGCCCGGGTCGTCCCGCTGGCCCAGCGCCGCGATCGCGGCGACGCGGACCGGCTCCGGCTCGTCCGGATCGGCGGCGAGTCGCACGAGCGGTGCGGTCGCGAGGGGATCGCGGACGAGTCCGAGGGTCTCGACGAGCCGTGCTCGCGCCTCCGCCTCCCCGATGCCGAGCAGGCCGCCCTCGACGCCCGCGACCAGCGGCGCCGGCGCGAAGCCGGACCACTGCTCGAGCGATCGCTGGGCGAGCATGCCCGCGAATCCTCCGCGCACGACCATCCCCAGGAGGCCGCCCACGGCCTCGTGCCGCGGCAGGCCCGATCCCAGGGCCCATGCGGCGTGCTCCCGCAGGAACTCCCGGTCGTCGCCGAGCAGGCCGACCAGCACGCGCGAGGCCTCCACGTCGAGCATGCCTGCGAGCGCGTGCGTGGCGGCGATCGCGGCGAGCTCGTCGCCGCCGCCCGCGACCCGCTCGAGGAGCCGGATGGTGCGTGCGCCGGGCTCGCGCCCGGCCTCGAACGCGAGATCGTCGGCCGCGCGCATCGCGTCGACGATCGTGGGCGCCGTGAGCACGGCGTCGAGTGCGGTCCGGACCCCCATGTGCGCTCCCCCTGCCCACCGCGCCCGATGTCGACGATGCCGACGTCGGCGGCGCATGCGATCTGGATGATACTTCGACAGGATGAAGGTTCCTGTCACCCGGTTGACAGTCCGCTGAGAGGGGTCCATGCATGCGCATCGTGGCGATCGGCGACGTCGGAGTGGTCGACGGGATGATGCACATCGGCGATGAGGCGATGTTCGAGGCCATGGTCGATGCGCTGCGCGGACGCGGTGTCGGCGAGGTCACGGCGATCTCCGCGGCGCCGGCCGACAGCGCCGCGAGATACGGTGTCGGAGCTGTCGGACGCATCGGGTTCACGGGGACCCGGGAGGAGATGCTGCAGCGCCTCGACGCGGTGCGGTCGGCCGCGGGTGGGACGCCGACCCTCCGGGACGGTGATCCGGCGCTCAACGTCATCGACGCCGTCGCGGCGGCCGACGGCGTCGTGGTCGCGGGCGGCGGCAACCTCGCATCGAACTGGCCGGCCCACGTCTTCGAGCGCGCGGCGCTGGGGGCCATCGCCGACCGGCTCGGTCGGCCGCTCGTCGTCT
The DNA here is from genome assembly GCF_042672355.1 of Agromyces binzhouensis. NCBI lineage: Bacteria > Bacillati > Actinomycetota > Actinomycetes > Micrococcales > Microbacteriaceae > Agromyces > Agromyces binzhouensis. The sequence continues at coordinate 685,677 of NZ_JBHXVJ010000001.1, read as the reverse complement.
CCGGCCAGACGATCGGTCCGCGGCTCGACCCCGCGGATCGCGACCTCGTGTCCGGGCTGCTGCGGTCGGCCCGGCTGGTCGGGATGCGCGAGCACGCCTCGCTGCGGCTGGCGGGTGGGATCGGGGTGCCGGCGGATCGGCTCGCCGCCAACCGCGACGACGCGAGCTTCCTCGGAATCGAGGATCCCGACGCCGACCGCGGCGCGCACGAGCCGTACGTCCTCGTGAGCCTCTCGATCCACCTCGGCGGCCTGCCCCGCGACGAGGTGATCGGCGGCCTCGCCGCGGCGCTGGACCGATTGGCCGACCACTCCGGGACCCGCGTGCGCTTCCACCCCCACTTCGGCTCGCTCGATCCGTCGATCGACGCGGGCGACGAGGTGCTGCACGCCGCAGTGCGCGACGCCATGCGCACGCCGGCCGACCTCCTGCAGCCGGGCGACGCCCGATCGGCGGCACGGCTCGCGCGCGGCGCGGCGATGCTCGTGACCGGCCGGTACCACCCGGCCGTGTTCGCCGCACCCACGGGCGTCCCCGTCGCCGCACTGTCGACGGACGAGTACACCGACGTGAAGCTGCGGGGTGCGACCGGGTGGTGGGGACAGGACGCCGTGATGGCGCTCGGCGCGGTCTCATCGGGATCGGGCGGCGCCGCGCTCGGACGGGTGTGGGACCGGCGCGGTCGCACGCGTGCTGCCGCCCGGGCACTGCATGCCGAGGCGCGGGCGGAGTCAGAGGGGTGGTTCGACCGGGTGGCGCTGGTGCTCGCGGGCTGACGCCGACGCGCGGCACCGAGCGACGTGTGGTCAGCTCAGCGAGAAGTACGACACCGAGCCGCCGCCGGTCGCGAGCGCGACGTCGACGTCCCAGTAGTCCGCGTCCTTGGTGTGCCCGCCGACCCAGACCGTCGTGCCCTCGTCGGTGTGCTCGACGCGGGTGACGACGGCGGTGTGGTCACGGTCGCCGGAGCCGTCCCAGTCGAACTGCGCGATGTCGCCGACCTTGACGAGACCGCGCTCGGCGTCGGTGAGCTCGGTCGCGACGTCGGTGCGGGTGCGCAGGTAGTCGCGGAGCGCGGTCGAGCTCGACCACGCGCTCGTCATCTGCCCGGTGCCGCGGTCGTAGTTCCAGGCCGCGTCCATCTTCCATCCACGCGCGATGAGCGACTGGCTGGCGAAGTTGGCGCAGTCCACGCCGCTCAGCACGGCGTACTGCGCGGTGTTGTAGTCCGACCAGTGCGCGAGGACGTAGGACACCTGCGCCTCGATGCCGGGGTCGTCCGTGTAGGTGATCGAGAGCGGCGCGCGGTCGACCTGATCGGCCGCGAGCGGTGCGGACGCCTCGACGATGCCCCGCACCGACGTCGTGACCGAGGCGGGGGCGGATGCCACGGGCACCTCGACGTCGACGACCGTGCCGTCCGCCTCCGCGAGGACCACGTCGACGCCGCCGCGGACGGAGTCGTCGACCTCCGGGACCGCGAACGTGATCGCGGCGGCGTCGGACTCGACGATCTCGGCCGGGGTGCCGGCCACGCTGACCTGGGCGACCCGGTCGAGGTTGCGGCCTCGGACGGTCACCTGGGTGCCGCCCGTGAAGGGCGCCTCGCTCGCCGAGAGCTCGGTCGTCACGACCGGCCGATCGTCTCGGACGGCTGGGGGGATCAGCACGTCCTCGCTCGTGGATGCCGTGAGTTCATCGATCGCCGCGCCTCGTGCCGAGGCGTCCGCCGTGGCCGGGTCGACCATGCCGCTGACGAGCGCTCCGCCGCCGATCGCGCCGCCGAGGAGGAACGCGGCGCAGGCCGCGACGAGCGATCGGCGCTGGCCGCTCGACGGGCGGCGGTTGCCGCGCCGCTCGGCACGGTGCCGCGGGAAGCGGAAGCCCTCGCCGAGCATGCGGACGCCGCTGGCGGCCCCGGCGTCCGCGCTGCTCGCCTCGGGGGTCGTCGGCTCGGCCGGATCGGGCACGGCCGAGCCGACGGAGATCGCGGCGGGGTCGTCCGCGACCGGGTCGCCGGCCGGGGAACCGGGGACCGGGCCGTCCCCGGCAGGGGAACCGGGGACGACGGTGTCGACGATCGGGGTCTCGACGACGGGGGGCACCGGCTCGGCCGGATCGGGCACGGTCGAGTCGGTCGCGGTGGGGTCGGGGGTCGCTGCGGCGGTGAACGTCGACCGGGCGGTCTCGGGCCGGGTCGCCCCCAGCGGCACGGCCTCGGGCTCGGGCTCGGGCTCGGGCAGGTCGAGTCCGGCGCGCACGGCGGCGAGCGCCGCCCTGCGACGTTCGTCGGAGTCGGCGCTGCCGGGAGGCTGCGTCAGGTCGAAGTCGCGCGCGGCATCCGGCTCGGGGGCTCGGTACGTGGATCGACGGTGGGCAGGCAGGAGGAGGTTTCGTGACACGAGGCGTGGGGGTGTTCCGGGTCGGCATTTCGGGGGACACCGCAGTCCATCATGCGATCTTGTGAGGATCCCTCGCGCGCACTGGGAGGACCGTGAGAGCGCGATCATGCGCGCTGTCGCGCGCCCGACTCACGCGGCCCGGCTGCGTCGCGCCCGCCGCGCCATCGCGACCCCGGCGAGCACCAGCGGCACGAGCACCACCATCGCCACGAGGTTCACGCCCGCGAAGCCGGCGAGTCCGAGCACGACACCCGAGAGTGCCGCGGAGGCGGCCGCGGCGACGTTCATCGCGGCATCCGTCGCCCCCTGCAGCGCCACCCGCGATGCCGGTTCGACCGTCGTCGTGAGCAGCGTCGAGCCGCCGATGAGCGCCGCGGACCAGCCGAGGCCGAGCAACCCGAGCGCGACCGGGATCAGCACCATGGAGTCCCCGGGGGCGAAGATGCCGATGAGCGTGGCGGCGAGCAGGATCGCACCACCCAGGGCGATCACGCGCGGCGCGCCGATCCGATCGACGAGCCACCCCATGAGCGGGCTCGCCGCGTACATGCCCAGGATGTGGATGCTGATGACGACGCCGACCATGGCGATCGGCACGCCGTGTCCGGTCATGTGCACCGGCGTCATGACCATCACGCCCACCATCACGGTGTGCGCGCACACGATGGCGAGGATCGCGAGCCGGCCGCGCGCGTCGCGGAAGGCGGCGCGGAACGCCGGCCACGACCCGACCCGCTCGCTCGACCCCGAGGAGGTCGCGTCGGCGACGAGGCGGCCCGCCCGCGGCAGCCGCAGCACGGACGCGGCGATGAGCGTCGCGATCGCGAACACCGCACCGGAGAGCACGAACGGCCCGACGAGCGCGGGAAGCCCGGCGGCCTGGCCGAGATCGTCACCGGTCGACGAGAGCAGCGGGCCCGCCACCGACCCGATGGTCGTCGCCCAGAGCACGAGCGACATCGACCGCGCCTCGAACCCGGGCGCGGCGACCTCGGTCGCCGCGAAGCGCGCCTGCAGGCCCGCCGCGGTGCCCGCGCCGAACGCGGCGAGGCCCAGGAACACGACCGGCACCATGCCCGTCGACGCGGCCACGACGATGAGCACCGCGCCGACCGCCGAGGACGCGTATCCCATCGCGAGGGCGACGTGCCGGCCGGATCGCACCGCCAGCCGGGCGAGCGGGATCGCCGCGATCGCCGCGCCGAGCACACTGGCCGATTGCGAGAGGCCGCCCAGGGCGGGGACGCCCGTCAGGTCGGAGACGAGGATCGCCGCGAGCGCCATGCCGGTCGCGACGCCGATGCCCGCGAGGAGCTGGTTGACGATCAGGAGGCCGAGCTGGAGCCCGGCCCGGCGCGGCGCCGACTCGGTCGGCGGCATCCGCCCGGCTGCACCCGCCTCCTCGACCCCGGGCGGGGACGCCCCGGGCGTCCCCGCCCCGGATGCGCCATCGATCGCGTCAGCCATAGTTCGGTGCCGCCGGAAGGCCGAAGAACTCCTCGAGCGTGGTCACGCCCTTCTCGTGCATCTCGTTCGAGAGATCGGTGCCGATGTAGCGGAAGTGCCACGGCTCGAACTGGTAGCCGGTGACCTCGACCTTGTCGGCCGGGTATCGCAGCAGGAAGCCGAAGCGGTGCGCGTTGTCGCGGAGCCATTGCCCCTCTGGGGTGTCGCCGAAGCAGACGGCGAGGGAGCAGTTGCCCGACTCCGGGCCGATGTCGATCGTCAGCCCGGTCTGGTGTTCGCTGAATCCCGGGCGAGCGGTGAGCTCGTCGTCGTTGTCGTAGATCCGCTCCTGGGCCTCGTACGACCGGTACGCGCTGTTGGAGGCGAGCGAGAGGCCCGCCTCGGCGGAGGCGGCCCGGAACATCTCGACCACCGCGTCGGCGGCCTCCGCACGCATGAGGGGCTCCCACGTGTGCGGGACCGGCACGACGACGAGGTCGGACGGTTCGTAGTCCATCGGGTTCAGTGGGCGGAGCTTGTCCACGACGACCCAGATGCTGTCCGGATCGTCGATCGAGTGCGCGTTCTTGTCGAAGGTGTCGACGGGCGTCGGCGTCGACGTCGCCGTCGGCGCGGGACGCGGTGTCGCCGTGGGCGTCGGCGACGGCGTCGCCGTCGGGCCCGCTGAGTCGGCGGAGGGGGCGATCGCGACGATCGCCCACACGGCGACGGCAGCGACCAGGACCATGCCGATGAGCGCGGCGATCAGGCGGTTGCGACGGACGCGGGGGGACGGTCCGGTTCCGGACGACGTCACCCGGCGAGCCTCCAGTAGTAGACCTCGGCGCCTGGGTGCTCCTCGGTGATGGCGACGTCGACGTCGCGATAGGCGCTGTCCTTCGTGTGGCCGGCGAACGCGATGCGCACCTCGCCGTCGCCGCGCTCGATGCGCGTCACGATCCCGGTGTGATCGCGGTCGCCCGAGCGGTCCCAGTCGAACTGGACGATGTCGCCGAGTCGGACCTGGTCGCGGTCGCCGTCGTCGAGCGGAGTCGCGAGTTCGGGGTGGGCGGAGAGCCAGGCGTGCATCGCGGTCGAGCTGCGCCACGATGCGGTCGACGAGTACGGGTCACCGCCATGGTGCCATTCGTCGGTCTGCTCCCATCCGCGCGCGACCAGGGCCTGGCTCGCGAAGTTGACGCAGTCGTTGCCTTCCAGCACGCCCCACTCCTCGACGTTGTAGTCCGACCAGTATGCGAGGGCGTAGTCGAGTTGCGCCAGCACGGCGGGGTCGCTGGTCCGATCGGCGACGAGATCCGCGTCGGCCTCGGCGACGTCCGAGCCGGCCCCGTCGCCTTCGGCCTCGCCGTCCTCGAAGTCGGGCTCCCCGCTCCGCGTCGGCGACGCCGAGTCGGCCGAGGCGACCTGCGGTGGCAGCGGCGGGACGCCGGCGCATCCGACGAGGCAGATCGCGCCCAGCGCGGTGACGCCGATGAGGGTCGCCACGGCGCGACGTCGAGGAGTTCGGGTACGTGGCACGGGATCACGTTAACCGCGACGCCTCGGAGGACGCCGGGAGCGGGCTGCGTGCGAGCGGTGCATCCGCGATGCGGTGATGCGGGCCGTCCGACTCCTTGATCGGTTCGATCACGCAGCGGTCACGATCGAGGAACTGTGAGAGCGCTCTCTTGACAGATCGAGGGGTGACTGCCTAGCATCGTGAATCGCATCGTGAGAGCGCTCTCACCGGAGAACGACCGCGCTCGAGCGACGCGCCCGCAATCCGATATTCCACGCACACAAGGGAGTGACCGTGATGCTTTCACGACGCACCAAGGCGATCGCCGCCCTCGCAGGCGCCGCATCGTTCGCCCTCATCGCCACCGGCTGCGCCGCGAGCGATGACAGCGCATCCGACGACGGCGGCCCGATCGAGCTGACCGTCGCCACGTTCAACAACTTCGGCTACACCGATGAGCTCCTCCAGGAGTACATGGACGAGCACCCGGACGTGACGATCGTCCACAACGTCGCCGCCGAGTCCGGCGACGCCCGCGCCAACTACTTCCAGAAGCTCGGCAAGGGCGGCCTGGCCGACGTCGAGGCGGTCGAGATCGACTGGTTCGCCGAGGCCATGCAGTACTCCGACCTGCTCGCCGAGGCGCCCGACAGCGTCAAGGGCCGCTGGCTCGACTGGAAGGAGGCCGCCGCGACGGACGCCGACGGCCGCCTGATCGGCTTCGGCACCGACATCGGCCCGCAGGGCATCTGCTACCGCTCCGACCTGTTCGAGGCCGCGGGCCTGGCGAGCGACCGCGAGGGCGTCGCCGAGCTCTTCGACGGCGACTGGGAGCACTTCCTCGACGTGGCGGACCAGTACCGCGAGGCGACCGGCAAGCCCATGATCGACTCGGCGAACTCGGTGCTCCAGGGCATCGTGAACCAGATCGAGTACACGTACACGGAGCCGGACGGCACCGTGATCGCCACCGAGAACCCCGAGATCGCGGACGCGTACCAGCTCGTCACCGAGCGCGCCATCCCGAACTCGGCGTACTCGGGCCAGTGGTCGGACGACTGGTTCGCCTCGATGGCGAACGGCGAGTTCGCCACCATGCTCTGCCCCGGCTGGATGCTCGGCGTGATCTCCGGCAGCGCCGCGGATGTCGAGGGCTGGGACGTCGCAGACGTGTTCCCGAACGGCGGCGGCAACTGGGGCGGGTCGTACCTGACCGTTCCCGCCGACGGCGAGAACGTCGAGGCCGCCCTCGAGCTCGCGGACTGGCTGACCAGCCCCGAGACGCAGATGAAGGCCTTCGCGAACGCGGGCACCTTCCCGAGCCAGCTCGACGCCCTCGAGAGCGATGAGCTCGCGAGCGCGACCAACGAGTACTTCAACGACGCGCCGAGCGGTGAGATCCTCTCGAACCGCGCCGCAGCCGTGTCGGTCGCCCCCTACAAGGACGCCGACTACTTCAAGTACCACGACGCGCTCCAGAACGCGGTCAACCGCGTGTTCGACGGTGCCGAGGACCAGCAGTCCTCGTGGAACACCTGGGTCGCCGAGGTCGAGGCCTTCTAGGCCGACACGGTGGTGCGGGTCGGCCCCGGCCGGCCCGCACCACCCGCCCCCGACGCATCCATCCACCGATTCGGAGCCATCGTGACCACGACGCAAACGCGCCCCCCGGCGTCGGCGACTGAGCCGGCCGCCGCCCCGCCCGCCGGCCGCCCGGTCCGGGTGCTCGGATTCCGCCAGAACCTCAGCCGGTGGGACCTCAAGCTCTCGCCGTACCTCTACATCTCGCCGTTCTTCATCATGTTCGCGGTCGTGGGACTCTTCCCGATCGGCTACACGGCGGTCATCTCGCTCATGGACTGGGACCTGGTCCGCAACTCCGGCGAGTTCATCGGCTTCGGCCAGTACGTCTGGATCCTGCAGAACCCGCAGTTCTGGACGGCACTGCGCAACACCTTCAGCATCTTCCTGCTCTCGAGCGTGCCGCAGCTCATCGTCGCGATCTTCATCGCCGCGATGCTCGACCGCAACATCCGCGGCAAGACGTTCTGGCGCATGAGCGTGCTCGTGCCCTTCGTCATGGCGCCGGTCGCGGTCGCCCTGATCTTCAGCAACATGTTCGGCGACGTCCACGGGCTCGTGAACGGCGTCCTCACCGATATCGGCCTCCCCGCCGTCCCGTGGCACAAGGACCCCTTCTGGAGCCACGTCGCCATCGCGACGATGGTCAACTTCCGCTGGACGGGCTACAACACCCTGATCCTCCTCGCCGCGATGCAGGCGATCCCGCGCGACTACTACGAGGCGGCGACCGTCGACGGCGCCGGCGCCTTCCGGCAGTTCACGAGCATCACGCTCCCCTCGCTCAAGGCGACGCTGATCTTCGTCATCATCACCTCGACCATCGGCGGCCTGCAGATCTTCGACGAGCCGCGCATGTTCGACAACACCGGCGAGGGCGGTCCCGCCCAGCAGTGGCTCACGATCACGCTGTTCCTCTACAACATCGGCTGGGGCGAGTGGAACTTCGGCCGGGCCGCGGCGCTCGCGTGGATCCTCTTCCTCATCATCATCCTCATCGGCCTGATCAACCTCGCCGTGACGCGGACCCTCGTCCGTGACGAGGGCATCCGCGCCCCGAAGGCGCGCAAGAAGCAGAAGGGAGTGCGCGCATGAGCTCCCTCAACTCCCCCGCCGCACTGTCCATCGTCGAGTCGAGCATCCCGGACACGCCGCAGCGCAGGCGCCACCGGACGACCCGCATCAAGGGCCGCCGGGCGGGCTTCTGGGTGTACGCCGGCCTCATCGTCGTCCTGATCGGGTCGCTGTTCCCCTTCTACTGGTCGTTCCTCATCGGTTCGGGCGATTCGACCACGATCAACGACCCGGACTTCTCCTGGTTCCCCGGTGGCAACTTCGTCGCCAACGCGACCACCGTGGTGACCGACCCGGCCGTGAACTTCTGGCCGGCCCTGTGGAACTCGATCTACAGCTCGGCACTGATCGCCGCAGCCGTCGTGGTCACCTCGACGCTCGCCGGCTGGGCCTTCGCCAAGCTGCACTTCCGCGGATCGAAGCCGCTGCTCGTGTTCGTCGTCGCCACGATGGCCGTTCCGATGCAGCTCGGCGTCGTGCCGCTCTACATCCTGTTCGCCGACCTCGGCTGGACGGGTCAGATCGGCGCGATCATCATCCCGGCGATCACGAGCGCGTTCGGCGTGTTCTGGATGACGCAGTACCTCCGCCAGTCGGTGCCCGACGAGCTCATCGAGGCCGCACGCGTCGACGGTGCGTCCATGATCCGCACGTTCTGGACGATCGGCGTCGTCGCCGCCCGCCCGGCCGCCGCCATGCTCGGCCTGTTCACCTTCGTCACGGCCTGGAACAACTTCTTCTGGCCGTTCATCGTGCTCGACCGCAGCGACCCGACGCTGCCCGTCGCGCTCTCGCTGCTGCAGTCGAACCACTTCGTGGACTACTCGATCGTGCTCGCGGGCGTGCTGCTGTCGACCATTCCCCTCCTCCTGCTGTTCGTCGTCGCCGGCAAGCAGCTCGTCTCAGGAATCATGCAAGGAGCCGTCAAGGGATGACCACGATCCAGCCCATCACCGCAACGACGCCGGATGCCGCGGCCGCCGGCGCACCGTCGGCCGTGCGCCGCTTCCCGGAGGGCTTCCTCCTCGGCGCTGCCGCCGCCGCCTACCAGATCGAGGGCGCCGCCCACGAGGACGGTCGCACCGACTCGATCTGGGACGCCTTCAGCCGCGTGCCCGGCGCGGTCGTCAACGCCGACAACGGCGACGTGGCGTGCGACCACTACCACCGCTACCGCGACGACGTCGCGCTCATGCGCGAGCTCGGCCTCGACACCTACCGGTTCTCGACGTCGTGGGCGCGCGTGCACCCCGGCGGCGGGCCCGTCAACGCGAAGGGCGTCGACTTCTACTCGCGCCTCGTCGACGAGCTGCTCGAGCAGGGGATCCTGCCCTGGCTCACGCTCTACCACTGGGACCTGCCGCAGGCGCTCGAGGAGCAGGGCGGCTGGGCGAACCGCGACACCGCGTTCCGGTTCCGCGACTACGCGCTCACGATGCACGACGCCCTCGGTGACCGCGTGAAGGTGTGGACCACCCTCAACGAGCCCTGGTGCTCGTCGTTCCTCAGCTACACCGCCGGCGCGCACGCGCCCGGCCGACAGGACGTCGAGGCGGGCCTCCGCGCCGCGCACCATCTCATGCTCGGCCACGGCCTCGCCGTGCAGGCGCTCCGCGAGCGCGACGCGTCGCTCGAGCTCGGCATCACGCTGAACCTCACGGTCGCGAAGCCCGTCGACCCGTCGCACCCCGGCGACCTCGACGCGGCCCGCCGCATCGACGGGCAGTTCAATCGGGTGTTCCTCGACCCGATCTTCCGCGGCCACTACGCCGGCGACCTGCTCGCGGACGTCGGCCACCTCGGCCTGCGCGACGCCGTCCGGCCGGGCGACCTCGAGATCATCTCGGCGCCGATCGACGCGCTCGGCGTGAACTACTACCACGGCGAGTACGTCAGCGACCGGCCGGCTGCTCAACCGATCGAAGGGCAGGCGCCCACCGATCGGCCGACCCGGTCTCCGTTCCCCGCCGCCGCCGACGTGCACTTCCACTCGCAGGGCCTGCCGCGCACGGTCATGGGCTGGGAGGTCCAGCCCGACGGCCTGCGCGAACTGCTCGGCCGGGTGCACCGCGAATACACCGGACCGGCCGGCGTGCGGCTGTTCGTCACCGAGAACGGCGCGGCGTACGACGACGAGGTGGCGGCGGATGGCGCAGTGCACGACGCCGACCGCACGGAGTTCCTCCTCGGCCACCTCGACGCCGTCCTCGACGCGATCGACGAGGGCACGCCCGTGCACGGCTACTTCTACTGGTCGATCCTCGACAACTTCGAGTGGGCGTGGGGCTACGACAAGCGCTTCGGCATCGTGCGCGTCGACTACGAGACCCAGGAGCGCACCGTCAAGGACAGCGGACTGGCGTATCAGCGGGTCATCCGCGATCGCGGCCTGCCCGTGGCATCCGACCGCTGACCGGACCCCGACGAGCCGCCCCGGACCCGACGCCCAGACCCCACGGAAATAGACTGACGAGCATGACAGGGATGATCGGAGCCGGGGCGCGGTCGTCTGCGCCGACCCTGGAGATGGTCGCGCGCGAGGCCAACGTCTCGCGCGCCACGGTCAGCCGCGTCGTCAACGGCTCGCCCAAGGTCTCACCCGAGGTCGTCCGGGTCGTCAACGCGGCGATCGCGAAGCTCAACTACGTGCCGAACCGCGCGGCGCGATCGCTCGCCAGCCGGACGTCGGGTGCGATCGCGCTCGTCGTTCCGGAGGACACCAGAATGTTCTTCGGCGATCCGTACTTCGCGGCCATCGTGCAGGGCATCACCCGCCGACTCGACACCAGCGAGTACCTGCTCAACCTTCTGCTCTCGACCAGCGACCCGAACCGCAAGACGCTGCGCTACCTGCGCTCGGGCGTCGTCGACGGTGCGCTCGTCGTATCGCACCACGAGGGCGATCACGTCCTGCACGAGGCGGCCCACGAGATGCCGATGGTGTTCGGCGGCCGCCCGCCGAACATCGCCGACGACGACATCTTCGTCGATGTCGACAACCTCGAGGGCGGCATGACTGCCACCGAGCGCCTCCTCGCCATCGGGCGGCGTCGCATCGGCACCATCACCGGGCGCCTCGACATGCCCGCGGCGGTGGACCGCCTCGCGGGCTACCAACGCGCGATGGAGACCGCGGGCCTGCCCGCCGACGCCGTCGAGAGGGCCGACTTCTCGGTCGCCGGCGCGGTCGCCGCCACACGGCGCCTGCTCGACCGCACGCCCGACCTCGACGGCCTGTTCGTCGCGAGCGACCTCATGGCCACGGGGGCGCTCGCGGTGCTGCGCGAACGCGGTCGGCGGGTACCGGACGACGTCGCCGTCGTCGGTTTCGATGACAGCCCCGCGGCGACCTCCTCCGCGATCCCGCTCACGACGGTCTACCAGCCGTCCGAGGAGATGGGCTACATGATGGCCGACCTGCTCGTGCGCCTGCTCGCCGGCGAGGACGTGCCGCACCGCAACATCATGCCGACGCGCCTGGTGCGCCGGCAGTCGGCGTAGGGCCCGCGGAACGTCAGGCGTCGAAGCGGATGCCTGCGGCATCCGCGAACCGGCGGCGCATGACCTCGATCGCGTCTGCGTGCTCGTCGACGAGCACGAAACGGCGGTCGAGCGAGCGAGCGACCGCGCCCGTCGTGCCCGAGCCGGCGAACGCGTCGAGCACCCAGTCGCCCGGACGGCTCGAGGCCTGCACGATGCGCCGCAGCACGCCCTCGGGCTTCTGCGTCGGGTAGCCGGTCTTCTCGCGGCCCGTCGGTGAGACGATCGTGTGCCACCAGACATCCGTCGGCAGCTTGCCCCGCGCCGCCTTCTCGGGCGTGACGAGCCCGGGTGCCATGTAGGGCTCGCGGTCGACCGCCTCGGAATCGAAGAAGTACGACTCGGGGTCCTTCACGTAGACGAGGATCGTGTCGTGCTTGGTCGGCCAGCGCCGCTTCGACTTCCCGCCGTAGTCGTAGGCCCAGATCAGCTCGTTGAGGAAGCATTCGCGGCCGAACAGCGCGTCGAGCAGCACCTTCGCGTAGTGCGCCTCGCGGTAGTCGAGGTGCAGGTAGAGCGTGCCGTCTTCGGCGAGCAGCCGCCACGCCTCGACGAGCCGCGGCTCGAGGAAGCCCCAGTAGTCGTCGAACCGGTCGTCGTAGCGCAGCAGGTCGCCGCGGATCCGCTCGTAGCGGTTGCCGGCGAAGCCGGTGATCGAGAGCCGTCGGGTCGGCTCCGGGTCGGCCTGCGACACCGGCCGGGCGGATGCCTCGGCCGCGGCATCCGCCCCGCCCTGCCGCACGTGGCGCAGCGACTGCCGCGCCTGCGACCGCCCCGTGTTGAACGGCGGATCGAGGTAGACGAGCGTGAACCTGCCGTCGGGGAACGACCGCAGCACGTCGAGGTTGTCGGCGTGGATGACGCGGTCGGGTTCGTCGGCGGACACCGCTCAAGTCTGCCAGCGCTCCCCCACGGGCCGGGTCAGCGCGCGTGCACGTGTCGGTCCCGTGCGGGCGCCGCAGCAACCGGGTCGTCGCCGACGACGCCGTCCGCCTCCGACAGCGCGCCCGCAGAGTGCGCGAGCCTGCCTCCGACGATCGTGAGCTCGGCGTGTTCGCGGAGCAGGCCCGACGGATCGTGCGCGTGGTCGTACAGGTCTCCGGACCACACCACGAGGTCGGCGTCCGTGCCGGGAGCCAGGCGACCGCGTGACGACTCGAGGTGCCAGGCGCGCGCGCCGCCGACCGTGTAGGCCTCGAGCGCGCGGTCGAGGCCCACGCGCTCGGGCGCCGTCCAGGCGGCCGAGCCGTCGAGCCCCGCGCGCGTCGCGGCGGAGTAGAGCCCCACGAGCGGATCCATCTCGCCGACCTGCCAGTCGCTCGAGAACGCGACCGTCGCACCCGACTCGATGAGGCTCCGGAAGCGCCACGCCCGGCTCCACCGGTGCTCGCCGACGTTCTCCATCCAGGTGCCTGCGACCAGGTCGGGCGAGCAGTGCCGCGGCTGCATCGCCGCGGTGACGCCGAGCGCGGCGAAGCGCGGCAGGTCGTCGGGGTGGAGGCACTCGACGTGCACGATGCCGTGGCGGCGGTCGACCGTGCCGTTGGTGCGGGTCGCCTGCTCGATCGCGTCGAGCGCGAGGCGGATGCCGCCGTCCCCCGTCGCGTGCGTGTGGGTCTGGAAGCCCATGCGGTCGAGCTCGGTGATCACGCTGACGAGTTCGCGGCCGGCGTCACCGGGGTACGACGGCCGGCCGCGCACGCCGGGCCGGTTCGCGTAGTCGTCGAGCATGAGCGCGGTGTGCGGTTCGATGACGTCGTCGGCGTAGAGCTTCAGCGGACCGAGCCGCAGGAGCCCGTCGCGGTCGGGCGAGGCCGACGCGCGGTCGACCGCGCCGCGGAGCTCGGCACGGAACGCGGCATCCGCCCCGACCGGATGGAAGAGCGCCGCGATCGCGCGCGAGGTGAGCGCCCCCTCGGCGAGGGCGCGTTCGAAGAGCGGCAGCTCCGCGAGCGGCACCTGGGGCTCGACCACCGTCGTGATGCCGAGCGAGGTCGCCATGCGCATGCTGCCGCGGAGCTTCCGGTACCTGCGCTCGGGCGAGTACATCGGGATGTCGCGCTGCAGCGCCGCGAGCCCGGCGACCGTCATCGCGCTCGTGTAGAAGTCGGTCACCCAGCCGGTGGCCTCGCCGTCGGCGTCGCGCTCGGGACGACCCCATGCGAGGTCGCCTCCGTCGGCGACGCCGAGGGCGCGGAGCGCGTTCGCGTCGAGCCAGACCGAGTGCTGGTCGTAGGTGGTGACCAGGATCGGGCGACCGAGGGGGTCGAGACCGGCGAGGTCACGGGCGTTCGGCCGCCGTCCGTCGACGACCGAGTAGACGGCGTTCTCCGCGCAGATCCAGCCGAGGTCCGGCCTGCGGGCGGCGAACGCCGCGATGCGCCGTCGCACCTCGTCGAGCGTCGACGCGCCCTCCAGCGAGATCGCGTCCTCGTCGAACCCGAGCAGCAGGTGGTTGTGGCTGTCGACGATCCCGGGCGTCACCAGCCTCCCGTTCGCGTCGAGGGTGCGGGCGGCGGCGGGCGCGTCTGCGACCTCGCCCACCCAGGCGATGCGCCCGTCGGCGATGCCGACCGCCTCGGACCAGGGGGCGCGGGGGTCGAACGTGCGCACGCGCGCCCCGGTGATCAGCAGGTCGAGCCTCACTTCGCGGGCTCCCACTCGTCGTCCTCGGCCGCGAGCAGGTGCGCGGTGCCGGGGTTCCGGCGGAGGTACAGGCCGTAGTACGCGAACCCGGCGACGACGATGCCGATCGCGATGCCGAGGCTGACCCATTGGGCGGGGTCGAGGATTCCGATGACGAAGATCGACGCGATCGCGATGAGCGAGACCACCGGGGCGAGCGGGTACAGCGGCATGCGGAACGTGCCCGTCAGGTCCTCCCCGGCGCGCGCGGCGGCATCGGACTGGCGACGCACGACGAGCGCGGACAGGGCGATGAAGCCATAGCTGAAGGCCAGGGTCGAGCCGGTCGCGTTCAGCAGGATGTCGAACGGGATGAAGCACGCGGCGAGGGCGAGCACGCCCATTACGACGGTGGCCGCGACCGGCATGCGCGTGGCAGGTGAGATCGTGGCCAGGGGCGTGGCGACGGCCGCGGGCAGTGCCCGGTCGCGGGCAGCGGCGAACAGCAGCCGGCCCGACTGGAGCGCGATCGCGATGATGGCGTTCACGATCGCGAGCGCCACCGCCACGAGCACGACGATCGTGATCGCATCACCCGAGCGGGCGGAGAGGAAGGTCTCGACGGGAAGCGCGGCGCCGAAGAGCTCCTCGAGCGAGTCGGCGCCGAGCAGGATCGCGGTGAGCGGCACGAGCTCGGCGAGCACCGTGATGACGGCGCTCCAGATGACGGCGCGGGCGATGGAACGTCGGGCGTTGCGCGTCTCCTCGGCGAAGTAGATGGCGCCGCCGTAGCCGTTGTACGAGAAGATGCCCTGCGTGATCGCCAGGACCAGGCCGGCGATGCCGAGCGGCGCGAGGCCGCCGGTGGCGGTGTCGAGCGCCTGCGGGTCGAGGAGGTCGGTGATCGGACGCTCGACGTGCACGAGGCCGAGCACGGCGAGCAGCGCGAGCGCGGCCATCTCGACGACGAGGAAGGCGCCGGTGACCCAGGCGTTCGCGCGGATGTTGAAGCACGCGGTGACCGTGGCGAGCACGATGACGACGATGGCCGTCCAGAGCGGGTCGAGGCCGGCGATCGCGACGCCGAGGTAGTCGGCGACCCCGAGCGCGAAGATCGCGACGATGAGCGGCAGCGTCACGAGGCTGATGAGGAACACGGCGGCACCGGACGCCGGGCCGAGCACCCGACTGACGAGCGAGTAGTCGCCGCCCGCGATCGGATGCCGCGAGCCGAGCTCGGCGTAGCAGTACGCGATGAGCAGGCTGATCACGCCCGCGAGTGCGAAGCCCCAGAACACGCCGGTGCCGTACACGGCCAGGGCGGCGCCGCCGAGGATGAAGACGCTCGAGGCGGGCGAGATGCCCGAGAGGGTGATGAGCACGTTGCCGCCGACGCCGAGCGAGCGCGAGAGCTTCGCGCCGTGCGTCGTCGTGGCGGCGGTGTCGAGGGCGGGCGGTGTGGTCATGTCGGTCTCTCTTCGTCGGGAGCACGTCGTGTTCCGGGGGCGATGGCGCTGGTCGAATCATTATTTGACACCAACGTCAATGAACTCGATGAGTGTGGCAGGGCGATCGGCTAGTGTCAAGGAATGGCTCGACCGCGCAACCAGCGGGCCCGCCGCGACGCGCTCATCCAGGCGACGTACGACGCCGGCCACCGGCACGGGCTCAGGTCGCTCTCGCTCACCGACGTCGCCGCCCAGGCGGGGCTCACGCGAGGTGCGATCCTCTACTACTACGAGGACCTCGACGCGCTGCTCGTCGAGGCGCACGCCGCGGGCATCGAGCGCTTCTGCGACGCCCGCGACGCGCGGATCGCCGAGCTCGACGACCCGAGCGCGCAGCTCTCCGCCGCCATCGAGGGCGGGTTGCCGAGCGGACCCGACGACGCCCTCATGAGCCTCCTCTACGAGTTCGACGTGCTCGCGGGGAAGTCGGCGCTCCACGATGAGCTCGTGCAGAAGCTCTACCTGCGCCAGCTCGACACCTACCGGCGAATCGTCAGGGCCGGACGGGAGAGCGGGACCTTCGCTCCGCGACTCGACGACGACCGACTCGCGATGACGTTCGTCGCGCTCGAGGACGCCTACGGCCTGCACATCGTCGGCGGCAACGCGCTCATGACCGTCGCGACGGCGTCGGCGGCGATGCGCGAGGTGGCCGCCGACCTCGGCTGCCCGAGCGTCGTCGCCGAGGTCGCAGCGGACTGACGCGTGCGACGGCCGGCCCGCCTCAGCGGTCCAAGGTCCCGGCCGGGCGCGCGCGCGCCCTACTACCGTGATGGCCGACGGCACGGCCGGGGTCGTCACGCGGACGGGGAGCGGGGTTCATGCGCGCGTTGGTGGTGTACGAGACGATCTGGGGCAACACGGGCGCCCTCGCCGAGGCTGCGGCCGACGGACTGCGCGGAAGCGCGG
This sequence comes from Agromyces binzhouensis, assembly GCF_042672355.1. NCBI lineage: Bacteria > Bacillati > Actinomycetota > Actinomycetes > Micrococcales > Microbacteriaceae > Agromyces > Agromyces binzhouensis. The sequence continues at coordinate 669,073 of NZ_JBHXVJ010000001.1, read as the reverse complement.
GGGTCGATCGGGTCGACGTCGTGGCCGCGACCGAGGCTCCTGCCGCGATCGACTCCGAGATCGACCTCGTGGTCGTCGGCGGACCGACGCACGCGTTCTCGATGTCGACCGCGTCGTCGCGGAGCAACGCCCGTCAGCAGGGGGCGACGGACATCCCGGCTCGCGGCATCAGGGAGTGGATCGCCGAACTCGCACCGCCGTCGTCGGCGGTCGCGGTCGCGACGTTCGACACGCGGACGGTGCATCCGCGCCTCCCCGGGTCGGCGGCGAAGAAGGCCATGAAGGCGCTCGTGTCGAAGGGGTTCCGGCCGGCGGATTCACCCAAGACATTCGGCGTGCACGGCTACTCGGGCCCGATCGCGGACGGCGAGCTCGAGCGGGCACGCGAGTGGGGTGCGACGCTCACGGACGCGTAGCGCCGCGTCGCGGCATCCGCCTGCAGCCCGGATTTCCGGAGCGCCGAACGCGCGGGTCAGCGGTGGACGTCGAGCCGGATGCGACCGCGGAACCGGTCGGGGTCGCCCTCGTCCGCGTCGGCCGCGGCGAACGCGATGCCCTTGTCTCCGTCGCCGGGCACCGGGGCCGGAACGGGCAGCCGCGCCTGGCGGTCGACCTCGACCTGCGCCTCGTACTTGCGGGGCGCGAAGACCTCGTCGCCGATCATCATGACGGCGGACCCGCTGGGCTTGCCCTGCTTCGTCTTGTCGGAGAGGTCGATCCAGCCCTTGCGCGTGGCGAACACGCCGAGCGCGATCACCGCGCCGGCGATGATCAGGATCATCCACCAGTCCACCCGGCGATTCTAGACGCCGTGCCTCCCCCTCACGTTCAGGGGTTCCACAGGCCCGGTCTCCCGTCCCCCGGACGCTCCCTCGTCAGGGCACCCGCTGCAGCCAGTCCTCGGTCGCGAACTTCGATGCGACGAGCGCCTCGGCCTCGGCGAGCTCGTCGGCCGTGACCGCTCCGGGCGTCGCGCCGTACAGGCCCGCGAACGTCTCCTTCAGCCGCTCGATGACCTCGGCGCGGGCCAGCCCGGTCTGCGAGCGCAGCGGGTCCACGCGCTTCGCCGCCGACGCGATGCCCTTGTCGCTGATCTTCTCGCGGCCGATCCGCAGCACCTCGAGCATCTTCGCGTTGTCGAGGTCGTACGCCATGGTCACGTGGTGCAGCACGCCGCCCGAGCCGAGGCGCTTCTGCGCGGCGCCGCCGATCTTGCCCGCCGGGCTCGCGATGTCGTTCAGCGGCTGGTACGTGGCCTCGATGCCGAGCGAGCGCAGGCCCTGCAGCACCCAGTCGTCGAGGAACGCGTACGAGTCGGCGAAGCTCATGCCCTGCACGAGTTCGGCCGGCACGTACAGCGAGTAGGTGACGACGTTGCCCTTCTCCATCATCATCGCGCCGCCGCCCGAGATGCGGCGGACCACGTCGAAGCCGTAGCGGGCGGCGCCCTCCGGGTCGACCTCGTTCCTCACCGACTGGAACGAGCCGATCACGACGGCCGACTCCTCCCACTCCCAGAACCGAAGCGTGGGCTTTCGGCGGCCCTCGCCGACGCGCGTCGCGAGCACCTCGTCGAGCGCCAGGTGCACGCGCGGCGGCACGGCGGCGTCGTGCACGATCTCCCACTCGTAGTCCGACCAGGTCCGGGCATCGGTCATCGCGCGGCGCACCGCCACGGCGATCGCCTCCGCCGAGAACCCGAGCATGACCGCGTCGGGCCGCAGCCCCTTCGTGATCGCCGCGGCGATCTGCTTGGCGTCGGATGCCGCGGGCAGCCCGTCGAGCGCCCGGTTCAGGTCGCCCAGCGCCTCGTCGGGTTCGAGGAAGAAGTCGCCCGCGACGCGGGCGTTGCGGATCGCCCCGTCGACGACGTCGAAGTCGACGACCACGAGCTTGCCGCCGGGGACCTTGTACTCACCGTGCATGCGACCAGCCTACGGATGCCGCGGGGTCGTGCGTCCAGCGGGCGGGAACCGGCGCCGGCGTTCCGGGGTCGCGCCGGCTCCCGCCCCGGCGGGGCGCTACGGGGAGACCGGCGGCACCGCGTTCGCGATGAGCTCGTCGGCCATCTCGACGAACCACTGCCCGGCGGCCGGGTCGACCATGCCGCGCTCCGGGTCCTCGGGGCCGGCGGTGCCCCGCAGGCACTGGCCGTCGGACTCGCCGGGCACCTTCACCCAGAGGTAGGCGTCGATGAGCGGGTCGCCGGTGTCGGTCGTCGGCCGCAGGCCGAGGCCGCGGTCGGGCGGGTTGCACCAGACCTGCGGGTCCGGGTAGACGGCGGGCGGCGTCCACGGTCCGACGCCGTTCCGGCTGGTGTCGATCACGAAGTGCGCCTGCGAGTCGGGATCGCGCAGGAGCCCGGTGTCGGCGTAGGCCTGGTCGTAGGCGGCATCCGTCAGCTCCCACGTCGAGAAGTCGGACGGGTTCGCCGGATAGTACTGGCTGCCGCACCATTCCCGCTGCCACCACGAGTTCAGGTCGAGCTGGATGCACTCCGAGATCCAGGTGCCGTACTTCTGCTGCCGCTCGGTGGTCTCGTAGTTCGAGACGTTCAGGAAGAAGCCGTCGGCGCGCTCGACTCCGGCCTTGATGAGCCGGTCGGCGACGTCGCCGACCCCGAGCCACGCCGAGTGCGTCCCGTCGAGGTAGACGGCGGTGTTCGGCAGCGCCGCGAAGGCGTCGACCGCGTGGTTCAGCATCGCGAACCGCTCGTCGGCGGCCGTCGCGGCATCCGCCTCGGCCGGCTGGCACCACTCGAGCTGGCCGTTGATCGTCGTGTACCAGGGGATGATGCCGAGCCCGTCGGGCTCGAGGATCACGACCGCGTCCTTGTTGCCGATGCCCTTGGCGTAGCCGTCGATCCAGGCCGTGTACTCGGCAACGGTGGTCGCACCGCCGGCGGAGTACTGCGCGCAGTCGCGGAACGGGATGTTGTAGGCGACGAGGACGGGCACCTCGCCGGCCGCGTGTGCGGCCGAGACCACGCGCTTGACGTCGCGCTTGGCCTCGTTCGGCGTGCCGCCGTTGATCCACGTGGCGCTCGGGAACGAACCGAGCAGCAGCGCGTCGGCGCGGGCATCGCCCTCGAGTGCCGCGGCCGCCGCGATGGTCGTGCTCGCCGGGTTCGTCCAGAGGTCGACCTCGGGTCGGAGCACGTCATTCGCGGCGTACGCGGGGGATGCGGCGAGGGCAGCGGCGGCGAGGGCGGCGGCGACGCCGACGGCGAGTACCTTCGGTTGGCGCGGAGTCTTCATCGATTCTCCTGGCTTCTCAGTCTTCATTGACAGCGGATGAGCGTCCGGCGGCGTGCACCGGCATCCCATGAGAGCGCTCTCACGGGACACAGCCTGCCGTGCTGCCTCCACGGCTGTCAAGGGCTCGCAGGCCACGGGCGTAGGCTCGGCCACGGACCATCCGTTCGGCTGCGAGGGGGATGCCGCGATGACCACCCTGTACCTGGCACGACATGGCGAGACCGTGTGGCACGGCGAGCACCGCTACGCGGGCTCGACCGACATCGACCTCACCGCGAACGGGCTCTCCCAGGCCGACCAGCTCGCGGAGTGGGCGTCGCGCGCGCGGCTCTCGGCGGTCGTGTCCTCGACGCTCACCCGGGCGCAGGCGAGCGCCGAGCCCGCCGCCGCGGCGGCCCACGTCGAACTGCGCACCGACCCGAGGCTCGTCGAGATCGACTTCGGCGACGGCGAGGGCCTCGCTCCCCGCGAACTGGCGGAGCGGATGCCCGAGGCCTGGGCGGCGTTCGGACGGAATCCCGCGCGCAGCCCGCTGCCCGGCGGCGAATCGGGCATCGACGGCATCGCACGCGCAGAACCCGCGCTGCGCGAACTCGTCGAGGAGTTCGGCATCGGCGACGCGACGGTCGGCGGATCCGCCGACTCACGGCGCGGTCGCCGGGTGCTCGTCGTGTTCCACGGCACGCTGCTCCGGCTCCTGCTGTGCGAGTGGCTGGGCGTCGACCCCGACCGCTATCGAGACCTGTTCCCCGAGGTCGCCAACTGCGCGCTCACCGAGGTCCGGTTCGAACGGGTCGACGGGCGGGTTCAGCCGCGCCTCATCGGGTTCAACGTCCCGGCGCTGCGCTGACGGGCGAGATCCGGATGCCGCCTCCTCCGACGCGGCATCCGTCGTCGCCGCTCAGTCGACCGCGAAGCGCTCGTCGAGCCAGCGGATGAGGTCGCCGCGGACCTCCTCCTGGTTCGTCTCGTTGAAGATCTCGTGGCGGGCGCCGTCGTAGACGGTGAGGGTGACGTCGGCGAGGCGGCCTCGCGAGGCGTAGGCGTCGGCGAGCCTCAGCGCGCTCTTCTCGCCGCCGAGCGAGTCGTCGGAACCGACCATGATGAGTAGCGGGAGCTCCTCGGGGAGGTTCCGCCCCGGGCGGCCGAGCAGGCGGGCGGCCTCGATCAGCCCGAACAGCTGCTGCAGCGGCACCGCGGTCGTGTACGGGTCGGCGACGAACGCCTCCGCGACCGCCGGATCGCGGGAGAGCCATTCGAGGCCGGTGGTCCCGAGGTGCCGATGGCGGCGGTTCAGGTCGCCCGAGTTCATGTGGATCGGCGTCCGATACGCCGTTCCGGTGAGCACCACCGCATCCCAGTCGTGCGGGTGCCGTTCGAGCAGGATCTGCGCCATCAGCGAGCCCCACGAGTGCCCGAGGAGCACGAGCGGCACCTCGTCGCCCTCGGTCTCGCGGATGATCCCGGTGAAGAGGTGCACGTCGTGGATCGCCGCGCGCAGTCCGCCCGGTCCGAGCCTGCCCATCCGGTCGAGGTCGCCGCCGTGCTGCTCGAACCCGGTCTGGCCGTGCCCCCGGTGGTCGTCGGCCCAGACCGAGTAGCCCGCGGTGTTCAGCGCCTCCACGAGGGCGCCGTAGCGCCCGATGTGCTCGCCCACGCCGTGCACCAGCTGGACGACCGCGACCGGCTCGGGCACGCGCCAGTGCTGGTAGTGGATGCGCACGCCCTGGGGGTCGGTGAAGGTCGGCATGCGCTCATCCTGCCACCGGCGAGCGCCCGGCGACGCGAGGTCAGGCCTCGCGCGTGACCTCGACCGACACGAACAGCTCGGATGCGCTCGGGCCCGCGTACACCCCGCGGAGCGGGGCCACGTCGGTGTAGTCGCGTCCTCGTCCGACGAGCACGTGGAGCTCGCCCGCCTCGGCGAGGTTGGTGGGGTCGTAGCCGCGCCATGCGCCGGAGAACCACTCCACCCACGCGTGCGACTCGCCGGCGACCGTCACGCCGACGGGCGCCTCGCGGTCGGGGTGCAGGTACCCCGAGACGTACCGGGCCGGGATGCCGACCGAGCGGAGGGCCCCCACGACGAGGTGCGCCATGTCCTGGCAGACGCCCTTGCGTTCGGACCACGCCTCCCGGGCCGTGGAGTTCACCGCCGTGACGCCCGTGACGTACTCGACGGCGTCGCCGATGGCACGGCTGATCTCGAGCGCGGTCTCGCCGACCGGCATGCCCTCGGCGGCGATCTCCGCGGCGAGCGCGGCGACCTCGTCGGGAGGCTCGGTGGCCACCGTCTGCGTCGAGAACTCGACGAACGGCACGCTCGAGACGCGGATCGCGGCGAGCTCGTCCCACGTCGGCTCGGGGCCGCGGCCGGGCACGGGACGCACCTCGACCACGCTCGTCGCGGTCACCGAGAGCTCCCGGTGCGGCGTCAGCACCTCGAACGTCGAGACGCGGGTGCCCCAGTAGTCGAGGTAGGCGTGCTGGGTCGCCCCCGGGCGGATGTCGAGCGCGGCGTGCATCACGAACTGCTCGCCGCCCGAGTACGGCAGCATCCGCGCCTCGTTGTAGGAGGCGGTCGCGGCCTCCTCGTACGCGAAGCCCGTGCGATGGACGATGCGCAGTCGGCTCATGAGACCTCCCCGATCCAGACCGGCACGGCGCTCGTCGGGAAGTAGCGCTGACGGATCGCATCGGTGGCGGCCGAGACGAACTCCTGCACGCGTTCCATGTTCCCCGAGAGGTCGTGCAGGATGTCGCCGATCGGCCGGTACTCGAGCTCGGAGCGGATCTGGCCCAGCAGCCGCTGCGCCTGGTCGGTGACGCCGACGCGGCCCGCCCGCGGGTCGATCTCGCGCAGCGATTCCTCGGCGCGGATGACGCTCGAGATGATCGAGCGCGGGAACAGCCGGTCGAGCAGCAGGAACTCCGCCGCCGAGAGCGTCGACGGAACCCCGCGGTAGCTGCGCAGGTACGCCTCGTAGCCGCCGCAGCTGCGCAGGATGGTCGTCCAGCTCGGCCCGCTCGCCTCGGTGAGCGATCGCGTCGCGAGCAGGCGCGCGGTCATGTCGGCCCGCTCCACGGCCCGGCCGAGGCTGAAGAAGTGCCAGGCCTCGTCGCGACTCGAGGCCGAGTCGACGACGCCGACGGCGAGCGCGGAACGGTCGCGCACCCAGCGGAAGAACTCGTGGGTCTTGTCGGATGCCACGTGGCGGGGCATCCGCGCATTCGTGTGGTTGATCGCCTCCCACAGCTCGGTCGAGACGATCTCCCGCGCCCGGCGCGCGTTCTCGCGTGCCGCGGTGACCGAGTGCGCGATGGACGCGGGATGGTGCGGGTCGACCGCGAGCAGCGCGATCACATCCTGCGGGCCGAGGCTCACGTCGTCGTTGGGCTCGCTGCCCATGACCGCCATCAGGGCGCGGCAGGCCGAGTCCTCGTCGATCCACGGGTCCTCGAGCAGGAGCTGGAGGTGGACGTCGAGGATGCGCGCCGTGCCGTCGCTGCGCTCGATGTAGCGACCGATCCAGAACAGGCTCTCCGCGATGCGGCTCAGCATGGCTCCGCCTCCCCTCGGGTCGGACGTCGCGATGGTCGCTGCTGCTGCTGTTGTTGCTGCTGCTGCCGGACCGGGGCCTCCTCGTCCTGCGGCGAGGACTCCGGGCGGTGCCGGTGGTGCGGGCTGGCGGCGGCGCCGTCGCCGAGCAGCGGGATGGCGGCGGTCACGGGCGCGGTCGCCTGGTCCGCGACGATCGACCCGACGCGCGCTCCGGACGGGTTCGGGCTCGGGACGATGCCCGCGACCGGGCCCGTCGTGACCGAGTCGTCGAGCACCCACGTGTCCTTCGACCCGCCGCCCTGGCTGGAGTTGACGACCAACTGCCCCTCGGGCAGCGCGACGCGCGTGAGTCCGCCGGGGAGCACCCAGACGTTCTCGCCGTCGTTCACGGCGAACGGGCGCAGGTCGGCGTGGCGGGGACGCATCCCGTCCTCGACGAGCGTCGGCAGCGTCGAGAGCTGCACGACGGGCTGCGCGATCCAGCCCCTGGGGTCGGCGAGGAGTCGGGCACGGAGCTCGGCGAGCTCGCCGCGCGAGGCGTCGGGACCGACCACCAGCCCCTTGCCTCCGGAGCCGTCGACGGGCTTGACCACGAGCTGGTCGAGCCGGTCGAGCACCTCGGCGAGCGCCTCGGGCTCCTCGAGCCGCCAGGTGTCGACGTTCGGCAGGATGGGCTCCTCGCCGAGGTAGTACCTGATCAGGTCGGGGACGTAGGTGTACACGAGCTTGTCGTCGGCGACGCCGTTGCCGACCGCGTTCGCGATCGTGACGTGCCCGAGCCGGGCGGCGAGCATGAGTCCCGGCGCGCCCAGCACCGAGTCGGGCCGGAACTGCTGCGGGTCGAGGAACTCGTCGTCGACCCGGCGGTAGATCACGTCGACGCGGGTGGGGCCGGCGGTGGTGCGCATCCAGACGCGGCCGCCCGAGCAGAACAGGTCGCGCCCCTCGACGAGCTCGACGCCCATGAGCCGGGCGAGCAGCGTGTGCTCGTAGTACGCCGAGTTGTACACGCCGGGGGTCAGCACCACGATGTTCGGCTCGTCGACCCCCTCGGGCGCGCTCGCGCGGAGCGCCTGCAGCAGCCGGTTCGGGTAGTCGCCGACCGGCCGGACGCGCATCGACGTGAAGAGCTCGGGCAGGGTCTGGGCCATCACGCGACGGTTCGAGATCACGTAGCTGACCCCGCTCGGCACGCGCACGTTGTCCTCGAGCACGCGCCAGTCGCCGACCTCGTCGCGGATGACGTCGATGCCGGCGACGTGGATGCGCACGCCGTTCGCGCTGACGATCCCCGCGGCCTGCCGATGGAAGTGGCTGGACGAGCTGAGGAGCGCCGCCGGGATCACGCCGTCGCGGACGCAGTCCTGCGGGCCGTAGACGTCGCCGAGGAACCGCTCGAGCGCTCGGACACGCTGGGCGACGCCGGCCTCGACGACGTTCCACTCCCGCGCCGCGATCACGCGGGGCACGGCGTCGAGCGGGAACGGCCGCTCCTCGCCCGCGAAGTCGAACGTGACGCCCTGGGCGAGGTAGCTGCTCGCGAGCGCGTCGGTGCGGCCGCGGAGCTCGTCCTGGGTCATCCGCGCGAGCGCCGGGTAGAGCTCCCGGTAGGGCTCGCGAACGCTGACGGAGTCGGAGGGGAACATCTCGTCCCACGGTCGTTCACGACTCCGCCGTCTCGACCGCGTCGCCGCGTATCCGTCGAAGAGGCTTCCCATGTCCTGACTGTTCCAGTCGAGCGTTTCGAGGGTGTTACCGACGCGAGTCTACGGGAAATCGTGCGGGAATCATTAGGCACCCTAATTTGTTAGGCTAACGATATGACCGACATCCTCGCCTCGACGGGCGCGCATCCCCGCGCACGGCGGCCGTCCCTCGCCGAGCAGAGCACCGAGCTCCGCCTCGCGGTCATGCGCCTCGCCCGCCGCATCCGCCAGGAACGCGCCGACGCCGAGCTGAGCGCCACGCAGTACGCGGCGCTCGCCTGGACCGCGAGCGAGGGCCCCCTCACGCCCGGACGCCTGGCCGAGCTCGAACGGGTCACGCCGCCGTCGATGAACCGCACCGTGAACTGCCTCGTCGATTCCGGGCTGCTCGTGCGCGAGAGCTCGCCCGACGACGGCCGCAAGGTGCTGCTCCACGCGACCGACGCGGGCCATGAGATCGTCCGCGAGACCCGCCGGCGCCGCGACGCCTGGCTCGCCAAGCGCTTCGCCACCCTCTCCGCCGACGAGCGCGACACGCTCGCCGCCGCCACCGACATCCTCAGGAGGCTCACCGACCAGTGAGATCCATGTTCCGCTCCCTCGCCTCCGTCGACTACCGCATCTGGTTCGTCGGCGCGCTCGTCTCGAACATCGGCGCCTGGATGCAGGCCACGGCCCAGAGCTGGGTCGTGCTCACCGAGCTCACCGACAACGACGCGCTCGCGGTCGGCATCACGATGGCCCTGCAGTTCGCGCCGCAACTGCTGCTCGTGCCCGTGACCGGCCTCATCGCCGACCGCTTCGAGCGCCGGAAGATCCTGATGTTCACGCAGTCGGCGCTCATGCTGCTCGGGCTCGCGCTCGGACTCCTGCTCATCCTCGGGCACGCGGAACTCTGGCACCTCTACGTCTTCGCCGGGCTGCTCGGCATCGTGAACGCCGTCGACATCCCCGCCCGCCAGACCTTCGTCGCCGACCTCGTCTCGTCGTCGAACATGTCGAACGCGGTCGCACTCAACTCGGCGTCGTTCAACGCGGCGCGCATGATCGGCCCGGCCCTCGCGGGCGTCCTCATCGTGCTCGTCGGCACGGGCTGGGTGTTCGTCATCAACGCGATCACGTTCATCGCGGTCCTCGTCGCGCTCGCGCGGCTCCGGCGTTCGAACCTGCGACGGATGCCGCGGGCCCCCCGCCAGCGCGGCGCGTTCGTCGCGGGCTTCCGATACGTGGCCGGACGCCCCGACCTCGTCATCGTGTTCGTGATGGTCTTCCTCGTCGGCGCCTTCGGCATGAACTTCCCGATCTTCGCCTCGACGATGGCGGTCGAGTTCGGGCGCGGCGCCGGCGAGTACGGCCTGCTGTCGTCGATCCTCGCCATCGGCTCGCTGACGGGCGCCCTGCTCGCGGCCAAGCGCGAGCGCGCCCGCATCCGCGTCATCATCGGGGCGGTCGCCTTCTTCGGGATCGCGTCGGCGGTCGCCGCCGTCATGCCGACCTACTGGCTGTTCGCGGCATCCACCGTCTTGATCGGCTTCACGGTCGTGACGATGCTGACGACCGCGAACGGCTACGTGCAGACCACGACCGACCCGCTCCTGCGGGGTCGCGTGATGGCGCTCTACATGGCGATCCTCTCGGGCGGAACGCCGATCGGCGCGCCGATCGTGGGCGCCGTCGCGAACGCCTGGGGCCCGCGCTGGGCGCTGGGCGTGGCGGCGGTGGCGGCGGGCATCGCCGCGCTCATCGGCCTCGGCTGGCTGGTCGTGGGGCGCGGCCTGCGCGTCGTGCGCCATCCGGTCGGCCGGCGGATTCCGCGCTTCGCGCTCTCGTACGCGGAGGCGCCGACCGCGGCGATCGCCGTGCCGATCACGCGACCCGTCGACCTGCCGACGACGAGCACGTCGCCGATCGACCTGGTCGCGTCGACGACGCCGATCGAGTTGCCCGGTCGGCATCCGGCCCCGGGCGACGTCCCCGGCAGGCACACGGCGCGTCGGCCCTCCGGCGCCGCCGCGACCTCGGCGCGAGCCCGTCCGCACGCGCGTCGATCCGGCGCCTGACGCCGACCTCCGCCGTCGCGCGCCACGAGCCCGCGGCGCGCTGAGGACGGCCGGGCGGAGTCAGTGACCGTGGGCGAGCTGCTGCAGGCCGACGACGGCGAGGCCCAGCAGCGCGAGCATGCCGAGCCCGATGAGCTGTTCCCACCAGGTGAGGCGGGTCCGGCGCACCGCGACGTAGCCGATGAGCGCGAGCGTGACGATGTAGACGATCGACGCCGCCGTGAGCGCGCCCTGGAGCTCGAACACGCCGAGCACGGCGAGGACCAGCAGGATCAGCGGGATGGACGCCGATCCCAGCGCGGACCCGGCGACGCGGGCCATCCGTGCGAGCTCCCGTCCACGCGGGAAGTCGGCGTGCACGACCAGGTGGGAGACGACGTCGGCGACGAAGCCCGCAGCGGTGATCGCGACGATGCCGACCAGCAGCGTCAGGGTCGCTCGTCCGGCGGAGATGTGCTCGGCGTTCTCGTGCTGCACGAGCACGATCGCGAGGCCGGTGAAGGTCGCGTAGACCCGCTCCTTGAGCGCCTCGGCCATCTCCTCGATCGGCAGGTCGTCGGGTCCGCGGCGGCGTCGACGCCGCAGGCCTCGCGGCGCGGCCCGGTCGGTGCTCCCCGCGGGATCCGGCTCGTCCATGCCGGCCATCGTAGCGACCGTGCGGTGCTCGTCGATCGCATCGCGTGCGCCCGGGAGGAGTCGTTGCCGTGGATCGACGCCGGCGCTGGAAGGATCGACGCATGACCGACCACGCGAACCTCCTCGTCACCGTGCCCGGCGCGACCCTTCGCCGTGCGCTCGAGCGGACTCCCGGCGGCGTGCCCGACGGTGTCGACCTGGTCGAGTGGGACATGGCCGGTCCCCCGCCGCCGGAGGCGTCCGGCCGCCGGATCGGCATCGCGGTCCCGCCCTACATGGGCGCCTCGGCCCGACTCGGCGTGCTCGACGGGCTCGACGTCGGGCTCGTGCAGTCCCAGTCGATCGGGTACGACGACGTGCCCGACGCGCTGCCGGCCGGACACGTGTTCGCGAATGCGGCATCCGTGCACGAGACCTCGACGGCCGAGCTCGCGGTCGGGCTCGCGATCGCGGCGCAGCGCGGCATCCCCGACTTCGTGCGCGCGGCCGACGAGGGCCGCTGGGCGCCCGCCCGGTACGCGAGCCTCGCCGACCGGCGCGTGCTGCTCGTCGGGTACGGCGGCGTCGGCCGTGCGATCGAGGACCGCCTCGCGGGCTTCGAGGTCGAGCTCACGCGCGTCGCGAGCCGCGCGCGCGACGACGAGCGCGGACGGATCCACGGAGTCGACGAACTGCCCGCGCTGCTGCCGCACGCCGAGGTGGTGATCATCGTCGTCCCGCTCTCCGACGAGACGACCCGTCTCGTCGACGCCGCGTTCCTCGCCGCGCTGCCCGACGGCGCGCTCGTCGTGAACGTCGCGCGCGGCGCGATCGCCGACACCGACGCGATCCTCGCGGAGGCGACATCCGGCCGCCTGCGCTTCGCGCTCGACGTCACCGATCCCGAGCCGCTGCCCGAGGGGCACCCGCTCTTCGCACTGCCGAACGTGCTGGTCTCGCCGCACGTCGGCGGCGCGACGACCGCGATGATGCCGCGCATGGCGCGGCTGCTCCGAGACCAGGTCGAGCGGATGCTGCGCGGCGACGAGCCGCGCAACGTCGTGCTCCGCACCTGACGCGCCACCCCACGAGAGGACACGACCACATGCCGCAGTTCGACCACGCCTTCGACTGGGTGCGCCGCAACGTCGCCGACGGTCCGCTGCCGAACGCCGTGCTCGGCGTCGCGAACGCCGACGGCGTCGTCGCGCTCGACGCCTTCGGCGAGGCCTCCGTCGACGACCACTACCCGCTGTTCTCGATCACGAAGCCGATCGTCGGGCTCGCCGCCCTGCGTCTCGTCGAGCAGGGCCGGCTCACGCCGGACACGCCGCTCGAGCGCGCACTGCCCGGCTTCGGCGCGGGGCGCGACGACGTCGTGCGGCTCCGCCACCTCGCGAGCCACACGTCGGGCATCGTCGAGCCGCCGCTCGACACGCCCGCCGGGCTCCGCCCGTCGCTGCTCGCGCCCGGGCGCGACTTCGCCGCCAGCACCGTGTCGCGCTACTCGACCATCGCGTTCGAGGGCATCGCGGCCCTCATCGAGCACGCCTCGGGCGCATCCTGGGAGCGGGCCGTCGCCGACGTCGCCGAGCGGGCGGACGCCTCGGGCCTCACCTTCGACGCCGCCGCCTCGCCGCACGCGCCCGTCGATGCCGCCGCCCAGGGGCTCGACTACGAGCGGTTCGCCGCGCTGCGGCATCCGGGCGCCGGGCTGCTCGGTCGCGCGGCCGACCTGCTCGCGCTCGGCAGCACCCTGCTCCGGAACGACGGCGCCGTCGTCGCGCCGGTCACCGCCGCGGCCATGCTGCGGCCGCTGACCGCCGGCCTGCCGAAGCTCGAGCCCTACCCCGCCTCGCGCGGGCAGGACTGGGGCTTCGCGTGGAACCTGCGCCACTCGGCGCCGGGCCTCCTCACGACCGACACGTTCGGCCACGGCGGCTGGGCGGGCACGGAGTTCTGGGTGACGCCGTCGCTCGGCGTGTGCTTCGTGCTCATGACGAACCTCGGCGGCGGCTTCGGCCGATTCGGCGTGGACGCCGACGAACTGCACAACGCGGTGGCCGCGGCCGGCTGAGCCGCGCTCCGCGCGCTCCCTGTCGACCGTCAGGCGGCGGGCATACGATCGAGGGACACCCCGACGGAAGGTCCCCATGCCCGCTTCGGCAGAACCCCGCGTGGCCCTCTACTTCGACTTCGACAACATCGTCATCTCGCGGTACGACCAGCTGCACGGTGACATGCAATACCGCAAGGACACCTCGCGGACCAAGACGGTCTCGCCCGGCACCAAGGCCGCCGAGCGGTTGAAGGAGGCGACGGTCGACGTCGACGCCGTCCTCGACTTCGCGGCCACCTTCGGCACGATCGCGATCGCGCGCGCCTACGCCGACTGGTCGACGCCCGTGAATGCGAGCTATCGCGGCCAGCTCATCGACCGTGCGGTCGACCTCGTGCAGCTCTTCCCGCTGTCGGCGACGAAGAACGGCGCAGACATCCGCCTCGCGGTCGACGCGGTCGAGGACATGTTCCGCATCGACGACCTCTCGCACATCGTGATCGTCGCGGGCGACTCCGACTACGTGGCGCTCGCGCAGAAGGCCAAGCGCCTCGGCCGGTACGTGGTCGGCATCGGCGTCGCGGGCGGCACGAGCCGAGCGCTCACCGCCGCGTGCGACGAGTACGCCGACTACGACGCGCTGCTGGCGACGGATGCCGCGGTGGCCGACGACGAGGCCGGCGCGGCGGCGCCGCAGTCCGGCTCCGGCCGCGGCGGCAGGCAGGCGGCGGCGAAGAAGGCGGATTCGGCCGGATCTCCTGCCGAGGAGGAGCCCGCCCCCTCACGCCGCCGACGTGCCTCGACGAAGAAGTCGACGGATGGCGCATCCACCGATGCCTCGCCCGACGCGGACGCGGACGCGCCCACGGACCGGCCGGCCGCTCCGACGACCGCCGTCCAGTTCGTCGCGCCGGGCGATGCGGTCGACGAGGGCCCCTCTGGCACGACGCGGAACCCGGGTCGGCTGCTGCTGAAGGCGCTCGAGCTGCTGCGCGCGAAGTCCGACGAGGAGTGGCAGCCGAGCGGCGCGGTGAAGAACCAGATGCTGCGCATGGATCCGTCGTTCCAGGAACGGCGACTCGGGTTCGCCTCGTTCACCGACTTCCTGAAGTCGCGCGGCGGAGTGGTCGAGCTCGACGAGACGACGGGCCAGAACCGCGTGCGCATCCGACCGAAGAAGGGCTGACCGGAACCGCGCGCTCGCGCCTGTCCCGGGTTCCGGTCAGCACGCTCCGGTCAGCGGTCCCGTTCCTTCGCCGAACCGCCGCCGTAGACGATGATGCCGGTGATCGGGATGAGGAAGAAGAACAGCCACGCCCAGGTGAACCCTCCCGGAACCCAGAACCCGAACCCGAAGAACAGCAGCAGGGCGACGAACGGCGAGAGCGCCATGATCGTGTCGCCGACCCGACCGCCGAGGGCCCTGGAGCGTCGTCCCATGGGCGCCGTCGGCTCGGGGACGGGCGCCCAGGTCAGGGGTGGCTCCGACACGGTCGGGGCGGCGGGTCGTGGTGCGGCTGCCGGGAGGTCGGCGAACAGGGGTGCGAGGTCGCCGCGCGTCACGGCGGCGCGCGCCGATGCGGACCGGTCCGCGAGCTCGGCCGTGGTCAGGCGCCCCTCGGTCTGCGCCGTCATGAGGTGCCCGACGGCCTCCTCGCGCTCGGCGTCGCTCAGTCGCTCCTGCGGTCGTTCCGGGTCGGCGTATCCGCTCATGCCCCAAGCGTCGCGCACATCTCCGTCCTCGACCAGTGACCAAAGGCCCCACGATCTGTGGTCTGACCACATCTGGTACCCTGTGGTCTGACCACAGACCCGGCGCGGCGGCACCGCCCGGGCGCGCGCGAGGAGACGGCATGGGCGACGACGCATCGGCTCGATCGATCGAGCCGCGCGCCTGGGAGGCCGTGCTCGAACACGTCGAGCGCAAGCTGCTCGACGGCGACCTCGCCCCCGGCGACCGCCTGCCGGGTGAGCGCCGGCTCGCGACCGACCTCGGCGTCGGCCGGTCGAGCGTGCGCGAGGCACTTCGCGTGCTCGAGGTGCTCGGCCTCATCCGCACCCACGCGGGATCGGGGCCCACCGCCGGTGCGATCATCATCGCCACGCCCGGCGGCGGCATGAGCGCGCTCATGCGCCTCCAGGTCGCGGCGAGCGGCTTCCCCGTCGACGACATCGTCGCCACTCGCCTGGTCCTCGAGGCGCACGTCGCCGGCGACCTGGCCGCGGCGACCGCACCCGACCTCGGCGCCGCCGAGCGACTGCTCGACGCCATGGACGACACCGGCCTCGACCCGGCCGAGTTCCTCGCGCTCGACGCCGCCTTCCACCTCGCCCTCGCCGAGGCATCCGGCAACCAGGTCGTCACCGCGACGATGGCCGGACTGCGCAGCGGCATCGAGGGCTACGCCCTCGCCGGGCACGCGCGCATCGCCGACTGGGCCGGCACGTCGGCGCGACTTCGCGCCGAGCACCGCGGCGTGCTCGACGCGATCCGGGCAGCGGATGCCACGGCCGCACGCACCCGGATCCACGACCACATCTCGGGCTACTACGCCGAGATCTCGGCCGACCCCCGACTCCCGTAGGAAGAGAGCACCCGCATGGTCCAGCGCCAGTTGCCGAACCCCCGCGAACTCGCCGAGCTCATGAGGTTCAAGACGCCGACCCTGAACCCGACCGACCGTCGCCTCGAGAAGGCGCTCACGATCGCCGACCTGCGAGTGATCGCCCAGCGTCGCACTCCGAAGGCGCCGTTCGACTACACCGAGGGGTCGGCCGAGGCCGAGATCTCGCTGGCCAGGGCGCGACAGGCGTTCCTCGACATCGAGTTCCATCCCTCGATCCTGCGGAACGTGCCCGAGGTCGACACGAGCCGCGAGGTGCTCGGCGGCCCGAGCGCCCTGCCGTTCGGCATCGCGCCGACGGGCTTCACGCGCATGATGCAGACCGAGGGCGAGGAGGCGGGTGCGGGTGCGGCCGGCGCAGCGGGCATCCCCTTCACGCTGTCGACGCTCGGCACGACCTCGATCGAGGGCGTCAGGGCCGCGAACCCGAACGGCCGCAACTGGTTCCAGCTCTACGTGATGAAGCAGCGCGAGATCTCCTACGGCCTCGCCGAACGCGCCGCCGCGGCCGGCTTCGACACCCTGTTCTTCACGGTCGACACTCCCGTCGCGGGCGCGCGACTGCGCGACAAGCGCAACGGCTTCTCGATCCCGCCGCAGCTCACGCTCGGCACGGTCGTCAACGCGATCCCCCGACCGGCGTGGTGGATCAACTTCCTGACGACCCCGAAGCTCGAATTCGCCTCGCTGTCGTCCACCGGCGGCACCGTCGGCGAGCTCCTCGACTCGGCGATGGACCCGACGATCTCGTTCGACGACCTCGACGTGATCCGTGAGATCTGGCCGGGGAAGATCGTCGTCAAGGGCGTGCAGACCGTCGAGGATGCGAAGCTCCTCGCCGACCGCGGCGTCGACGGCATCGTGCTCTCCAACCACGGCGGCCGCCAGCTCGACCGGGCGCCCGTGCCGTTCCTGCTGCTGCGGGACGTCGTCCGCGAGGTCGGCGGCGACATGGAGGTGCACCTCGACACGGGCATCATGTCGGGCGCCGACATCGTCGCCTCGATCGCGCTCGGGGCGCGCTTCACGCTCGTCGGCCGCGCGTACCTCTACGGCCTGATGGCCGGCGGTCGCCGGGGCGTCGACAGGGCCATCGAGATCCTGCGGAACGAGATCGTCCGCACGATGAAGCTCCTCGAGGTCGCGACCCTCGACGAGCTCCAGCCGAAGCACGTCACCCAGCTCACGCGTCTCGTGCCGGTCGCGCGACCGGTCGCCGCGGCGGCCGAGCAGGCGACGGATCGGGAGCCGACTAGGGTCTGAAGCATGTCCGAGCGCATGGAGCCCCGCAACCGGCGATTCCTCCTCGGGTCGTACACGCCCGACGGACCGGCGCCCTCGGTGCACCTCGCGGAGCGCTCGCCCGACGGGCGCTGGCGGATCGTGACGTCGGCGGCGGCCTCGAACCCGTCGTTCGTCGCACGGTCCGGCGACCTGCTGTTCGCCGTGTTCGAAGCCGCCTCCGGCTCGGTCGCGAGCTTCCGGCTCGACGGCGACGCGATCACGCCGGTCGACGTCGTCGAGCACGGCGAGGCGGACCCGTGCCACGTCGTCGCGGCGATGCACCTCGGCGTCGTGCTCGTGGCGAACTACACCTCCGGGTCGATCACGGCCGTCCCGGTCGACGGCGCCGGGGCACTCGGCGCGCCCGTCACGCTGCCGCTGCCGGCCGGCGGCGGACCGGTGCCCGACCGCCAGGCGGGCCCGCACGCGCACGAGATCGTCGCGACGCCATGGGGCACCCACGTGGTGAGCAACCTCGGCGGGGACGCGATCCACGAGTTCGCGGTCGATCGCGACGACGCCGGAGCTCCCGTCCTCCGCATCACGCGGACGCTCGACGTCCCGCCGGGCACCGGCCCCCGGCACATGGTGGTGCGCGGCGGCCTGCTGCACGTCGTCGGCGAGCTCGACGGCGACCTGCACACGTTCGAGGTCGACGCGACGTCGTTCCGGCCGGCGAGCTCGACGCCGACCGTCGCCCGTGCCGCGACGGGACCCGACGACGTCGTGCAGCCCTCCCACCTCGACCACGCGCCGTCGGGCCGGCTGCTGACGGCGCTCGTGCGCGGCCGCGACAGCGTGAGCGTCTTCGATGCGACGGATGCCGCGCGGCCGCGGCTGGCGTCAGAGCACGCCGTCGGCGCCGCCTGGCCGCGCCACCACGCCCACCTCGACGACCGCACGGTCGTGGTCGCCGCGCAGCTCGGCGACGCGCTCGTCGAGGTCGACCTGGTGACGGGCGCGACCCGGCGCGTCCTCGAGCTCACCGCGCCGTCCTGCGTGGTCCCGGTCGACTGATCGGGCCGCGCCGCGCGGCGGGCGAACGGCCCGCGCCCCTGCCGGACGGCACGCGCCGGTGCCTAGGATGACGCCATGACCCTTCCCTCCGCCTGGAACCTCGACGGACGCGTCGCGATCGTGAGCGGCGCCGGCAGTCCCGAGGGCATCGGCTTCGCGACCGCGAAGGCGCTCGGCGAGCTCGGCGCGGGCATCGTGCTGACGGCGACGAGCGAACGCGTGCACGAGCGTGCCGAGGAGCTCCGCCGCCTGGGCATCACCGCCGTCGGGCTGACCGCGCGCCTCGACCTCGAGGAGCACGTGGACGACCTCGCCGCGGAGCTCGCGGCAGGAGGCATCCGCCCCACGATCGTCGTGAACAACGCCGGGATGATCGCGACCGGCGACCCCGAGATGCTGCACGGCGACGCGACCATGACGCTCGCCGACTGGAACGCGAGCCTCGCCATGAACCTCACGACGGCGTTCCTGCTGACCCGGGCGATGATGCCCGGCATGCGGGAAGCCGGCTGGGGGCGCGTGGTCTGCGTGTCGAGCGTCTCGGGCCCGCTCATGGCGTCGCGCGGCGACGTCGGCTACGCCACCGCGAAGGCCGGCATGCTCGGGTACGTCCGCGCGCTCGCGGTCGACGAGGCGCTGTCGGGCATCACCGCGAACGCCGTGGCACCGGGCTGGATCGCGACCGCGAGCCAGCTCCCGAGCGAGGCCGAGGAGGGCCTGCTCGTCCCGGTCGGTCGCAGCGGCCGGCCCGACGAGGTCGCATCGGCCATCGCGTGGCTGGCGAGCCCCGGCGCGTCGTACGTCACCGGGCAGTTGATCGCGGTCGACGGCGGCAACGCGGTCGCCGAGGAGCGCCGCTGACGGGGTGCGCCGCCGGCCTCACCAGCTCGTGACGAGCAGGTGCTGCACGACGAGCGCGAAGGCGAGCTGCCCGGCGAAGCCGGCACGACGCCACCGCTCGGTGAGCAGCGCCGTGCCGACGAGCAGCCACGGGACGAACGGCAGCCAGATGCGCTCGACCTCGGCCTTGCTCATCTGCGAGAGGTCGGCGGCGACGATCGTGGCGGCCGCGGCGAGCGCGAGCACGATCACGATGCGTTCGGGGCGCGCCTCGGAACGCCACCCGACTGCGCGCGCACCTGCGGTCGCGACCGCGGCGCCGACCAGCGGTCCCGCGCTGATCGCCAGGGCGGCGAGGTTGCCCCACACCCAGTAGGTGAACTGGCGGCGACTCGCGACGCCGTCCCAGTAGCGCTCGACGAGCACGGGGAACGCCTCCCACCAGAGGAATCCGAACGCCGCGAACGCGAGCACGACCACGAGCGCAGCGGCGGCCGCGATGGGGAGCGGCCGCCAGTCGCGGCCGAGCGCGAGCACGGCGAGCGCCAGGATGCCGAGGATCGGCAGGCCGTACGACATCATCACGCAGTACCCGAGCAGCAGGCCGGCGAGCACGCTCCAGGCGGCCATCGCGCCCGATCGGCGCGCGGTCGCGGCGAAGCCGAGGGTGCAGAGCCCCCACGCGGCGACCGCGGCGAACATGCCGTCCGCCGAGACCGCGAACCAGATCGCCGCGGGGCCCATCGCCAGGAACGGCGCGGCCCGGCGCGCGGCGTCCTCGGCCCCGAGACGACGGAGCAGGGTCAGCACGGCGAGCGCCGCAGTCGCACCGACGAGCAGCACGACGAATCCGGCCGCGAGCCCGCCGCCGAGGCCGAGCCGGACCAGCACCACGAAGAACAGCAGGGCGCCCGGCGGGTGGCCGGCGATGTGCACCGGCCAGTTGTCGACCGAGTCGAGGGGGATGTGGGCGACGTAGTCGCGCAGGGTCGCGCCGAAGTCGGTCACCTCGCGAGCCGTGCCGAGGTACTCGTACCTGTGCTCGAGGATCTGCCCGATCCCGTCCCAGCCGTCGACGATCGCGAGCGCGACCATCCACGCGACGGCGGCCGCGTAGGCGACGGCGAGCAGGGCGCCCCAACGGAGCCGCCGCGCGAGCGGCACGCCCCAGACGGCCGCGGCGACCGCGAGCAGCACGGCGGGCAGCGTGCCCGGGCCGAGCCGCGGCATCCACTCGGCGTGCAGGGGCGGGAACGACCTGATGTGCACGCTCTGGCCGAGCAGCGGCGGCACGATCATCGCCAGGGCGATCAGGGCGAGCGCGATCCCGAGCCCGACCCACGGGGCGGCAGCGACCAGCGCGCGACGGCGGTTCGACGGCGACGTCGACGGCGGCTGCGACGGCGCAGCGGATGCCGCCGCCGCTCCGCCGCCGCGGACTCCGGGTTCGTCGTGCACCCTCCGAGACTATTGAGCGACCGCCCGCCGGGGCAGGGGTGGACTTCTTACGGAACCGGGAAGCCCGACGGAGGGCGACGCGGCAGGGGGCGTCCGCGAACCGTAAGGTCCACCCCTCGCATCCGGCCCGCTGCGGTGGTCGACTGGGAGCATGGCCGGCTTCACCGAACGCGCCTCGGCCCGGATCGCGGAACGACTCGAGCCGCTCATGGGCGCCGCGCACGACGCGGCTTCCGACCCGCCCGTGAAGTCGGCGCGCACGACGGTCGTCGTGGGGCGACTGCTCGGCGCCGCGTTCCTCATCTGCTTCGGCACCGGCGTCTACAGCCACCTGCTGCAGGACCCGCTGCCGTGGCTGCCGATGCCGACGCGTCCCGTCGAGCTCTTCCGGTTCACCCAGGGCCTGCACGTCATCGCGGGCACCGCTGCGGTGCCGCTGCTGCTCGCCAAGCTGTGGACCGTGTACCCGCGGCTGTTCACGTGGCCGCCCGTGACGTCGGTGGCGCACTTCCTCGAGCGCGCGTCGATCGCCGTGCTCGTCGGCGTCTCGCTCGTCGAGGTGACCATCGGGCTCATGAACCTGGTGCAGTGGTACGCGTTCCCGTTCCCGTTCCGCGCGACGCACTTCGCGCTCGCGTGGGTGCTCATCGGCGCGCTGGCGATCCACCTCGGCGTGAAGCTCCCGGTGATCGCCCGTGTCTGGCGGCGGCAGCCGGGCGATCGGGCGGATGCCACCGGCCGGTTCGTCTCGCGCCGCGGATTCCTCGCCGCGGTCGGCGCGGCCGCGGCATCCGCCGTCGCACTGACCGCAGGACAGTCGGTGCCCGCGCTGGCCCCGCTCAACGTCCTCGCACCGCGCCGGATGGGCGTCGGTCCGCAGGGGCTGCCGATCAATCGCACGGCCGCGCAGGCTGGCGTCACCGAGACGGCGGTCGCGCCGGACTGGGTGCTCACGGTCACGAGCCCCGCCGGGTCGCGCGACTTCACGCTCGACGACCTGCGGTCCCTCCCGCAGGCCGAGGAGGTGCTGCCGATCGCGTGCGTCGAAGGGTGGAGCCAGTCGGCCTCGTGGCGCGGCGTGCGCCTCGTCGACCTGCTCGACGCGGCGGGCGCCCCCGAGCCGTCGGCTCCGCTGCGCATCGAGAGCCTGCAGGAGCGCGGCGCATTCGCGCGCACCGAGATGCCGCCGCAGTACGCCCGCGACCCGCTGACGCTCGTCGCGCTGGAGCTGAACGGCGGCACGCTGGACATCGACCACGGCTACCCGGCTCGCGTCATCGCTCCGGGACGTCCGGGCGTCATGCAGACGAAGTGGCTCCGGCGGATCGAGGTGACGGCATGAGGGCGGCACGCACGGCGCTGGTCGGGGTGGGGCTCGGACTCGCCGCCTTCGGCGCGTTCCTTGTGCTGACCGGGATCGCTCCGTCGCGGTGGCTCGGCATCGCCGTCTGGGTGGGCGCCGCGATCCTCCTGCACGACGGCGTCGTGGCGCCCGTCGTGGTCGCGTTCGGGCTCGGTGCGGCGCGCGTGCGGGCCCGGGTCGGGGATCGGGGGGTCGCGGTCGCGCAGGGTGCCCTCGTCGTCGGCGCGATCCTGACCGCGATCACCGTGCCGGCGCTCGTCGCGTCGACGATCGGCAACCCGAACCCGACGATCCTCGTCGGCTCCTACGGCGTCGCGCTCGCGGTCATCTGGGCCGTGCTGCTCGCGGTCGCCGCGATCGCGCTCGGGGTCTCGCGCACGACGGTCCTCCGGGCCGAGCGCGACGCGCGCACGAAGTGACGCCCCGCGGCGTCCCAGTGCTCGGCGACGACGAGCCCGGCGTCGGCCGCGAGGGCGGCCGCGGCCGACCAGCCGACCCGCGCCCAGGGGAACGGGTCGCTCTCGAGGCCGTGTCCGTCGACCAGGGTGCAGTGACCGACGACCGCGAGTTCGGCGTCGGCGTCGACCTCGACGAGCACCTCGCCGCCGCTCGTCACGAGTTCCGCGCAGCGGCGCAGCAGCACGGCCGGATTGCCGCCGATGCCGATGTTGCCGTCCATGAGCAGCACGCTCCGCCAGCGCCCCTCGAGCGGCAGCCGGTCGAACACCGAGCGTCGGAGCGCCAGCCCGCCCGTCCGTCGCGCACGATCGACGGCGTGCGGCACGACGTCGATGCCGAGCGCCGGCATCGAGCGCGCGGCGGCCGCATGCAGCATCCGCCCGGGCCCGCAGCCCACGTCGAGGAGCGGACCGGTCGCGCGATCGAGCACCGTGAGGTCGGCGTCGCCCGCGGGCCGCACCCAGCTGCCGGCGTCGAGCCGGTGGGACGTGCCGTCCGCGCCGCGCAGCGACAGCGACGCGGTGTCCTGCCCGGCCAGGAGCCGCACGTAGGGTTCGCCGCGGCCGGCGCCGAAGGCGACGAGCTCGGGCGGCAGGCCGTGCTGCCGCGGGTCCGCGTCGCCCGGTGCGCCGCGTCCCGGTGCAGACGGGGCAGTCGTCGTCGGCGCCGGTCGGAGCGGCGGGGCGCTCATCGCCGGCCCTCCGTGAGCGCGCGATGCAGCCGGGCGAACCGGGTGCCCGGTGCGGCGAGGGCGACGGATGCCGCCGAGTCGGCCGTGTCGACGTCGGTGAGTTCGTCGAGCAGGCCGACGACGAGCCCGGCCGACTCGAGCCGTTCGAGTTGACGGCGTCCGGTGTCGTCGCGCGACATCGGCACGCCGCGGATCACGCCGCCGTCGGGCTCGCGCATCGCGAGCGCCCAGAATCCGCCGTCGGCGGCCGGGCCGAGCCAGGCGTCGGCCGGGGTGTCGCGTCCGTCGCCGATGGCGAGTGCCGCCGCGACGTGCTCGGCCGTGAGCTGCGGCGTGTCCATGCCGACGAGGAGCGTCGGTTCGCCGAGCGTGTCGAACAGGTGCGCGAGCCGCTCGTCGAGGCCGCCTGGCGACTGCGCGAGCAGGTCGAAGCCGGCTGCCGCGTCGGGCACCGCGTCGCCGTCGAAGTAGAGCACGCGTCGGTCGACGGGCAGCGCGGCGACGACGTCGAGCGTGTCGTCGAGGGCGGCCGCGGCGAGCGCGGCGGCCTCCTCCGGCGTGAACGGCGGGCTGAGCCGGGTCTTCACGCGGCCCGGCCGGCACTCCTTGGCGATGACGGCGACGACGGTCACGGGTGCACCTCGTGGAAGATGCGGGACATGTCGCCGATCGCCGTGAGCGTGCCGCGCACGGTGCCGGTCACCTTGGACCGCCCCTCGCGGGGCCGGTAGGGCACGTCGACCTCGCGGATGCGCCATCCGTCCGCCGAGGCCCGCAGCACCATCTCGAGCGGGAACCCGCTGCGACGGTCGCGGATGCCGAGCGCCTGCAGGCGCGCGGTGCGGGCGACGCGCATCGGCCCGAGGTCGTGGAGCGGTGTTCCGGTGCGGCGCGTCATCCGCGCGGCGAGCACGCGGTTCGCGAGCCGCGCGTGGATCGGCCACGCCGACCCGCTCGTCGGTCGCCGCCGACCGAGCACGAGGTCGGCCTCGCCCTCCTCGACGAGCCGGACGAGCTGCGGCAGGTCGGCGGGGTCGAGCGACGCATCTGCGTCGCAGAAGGCGACGAGCGGCGCCGTCGCCGCCTCGAGGCCGGCGTTGGCGGCCGCGCCGAATCCCCGCCGGGGCTCGGTCACGACGGTCGCGCCGTGCTCGCGCGCGATCTCGGCGGAACGGTCGGTCGAGCCGTTGTCGACGACGATGGCGCGCACGCCCTCGGGGAGGCGGCCGAGCACCCACGGCAGCGCCCGCTCCTCGTCGAGGCAGGGAAGCACGAGGTCGATGCTCGGGCCCCCGCGCCCGCCGGTCATCGTGACGCCCCTGCCGCGGCGAACTCGGCCAGTCCGTCCGAGAGGTCGACCCGCGGCGCCCAGTCGAGTTCGGCGCGGGCTCGGGCGGATGACGCGGTGATGTGCCGCACGTCGCCCAGCCGGTACTCCCCGGTGACGATCGGAGCGGGGCCGCCCATCGCCCGGGCGAGCCCGGACGCGAGCTCGCCCACCGTCGTGACGACGCCCGAGCCGACGTTGAACGCGCGGGCGGTTCCGGCCGCCAGGCCGTGCAGTGCGTCGGCGGCCGCGAGGTTGGCGGCGGCGACATCCGTCACGTGCACGAAGTCGCGGCGCTGCGCGCCGTCCTCGAAGACGCGGGGCGGCTCCCCGCGTGCGAGCGACGAGCGGAAGATCGCTGCGACACCGGCATAGGGGGTGTCGCGAGGCATCCGCGGCCCGTAGACGTTGTGGTACCGCAGGAGCGCGGCGCGACCGCCGGTCGCACGCGCCCACGCCGCGACCAGGTGCTCCTGGGCGAGCTTCGTCAGCGCGTACACGTTGCGCGGATCGAGCAGGTCGTCCTCGTCGACGAGATCGGGGGCGAGCGGATGCCCCGTCTCCGGGTCGCGCGGCTCGAACCGACCGGCATCCAGGTCGGCGGTCGTCCGCGCCGCGGGTCGGCGCCGCCGACCCTCCGCGTCGAGGTACGCGCCCTCCCCGTAGACCACCATCGACGAGGCGAGCACGAGTCGATCGATGCCCGCCCGGGCCATCGCCGCCACGAGCTCGGCGGTGCCGTGCACGTTCGTCGCGGCGTAGTCCGGCGCGTCCTGCAGGTCGACGCCGAGGCCCACCTTCGCCGCCTCGTGGAAGACCACGTCGACCCCGTCGAGCGTCCGGTCGAGGAGCAGCGGATCCCGGACGTCGCCGTGCACGAGCTCGACGCCGTCCGGCAGCCGGGCGGCGGTCGCGTGGACGTCGGAACGCAACGAGTCGAGCACTCGCACCGCATCCCCCCGCTCGATCGCGAGCCGCACGACCTCGGCGCCGATGAACCCGGCGCCGCCGGTCACGAGGACGGTCATCGCACCACCGGCAGGCCGAGCACGTGCCCGATCGCCTCCGCGTCCATGAGCTCGCGTGGCACGTAGTCGGGCGGGATCGCCGCGACGATCCGCTCGACCGACGCGAGCACGCGCGGCCTGGCCTCGGCGAGACGGCGGAAGACGAGCTCGGCGGTGACGGCGTCGGGATCGTCCTCGACATGGCCCGTGTCGGTGTCGGTCACGAGACACAGGGTCACCGTGCCCATGCCGAGCTCTGCGGCGAGCGCCACCTCGGGGCAGAGCGTCATGTTCACGAGGTCGACGCCGGCGTCGCGCAGGACGGCGGACTCGGCCCGGGTGGAGAACCTCGGCCCCTGGATCACCGCGACGGTCGCCCGCGGCGCGGCATCCGGCACCGCCTCGACCGCCACGCGACGCAGCTCGGGGCAGAACGGCTCGGCGAACGGCAGGTGGCGGACGAGCGAGCCGTCGTAGAACGTGTCGGCGCGGCCCCACGTCCGGTCGAGGAGCTGGTCGGGGATCGCCCACGACTCGGGCGGGAGCTCGGCCCGGAGCGACCCGACGGCCGCCGTCGAGACGATGGCGCGCACCCCGAGGTCGGCGAGCGCCCACGCGTTGGCGCGGGCGTTGATGCGGTGCGGCGGGATCGTGTGGCCGTCCCCGTGCCGAGCGAGGAAGGCGACCCGCCGGCCGCCGAGCTCACCCTCGGTGACGATCGCCGGGCCGAACGGCGTGGCGCGCTCGTGCGTCGCCCCGTCGATCAGCGCCGCGAGCCCCGTGCCCCCGATGACCCCCACCGTGTCCATGGCTCAACCCTGCCCGTCCCCCACTCCGCCGGATCGAGGAGGTTCCTTACGATCCGGTGACGCGGAGATGTCGCGCCGGCCGTGTGCTCGCCATGTCAGCTCCCCCGTTCCATCCTGCGCAGTCGCTCCTTCGCGGTCTTGCGCGCACGCTCCTGGTCGGTGGGCGTCGTGATGGCGGTGAACAGCGTGCGGAAGCCGCTGACGATCGCCATCTTCGACGGCTGCTCGACCTGCTTCCGCTGCCGCTCGATCGACTTCGCCGAGCGTCCCTTCCGCGACGCGTCGCTCGAGGAGGCGCGTCCGCCGGCGCTGCCGTACCGGACGGCGACCCGCTCGAGTCGCGCCGACGAGCGCTTCGCCGCACGCCGCGCCGCGTACGGCACGCGATCGGCCTCGCGCTTGACGATGACGATGCGCCGCTTCTCGGCCGACGCGGCCGCCGTCACCCTCGACTTCGCCGGCTCGGGCAGCGACGAAGCGAGCTTGCGCGTCTGCTTCGCGGCCCGCTCGGCATCCTTCACCGCGCGCCTCGCGTCGCGTCGCGCGTCGCGGTCGATTGCGGTCTTCGGCATGCGTCCCCCTCGCGTGTCGGTCGGGCGGCCACGTTCGGCGCGCCTGCACGGGAGCGTACGCCGCGAGGCATCCGGCCCCAACCCCTTGACGGCTCGACCGGCCTTGCAACCTAGGATCGATGGCATGGCACGGCGGGGGGCGTACGCGAAGGGCGTCGCGAAGCGCGAGGAGATCCTCGCGGCCGCACTCGAGGTCATCGCGCGCGAGGGATACGGCCGTGCCTCGGTCCGAGAGCTCGCGGATGCGGTCGGGCTCAGCCAGGCCGGCCTCCTGCACTACTTCGGCACCAAGGAGGAGCTCTTCGCCGCGGTGCTCCGCAAGCGCGACGAGATCGACCTGGCGCGGTTCGAGGAGCAGACGGGCGACGTCACCGCCTTCGAGGGCCTCCGTCAGACCATCGGGCGGAACGCCGACGTGCCGGGCCTGATCCAGCTGTACGTCCGGCTCTCGGCCGAGGCGACCGACCCGGCGCACCCCGCGCACGCGTTCTTCACCGAACGCACGCGCACGTTCCGCGAGTTCGTCGCGGGCGACATCCGCCGCATGCAGTCGGAGGGCACGGCCCGGACCGACATCGACGCCGAGCAGGCGGCGATGCTCATCCTGGCGTCCGCCGACGGCCTGCAGGTCCAGTGGCTCATGGACCCGACCATCGACATGGCGGAGCACGTCTCGGTGCTCCTGCGACTGCTCGAGCCGCCGCCGACGCCGGCCGACGCCTGACCGAAGGAGACACCGTGCCAGATCCCGCGCCCACCGTCGAGGTCCGGACGAGGGCGGGCGCGGTGCGCGGGAGGTGGCGGGGCGACCCCGGCACGCGGGGAGCGTCTGCGGCGTTCCTGGGCATCCCGTTCGCCGAGCCGCCGGTCGGCGGGCTCCGCTTCGCCGCGCCGGAGCCGGCTCGCGCGTGGGAGGGCGTGCGCGACGCGCTCGAGCACGGACCCACGCCGCAGCGCGGGGACCCCGGGGTCACGATCATCCCGGAGCCGTCGGTGCCCGGTGAGGCGACACTGAACGTCGACGTGTTCACGCCGTCGCCGTCGGAGGCCGCGGCAGCCGACGGGCCGACGGACCCGGCCGGTGCCGCGGGCCTGCCCGTGCTGGTCTGGTTCCACGGCGGCGGATACGTCGCCGGCTCGCCTGCGAGCCCCTGGTACGACGGACGCACCTTCAATCGCGACGGCGTCGTCACGGTCAACGTGTCGTATCGGCTCGGGTTCGACGGATTCGGATGGATCGACGGGGCGCCCGCGAACCGCGGCGTGCTCGACTGGCTGCTCGCACTCGAGTGGGTGCGCGACAACGTCTCGGGATTCGGCGGCGACCCGCGGCGGGTGACCATCGCCGGGCAGTCCGCCGGCGGCGGCGCGGTGCTCACCCTGCTCGGGATGCCGCGGGCGCAGGGACTCTTCCACCGCGCATGGGCCGCCTCCCCCGCCCTCGCCGACGTGTCGCCGCAGCGCGCACAGGCGCTTGCGCGCCGGATCGGCGAGCTCGGCGGCATCCGACCCGACCTCGACGGGATGCGATCGGTGTCCGAGGAGCGCGTCCGCCAGCTCCAGCGCGAGGCGTTGCGGCCGCCGCGGGGAGCCCGTGGCGGCGGCGCCGACCTCGTGGCGGAGGGCCTTCCGCTCGGGCCGGTGGTGGACGGCCGCCTGGTGCCGGCGAAGACGCTCTCGTCGATCGCCTCGGGCGTCGGCGCGGGGGTGCCGCTCGTCGCCGGTACCACCGACGACGAGTTCTCGTCGGCGTTCCGCGGCTCCGAGGGGAGCCTGCGGCTCGTGTCGCGGAAGGTCGCACTGAAGCGCCTCGGCCTCGTCGAACCGCGCCGCTCGGAATGGCTCGAGGCGAACCGCCGCGAGGGGCTGCACGGCACGGCCGCCGTGCTCGGCCGGTACGTGAGCGACCACGTCTTCCGCGCACCGCTCGTGCGGACGGTCGCGGCCCGCGAGCTTGGCGCGACCGTGGCGGCGACGGATGGCGCGGCGCCCGCCGCCACGTGGGCCTACCGGTTCTCGTGGCGGTCGCCCGTCTCCGGAGCGGCGGTGCACTGCCTCGACGTGCCCTTCCTGTTCGACGTGCTCGCGGAGGGGCACGTGCCCGCGGTCGCGGGCGTGCGGCCGCCGCAGGCTCTCGCCGACCGCCTGCACGCCGACGTCGTCGCGTTCGTCCGCGGCGCCGACCCCGCGTGGCCCACCGCCGCCGGCGAGGCGTTCCCGGCACGGCTGTACGGCGCGACGATCGCGACGATGCCCGATGCGTACGCCTCGGCGCGGCCGATCGCGGGCGTCTGAGGGGCTGATCAGGCGGAGTGCCGCTGGATCACGCGGGACACGGTCGACCCCGGGCCCGTCGACCTACCAGACGGTGCCGCCGCCGACCGAGATGCCGCCCCAGGTGAGTGCGATGAAGATCGCGGCGAAGACGACGGGCGCGATGCCCGTGCCGTTGCGCGCGAGTCCCTTGAAGAGGGCGATCACGGCGAGGATCGCGGCGACGACCGAGAGGCCGCCCCCGAGGATCAGCCCGATGAACAGCGGTATGGGCATGAGCACGAGGCCGGCCAGCGCGATCCAGAACGCGGCCCACGCAGTCGGATTCGAGCGGACTTCGACGGAGGAGGACATCCTCCATTATCTCGTGCCCGCAGCCTGCGGCACCGTCGGACCCGCGCTGCTCGACCGACTGAGGCGGCCGGGGGCCCGGTGGCCGGTCGATGAGCGTCGCTACGCCGGGTCCCTGAGGGGCTCGAGGGCGGCGAGGACGAGGTCGAGGCCGAAGGCGAACTCCTCCGCCGGGTCGTAGCCGGCGGCGACGAGCGCCGCGGCGGACTCGTTGAGGTAGGGGAACTCGTCGGGAGGAAGCTGGGGCAGGTAGACGTCCTCGGTCATCTCCGCGAGCTCGTCGGCGGTGTCGAACGGCAGGCTGGCGACCTGCAGGGCGTACCCGTAGACGTAGCTGTTGAGCAGCCAGTTGGCGTGCGTCGCCGTCACGACCGAGAAGCCCGCCCTTCGCAGGCAGGCGGTGAACGCCTCGCGGTGGCGCAGGTTGGCGGGCCCCGGCGAGGTCCGCGACTCCATCAGGCCGATCGCCCACGGGTGGCGGGCGAGAACCTCGCGGGTGGAGACCGCCAGCCGTCGCATCGTCGACTGCCAGTCGAGGTCCTCGGGCGGGAGTTCGATCTCCTCGAACACGATGTCGATCATGGCGTCCAGCAGCTCGTCCTTGCTCGCCACGTAGTGGTAGAGCGACATCGCCCCCGCGCCGAGCGCGACAGCCAGCCGGCGCATGCTCAGCCCGTCGACCCCCTCGCGGTCGGCGAGCCGGACCGCTTCGACCACCACTCGCTGCTTGCTCAGCCCCGCGTCCGACGCGACCTGGCGTTGTTCCTTCGCAGACACGGGTCTCCTCGATGGCTCGAACGGCTTGACAATCGTACAGCGTACGCGCATAGTACAGCGTACGACGTACGGTGTACGAGCCAGCGAGGGTCGCGGCTCGGAGGTGAGGAGGATTCCATGGGAATCGAACAGCGATCGAATGCCCGAGCACGCCCGGTGCCGGTGGCGGATCCGGCCGGAGCGGCGACCATGCGGGCCGTGGTCCAGCACCGCTACGGCCCGCCCTCGGTGCTCGAGTCGTCCGAGGTCGGGATCCCGGTTCCCGGTCGAGGCGAGGTGCTGGTCCGGGTCGGCGCGGCCTCGGTGCATCCCGGCGACGTCTTCGTCATGACCGGGGAGCCGTACGTGGTGCGCCTGGTCTTCGGGCTCCGCCGACCGCGCCACGGCATCCCCGGCAGGGACCTCGCCGGCGTGGTGGCGGCGGTCGGGAAGGATGTCACGGCTCTCCGCCCCGGCGACGAGGTGTTCGGCTGGAGCACCACCGGAACGCTCGCGGAATACGCCTGCGTCCCGGCGGACCACCTCGTGCCCGTGCCCGCCGGCCTGTCGGTCCTGGACGCGGCTGCGGTGCCCACGTCTGCCATGACGGCGTTGCAGGCGATGCGCGACGTCGCGAACGTTCGACCGGGCCAGACGGTGCTGGTCACCGGCGCGTCGGGCGGCGTGGGCTCCTTCGCCGTGCAGATCGCCAAGGCGTTCGGCGCCGACGTGACGGGCGTGTGCAGCACCCGCAACGTCGAGACGGTCCGCGCACTCGGTGCCGACCACGTCGTCGACTACACGAGGACCGACTTCACCCGCGCCGAGAAGCGCTACGACGTCATCCTCGACAACGTGGAAGCCCACCCGCTGGCGGCCGCCCGCCGCGCGCTGGCGCCCACCGGCACCCTCATCCCCAACAGCGGACGCGGCGGCCGCTGGCTCGGCCCCATCGGTCGGATCGTCGCAGCGCGCGTGCGGTCCGGATTCACCCGGCAGCGGCTGAAGCCCTTCACGTCGGTCGAGAAGCGCCAGGACCTGCTCACCCTGGCCGACCTGCTCACGACCGGGAAGGTCAGGCCCGTCATCGACCGCACCTACTCCCTCGACCGAGCACCCGACGCCCTCCGCTACGTCGGGGCCGGCCACACCCGAGGGAAGGTCGTGATCACCGTCTGAAGACCGGACCGACGAGAACGACCCGACCGTGCGTCCGCACGCCCAGACCTGCCGCCGCTCCGGCCCAGGAACCGCACCTCTCGAAAGAAGAACCGATGACCATCCGAACGAACACCCCGAACGCGCTCGTCGACCCGCCGATCCCCGTGCGGGCCAAGCTCGCGGCCGCGTGGACCAGCTTCATGTTCCTCTACATCTACGTGGACTACTACCACCTCTACAAGCCCGGGACCATCGACGACCTGCTCGCCGGCGTGGTCTTCGAATTCGACATCAGCCCGGCGTTGATGACCGCGTTCCTCGCACTGATCGCGATCCCGGCCCTGATGGTGTTGCTCTCCATGGCGCTTCCCGCCCGCGTGAACCGCGCCACGAACCTCGTCGTGGCATCGCTGTACATCCCCGTCACGGTGTTCAACGCGGTCGGGGAGACCTGGGACTGGGCCGCCTTCTACGGCCTCTCCATCGGACTCGAGCTGCTGCTCCTGGCCTTCATCCTCCGCTCCGCCTGGACCTGGCCCCGGACCCCCGCCGTCATCCCTGCCGGTGCCGAGACGGCCGACCTTCGACAGGACCTTCGACAGTAGGGATCCGCGTGAGGACCGGCGGCGGGGCGGTCCCGGTCGGCCGCCCCGTCACCCGCCGCCTCGGGGCGGGCGACGGAGCGGCTCGACCAGCGGGGCTACTCGAGCCACTCGGTGACGAAGCGGTCGTTGGCATGGATGTGGGTCGCCTCGTAGGTGCCGCCGTCGAGGACCTCGAAGCGATGCGCGACCGAGGCCGGCACGACGAGGATCTGACCGCCCACCGCGACGAGCTGCTTCTCGCCGACCGTGAACAGGGCACGACCGGCGTGGATGAGGAACGTCTCGACGTACGGGTGGCGATGCAGCCGCGGCCCCGCCCCGGGGCGCGCCGTGTACTCGCGGATGATGCTGACGGTCGAGCCGTGCAGGTAGCCCTCGAAGTCCTCGTCGCGGGCGATGTCGATCGGCGTGACGGGCATGCGCGCCCCCGTCATCGGGCACGCTCCAGGATGGTGACGAGCACGCCATCGCCGTACGTCCGAGCGTCGGCGAGCTTCCATGTCGTGCGATCAGGCGTCTCCGGCCAGAGCTTGCGCCCGTGGCCGAGGAGCACAGGGAACGACATGAGGTGGATCTCGTCGACCAGATCGGCCTCGAGCAGGCCCCGCGCGAGCTGGATGCTGCCCGCCACCGAGATGTCGCCGTCGACCCGCTGCGTGAGCCGCGTCACCTCGTCGACGAGGTCGCCGGAGAGCACCGTCGTGTTGCTCCACTCCGGGTCGCCCAGCGTGCTCGACACGACGAACTTGGGCATGCCGTTGTACTTGTCGGCGAGCTCGCCGTCGTACTGCGGCCACGCCGACGCGAAGCCTTCGTAGGTCTTGCGCCCGAGCAGCAGCGCCGAGGAGCCGAGCGCCTCGTCCTCCTTGAACTTCTCGCCCTCGTCGCCGCGGTCGAACTCGAAGCTCCAATTCGGGTACGTGAAGTCCTCGCCGCCGGGTGCCTCGACGACGCCGTCGAGCGAGATGAACTCGGTGAGCACGATGCGTCCCATGTCAGTTCTCCTCGATGAAGCCGCGCAGCGCCGGCGCGAGCACGTCGGCGGTGGTGCTGTGGTTCTCACCCGGGACCGGCCTGAGCGTCGCGGTCGGCAGGTGCTCGGCGACCGCCTGCGCACCGGCGGACAGGTGCGGCCAGGTGCCGGTGCCGTGCATGACCAGCACCGGCATGTCGACCCGATCCCAGAGGTCTGCGCGCAGCGGCTGCCCCGACATCGTGTCGCCGACCTGACGGCCGTCGTATGCGATGGTCGGGGCGATCGCCTCGAGCGACGGCCAGAAGTCGGTGCCCCGCATGCCGTCGACCATCTCGCCCGGCATCCCGGCGGCCTCGGTCATGAAGAGGGCGACCGCGTCGCCCGGGCGACCGTCGGCGACTGCGGTGTCGAGCTGCGCGACGTAGTCGGCCGGCAGCGGCGGGCGGGAGCCGTCCGCGATGACGGGAGGTTCGAACAGTGCGAGCCGCGCGATCGGAACGCCGGCCTGTGCCGCATTGAGGGCGAGGAGCGCGCCGGAGGACCATCCGAAGACGGTCACCGGACGACGCGCCGTGACCTCCGCGATGATCGCGGCGAGGTCCTCGAACTCGCGCTCGACCGCGTAGGGGGCGGTGTCGCCACTCTCGCCGCGCCCGCGCCGGTCATAGTGGACGACGCGGAAGCGGTCGGCCAGCAGTTCGGCCGTCGCAGCGTTCTCGGGGGTCGTGGCACGGTATGCGGTCGCGCCGTCGATGATGATGATCGGGTCGCCGTCGCCCCAGGCGGTGTACGCGATGGTGGTTCCGTCGGCGGACGTGACGGTCGTGTTCTCGGACAACTTCGTGAGCCCTTCTCGTCTCAACGCGGGTGATCACCGCGATGACTTCACGCTAGGTCCGGCCCGGTCCCTCGGGCTTGTACAGAAGCGACAGCGGATCGGCCGCCTCGTCAGGCGCCCTGAGCTGCGTCGCCGTGCGCCCGATGAACCTCTGCAGGGCGCGTGCCAGATGAGGCTGGTCGTAGAACCCGAGCCGGTTCACGACGTCGAGCGGCGCGACCCCCTCCCCCAGCAGCACGGCGGCCTCGCGCGCCCGCTCGATCTGGCGGATGGCGCCCTGGGTGAGTCCCGTGGTGGCGGCAACGCGGCGCTGGACGGAGCGGGTCCCGACCCTGGCGATCCCGCCCCAGACGACCTCGTCGACCAGCGGATCCCGCACGAGCACGCCGGAACGCACGAGCCGTTCGACGAAGTGCTCCGCGTTGGCGAAGTCGGGGATCTCCCACTCCTCGCCTCGCAGCGCGAACGCTCGCCCGGTGACATGCGGACTCTCCACGCCCCCGTCGACGAGTTCCCCGATCGGCAGGTGCGGCATGGATGCTCCGTGCGCGAACGTGATGCCGAGCGAGCGCGAGTCGCCCGTGACCTCGGCGAGCGAGGCGGATGTCTCCGGCCCGCGCACCGCGGCGTGGACGACCCCGCCGTCCTCCCAGAACACGAGCTCCCAGTTCGACGTCGCGATCGACGTCATCCGCTCGATGCCCGACGTGCGCCCCTCCCAGACCCGCGCGATGTACGGCGAGTCGGACGCCCGGTGGCTGCTCTCGATCGGCACCTCACCACCCTCACACGAACCCGCCCGGGCCGGGAGGGTTCCAGTGCGGCGATGCTCGCCCGCCACGCCGCTCAGCTGACGACGTCCGGGTCGGGGCCGTCGCCGACTCGTCAGAGAGGCGGCTCGTACTTGTTCCCGTGAGTCTCGCGGATCGGGTGAGTGTCGTAGATGAGGTCGAGGCTGGTGATCTTGTCGCTGTCCGGCGCGAACGAGAACACGTCCATCACCGTGAAGGTGATCAGAGATCCATCTGTGACCGTCCAGTCGTACTGGAAGTACGCGACGGCGCGCGTCGTATCGCCTTCGCTGAGGAAGACGTCGATGGGCGTGATGACATTCGTCTCCGACGCCTGGCTGAGCCGGTCGAAGAAGGGCTCGGCGGGCATCTCCCCCAAGAATGGGGACCGCACGGTCCCCTCGGGCGCGAACAGGCCCACGATGGTCGCGTAGTCGCTACGACCGAGCGCTTCCATGTAGGTGTGCAACACGTTCGCGTACGACTGCATGGCGGCGTTCCTTCGGAGCTTGCTCGGATCCGCCACTCTACCGGCGCCGATGGCCACCGCCGCAACTCGGCGCAGCGTCCGCATGAGGGCCGCAGGACTCAGTCCTGACGGGATCCCTTCACGGGCGGACGCGAACCCTGCGTCCGTCGAAGCTGACGATGTCTCCGATCATCAGCTGCCGTCCGCGTCGCCGATCGACCTCGCCGTTCACGGCCACGTGGCCGCCGATGACGGCCTCCTTCACGTCTCCGCCGGAGTCGAGGAGACCGGCGAACTTCAGGAACTGCCCGAGGCGGATGCCCTCGCCACCGATCGGGACGTCCTCGATCGGAGCCGGCTTCGTCATCCTCCAACGCTAGCCGACCGGACGCCGGCCCGACCCGGTGCGCCGGTGCGCCGGTGACGCAGGCACGGCCGATCTGCGCAGCAGAGGCACGGCGGCATCCGGCCTGCACTGCACGGATCGACCGCTCACGGAGCAGGACGCGCGAAGGGATCGCGAGCGTGAGGGCTCGGCATCCGAGACAGCCCGGCACCCCCGAACGGGGCACTTCTCGCGTGCCGCCCCGACCCGTCATGCTGGCGCAATGACGCAGCCCGGCGCCACCGCATCCCACATTCCGTCCGAGAGCGCCGCGGCTGACCGGGGAGGGCGCGCCGACCCCGCCGCGCGGATCATCGACCACCTCGTCGTCAACCACAGCGCCACGCGCGTCGAACTCGTGGGGGCGACCGGCCTCGGCCGCACCGCCCTCGCCGGGCTCGTCACCCGCCTGGTCGACGCCGGCGTGCTCGTGGACCCCGAACCCGGAAGCGACGGGCGCCACGGCCGACTGCGACTGGCGGTCGCCGACCGGCTGCTGCTCACGGCGGGAGTCGCCGCTGACGACGCCGTCGCCACGATCGCCGAACTCGACGGCACCGAGATCGCGCGCTACGAGGAGCCCGTCGCGATCGTCGACGACGATCCGCGGTCGGCCCACGCCGCACCACTCGACGCACTCGCTGTCGTCGTCGATCGCGCGATCGCCCAGGCCGAACGCGACGAGCGGCGCATCGCCGAGGTCACGCTCATCGTGCAGGGCGCCGTCGTCGGCGCGCCCGCGCTCGCGTTCGGCGACGCGACCTTCGGACTCGAGCCGCTCGACCTGACGTCCGCGCTGCGCGCGAGGTCCGAGCACCTCGCCGGCATCGAGCACGACCTCGTGTACCCGCCCGTGCTGCGCACGGCGGCATCCGCCCGCGCCGCCGGCGACGCCGCCGAACGAGGCGACGACATCGTGCTCCACGTCTCGGGCGACGCGCAGGTCTCCGCAGCGATCGTCGTACGCGGCACGCCCTACCCGGGCGCGCACGGGCTCGCGGCGACGTTCGGTCACCTCCCGATCGTCCCGAACGGCGTCAAGTGCGAGTGCGGCCAGCGCGGATGCCTCGCGACCGTCGCCGCACCGGGCGTCGTCCTCGCCAAGGCCGAACTGCAGGACTTCGAGCTCACGTACGGCCGCAGGGCGGCGATGGCCGAACTGGCCGCGCGGATCGCGGATTCCGAGGACCGCGCACGATGGGCCTGGCTCGACGCGGCGCTGTGGATCGGCCGGGCCCTGCAGGTCGTGGTGCCCACGATCGATCCCGACGTGGTCGTCGTCGGCGGGTGGTGGGCGCCCCTGTGCGACGACATCGATGCGGCGTTCCGCGACAACCGGCCCAAGCTCGGCGGCGGTGCACTCGACGCGATCCCCCGCCTCGTGGCAGGGACCTCGGGTGATGATCTCGGGCTCCTGGGCGCGCGCGGTCAGGCGCGCGACGGCCTCCGGGCGTCGCTGGTCTCCGACGTCGCCTGACGTCCCGAGCGGAACCGGCGGGCGATTCCCCACGCCGTCACCCGCGCCATCGCCTCGATCACGATCGCCGCGCTCATCTTGGAGCGCCCTCGCTCGCGTTCGACGAAGGTGACCGGCGCCTCGACGACCCGGAGCCCCGCCATGACCGCGTGCCAGGTCATGTCCACCTGGAAGCCGTAGCCCCTCGTGTGCACGTCCTCGAGGTGCAGCGCATGGAGCGCGCCGGCACGGTACGCCCGGTACCCCGCGGTCGCATCCTTCACGGGCAGTCCGAGCATCCACTGCGAGTACGTGTTGCCGGTCTTGGAGAGCCAGATCCGCCGACGCGGCCAGTTCACGACCGAACCGCCCGGCACCCAGCGGGACCCGATCACGACGTCGGGTGCCCGCCCCGCGGCATCCGTCGCCTCGAGCGCATCGAGGAGCGCCGGCAACTGCTCCGGAAGATGCGAGCCGTCGGCATCGAGTTGGACGATCGGGTCGAAGCCGCGCTGCAGGGCCCAGTCGAAGGCGGCGAGGTACGCCGCACCCAGGCCCTCCTTGCCCCGTCGGTGGAGCACGTCGACCGCGGCATCCTCCGCGGCCATCTCGTCGGCGAGTTCGCCCGTGCCGTCGGGCGACCCGTCGTCGACGACGAGGACCGACGCGGTCGGCACCGCGGCGCGCACGCGCGCGATGATCCCCGGCAGGTTCTCGCGTTCGTCGTACGTGGGGATCACCACGAGCGGTCCGCTCACCGGCTCCTCCTCAGCACGCGACGACATGAAAGGGAATCGTACCGGGCCGTGGTGGCGGGCAGCGAACCGTCAGCGCACCCCGTGCATGAGCCGCAGCACCGGTCGGGTCGCCAGCGCGAGCGCCCCGCCCAGCACGATGGCGATCGCGCCGAGCACCCCGAAGTAGATCGCCTCCGGCACCGCGGTGTAGAACTCCGCCAGTTGCCCGGCGACCGCCGTGCCGAGTGCGACCGAGAGGAAGAACAGCGCCACCATCTGCGTGTGGAACTTCTCCGGCGCGAGCTTCGTCGCGACCGACAGGCCGACGGGAGAGAGCAGCAGTTCGGCGACCGTGAACACGAACAGGATGCCGACGATCGCCAGCAGCGGCGTCGAGTTCGCTCCACCCCCGGCGAACGGGATGAAGAGGAGGAACGCCACACCCATGACCGTCGTCCCGAGCGCGAACTTCACGGGCGTCGACGGCTGCCGATCGCCGAGCTTCGTCCAGATCGCAGCGAAGACCCCGGAGAGCAGGATGATGAAGACCGGGTTGATCGACTGCACCCACGAGATCGGCATCTCCCAGCCGAACAGGTTGCGGTCCAACTGCTCGTCCGAGTAGATCGTGAGCACCGTGAACTGCTGCTGGTACAGCGACCAGAAGGCCACGCTCGCGATGAACAGCGGGATGAATCCGAACACCCGGCTGCGCTCGACCGCCGTGACCGCCCGACTCGACAGGATCACGATGAAGTACGCCACCGCGGCGACCACCGTGCCGCCGATCACCCAGGTCACCAGGTTCTCGGCCGTCACCAGGCGCGTGAGCACCAGCGCTGCGACGAGGATCACCGCCGCGATCGCGATGCCGACGACCAGTCCCCTGCGCTCGCGCGGCAGCGGGTTGGGCACGACGGATGCCTCGGGCGGCAGCCCCTTGCGGCCGAACGAGTACTGGATCAGCCCGATGGCCATCCCG
Organism: Agromyces binzhouensis; assembly: GCF_042672355.1. NCBI lineage: Bacteria > Bacillati > Actinomycetota > Actinomycetes > Micrococcales > Microbacteriaceae > Agromyces > Agromyces binzhouensis. The sequence continues at coordinate 630,582 of NZ_JBHXVJ010000001.1, read as the reverse complement.
ACCGCCGCCGCACCGAAGCCCCAGTGGAAGCCGACCGTGGACTGCAGGAGCCCGGTGATGAGCGGCCCGAGGAACGCGCCCAGGTTGATGCCGAGGTAGAAGAGGGCGAAGCCGGCGTCCCGCCGCGGATCGTCGCGCGAGTAGAGCGTGCCGACCACGCTCGTCGCGTTCGCCTTCAGCCCGCCCGACCCGAACGCGACCAGCACGAGGCCGACGCCGACGCCGATGAAGCCCGGGAGGAGCGCGAGGGCGATGTGCCCCGCCATGATCACGATCGCCGAGATGAAGAGGACCCGCTCGCTGCCGAGCATCCGATCCGCGATCCAGGCGCCGAGGATCGTCGACAGGTACACGGCGCCGCCGTACGCGCCGACGATCCCGGCAGCGGCGCTCTGATCCATGCCGAGGCCGCCCTCGGAGGCCGAGAAGTACAGGTAGAGCAGCAGGATCGACTGCATGCCGTAGAAGCTGAACCGCTCCCACATCTCCACGCCGAAGATGTGCGCCAGCGCCCGCGGCTGGCCGAAGAAGCCGCGGTCGGCGCGTTCGTCGGGATGGCCGGCCTCGGTCGGCGGCGCCGTCACTCCTGCGCTCGCCCCCGCCCCGGCCGTCGACTCGTCGCTCTCCCCCGTCGGACGATCGTCGTCTCGCATGGCCCCGCACCCTACACCCGATCGCCTCGCGCGGGCAGAGGCCGACGCATCCATCGCGGGGCCTTGTCGCACCGGACCCCGGGTGCTGGACTTGCGGCGGCACCACGACCGCAGGGGGACACCGCACATGCCGTACATCACCGTCGGGACCGAGAACTCCGCTCCCATCGAGCTCTACTACGAGGACCATGGCGAGGGCCGACCCGTCGTCCTCATCCACGGCTACCCGCTGGACGGGGCGTCATGGGAGAAGCAGGCCCGTGCGCTGCTCGGCGCGGGCTACCGCGTCGTCACGTACGACCGGCGGGGCTTCGGCCGATCGTCGAAGCCCGCGATCGGCTACGACTACGACACGTTCGCCGCCGACCTGAAGACGCTGCTCGATGCGCTCGAGCTGACGGAAGTCACGCTCGTCGGCTTCTCGATGGGCACGGGCGAGGTCGGCCGCTACCTCGGCGCGTACGGCAGCGACCGCATCGCGAAGGCCGCGTTCCTCGGCTCGCTCGAGCCGTACCTGCGGCAGACCGACGACAACCCCGGCGGCGCCGCACCCGACTTCGACGGGCTGAAGTCCCAGGCCGAGGGCGACCGGTTCGCGTGGTTCGACGGCTTCTTCGAGAACTTCTACAACCTCGACGAGAACCTCGGCTCGCGCATCTCCGAGGCCGCGGTCCGCGCGAGCTGGGGCACGGCGATCGGTGCGGGATGGTACGCCGCGTCGGCCGCGGTCGACACATGGCTCACCGACTTCCGCGGCGACATCGAGCGCATCGACGTGCCCGTGCTCATCGTGCACGGCACCGCCGACCGCATCCTCCCGATCGACGCCACCGCGCGGCGCTTCCGCCCGCTCCTCCCGTCGGCCGAGTACATCGAGATCGAGGGCGCGCCGCACGGCATGCTGTGGACGCACGCCGCGGAGATCAATGCGACGCTGTTGACGTTCGTGGCGTCGTAGGGGCGGATGCCGCGGCCGGCGCGCGGGCGGCCGGCGCGCCGGCGTCCGGGCGTCAGCCCGCGAGGGCCTCGAGCAGCTGCGGCTTCGTCATGCGCGAGTAACCCGTGACGCCGCGCTCCTTGGCGAGCGCGCGAAGCTCGGGCACCGTCCGCGACGCGAGCTCGGACGCGGCGGGCTTGGCGCCCGGCTTCGCCGCGGGCTTCGCACCCGGCCTGGTCGCGGGCTTCTTCGTGGTCGCCGCCTTCGCGGCTGCGCGCTGCTCGTCCGCCGGCGGCGCGGCAGGCGCCTCGGCAGCGGGCGCGGGCGCCGCGGGCGGCGCGACCGGCACGTCAGCGGCCGCCGGGGCCGGCGCGCTCGTCGCGGCAGGCGAACCGGGCGCCTCGGCGGACGCCTGGGCCGCGGCATCCGTCGTCGTGTCCTTCCGGCGGAGCTTGCGCAGCTGGTCGCGCGTCGCCTGTCCGGCTCGCGCGGCGAGCTGCTTCGCGGCGCCGAGCGCCTTCGCAGCGGGGTTCTGGTCGGTGTTCGCAGGTGCCATCATCGATCCCTCGGGGCTGGGGCGTGCGGGTGGGGTCCTGCGGAATCGTAGCCGGATCAGCGTCGCAGTTCGAGCGTGCAGCACTTCACGCCGCCGCCGCCGAGCAGCAGCTCGGAGAGGTCGACGCCGATCGGGTGGTAGCCGGCCTCGCGGAGCTGGCGCTCGAATCCCGTCGCGCGCGCGGCGATCACGACGTTGCGCCCGTCGCTGTACGAGTTGAGGCCGAGCACCGCGGCGTCCTCCTCGGAGACGAGGATCGCGTCGGGGTAGCGCTCGCGCAGGACCTCGAGCGAGGGCCCGTCGAACGCGCTCGGAAGGTAGGCGATGTGCTCCTGTCCGGGCCGGGAGTCGAGGACCGCGATCGCCGTGTCGAGGTGGTAGAAGCTCGGGTTCACGAGGGTCAGCGTGACGACCTCGCGGCCGGTGATGCGCGCGAGCTCGTGGTGGCTCGCTCCGTCGCTGCGGAAGCCGGTGCCCGCGAGGACCACGTCGCCGACGAGGAGGAAGTCGCCCTCGCCCTCGTTCGTCTCGGCGGGCTCGCGCACGTCGAAGCCCGCGCGGCGGAACCACTCCATGTACGCCGGCCCCTCGGCGGCCCGCTGCTCGTGCGTGAACTTCGCGCCGTACGCGATGCCGTCGATCACGGTGCCGCCGTTCGCGGCGTAGACCATGTCGGGCAGGCCCTCGACCGGGTCGATGAGCTGCACGTCGAAGCCGAGCCCGACGTACGTGTCGTGCAGCGTCTGCCACTGCGCCACGGCGAGCGTCGTGTCGGTGGGCTTTGCGGGGTCCATCCACGGGTTGATCTGGTAGACGACGGTGAAGTGCTCCGGCCGGCACATCAGCACGGACTTCCTCGTCGCGGTGCGCTCCGGCGCGCTCCTGGTCGTCTCGGTCTCGATCACGGTCGACATCTCACTCCTCGAGGTGGGTTCGTCGGCCGGGCACGGCGGCGTGCCGCCGGCTCGGCCGGTGGGGTGTCGGCGGACCAGGTCGCTCTCTCGAGCCCCGGCGGCGGTGTTCGGATGGCACCGCCGTCGGGACGCCACCTCCAGTGTGTCCCTCACGGCCTGCGGGATTCTCGGCTTTTCACACACGATTCCTGCGCGTTGGTCGCGCTCGCGCAATGATTCGAGGGCGACGGATGCCGCGGGCGCGCGAAATCCCCGTTCCTGCGCGCCGCGCGCGCGCACGATTCCGTCGCGGGCCCCCGCTCGCTCGCGCACGCGCGTCGCCTGTCGCATCCGGCGATCGAGAGGATGCCGGATGCACCGCGTGCAGCCTCGGGCGGTGCATTCAGCATCCCCTCGACCGATCCCGCCGGGTGGGTGGGCGCCGCCGGGTGGGCGGGCGCCGCCGGGTGGGCGGGCGGATGCGTGCCGTCGGTCTCCGCGGTACGTTCGAGCCCGACCCGGCTTTCTCCCACGTCGATCGGTCCGGATCGGGCGAGGTGAGCTTCTCCACCACGCCTGCCGACTGATCCGGCGACGTGCCCCGCCCGCCCGAGCTCAGGCGGCGCGCACCCCGGCCTCCTCGTTGCGGCGATCGCGCCACGCGAGCCAGTGCCGCACGGCGGCGTCGTCGTAGTGCGGGCCCGAGATCCCGAGCGTGAAGAGGCGCACGCCGGCGTCGTACAGCGCGTCGGCGTAGGCGTCGTCGAGGCTGCGGCGCGACAGCTCGTTCGAGATCGTGATGCCCGAGACGTCCCGCCCCACCTTCTCGCCCCAGCGCTTCAGGACGTCGACCTTGTGGCCCAGCTCGTCGGGCCGCACGAACGAGTGCCAGATGTCGGCGTGCTCGGCGACGAGCCGCAGCGTCTTCTGCTCGCCCTTGCCGCCGATCATGATCGGGATGTCACGTGTGGGTGCCGGGTTCAGCTCCGCCCAGCGCGCCTTCACCCGGGGCAGCGCCTCGGCGAGGTCGTCGAGGCGCGACCCGACGGTGCCGAACTCGTAGCCGTACTCGTCGTAATCGCGCTCGAACCACCCCGACCCGGTGCCGAAGATGAAGCGGCCCGTGTCGCCGCCCTTGGCGCTGATGTGGTCGAGCGTGCGGGCCATGTCGGCCTGCAGGTCGGCGTTCCGGTACGAGTTGCAGTTCACGAGCGTGCCGAACTCGACGTGCTCGGTCTGCTCGGCCCACGCGCCGAGCATCGTCCACGCCTCGAAGTGGAGGCCGTCGGGGTCTCCGGAGAGCGGGAAGAAGTGGTCCCAGTTCATGACCACGTCGACGCCGAGGTCCTCCATCCGGAGCACGGCGTCGCGGATCTGCGTGTAGGTCGCGTGCTGCGGCTGCAGCTGCACGCCCAGGCGCGCGGGAGCGGTGTTCGGGGTCATGCGGTCACGATACGACGGCGGGCGAGCGGTTTCCGCGGTATGCGCCGATGGCGAACGGATGCCACGTCCGCGCGTCGCGCGTCCTGCGATCACGAAACCGCAACACCACGCACGAAAACGGCGTCCGACCGTATCGCCACGCAATGGACCGTCCTACACTCGGGCCCATGGACAACCTCGACCGGGCCATCCTCGACCTGCTCCGCCAGAACTCGCGGGCCGGGTACGGCGATATCGGGTCGGCCGTCGGGCTGTCGGCCTCGGCCGTGAAGCGCCGCGTCGACAAGCTGGTCGCCGACGGCGTCATCAAGGCGTTCACGATCCAGGTCGACCCTGCCGTCGACGGCATGAGCACCGAGGCGTACGTCGAGCTGTTCTGCCGGGGCACGGTCGCGCCCGACGAGCTGCAGCGCATCCTGCAGGGCGTGCCGGAGGTCGTCTACGCGGGCACCGTCACGGGCAGCGCCGACGCGATCGTGCACATGCGCGCCCGCGACATCACCTCGCTCGAGGAGGCGCTCGAACGAGTGCGCATCGCCCCGAACGTGGACCACACGAGGAGCGCGATCGTGCTCTCGCGCCTGGTCAACCGGAACCGAGACTGACCCGAGACCCGACCCCGGAGACCTCATGCGATTCACCGTCGACGACGACGCGCACACTCCCCCGTACGAGCAGCTCCGCATGCAGGTCGTCGACGCGGTGCGCGACGGACGCCTGGCGGCGGGCTCGAAGCTGCCGACCGTCCGCGCCCTCGCCGAGGAGCTCGGCCTCGCCGCGAACACGGTCGCCCGCGCCTACAAGGAGCTCGAGGCCGACGGCGTCGTCGAGGGGCGCGGCCGCGCGGGCACCTTCGTCAGCGCGGTGGGCGATCCGGTCGAGCGGGCGCTGCAGGCGGCGGCATCCGACTTCGCGGCCACGGTCGAGCGCCTGGGCGTGACGACGGATGCCGCCGAGGCCGCCGTCGCACGCGCGCTGCGTTCCCGCCGCTGAGCCGCGCGCGATCGCGCTCGCGGACGATTCCCGCGGTGGCGGGCGCATCCAGCCGGCACTCCACCGCACTGATCGTCCGCACACGGGTGGGCGTCAGCTCGCCGCGGCCTCCTGCGGCGCCGGGATCGGCTCCTTCGGCAGCCGCCGCACCTTCTGCCGACGACGTCGGCGCTCGGGGATCATCGAGCGCATCTCCTCGAGCTTGCCGAAGCACAGCAGGCGGTCCTCCGCCTCCAGCACGACGCCCTTGCGCGGGTTCGGGATCACGGTGGTGCCGCGGTGCAGGGTGAGCACCGTGATGTCGCGCTCCCAGAGGCCCGATTCGCCGAGGGACTTGCCGATGAGGTCGGCGTCGCCGTGCACGAGGAGCTCGGCCACGCCGTATCCCGTCGAGACGGTCAGGCGCTGCCGCACGTCGATCTCGGGGAACGCGACCTGGTTGCCGATGTAGTCGATGATGGCGCCCGCGACATCCAGCTTCGTCGCCGTCTCGATGCCCTGCAGCCCGGGGGACGAGTTCACCTCCATGACGAGCGGCCCCTCGTTGCCCTCGAGCATGTCGACGCCCGCGACCTTCAGGCCCATGATCTGCGCGGAGCGCACCGCGGCCTGCTCGTACTCGGGCGTGAGCTCGACCGGTTCGACGCTGCCGCCGCGGTGCACGTTCGAGCGGAACTCGTCGCCGCTCGCGACGCGTCGCATCGCCGCGACGACGCGGTCGCCCACGACGAGGGCGCGGATGTCCCGCCCGCGGCTCTCGGCGATGAACTTCTGGATCAGCACGTTCTGCTTGGTCGAGTGCAGCGTCTCGATGATCGCCTCGGCGACCTTGATCGTCGGGGCGAGGATGACGCCGATGCCCTGCGTGCCCTCGAGCAGCTTGATGACGACCGGCGCCCCGCCGACCGACTCGATCGCCGGACGCAGGTCGGCGCGGTTGCGCACGAACGTCGTCGCGGGCAGCGCGATGTTGTGACGCGACAGGATCTGGTTCGCGCGGAGCTTGTCGCGCGCGTTCGTGATGCCGTTCGCGGTGTTCGGCGTGTAGACGTCCATCTGCTCGAACTGGCGGACGACGGCGGTGCCGAAGTAGGTGATCGAGTTGCCGATGCGCGGCAGGATCGCGTCGTAGTCGGACAACGGCCGACCGCGGTACTGGAGATCGGGTTCGGCGCCGGAGAGGTCGATGCCGAATCGGAGCGTGTTGAGGACCTTGACCTGGTGTCCGCGCTGCTGCGCTGCAGCACGGAGACGCTGGGTCGAGTACGCCTGCGGCGCGCGCGACAGGATCGCGAGTTTCATTCGGGAGTCCCTGCGAAGATGATCGGGTGACGGATGTGCCGAACCATTCAAACACCATCGCCGGATGGCGCGAATGGGTGCGCCTCCCGCAGGCCGACGTCGCGTGGCTGAAGGCCAAGCTCGACACGGGCGCGCGCTCGTCGGCGCTCCACGCCTTCGACGTCGAGGAGTTCGAGCGCGACGGCGCGGACTGGGTGCGCTTCGGCATCCACCCCTGGCAGGACACCGACGCGGACGCCGCGACGATCGAGCTCCCCGTCCACGATCGGCGGGTCATCCGCAGTTCGACGGGGCACACGCAGGAACGGCTCGTGGTGCTCATGGAGGTCGTGCTGCACGGCCGTCCGGTCACGGCCGAGGTGACGCTCACGAACCGCGACGAGATGGGCTTCCGCATGCTCATCGGGCGCGAGGCGCTGCGGAACGGCTTCCTCGTCGACGCCGGCCGCTCGTTCGTGGGCGGGCGCGCGCCGCGCGACATCCGCCGTCGCAACCGCGGCCGCGCCTGACGCCGCCGGTCGTTCGCCGGCCGGAACGTCGCGAGTTCGCAGGACCCGCCGCGCCGCGGTGCCGCGAGGCGGGGCGTGGCGCCCCTCATCCTGCGAACTCGACGATGCGGCAGGACGGGTGCGACGGATGCCGCGGCTCACGCCTCGGCGAGCTCGGCCTCCAGTCGGGCGACGTCCTCGGCGCGGCACAGCTCCGTCGCCGGCTGCATCGCCGTCGCGCTTCCGGCGGCGACCGCGGTGCGGAACGCCTCGCCGATCGTCCGGCCCTGGGCGAGCCGGAGCACGAGCGCGCCGAGGAACGCATCGCCCGCACCGACGGCGCTCACCACCCGGACGCGCGGCGTGGGCAGCCTCAGGACCTCGTCACGCGTCACGAGCACGGCGCCGCGCCCGCCGAGCGTGAGCGCGACCACCTCCGCCCGGCCCGACGCGACGAGCACGCGGGCCGCCTCGACCAGCTCCGGCTCGTCGAGTTCGCCGTCGGCGCCGACGAGCTCGGCGAGCTCGTCGCGGCTCGGCTTGATGAGGAACACGCCCGCGTCCAGCGCGCGCCGCAGCGCCGGCCCCGAGGCATCCACCACCAGGCGCACGTCGTGGGCTGCCGAGATCTCCGCGAGCATCGCGGTGAAGTCGTCGGGCACGCCGGGCGGCAGGCTGCCGCTCGCGACGAGGAACCCGCCGATCGGCAGTTCGTCGGCGACGACCGACAGGCACGCTCGCCACTCGGGCTCGCGCATCGTGGGGCCCTGCAGCACGAACCGGTACTGCTCCCCCGTCGAGAGCTCGTCGACCGTGAAGCTCTCACGGGTGTTGCCCGCGATCGTGATCACCCGGGCGACGAGACCGGCCTCCTCGATGAAGCCGCGGTACGCCTGCCCCGTCGGCCCGCCGAGCGGGTAGACCGCGATCGAGCTGCCGCCGAGGTTCCGGATGGCGCGGCTCACGTTCACCCCGCCCCCGCCCGGGTCGAACCGGCTCGGCCCGCACCGCAGCTTGTGCTCGGAGACGACCCGGTCGGCGGTGCTCGACACGTCGAGCGCGGGATTCATCGTCAACGTCACGATGGGTGCGTGCACGGCCATGGTGCCGAGCCTAGGAGCGGAGACGCGGTCGACGCGGGACGAAGGGCCGGGTTCGCATCGCGGATCACCGACGAGGCATCCGTCAGTACTCCACGGCGTCGCGTGAGATCGGGCAGGTCATGCAGTGCCCGCCGCCGCGCCCGCGCCCGAGCTCCGCTCCGACGATCTCGATGACCTCGACGCCCGCGTTGCGGAGCAGCTCGTTCGTGTACGTGTTCCGGTCGTACGTGAAGACGACGCCGGGCTCGACCGCGACGGCGTTGTTGCCGCTGTCCCACTGCTGCCGCTCGCCCGCGTACCATCCGCCGCCCGGCTCGACCGCCCGCAGCTTCGCGAGGCCGAGCGACTCGGCGACCACGTCGATGAACGACGCGCGCTCCTCGGCGACCTCGATGCCCCCGCCGTCGGCGGGGCGCAGCGAGAACGTGTGGATGCCGTCGACGATGTCGGGGTAGTACGTCACGAGGTCGCGGTCGGCGAACGTGAAGACCGTGTCGAGGTGCATGGCGGCGCGCAGCTTCGGCATGCCCGCCACGACGACCCGGTTCGCGGCGCCCTGCTCGAACAGCCGGGAGGCGACGGCCGTGATCGCCTGCCGGGAGGTGCGCTCGCTCATGCCGATGAGCACGACGCCGTTGCCGACCGGCATGACGTCGCCGCCCTCGAGCGTCGCCTGGCCCCAGTCCTGCTCGGGGTCGCCCCACCACACCGTGCTGCTCGTGTAGTCGGGGTGGAAGTCGTAGATGGCCTTCATCAGCATGGTCTCCGCGTGCCGTGCCGGCCAGAACAGCGGGTTCAGCGTCAGGCCGCCGTAGATCCAGCACGTCGTGTCGCGTGTGTAGATCGTGTTGGGCAGCGGCGGCATGAGGTACTCGGTCATGCCCGCCGATTCGCGCACCAGCGCGACCTCCGGGGCGCGGAACTCGGCCGGCAGGTCGCGCGTCGACAGCCCGCCGATGAGGTACTCGGTGAGCGTCGCGTGGTCGAGCGAGTCGAGGAACGCGCGCGTGTCGGCGACGAGGCCGCCGCCGACCTCGTTCGCGACGATCTTGCGGTCGAGCAGCCAGTCGCGTGCACCCGGCACGGCGAGCGTCTCGGCGAGCAGGTCGTGGAGTTCGACCACCTCGACGCCGCGGTCGCGCAGGTGCTGCACGAAGTCCGCGTGGTCGCGCTGCGCGTTCTGCACCCAGAGCACGTCGTCGAACAGCAGCGCGTCGCTGTTGCTCGGCGTCAGCCGTTCATGGCTCAGGCCGGGCCGGCAGACGAGCACCTTCCTCAGGCGGCCGACCTCGGAATGGACCCCGTACGACTGGTGCGACATGGTGTGCTCCCTTCTGCGCCGCAGCGCGAGGACGGTCAGAGCTGGACGACACCGGTCGCGAGCAGGACGACGCCGATCACGGCGAACGCCACGATGGCGACGAAGACCACGAGGCCGGCGGGCGTGAACACCCTGGCCTGCTGCTGGCGGCGGGCGACGACGTAGAGCGCGGTCGCGGGGGCGAGCAGGATGCACGCCAGGAACAGGAACACGTACCCGGCCGCCCAGATGAGGAACAGCGTGTACGCGGTCGAGATCGCCGCGATGACGAGTTCGCGCGTGCGGACGCGCGCTGCGGCATCCGCGTACCCGTCCCGCTGCACCGCGATCTTCACGGCGTACGCGCTCGCGAGCGCGTACGGCGCGAGCGACAGCGCGGCCGTGAGGTCGAGCGTGAAGTCGAGCGCATCGTTCACGAACTGGACGGCGAAGAGGATGACGGTCACGAGGATCGACGTCCACAGCACGGCGTGCTCGGGCACGTCCCGCGAGTTCAGCCGCGCGAAGTAGCGGGGCAGGTCCCGGTCCTTCGCGGCCGCGAAGACCACGTCGGCGGCCAGCAGCTGCCACGCCAGGTAGGCGCCGAGCACCGAGATGATGAGCCCCACGCGGATGAACGCCCCACCCCACGGACCCACGGCCGCCTCGAGGACGCCACCGGCCGACGGCTGCGGCAGCGCCGCGATCTCGGCCTGCGGCAGGATCCCGTACGACAGGATCGAGACGGACGCGAAGAGGGCGAGCACCGAGAGGAAGCCGAGCACGGTCGCCCGCCCGACGTCGGAGCGCTTCTTGGCATAGCGGGAGTACACGCTCGCCCCCTCGATCCCGAGGAACACGAACACGGTGATCAGCATCGTGCCCTGCACCTGCGCGAACAGCGCCTCGTCGCCCGCGGGCCCGGCGTCGCCCGAGAGGTTGCCGACGAAGACGTCCCAGTCGAAGAAGAAGACGACGAGCACGAGGAAGAGGGCGAGCGGAACGAGCTTCGCGATCGTGACGATGAAGTTCACCCCGGCCGCCTCGCGGACGCCACGGCGGATCAGCAGGTACACGCCCCACACCGCGGCGACCGAGATGAGGAACGACGGCCACGTGTCGCCCTCGCCGAGCACGGGACGCAGCTCGGGGAAGAGCTGCGAGAGCGTCGTCATGATGAGCACCCAGTAGAAGGCGTTCCCCGCGCACGCCGACGCCCAGTAGCCCACCGCGGCGAGGAAGCCGGGATACACGCCGAAGCCCGCACGCGCGTAGACGTAGACGCCGTTGTCGAGCTTCGGCTTCCGCATCGCGAGGTTCTGGAACACGAGCGCCAGCGTGAGCATGCCGAGCCCGGCGATCGCCCATGCGATGAGGGCGCCGTAGACGCCGGTCTGGCTCGCGAAGCGCGCCGGGAGCTGGAACACGCCCGCGCCGACCATCGAGCCGACGACCATCGCGGTCAGTGCCGGGAGGCTCAGCTTCGACGACGCACGCGTGTCGGCCGTCGATGCCATGAGAGCCCCCTCCCCGGTTCGATCCGCCCCCGAGCGGACGGTTCGGGACGCGGCGCCGCAACCTGCTCCGTGTCTAGCGCAGCGTCCGGATGCGCACAAGGGCGCGAGCGGATGCCACGGGCCCGGCCGCCGGCACCGGCGGGGTCGGTGACCGACCGGGTCGACCGGGCACGACGAGGGGGCGGCCGCGCGTGCGACCGCCCCCTCGTGGCATCCGGCTCGGTGCCTAGATGACGCCGTCGGAGATCGTCGTCGGGTTGCCGAACCGGTGGTTCGTGATCGAGATCGCCTGCTCGTGCAGGAACGGCAGCAGCTCGACGCGGCCCGACGGGGTCACAGGGTGCGACCACACCGCGAGGTCGGGCGTGCCGCCCGTCGCCTCCGCGAGCGCTGCGGCCGACCCGCCGACGAGGCGGACGCGGCCCGTGACCTCGCCCCTCCCGGCGCGCGCGATCCAGCCGGCGTCGCCCTCGCGGACCACGCGGGTGTCGCGCGCCGCGAGCAGGGCGCGGACGCCCTTGGGCAGCTCGTGCGCGGTGGAGACGGACAGCGGCGCCTTGGCGAGGAGGCCGGCCGCGATGACGCGGAGGCCGTCGCCGAGCGTCGCGTCCTCGCCCACGCGGATCGTGACCGGCAGCGGCAGGTAGCGGAAGAGGTTCCGCTCGACGCCGAGGCCCGAGACGTCCTTCACCGTGGCGTACTCGTCGGCCCAGGCGACCGCGTCGGAGAGCGCCGACCGGCGGAGCAGCTCGAACGCGTCGTAGTCGAGCGAGGACTGCGACGCCTCGATGAGCTCGGTCACGCGACGCTCGAGGCCGCGGAGGTGCAGCGAGCGGCTCGGCTCGGAGTGGTCGGGCTGCCAGTCGCCGAGGCCGAACAGGTAGTTCGGGCCGCCGGCCTTCGCTCCCGCGCCCACCGAGGAGCGCTTCCAGCCGCCGAACGGCTGCCGCTGCACGATCGCGCCCGTGATGCCGCGGTTGACGTACAGGTTGCCGGCCTCGACGTTCGCGAGCCAGGTCGCGAGCTCGTCGGCGTCGAGCGAGTGCAGCCCGGCCGTGAGCCCGAAGTCGACGGCGTTCTGGAAGCGGATCGCCTCGTCGAGGTCCTTGGCGTGCATGATGCCGAGCACGGGCCCGAAGAACTCGGTGAGGTGGAAGTACGAGCCGGGCTTCACGTTCGTGCGGATCCCGGGCGACCAGAGGCGGCCCGTGCCGTCGAGCTGACGCGGCTCGACGAGCCAGTCCTCGTCGGCGCCCAGCGTGGTGAGCGCGTGCAGCAGCTTGCCGTTCGCGGGCTCGACGATCGGGCCCATCTGGCTGGACGCATGCTCGGGCCAGCCGACGCGCAGGCTCGTCGCGGCGTCCACCAGCTGGCGGCGGAACCGCTCCGACTTCGCGACCGAGCCGACCAGGATCACGAGCGACGCGGCCGAGCACTTCTGGCCGGCGTGCCCGAACGCGCTCTTCACGACGTCGGATGCCGCGAGGTCGAGGTCGGCCGACGGCGTCACGATGATCGCGTTCTTGCCGCTCGTCTCGGCGAGCAGCGGCAGGTCCTTGCGGAACGAGCGGAACAGCTCGGCCGTCTCGTACGCGCCCGTGAGGATCACCCGGTCGACCTTCTCGTCGGAGACGAGCTTGGTGCCGATCTCGCGCGAGCCGAGGTCGACCAGGGCGAGGAGGTCCTTCGGGATGCCCGCCTCCCAGAGCGCCTCGACCATGATCGCGCCCGAGCGCTGCGAGAGCTTCGCGGGCTTGATGATCACGCCCGAGCCCGCGGCGAGCGCGGCGAGCACGCCGCCCGCGGGGATCGCGACCGGGAAGTTCCACGGCGGGGTGACGACGGTGAGCTTCGACGGCACGAACCGTGCACCCTGGACGTGGTCGAGCTCGCGGGCGCGCTCGGCGTAGTAGTGGGCGAAGTCGATGGCCTCGCTGATCTCGGGGTCGGCCTCCGCGATGGTCTTGCCGGTCTCGGCGGCCATGACCTCGATGAGCCGGTCGCGGTTCGCGGCGAGCGCGAGGCCCGCGCGGTGGAGCACCGCGGCACGTTCGTCGGCCGGCTGGGCCGCCCACGCGGCGGCGCGCTCGGTGACCGCGGTCATGAGCTGCTCGAGCTCGTCGGTCGTCTCGATGCGGTTCGCCTGCAGCGTGTCGATGCCGAGCGTCGAGGTGGGCACGCGTTCGAGGATGCGTCGACCCCAGTCGCGGTTCGCGGCGAGGGCGGGGTCGGTGTCGGGCTCGTTCCGGAATCCGGGCGTGACGCCGGGGCCGGTGAGGTCGGCGGCGGCCGCGGCATCCATCAGTTCGCCGTCGAGGGCGGAGCCGCGCGTGATGCCGAGGACGACGCTCGTGAGCGAGCCCTCGTGCTCCTCGCCCGGAGCGGGCGCGCCGACGACGGTGCCGGTGAGGTCGGCGATGTCCTTCTCGTCCCACTCGGTCCGGCGGTTCTGGGTGCGGTTGGGCGCTGGCGCGGCGCCCTCCGGGTCCTCGCCCTCGAGCGCGGCGAGCGAGCGGAGGTAGCGGTCGCGCTCGCGCTCGAACAGGGCGCGGTTCTCGTTCAGCTCGAACACGGCCGACATGAAGTTGTCCTGGCTCGCGTTCTCCTCGAGGCGGCGGATCAGGTACGCGATCGCGACGTCGAACTCCGTCGGGTTCACGACGGGCGTGTAGAGCAGCAGGCGACCGACGTCGCCGCGCACGGCCTCGGCCTGGCCGGTCGCCATGCCGAGCAGCATCTCGAACTCGACGCCGTCGGCGACGCCGCGGTCCTTCGCGGTCAGGAACGCGTGTGCGACGTCGAAGAGGTTGTGGCCGGCGATGCCGAGCTTCACGGCGTCGATGCGCTCCGGCGTCATCGACCAGTGCAGCACGCGCTTGTAGTTGGTGTCGGAGTCCTGCTTGGTCGAGTAGGTCGCGAGGGGCCAGTCGTGGATGCGGGCGTCGACGGTCTCCATCGCGAGGTTCGCGCCCTTGACGACGCGCACCTTGATCGGCGCACCGCCGGCGGCCCGTCGCGCCTGCGCCCACTCGGTGAGCCCCTGCATCGCGCCGAGCGCGTCGGGCAGGTAGGTCTGCAGCACGATGCCGGCCTCGAGGCGCTGCAGCTGCGGCTGGTCGAGGAGGCGCGTGAAGACCGCGATCGTGAGGTCGAGGTCGCGGTACTCCTCCATGTCGAGGTTGATGAACTTGGCCCTGCCCTGCGCGGTGCCCCGGGCTGCGAGCTCGTAGAGCGGCGTGAGCTTGGCGACGACCTTCTCGACGGCATCGTCGAAGGACCACATCGACAACTGGCTGACGACGCTCGAGACCTTGATCGAGACGTAGTCGACGTCGTCGCGCGCGAGGAAGTCGTAGGTGCCCTTGAGGCGCCGGTCGGCCTCGTGCTCACCGAGCACCGCCTCGCCGAGCAGGTTGAGGTTGAGGCGGTTGCCCGACTCGCGCAGCTTCGCGATCGCGGGGCCGAGCTTGGCGGGCGTCGCGTCGAGCACGAGGTGGCCGACCATCGCGCGCAGCACGCGTCGCGCGATCGGGATGACGAGCCACGGGAACGTCGGCGCCATCGCGCCGCCGAGGCGGATCGCGGCCTTGAGGTAGGCCGGCAGGAACTTCGGCGTCAGCTTCGCGACCTCGGCGAGGTTGCGGGCGGCGACGCCGAGGTCTTCGGGGCGCATGACGCCGTCGACGAAGCCGACGGTGAACGCGAGGCCGTGCTCGTCCTTGAGCACGCCCGCGAGTCGCTGCGCTGCAGGGTCGACGGGGTGGTTCGCGCTCTCGGCGAGCCACCGCTCGACGAGTGCGATGACGTGATCGGTGTCGGGAACGACGTCCACGAGGAGCTTCGAAGTGGTCACGACTGCGGCGTCCTTTGGTCTCGGAGGGCGAGCGGGGATGGTGCACGCCCGGCACCTCCAGTGTGCGCCTCGGATTCTGTTCGGTACAGCGAACGATTCCGATGCATACTGTTCATGTTTCCCGAACGTTCGGTGCGCCGACGCCCGCCGCGCCGCGTCGGGCACGACGGGGGCGGATGCCCGCCCGGGGAGGTGCACGCATGCTCGACGTCCGACGCCTGCGCCTCCTGGTCGAGCTCAGCCAGCGCGGCACGCTCACGGCCGTCGCCGAGGCGCTCTCGTACAGCCCCTCGTCGGTCTCGCAGCAGCTCAGCCAGCTCGAGAAGGAGGCGGGCGTGCCGCTGCTCGTCCAGGTCGGCAGGCGCGTGCAGCTGACGCCGCAGGCCGAGCTCCTCGTCGGCCATGCGCAGGCCGTGCTCGAGCGGCTCGAAGAGGCCGAGGCGGATGTCGCGCGCTCCCTCACCACGGTGAGCGGCACCGTGCGCATCGCCGTGTTCCAGTCCGCCGCGCACGCCGTCGTCCCGCAGGCGCTCACCCTGCTCGCCGCCGAACATCCCTCGCTGCGCGTCGAGGTCACCGAGCGCGAACCCGAACTCGCGCTCTTCGACGTCGCGGCGCGCGACTTCGACCTCGTCGTCGCCGAGCAGTACCCGGGGTACACGCGCCCCCTGCACCCCGAACTCGACCGGGTCCCGCTGGCGCGCGACGCGATCCGCCTCGCGCTGCCGCCGCATCCGGCCGCACGCCGGCGGGGGCTGCGCCGTCCCGACCCCGTCGCGGCGGCGCTGCCCAAGGACGCGCCCACCGAGCTGCTGCGGTCGGTCGCCGACGACGGCCTCCGGGCCGCCGCCGCCATGCCATGGGTCATGGAACCGCGTGGAACGGCCTCGCGCGAGTGGGCCGAGCAGCTCTGCCGCCGTGCCGGCTTCGAACCCGACGTGCGCTTCGAGACCGCCGACCTGATGGCGCACATCCGCCTCATCCGGTCGGGCAACGCCGTCGGACTGCTTCCCGACCTCGTGTGGGCCGGCGAGGCGCCGAGCGTGCAGCTCGCGTCGCTCCCGGACGACCCGACGCGCGAGGTCTTCTCCTCGACGCGACGCGCCGCCTCGAGTCGACCCGCCGTCGTGGCCGCGCGTGACGCCCTCGCCCGCGCCGCGGCCCGCAGCGAACCGCCCGCCACGCACCACTGATCGTCGGCGGAGCCCGTCGCGCATGCGGACCGATCCACGCGCATCGAGGGGCCGCGGGGTGACGCGGCGGGTGCGCCCCGCTACGCTGCGAGCATGACCAGCAGGCACACGCTCGTCATCGGTATGGGGGTACTGGCGGTCGCGCTCGCGTTCACGGGGTGCAGCGGGGCCGAGGGCGAGGACACCGGGGGAACCGTGGATCCCGTCGGCACGTGGGGCGACGCGACCGGGGAGGGCTCGCCGTACCTCGAGCTCGACGACGGCGGCGACCTCACGGGCAGCGACGGCTGCAACCAGTTGACCGGGACGTGGTCGGTGAACGAGGCCGACCAGGTGGAGTTCGAGAACGTCGCGAGCACGAAGATGGCGTGCGACGGGGTCGACGACTGGCTCTCGGGCATGAGCGTCGCCGACGTCGCGAACGACACGATGACGGTGCTCGGCTCCGACGGCTCGCCCATCGGCAACCTCGAGCGAAGCGGCTGACCGGGCCGACGACCGGTGCGGTCCGGAGGCGGCCCGCACCGTTGCGGCGCGCCCGCGCGTCGACTCAGCTCGCCGCCGCGAACCGCGCGGCCTGCGCACGCAGGAACGCCAGCAGCTCCGGCGGCCCGTCGACGCGGCATCCGACCCCGTCGGGCACCCAGAGCAGCGCCGCGGCGACCCCCGCGACCGACTCCCCCTCGACCGGCCACACCGTCCCCTCACCGTCGGGCGCGGCGACCGCGTCGCGGGCCCACCAGCCGAGCCGCTCGCGGAACTCCTCGACCGGCATCGCCACGACCACGTCGGCGCGCACCGCGCGGTCGCGCCAGCGGACGGAGCGCTGCACGCGTTCGAGCGCCTCGTCGTCGGTGAGCGGATGCGGCGTGAAGCGGACCCGCGTCTGGAACACGTCGTCGATCCGGTCGAGCCGGAACGTGCGCCAGTCGTCGCGGTCGCGATCCCACGCGAGCAGGTACCAGCGGCGCCCGAGCGGCACCAGCCGGTGCGGCTCGACCGACCGCGTGCTCGCCGCCCCCGCGGCATCCGTGTACGTCATCCTGATCCGCTCGGCGTCGCGGCAGCAGAGGGCGAGCAGGCCGAGCAGGTCGCTGTCGACGGATGGCGCGGGGCGCGGGCCCGATCCCGGCGACGACCTCGACCCGGGCCCCGACGCGCCCGTCGGCGCCGCCACCGACTGGAGCGCCTCCATCCGTCGCCGCAGCGCGGGCGGCATGACCTGCTCGATCTTCGCCAGGGCGCTGAACGTGGTGTGCTCGGCGCCGCGCAGGCCCGCCGCCGCCTGCGAGCGCAGGCCGACCGCGATCGCGACGCCCTCGTCGTCGGTGAGCAGCAGCGGCGGCAGCCCGGTGCCCGCGGCGAGCCGGTAGCCCCCGGCGACGCCCCTCGTCGACTCGATCGCGTAGCCGAGCTCGCGCAGCCGCTCGACGTCGCGGCGGAGCGTGCGCTCGCTCACGCCGAGGCGGTCGACGAGTTCCCTGGCGGTCCAGTGCCGGTGGCTCTGCAGGAGCGAGAGGAGGTCGAGCGTGCGGGACGTCGTTGCGGCCATGCGTCGATTCTCGCCCCGATTCCGGCCGGAACACGGCCGGAATCGGCGGGGTGCTGCGAGCGGGGCGGATCCCGTCGGACGGTGCCGGGACGCGGCATCCGCTCGTCTACGCTCATGGGATGCCCACCGATGCGCACCCTGCCGCGCCCCACGCCGTCGACGCGCCCGACGCCTCGGCCCACGACGTCCTCATCGTCGGCGGCGGCCACAACGGCCTGACCGCCGCCGCCTACCTCGCACGCGCCGGCAAGCGCGTGCTGCTGCTCGAGCGCGACGACCACCTCGGCGGCGCCGCGGTCTCGGCAGCGGCCTTCGAAGGCGTCGACGCGCGACTCAGCCGCTACTCCTACCTGGTGAGCCTCCTCCCGCAGCGGATCGTCGACGACCTCGGCCTCGACGTGCGGCTCGTCCGACGCCGCTTCTCCTCGTACACGCCCGACCCGCGCGACCCGTCGCACGGCCTGCTCGTCGACGTCGAGGCGGACGCCGCGGCGGCGCGCGACGCGTTCGCCCGAGTCGGCGCGGAGGACGACGCCGACGCGTGGCAGGCGTTCTACGCCGACACCGCCCGCGTCGCGGAGCGGCTCTTCCCGACGCTCACCGAGCCGCTCCCGACCCGCGCCGAGGCGCGCGCCCTCGTCGGAGACGACCGCGTGTGGGACGACTTCGTCGAGCGACCCCTCGGGGAGACGATCGACGCGCGGTTCGCCGACGACCTCGTGCGCGGCGTCGTCGCGACCGACGGCCTCATCGGGACGTTCACCGACCTCGACGACCCGTCGCTCGATGCGAACCGCTGCTTCCTGTACCACGTGATCGGCGGCGGCACGGGCGACTGGGACGTGCCCGTCGGCGGCATGGGCGCCGTGTCCGGCGAACTCGCCCGCGCCGCCCGCGAGGCGGGCGCCGTGCTCCGCACCGATGCCGAGGTCGTCGCGATCGACGGCGACTCGGGCGAGGTCCGCTGGCGCGAGGGCGGCATCGAGCACGCGGCGCGCGCCCACGTGGTGCTCGCCGGCGTCGCGCCGATCGTCCTCGAACGGCTGGTCGCGGCATCCGCCGAAGCCGAGCGCGGTGCGACCGGCCCGCGCGCCGACGCCGCCCCCGCCGCAACGGTCGCACCGCGCGACGAGCCCGTGGCGGGCACGCACTCCGACGAGGTGCGGCTCGACGACGGCGCCCGACGCCGTCTCGCCCGTGCCGGCATGCCCGAGGGCGCACAGGTCAAGGTCAACCTGCTGCTCACCCGCCTCCCGCGCCTCGCCGACGCGTCGGTCGCACCGGAGCAGGCGTTCGCCGGCACGTTCCACGTCAACGAGCTCGAGACCCAGCTCGACGCCGCCTACGGCCGCGCCGCGGCCGGTCGCCTGCCCGACCCGCTGCCGTGCGAGATCTACTGCCACACCCTGAGCGACCGGACGATCCTCGGGCCCGGCCTCGCCGGATCCGATGCCCAGACCCTCACCGTGTTCGGCCTGCACGTGCCCGACCGGCTGGTCGACGCGCACGGCAACGACGAACTGCGCGAGCGCCTCCGCGACGCGGTGCTCGCGTCGCTCGACTCCGTGCTGGCCGAGCCGATCGCCCACGTCATCGCGACGGATGCCGCCGGCCGGCCGTGCATCGAGGTGAAGACGACCCGCGACCTCGAGCACGCGCTGAACATGCCGGGCGGCAACATCTTCCACGGCCCGCTCTCGTGGCCGTGGATCGAGCCCGGCGCCGAGGCCACGACGCCCGCCGAGCGCTGGGGCGTCGCGACCGGGCACGCGCGCGTGCTCATGTGCGGCTCCGGCGCGGTGCGCGGCGGCGCAGTCAGCGGCATCGGCGGTCACAACGCCGCGATGGCCGTGCTCGAGGAGGAGCTCCCCTGATCAGAAGACGAAGAGCTGCCCGAGGATCATGATCGCGATCACGAACAGCGCGACGACGGCGCCGACGATGATCAGCGCGCGGCCCGACATCTTCGCGACGCCGTACCCGACGAGGATCGGCAGTGCGACGAGCAGCAGCGTGACGACCCACCAGAACGCCTGGTAGCCGCCCTGCGTGGCCTCCGAGAGTCGGCCGCCGAAGAGCTGCTGCGTGCCGGGGTTCGTCGCGAACGCGAACGCGGCGCTGAGCGGCACGGCGATCAGCGCGAGCACGATGATGCCGCTGAACCACCCCCACATTCCGCTGTGCCGTCCGGCGATGTGGAGCGACTGCTCGTCGTGCGTCTGCTGCGAGGTTCCCCGAGTGCTCATGCGCGCCACTCTAGCCCTCCCGGGGCGGCCGGATTAGCCTGAGGGCAGGACGACACGCATGGGGGCGACGATGACCATCACTCGAGCGACCGGCCACTACGTTCACAAGGCCGACGGCCTCTACCTCCAGTTCGATCGGCTGTTCCATGCGCCGATCGAGGACGTCTGGTACTCGCTGACGAATCCGACGGCGATGCTGGCGTGGATCGGCACCTACACCGGCAACCCGTCGACGGGCGCCGTCCGGTTCCGGATGTCGAGCGAGGACGCGGAGTGGCAGAACACCTCGATCCTCGAGTGCGACGCCCCCCACGGCTTCCATGCCGACATCGGCGAGGGCGAGGACGCCGTGCGCGTCTTCTGCCATCTCCGGGAAGCCGGCGGGATGACGACGCTGACGCTCGGCCAGCGGCTGCGGACCCCGGCCGACGCGACCTCCATCGGCCCGGGCTGGGACTACTTCCTCGATCGGCTCGCCGCCGCGCGGTCCGGTTCGGAGATGCCCGAGTGGAGCGCGTACGACCCCGGCCTGGTCGACACGTACCGGGCCCTGCACGTGCCGGCCGGCGCCCAGGCGCCCGACGCCGCGCGCGGTCACTGACGCCGAGGCGCTGACGCGCCGGCGGCCCGGCGCACCCCACGGCGGCGGCACGCGCCCCTAGACTGACGCGCGTGAAGCCCATCGGACGGCGTGCGCGCGACCTCGAGACGGCCCGGACCCGGGAGGCGCCGCCCGCGCCAGGCGGAATGCTGAGCGACCGGCCCTTCGTATGGGGACTCCTCGCCACGGCGGGCGTGCTCGTCACCCTGGCGCTCGCCGCCGCGCTGCTGAACCTCTCCAGCGTGGTCTTCTCGGTGTTCGCCGCGATCTTCGTCACGCTCGGGCTCGACCCGCTCGTGCGCTGGTTCCAGCGCCGCGGCATGAAGCGCGGCTGGGCCATCCTCACCGTCATCATCCTGTTCGTGCTCGTCATCGGCGGGATGCTCGGGCTCGTGCTGCCGCTCGTCGTCACGCAGGCCGCGGAGTTCATCCGGTCGATACCCGACCTCTACGCCAACCTGCAGCAGCAGGACTGGTTCCAGCAGCTCTCGTCCGACTCGAACGGACTGCTCGCGAACCTGTACTCGACGGTCGTCGACATCGCGACCGATCCGGCGACCTGGGCCACGGTGGGCGGCGGAGCGCTCGACATCGGCTTCGCGATCATCGGCGGCATCTCGACCGCGTTCTTCATCTTCATCCTGACGATCTACTTCACCGCGACGCTCGACTCGTCGAAGGCGGCGATCTACACCCTGATCTCGGCCTCGCACCGGGCACGCATCGTCGGGATCTCCGAGCAGATCATGCAGAACGTCGGCCGGTACCTCAGCGGCATGGTCGTGCTCGCGTTCTTCAACGCGGTCTACAGCCTGATCCTGCTCACGATCGCGGGCGTCCCATTCGCCCTCGTCATCTCCGTGGCCGCGTTCTTCATCACGCTGATCCCGATGATCGGAACCGTGCTGACCACGGCCTTCATGACCGTGATCGCCCTCTTCACCTCGCCGACGGCCGCGATCATCGTGCTCATCGGCATGCTCATCTACATGCAGGTCGAGGCCTACATCCTCACGCCGCGCGTCATGAACCGCGCCGTGCAGGTGCCCGGATCGGTCGTCCTCATCGCCGCGCTCGCGGGCGGCACGCTCGCCGGCCTGCCGGGCGCGCTCGTCGCGATCCCGGTCGCCGCCGGCGTCATCCTCATCATCAAGGAGGTCGTCGTGCCGTGGAAGGCGCGCAGCTGACGCGTCAGCTCCAGACCGACGGCGCACCGGCTCGCGTCGGCGGCAGCGCGACATCCGCCCCCCAGCGCTCGATCCACTCGGGCAGCTCGTCGTCGGCGGGCGGGGTGCCGAAGACCTCCATGAGCTCGGACACGGGGACGGTGCCGCCCGCCTTGCGGAGGAACCTGGCGCGGATGAACGCGCGCGCGTAGATCTCGGGCTCGCCCGACGCGTCGGGGCGGACGAGCCGGTGCTCCACGTAGACCGCGCGCTCGTCGTAGCCGATCAGGCGCGACTCGATCGTGAACCGCTGCCACAGCTGCAGCGACTTGCGGAACGTGATGGTCTCGCTCGCGACGACCGGGTACCAGCCCTTCTCGCGCATGAGGCCGAAGACGCCGTTGCGGACGAGCATGTCGAACCGCGCGACATCCATGATCGAGAAGTACACGCCGTTGTTCATGTGGCGGTTCACGTCGAGGTCGGTCGGCAGCGTGACGAACCGGGTGCGCGCGATGTCGTAGTGCCCGAGCGTCGGCTTGCGGCGCGACAGGAACAGCATGTGGAGCAGGGTCCGGAACAGCATGTGCATAGTCCACGAGGATATGACCGATCCGTCGTGGACATCTCCACCTTGGTGGCCCTGCACAGTGCGACGACGGATGCCGCGGCGCGGCGTTGTGCGCAGGCGTGAACGCCTGGGCTACTCGCCTGCCGCGTTGCCCTTCGGCGGCACGTGCCGCTCGTTCGGTCCCTCGTAGACCGAGAGCGGCCGGATGAGGGCGTTCGACGCGAGCTGCTCCATGACGTGCGCGGTCCACCCGGTCACCCGGCTCGCGACGAACAGCGGCGTGAAGGTCTCGGTGTCCCAGCCCATGAGGTGGTACGTCGGCCCGGCCGGGTAGTCGAGGTTCGGCTTGATGCCCTTGCGCTCGTCCATCGCGTCCTCGAGCGCCGTGTAGAGCTCGAGCAGGTCGGGACGGTCGTAGTGCTCGACCATCCGCTCCAACGCGTCGCGCATCGTGGGGACGCGCGAGTCGCCGTGCTTGTACACGCGGTGGCCGAAGCCCATGATCTTGCGCTTCTCGGCGAGCGCGGCATCCAGCCACTCGACCGCGCGCTGCGCGCCGCCCTCGCCGGGCCCGATCTCGTCGAACGCGTGCATGACGGCTTCGTTCGCGCCGCCGTGCAGCGGGCCCTTGAGCGCGCCGATCGCGCCCGTGACGGCCGAGTACAGGTCGGACAGCGTCGACGCGATGACGCGCGCGGTGAACGTCGACGCGTTGAACGAGTGCTCGGCGTACAGGATCATCGACGTGTCGAAGGCGTTCACGACCTCGAGCTCGGGCGTCTCGCCGAAGGCCTGCCAGAGGAAGTTCGCGGAGTAGCCGAGGTCGTTGTTGGGCTCGACGAACTCGAGCTCGCGGCGCCGGCGCTGGTCGTAGGTGACGATCGACGGCAGCTTCGCGAACAGCCGGATCGACTTCTCGAGGTTCGCCTCGTGCGAGTCGTCGGGCGTCTTCGGGTCGCTCGCCCCGATCACGCTGACGGCCGTGCGGACGACGTCCATCGGGTGCGCCGTCAGCGGCAGCTCGTCGACGATGCGCTTGATCTCGTGGTCGAGGCCCCGGTGGCTGCGCTCGAGGTCCTCGAACGCGGCGAGCTCCTCGTCGTTCGGCAGTTCGCCGTACCACAGCAGGTACGCGACCTCCTCGAACGTGACGGATGCCGCGAGCTCCTGCACCGGGTAGCCGCGGTAGAGCAGCGAGTTGGTGTCGGAGTTCACCTTCGAGATCGCGGTGACGTCGACGGGGACTCCGGCGAGGCCCTTGTAGATCTTCGGCATCTCGGACTGCGGGGTCTGCTCGCTCATCGTGCTCCTCGTGGGGCTCCTCGGACGGGCGGGTCGCCTCGTCGCGACCGCTCCCCCAGCCTACGACCCGTCGGGCCGCGCGCGTCCGAACGCATGTCGTCACGATCTGCGGGTGTTTCCGCGACCGGACCCGCGGAAATCGACGACGACCGACGCGTCCTCGACATCGCGCGGGGTGCGGGACGGATCCACAGGGGCATCGGCGGCGGCAACCGTCGCATCCGCGCGGCTCCATGCTCAACGGCGTGACCGCGAGGAGTTCCCTTCCTGAAGCGCTGCTGTCGGACGGCGCGTTCTCCGTTCGGCAGGCGATCGCTGCAGGGGTGCGGCCGTCGCGGCTGCGCGCGTCGGACCTCGCCGCGCCGACCTCCGGAGTGCGTGTCGAGGCGGAGGCGGACGAACTCGTGCGCCACCGCTCCGTGCTGCGAGCGCTGCGGAGCGACGCGTTCCTGTGCGGCCGCTCGGCCGCGCGACTCCACGGGCTCCCCCTTCCGCCGCGACTGCTCCACGCCATCGAGGTCGGCGTCCCGGCTCCGGCGCGAGCGCCTCGACGCCACGGCCTCGTCGGCCGGTCGCTGCGCATCCGGGACGACGAGGTGACCGACGCCGCCGTCCGGATGACCTCCGCCACGAGGACCTTCTGCGATCTCGCCCGAGAACTCTCGGTGCCCGAGCTCGTGGCGATCGCCGACGTCATCGGAACACCGCACGCCGAGCTGGCCGACGCCATCGCCGCGTACCCGGATCATCGACTGCGTTCGAAGCTCCGCGCGGCTGCGGAGCTTCGCGACGTCGGGAGCGAATCGCCGAAGGAGTCCGAGCTGCGCGCGATCGTGCGCCTGGGCGGCCTCCCCGCGCCGCGGCCGCAGGCGATCGTGACGGATGCCGCCGGGCTCTTCGTGGCACGCGTCGATCTCGCGTTCGACGGGTACGGGGAGGTCCTCGAGTACCAGGGCGACCACCACCGCACCGATCGCCTCCAGTGGCGCCGCGACCGGACGCGCGAATCGAAGCTCGAGGCACTCGGGCTCCACTTGATGGAGGTCACGCAGGCCGACCTCGCCCGTCCGCGCGAGCTCATCGACCGCATCGCTGCGAACCTCCGCCGCCGCGGATGGACGGGAAGGCCGCGATGGTCACCCTGGTTCCCGGGGTGATGCGCTGGGCGCCGGCGGCGGCCCGGTCGTCGTCACGATCTGCTGGTCGCCGGCGCACGCGACCAGCAGATACCGACGACGACCCGCGTCAGAAGAGGCCGGCGGGGATCTCCACGTGGCTGAGGGCACCGGGGGCCGCGGTGATGGTGAGTCGGCCGAGCTCGTCGGGGCCGAGCTCGGGGAGCCGCTGGGCCACCTCGAGGAAGCGATCGATCTCCGCGGGCTCGAGCACCCACTCCGCGAGCGTGCGGAACTTCTCGACGTACTGCTCGCGTCCGAACGGCCGCGCCCCGAGCGGGTGGGCGTCGGCCACGGCGATCTCGTCGACGATCTCGTTGCCGTCGGCGAGGCGGATGACCACTCGGCCGCCGAACGCCTTCTCGCCGATGTCGAGCGAGTGGTAGCGGCGCGTCCACTCCGGGTCCTCGACGGTCGAGACCTTGCGCCAGAGGGCGACCGTGTCGGGGCGGTGCGCCCGCTCGGGCGAGTACGAGTCCGCGTGGTGCCAGGCGCCGTCCTGCAGGGCGACCGTGAAGATGTAGGGGATCGAGTGGTCGAGCGTCTCGCGCGAGGCATCCGGATCGTACTTCTGCGGGTCGTTCGCGCCGGTGCCGATCACGTTGTGCGTGTGGTGCGAGGTGTGGATCGTGATCGACTCGATGCGGTCGGGGTCGTCGAGGATCAGCGGGTACTCCTCGTGGAGCTTCCGGGCCAGGTCGATGAGCGCCTGCGCCTGGTACTCGGCCGAGTGCTCCTTCGTGTACGAGTCGAGGATGGCGCGCTTCGCCTCACCGGTCTCCGGCAGCGGCACCTCGTAGGTCGCCTCGGGTCCGCCGAGGAGCCAGGCGATCACGCCGTCCTCGCCCTCGTAGATCGGCACGGGGCTCGTCTGCCCGCGCATCGCGCGATCGACCGACTCGACGGCCATCTTGCCGGCGAACGCGGGCGCGTACGCCTTCCAGGTGGAGATCTCGCCCTTCCGCGACTGCCGCGTCGCGGTCGTGGTGTGCAGCGCCTGGCCGATCGCCTGGAAGATCGTCTCCTGGTCGAGGCCCAGCAGCGTGCCGATGCCGGCCGCGGCCGACGGGCCGAGGTGCGCCACGTGGTCGATCTTGTGCGCGTGCAGCGTGATCGCCTTCACCAGGTCGACCTGGATCTCGTAGCCGGTCGCGATGCCGCGCACGAGGTCGCGCCCCGTGAGCCCGCGCGACGCGGCGAGGTGCTGCGCGACGGCGACGATCGGCGGGATGTTGTCGCCGGGGTGCGAGTAGTCCGCGGCGAGGAACGTGTCGTGGAAGTCGAGCTCGCGCACGGCCACCCCGTTCGCCCACGCGGCCCACTCGGGCGAGGTCCGCCGCGCGGCATCCGCACCGACGGCGGTCGCGCCGTCGCCGCCGATGGACACGGGGTGCGCGAGCGCCTGGCTGCGGGCGGCCACGACGGGTCGGCGCGCGAGGGATGCCGCCGCCACGGCCGCGTTGTCGATCACGCGGTTCACGACCATCTCGACGACCTCGTCGTCGACCTCCACGGGGTCGACGGCCACGCCGGCGAGCTGCCAGGCGAGCTGGCCCTCGCGTGCGAGGTTCTCGTCGCTCCGGTGGGTACGCAGGTGGTGGATCTTCACGTGGCTCACGCTATCGAACCGGGCCGCGATCGCGCCGGAGCTTGACGGCGAGCTCCCGGCCGGGGCATGGGACGATGGAGGGGATGATCCCCACCGACACGGAGCGCGTGGGCGCACGGACGATTCGCGACATCCGCCGCGACTTCCCGGCGTTCGCGGCATCCGGCGACGCCCGACCCACCGCGTACCTCGACTCGGCCGCCACCGCGCAGCGCCCGACGGCCGTCCTCGACGCCGAACGCGACTACCTCGAGCACGACCTCGCGGCGGTGCACCGCGGCGCGAGCGCCGCGACCGGCCGGTCGACGACCCGCTTCGAGGAGGCCCGCGCCGACGTCGCCCGGTTCGTGGGCGCCCGCGACGACCGCGAGATCGTGTGGGCGCAGAACGCGACCGACGCGCTGAACATGGTCGCGCTCGGCATCGCGGACGCGAGCGCCGGCATCGGCGGGGCGGATGCCGCGCGCTTCGCGCTGCAGGCCGGCGACGAGATCGTGCTCACCGAGGCCGAGCACCACGCGAACCTGCTGCCGTGGCAGCGCGTCGCGCAGCGCACCGGCGCTCGGCTCGTGCCCGTGAAGGTCGACGAGCACGGCTGCTGGTCGACCGACGACCTCGCGGCCGTGCTGACCGCGCGCACCCGCGTCGTCGCCTTCGCCGAGATCTCGAACGTGACCGGGCTCATCGTCCCGGTGGCCGACGTCGTCGCGGCCGTGCGCGCCCGTGCGCCGCAGGCGCTCGTCGTGCTCGACGCCTGCCAGTCGGTGCCGCATCGGCCCGTCGACTTCGCGGGCTACGGCGTCGACTTCGCGGCGTTCTCGGGCCACAAGATGCTCGGGCCCAACGGCATCGGCGTGCTCTACGGCCGCGCCGAGCTGCTCGACGCGCTGCCCCCGGCCCGCACGGGCGGCTCGACGATCACGCGCGTCACGTTCGAGACCGCCGAGTTCCTGCCGGCGCCGCAGCGCTTCGAGGCGGGCACGCAGGCGGTGTCGCAGGCGATCGGCCTGGCAGCCGCCGTCGGGTACCTCGAGGGACTCGGCATGGACGCCGTCGCCGCGCACGAGGACGCCTTCGCGGCGCGCGTGATCGAGGGCGTCGCGGCGATCCCCGGCGTGCGCATCGTCGGCCCGCAGCCGGGGCAGGCGCGCGCGGGGCTCGTGAGCGTCGTCGTCGACGGCGTGCACGCGCACGACGTCGGCCAGTTCCTCGACGACGCCGGGCTCGTCGTCCGCGTCGGCCACCACTGCGCGCAGCCGCTGCACCGCGCGCTCGGCATCACCGCGACGACGCGCGCCAGCGCGCACGTCTACACGACCGCGGAGGAGGCCGACCGGTTCGTCGCGGCGCTCGGCGAGGTCCGCGGCTTCTTCGGACTCGGAACGGGAGCCGCGTGATGGCGAACCTCGAAGGCCTCTACCAGGAGATCATCCTGGACCACGCGAAGGCGCGGCACGGCGACGGTCCGCTCGAGGGCGCCGACGCCGAGCACCACGAGTTCAACCCGACATGCGGCGACGAGATCACGCTCCGCGTCAGGCTCGACGACGCGCACGAGCGCATCGACGCGGTCGCCTGGCAGGGCGACGGATGCAGCATCTCGATGGCGTCGGCGTCGGTGCTCACCGACCTCGTGGCCGGGCGACCCGTCGACGAGGCGCTGGGCCTCGCCGAGGAGTTCCGCACGATGCTGCGCTCGAAGGGCGAGGGCGTTCCCGACGAGGAGGTGCTGGGCGACGCGATCGCGTTCCACGGCGTCTCGAAGTACGTCATGCGGATCAAGTGCGCGATGCTCTCGTGGGTCGCCCTCGAGGCGGCGGTCGCCAAGGCGCGCTGAGCGCGGCTCGTCGCTGCGACCTACATGCCCGGGACCGGCTGCGCGGCGTGCACCTCGATCTCGCAGCCGCCGGGCATCTTCAGGTGCGGATGCTCCGTGGCGAGCGCGAGGGCCGCGTCCATGTCGGCGGCCTCGATGACGGTGTAGCCGCTGACCTCGCGCGTGCTGGGCGCGGTCGAGCCGTCCGAGCTGACGCGGACGCCCTCGGCCAGTGGCGTGCCGAAGTCGACCATGTCGTCGCCGACCTTCGCCGCCCAGTCCATCCACTCCCCCATCACGGCAGCGGTCTGCTCGTCGGTGGGCGGGGTGGCTCCGGCCGGGGTCATCGGGGCGTGGTAGATGAAGACGAAGCGTGCCATGGTGTCGGTCCTCTCGGAATCGCTGACGGGCCTCCGGCCGGAGGCCCGCGGTGCCGGCGTCGTCGCCGGTACGGGGTGGGCGTCAGCCCGGCGACGGCTCGAAGACGGCGGCGATCGAGTCGAGGCATCCGCGCCAGCCCTCGCCGTGGCGTTCGGCGGACTCGCCCGTGGAGAACCGCGTGTGCGTGATCCGGACGCGGGTGCCGTCGGCGTCGTCGGCGAAGCGGACCTCGACGAGCGTCTCCTCGTCGGATCCGTCCCAACGCCAGGTGAAGCTGAGGCGATCCATCGGGTCGACGTCGACGAAGGTGCCCGAGGTGGCGTAGGTCGCGTCGGGTGCGTGCATCTCGAATCGGTAGGAGCCGCCGGGCCTCGGATCGATCGTGGCGACGGTCTCGCCGTAGTCGGTGACGGACGGTCGCATCCAGCGGGCCGCGTGCGCGGCGTCGGTCCAGAGCGACCACATGGTCGGCCGGTCGATCGCGAAGGTGCGCTCGATGTCGAAGACGGCGTCAGGCATCGGAATCGCCCTCCAGGTCCGCGATGTACGAGTCGAGTGAGTCGAGTCGGGCGGTCCAGTACTCGCGCGCACGATCGATCCACTGCTGGGCCTCTGCGAGCGCGACCGTGTCCAGCACGAGCCGACGCTCGCGGCCGTCGCCGACCCGTCGGACGAGTCCGGCCTTCTCGAGCGCCGCGGTGTGCTTGTTGAGCAGTTGCGGGGAGACGCCTCGGTCGGCGGCGACCTGGGACATGCGCGGTGCGTCGGCCCTGGCGGCGAGGTAGACGACGAGGTCGCGGCGCGACCGATGCGAGAGTGCCGCGAAGACCGCGTCGAGTCGGTCAGCGTCGGCATCGCGGTCGACGGTGGAGTCGATCGGGGCGCTGGGCCCGCTTCCGCCCGAGGAGTAAACCATGTGGTTTATTATTCGCCGGGTGCCCGCCGAGCACAACCCCCGGTCAGTCGGCGTCGCGGGTCCAGACGGGGTCGTGCAACTGCTCCTCGAGCACGCGCGCGGGCAGGCTCGCCGGCACGTCGTCGAGGGTGGGGGGATCCCACTTCGGCGAGCGGTCCTTGTCGATGACCTGTGCGCGGATGCCCTCGTGCAGGTCGTGCTGGCCGATGAACCACGACACGGCGCGGAACTCCTGCTCGAGGGCGTCCTCGAGGCTCGGCAGCGTGCGGGCCCGACGCACCGCCTCGAGCGTGATCGCGAGCGCCGTGGGCGAGAGCGTCTCGAGTTCGTCGGCGGCGGCGGCGGCATAGGCCTGCGCAGGCTGGGCCGACGGATGCCGCGGCTCCCCGGTCTCGTCCGGCGAGCCCGTCGCCGACCCCGGCGTCGCCTCCGCGGCATCCGCTCGCCCCTCGGCGAACGCCCGCAGTCGGTCGATGATGCCGTGCACGGTCGGCGCCGAGAAGCAGGCGTCGACCCACGGGCGCGCCGCGGCGAGCGCGGACGGCCCCGGCGTCTCGTCGAAGAGCATGACGATCTCGGAGGGCGTGCCCGGGTCGGCGCGCTCCTCGAGCGCCTGCAGCAGGTGCGGGATGCTCGCGCTCGGCACGAACGCGTCGGCGAAGCCGGCGTGCATGGCGTCGGCCGCGTCCATGGTGCGCGAGTTCAGCGCGAGGTGCGTGCCGAGCTCGCCGGGGGCGCGACCCAGCAGCCACGTGCCGCCCACGTCGGGCGTGAAGCCGATCCGGGTCTCGGGCATCGCGACGCGCGAGCGCTCGGTGACGATCCGGATCGAGGCGTGCCCCGCGAGTCCGATGCCCCCGCCCATCGTGATGCCGTCCATGATCGCGACGACGGGCTTCGGGTACCGCGCGATCGCCGCGTTCAGCCGGTACTCGTCGCGGAAGAAGCGCAGGGCCTCGGCGACGTGGCCGCCCGTGGCGTACATGTAGAGCTCGCGGACGTCGCCGCCCGCGCAGAACCCGCGTTCGCCGGCACCGTCGAGCACGACCATCGAGACCTCGGGGTCGTGGCGCCACGCGTCGAAGACGGCGGCGAGCGCACGGATCATCTCGTAGCTCAGGGCGTTCAGGGCCTGCGGCCGTTCGAGCGTGAGGTGGCCGACGCCGTCGGCGACGCTCGCGGAGATGTGCTCGCTCACGGTGCAACGGTAGCGGCATCCCCGCACGCGGCGTAGCGTCGGGCGCGGGAGGGACCATGATCGAATCCGCGTACCCGATCGTCGAGGTGCCCGACATGGAGGCCGCGATGCGGTTCTACCGCGACGGGCTCGGGGCCACCGTGACCTATCGGTATCCGCCCGAGGGCGAGCCGCTGTTCGCGACCCTGCAGACGGGGTCGTCGCAGCTCGGCCTGGGCCGCGCCGACGGTGCGACGGCCGGCGAGGGCGCCGGCATCCTGCTCTGGTTCTACGTCGACGACGTCGACGCGGTCACGACCTCGCTCGCGGAGGCCGGGTTCCTCGTCGTCGAGGAACCCGAGGACAGCGAGTGGGGCGAGCGCGTCTCGCTCGTGTCCGACCCGTTCGGCACGCGCGTCCGGCTGGGCCAGCCGATCGCGCCGCAGCCCGACGAGGAGTAGCCCGAACCGGGCAGGCGTAGGATCCCGACGTGGTCCCCGCATCCAACCTCTGGGCGTTCGTGCTGGCCTCGGTCGTGCTCATCGTCATCCCGGGGCCGAGCGTGCTGTTCGTCATCGGCCGGTCGCTCGCGCTCGGGCGCATGGGCGGGCTGCTGAGCGTCGTCGGCAACGCCGTCGGCATGCTGCCGCTCGTCGCAGCCGTCGCGCTCGGTGTCGGCACGGTGGTCGCCCAGTCGGTCGCGCTGTTCACGGCCATCAAGCTGGGCGGTGCGCTGTACCTCGTCTACCTCGGCGTGCAGGCGATCCGGCACCGTGCGGATGCCGCGGACGCCGTGACCCGCCAGGTCGCGGCGCGCTCCCCGTGGCGCCTCCTCGGCGAGGGCGTCGTGGTGGGCGTCACGAACCCGAAGACGATCGCGTTCTTCGTCGCCGTGCTGCCGCAGTTCGTCGACTTCCACGCCGGCGCCATCCCCATGCAGATGGCGATGCTCGGCACCGCGTTCGTGGTGCTCGCGCTCGCGTGCGACTCGGTCTGGGCCCTCGCGGCGGGCTGGGCCCGCGACTGGTTCGCCCGGTCGCCGCGCCGGGCGTCGCACCTGGCCGCCACCGGCGGCGTCATGATGATCGGCCTGGGCGGCGTGCTCGCGCTGTCGGGGAACGAGCACTAGGACGACCGGCACGCAGGGGCCGGCACCCGAGGAACGGAGGAGCCATGGCGAAGGCGAAGCAGTGGAGCGACCTCACTCGAGGGCAGCAGGTCAGGGGGATCGTCACGGGCGTGATCCAGCTCGCGCTGGCGTCGGCCGCGTGGACCGACCTGGCGAGGCGCGACGCGGATGACGTGAACGGGCGCAAGTGGGTGTGGGCGATCGTGATCGCCGTGAACTTCATCGGCCCGATCTCGTACTTCCTGTTCGGGCGACGGGTCGACTGATCGGGTGGGCCGGCGGGGCCGCCTCAGTCGCGGTTGACGGTGCCGGTGAGGATGCCGCGCGCGAGCGCGTGCGAGAAGCAGCGGATGCCGAGGACCGCGGGCGTCGACGCGGGATCGAGCTCGAGGCTCGGCACGTCGAGCGCGTGCACGACGAACACGTAGCGGTGCTCGCCCGTGCCGCGCGGCGGCGCCGCGCCGCCGAAGCCGTGCACGCCGTCCTCGTTGGCGAGCACCATCGCGCCGTCGGGCAGCGGCGGTCCGCCGGGTGCTCCGACGCCCGCCTCGAGGCTCGTGGTCTCGAGCGGCAGGTTCAGCACCGCCCAGTGCCACCAGCCGGAACCGCTCGGGGCGTCGACGTCGAGGCAGGTCACCGCGAATCCCCGGGTGCGCTCGGGGAACCCGCTCCACGACAGCTGCGGCGAGCGGTCGACCCCGCCCGCGGCGTGGCTCCACTGCGGCCGGGCGAGCGGGCCGCCGTCGACGAAGTCGGTGCTCGTCACGGTGAACGCGTCCACGGGTCGGAGCTTCTGCAACGCGTCGTAGGGGTCCACGTCGAGCATCGTCGTCCTCCTCGGCAGCCCCGGGCCGACGGCCCGGTCGGCGGTCGAGGTCAGGGTACGTCCGAGCGGATGCCGCCTCCCGAGCACACGCCGCGTCGTGGCATCCGCCCAGCCATCGCGCCTAGGATCTCGGGGTGCCGCTCGCCAAGATCATCCTGTTCTACGCCTTCACGCCGCTCGCCGACCCCGACGCGATCCGGCTCTGGCAGCGCGACCTCGCCGAGTCCCTCGGGCTCCGCGGGCGCGTGCTGGTGTCGAAGGACGGCCTGAACGGCACGCTCGGCGGCGAGATGGGCGCGCTCAAGCGCTACGTGCGGAAGACGAAGGAGTACACCGGGTTCCGCGGGCTCGACGTGAAGTGGAGCGAGGGCACCCGGCTCGACGACGGCGGGCGGAGCGTCGACTTCCCGAAGCTCAGCGTCAAGGTACGCGACGAGATCGTCTCGTTCGGCGCGCCGGGAGAACTCCGCGTGGACGATTCGGGCGTGGTCGGCGGCGGCGCGCGACTCTCCCCCGACGCCCTGCACGAGCTCGTCGCGGAGCGCGGGGACGAGGTCGTCTTCTTCGACGGGCGCAACGCGGTCGAGGCCGCGATCGGCCGGTTCCGCGATGCGATCGTGCCGCCGACGGAGACCACGCGCGACTTCGTCGGGCTGCTCGACTCGGGCGCCTACGACCACCTGAAGGGGCGACCGGTCGTGACCTACTGCACCGGCGGGATCCGCTGCGAGGTGCTCTCGAGCCTCATGGCGAATCGCGGGTTCGGCGAGGTCTACCAGCTCGAGGGCGGCATCGTCCGGTACGGCGAGCGCTTCGGCGACGACGGCCTCTGGGAGGGATCGCTCTACGTGTTCGACGGGCGCGGCTCGGTGGACTTCAGCGACCACGCCGCGGTCGTGGGCGCCTGCGAGGGCTGCGGCGCGGCGACGAACCGCGCCGTGAACTGCACGGATGCCTCGTGCCGCGCGCAGCTCGTGCGCTGCGAGGCGTGCACGCCGGCGCGGTGCGCCGAGCACGCGGCATCCGTCGCCTGACCGAGAGGGTGCGCACGGTGGGCGCAGCCGCCAATCAGGGGTCGCCCGCGCGCCAGCCTCCCGCACCCGAGACGCCGTCGAGCAGCGACACCGCGAAGCGGTCGACGTGCTCGGCCTCGTTCGACAGCACGATGACGGCCCGCCCGGCCGCGCGATCGACGAAGAGTGCGGCGGCGAAGCCGCTCGTGATCGCGCGGGTCCCCGTCAGCGTGCGGTCGCCGTCGCGGGCGAGGAACCAGAGGTAGCCCATGTGCTGCTGCGAGTTCGGACCGTCGGATGCGGGCTCGAGCGCCGGGCTGTCGGCGAAGGGTCCGTCCAGGACCGCGCGGGCGAGGGCGATGAGGTCCGGCAGCGTGGCGTGCAGGCCGAACGTGGGGCCCCAGCCGGCACCCGTCCACGGCTGCGCCGGGTGCCCCCGCGCGGTGTACCCGCCCGCGTGCGCGGGTGAGATGCCGCGCTCGTCGGCGGGGACGTCGGCCCCGTCCATGCCGAGGGGCGCGAGCAGTCGCTCGCGCACGAGCGTCGGGTAGTCGGTGCCCGCGGCGGCGGCGAGCGCGTGCCCCAGCAGCGCCGCGCCGAGGGAGCTGTAGACCGCGCGCCCGGTGGGTTCCGCCGACTCGCGGGCGGCGAGCGCGAGGAGCTCGTCGACGGTGAGGGGTGGGAGCGACCTGCCCGTCGCGACCGTCTCGCTGATCGCGATCAGGAGGTCCTCGTCGCTCGTGATCGTCGGGAGCCCGGACCGGTGCGTCGCGAGTTCCTCGAGCGTGCGTTCGGCCACGGGCGCGTCGCCGAGCGGCAGGTACCGGCCGACCGGGTCGTCGAGCGCCACCTCGCCGCGGTCGACCGCGATCGGCAGCAGCAGCCCGGTGAGCAGCTTCGCGATCGAGCCGACCTCGAACACGGTCTCCTCGTCGGCGGCCACGTACCCCGTGTGCAGGCCGTCCTCCTCCACGATCGCGGCGGCGGCGCGATCGTGATCGCCGCCGAAGTGCTCCTCGAGCCGGCGGATCAGGCCCGGATCGAGCTCCGCCTCGTAGAACTCGATGCAGCCCGTGAGCGCGAGGGTCCCCATGGCGAGCACCGCGGCGAGGGCGGTGCGCCGAAGCCGAACGGCGAGCCGCACGCCCATGCTCGCAGGCTACGCCTGCTCGGGGCCGTCGTCACCGGCTGCGTCGCCCCGGTCTCGGCTGTCGCGCGAACGCGCGCGCGGGACGGCTGGAGAGCGCGAGCAGCACGATGATGTCGAGCGCGACGGTGACGAGCGTCGTGCGCACGGTGACCTCGACGCTGCCCGTGAAGGACTCGGTCGCGGCCACGGTGATGTTGACCGTCGAGAGCAGCATCACGATGATCCGCGAGAGGTTGCCGCCGAACCAGATCCGGACGGCGAGCACCAGCTGGACGACGAGGAGGCCGCCCATCACCACGAGCAGGACCGCGAGCGCGAGCTGGGACGCCTGCTCGGTCTGCGGCGCCGAGTCCGCGTCGACCCCGAGGTCCTGCTGCAGCACCTCGTCCCACTGGAGCGCGAGTGCGACGAGCCAGACGATGCCGGCCAGCACCCGGAGCACGACGACGCCGGCACCGAACGCCGTCGCGCCCGGTCGCGGCATCCGGGCTGGAACGGGCTGCGCTTCGGCGAGTCGGAGCGGCGGCTCGAATGCGATTCGCTTCTCGACCGTTCGCGCCGCAGCCGGCGTCGCGGCGGCCGGCGTCGCAGCGGCCGACCCGGCGGCGCCCGGCGACTCCGCCGTCCGGTCGTCGCGCGGCGCGGGATCGGCCCGCCCCACGATGACGACGGGCAGGTCGCCGTCGGTCCGGATGGTGTCGCCGCCGCCGTTGCGCGAGTGGTATCCGGTGGAGAAGTCGCGGAGCACCTCGAGCCGGGCGTCGGGCACCGCCTCGCGGACCGTCGCGACGATGTGGTCGCGCTCCACGTCGATGTCGGCGTCGATCTTGTGCGTGACCTGCAGCGTGAACAGCGAGAACCCGACCGCGCGGTCGAACGTGCCCGCCGCGAGCCAGTCGACCCGGCGGCCGCCCGGGAGGAGCCATCCGTCGGGCGTCCGCCAGAACCGCACGTGGTGGCGCTTCGCCGGGTTCCCCGCGACCTCCTGCTGGTACGCGAAGTCCTGCTTCCGGCCGAACAGGAGGAGCGGGCTCACGGGCGCCTCGTCGTAGCTGCGCCGCGTGAGGGTCGACGCGATGATGCGCCAGCTCGACGCGAGCGTGACGTCGTCGGCGCGGGTCCATCCGGCCGCCCGCATGGCGTCGTGCAGCGCCTGCTCCGGCCCGTCGAAGGCGAGGTTCACCGGGTCGCCGAGGAGGCCGTCGCTCGTCCGGGTCCGTCCGATGAAGTAGTCGGGCACGTAGATGGTCGTGAGGATGCGATGCAGCCGCGGCAGCACCAGGTAGGCGAGCACGAGCCAGAAGACGAGGAAGAAGCCGATGCCGAACCATCCGAGGCTGAAGGACTGGTTGAGCAGGAGCCAGGCCAGCCAGACGGCGGCGAGGCCCGCGTAGACGAAGAAGAAGCCGTCGAGCATGCGCGTGAACGACAGCCGATCCGGCAACGGGGGCGCCGGGCGGTCGTCCGTCGGCGCGGCGTCGGTCGGCGCGGTGTCCGTCCGCCCGCCGCCGGCTCGCCGCGCCCGGCGGCGGGCGTCGGTCGAGCCGCGCTCCCGCATGCCTGCATGCTAGTCCGGGCCCGTGGCGGGCATGGCGGCGGCTCGCGGCGGGAACGTGGCCCGCCGACCCGCGGCCGCGCGGCTCGGGTCGCTCAGGCCGGCCGGAACCCGGACGTCTCGGGCGGCGGGGCGTGCCGGATCATGAGGTGCCGCGTGACCGAGTAGTCGAGCAGCGGCTCGATCGACATGTCCTTGCCGAACCCGGACCCCTTGACCCCGCCGTGCGGGGCCTCCGACGCGATCGGCAGGTGGTCGTTCACCCAGGTCACGCCGACGTCGAGCGACTGGCTGACGCGCATCGCGCGGGCGACGTCCGACGTCCAGACCGACGAGGCGAGGCCGTAGGCGCTGTCGTTCGCGAAGCGGATGCCGTCGGCCTCGCCGTCGAACGGAAGGGCGACGAGCACGGGCCCGAAGACCTCGCCCTGCACGATCTCCGACGACTGGGCGGCGCCCACGAGGAGGGTCGGCGCGTAGTACGAACCCGTGCGCTCGATCGCGTGGCCGCCGACGAGCGCCTCGGCGCCCTCGGCGACGGCGCGGCGGACGAACCCGTCGACGCGGTCGCGGTGGCCACGCGAGATGAGCGGGCCGATGTGGGTGTCGGCGTCCATGGGGTCGCCCGCGACGATGCCGCCGAGCGCCTGCCGGAGCGCGGCGACGCCGTCATCGAACACCGAGCGCTCGAGGTAGACGCGGGTGGCCGCGGTGCAGTCCTGGCCGGTGTTGTACGTCGCTCCGAGCGCCACCGCCTGGGCCATCGCGCCGAGGTCGGCGTCGGCGAACACGATGACGGGCGCCTTGCCGCCGAGCTCGAGGTGCACGCGCTTGACGCCCTCGACGGCGCCGCGCATGACCGCCTTGCCGGTCTGCGTCGATCCGGTGACGCTCACCATGTCGACCTCGCGGTGCGCGACGAGCGCCTGCCCGACCTCGGCGTCGCCCGTGACCACGTTGAAGAGGCCCGCCGGGAGGCCCGACTCGACCGCGAGCTCGGCGAGGCGCAGCGTGGTGCGCGGCGTCGCGGGTGCGGGCTTCACGATCACGGCGTTGCCCGCGGCGAGCGCCGGCCCCGCCTTCCAGATCGCCATGATGAGCGGGAAGTTCCACGGCGTGATGCCGGCGACGACGCCGACCGGCCGGCGGGTGAGGATCGACGTGTAGCCGTTCGACAGGGAGCCGGCGCCGGTGCCGTCGAGCGAACGCGCTGCGCCGGCGAAGAACCGCAGGTTGTCGATGGCGAACGGCAGTTCGCCGTCGAACGCGGTCGTCCAGGGCTTGCCCGAGTCCTCGACCTCGAGCGTCGCGAGGTGCTCGGCGTCGGCCTCGATCGCGTCGGCGAGGCGGAGCAGGGCGAGCGAGCGCTCGCCCGGCGTCTTCGCCGCCCAGTCGGGCTGCGCGGCGCGGGCGGCCGCCGCCGCCTCGCCCACGTCGGCGAGGCCGGACTCGCGGTACGCCGCGACCTCCTCCTCGCTCGCGGGGTTCACGATGACGGCGTCGCCGCCGGTGCCGGCGCGGTACTCGCCGATGAACGTGCCGGTGGTGGTCATGGTTGCCTCTCAGGAGTTGAAGCCGAGCCCGAAGCGGTCGAGCGTGCGCAGCCACAGGTTGCGACGACCCTCGTGCGCGTCGGCGGCGAGGATGCTCCGGCGGGTGTACTGGATGATCGGGTTCCGGAACGGTTCCGGCGGGACGGGGAACGGGCGGCGGCGCACGATGTCGTAGCGGAGCCGCGAGGTCGGCCGGCCCGCGAGGAGGTCGAGGGCGACGTCCGCGCTGAACCGCGAGGCGCCGACCCCGAGGCCGGTGTGACCGACCGCGTAGGCGACGCGCCCGCCGCGTGCGGTGCCGTAGGCGGCGGTGAACCGGGTCGTCGAGTCGATCGGCCCGGCCCAGCGGTGCGTGAACCGCACGCCGTCGAGCTGCGGGAAGGTCTCGGCGAAGTGCCGCGCGAGCAGCGCGTGCGAGCCGCCCTGCTGTTCGTAGACCGCGTCGACGCGGCCGCCGCGGTGGTAGACCGCGTCCCAGCCGCCGAACAGGATGCGCCCGTCGGCGGTGGGCCGGTAGTAGTGGAACTGGTTGCCCGCGTCGGTGAGCCCCTGGCCCTCGGCCCAGCCGATCGACTCGCGCTGGGCGGTGGTGAGCGGCTCGGTCATGAGCACGTGGTCGTAGAGCGGCATGATGTACGACCCGAGGCGGCGCAGCGGCGCGGGGTAGGCCGCGGTCGCGACGATCGCACCGCGGGCGACCACCTCACCGCGATCCGTGCTCGCACGAACGCCCGCGCCCTCGCGGTCGAGGCCGATCACGCGCGACCCGTCGTGGATGCGCACCCCACGGCGCTCGAGTTCGGCCGCCATGCCCCACGCGAGCCGTGCGGGGTCGACGAGCACGGTGCCGACGCGGTCGCGGAGCCCCGCGAGGTAGGTCGGCGAGTGGACGTCGGCCCGGACCTCGTCGCGCGACTGGAGCTCGAGCGCGACGCCGTGGCGCGCGCCCAGTTCGGCGGCGTCGCGGAGGCCGGCGACCTGCCACTCCTCGACCGCGAGGGTCGTCTTGCCGACGCGGCGCAGGTCGCAGTCGACGCCCGCCGCCTCGATGGTCGCGACGAGCTCGGCGAGGTTGCGCTCGCCCTCCTCGTGCAGCGCCCCGACCTGGTCGGGCCAGACCATGGTGCCGTGGGCGAGTCCGTGCGTCAGCGACGACGCGACGAATCCGCCGTTGCGTCCGCTGGCCCCGTAGCCGACGCGCTCGGCCTCGAGCACGACGACGGATGCCGCGTCGCCGCGTTCGAGCGCCCGCCACGCCGC
Organism: Agromyces binzhouensis; assembly: GCF_042672355.1. Classification (NCBI taxonomy): domain Bacteria; kingdom Bacillati; phylum Actinomycetota; class Actinomycetes; order Micrococcales; family Microbacteriaceae; genus Agromyces; species Agromyces binzhouensis. The sequence continues at coordinate 591,353 of NZ_JBHXVJ010000001.1, read as the reverse complement.
CCACAACCCGGTGAACCCGGCACCGATGACGACGAGGTCGGCCTCGTGCCGGCCGGCGAGGGCCGGACGCGGGGTCGGTGCCTCGGGACGGTCGGTCCAGTACGGCCGCGGTTCGGCGTCCGCGATCGCCGCGGCCGCGGCATCCGTCGTCGACGGGCTCACTCCGCCCCCGCTGGGGCGGAGCCGACGCCGGCGCCGACCGGGAGCCCGACGCCGGCGATGATCTCGGCGGCCTTCGCGACGCCGTGCCGCGAACGGATGGCGACGCCGGCCGCCTCGGCGCGGGCGCGGAGCTCGTCGTCGGCGAGGATCCCCGTGACGGCCGCGCGGAGTTCGTCGGGCGTGAAGCCGTAGGTGTCGATGCGACGGCCGTAGCCCTGCTCGTCGACGCGCTGGGCGTTGTCGTACTGGTCCCAGAACAGCGGCAGCAGGATCATCGGCTTGCCGAAGTGCATGGCCTCGGTCGTGGTGTTGTTGCCTCCGTGCGTGATGACGAGGTCGGCGAGCGGCAGCAGCTTCGTCTGCGGGAGGAACTCCGCGCCCCACATGTTCTCGGCGAGCTCGAACTCGTCGTGCAGGGGTCCCTTCGAGACGATCACGTCGATCGGCAGCTCGGCGAGCGCGTCGATGACGCGCTTCATCAGGTCGACGTCGGCGGAGCCGAGCGAGCCGAGGCTGAAGTAGACGAGCGGGCGGCTGCCGTCGGTGAACGATGCGGGCAGGTCGGCGGGCGCCTGCTCGGTCTCGCGGACCGAGGAGTCGAGGCGGTGCCAGGTCTCGTCGAGGGGGCGCACGTCGGTGTAGTCGAGTTCCTCGGGGTAGACGTAGAGGTTCGCGTCGCCCGTGTGGATGAACTCGAGGTCGGGCAGCGGCGGGGCGCCCTGCTCCTGCACCCAGGCGTCGAACGACTCCCAGAGCGGGCGGTGGGTGCGCTCGTACTCGGCGCGGAACTCGGCCCAGCCCTCGCGGTCGTCCTTGCCGAGACCGGAGAACACCGGCGCGATGTCGTCGCCGGGGACCTCGAGCGGGTTGCAGCTGACGATGCGCACGAACGGGACGCCCGCGGTCACGAGCGCGGGGAAGGTGAGCACGTTGTCCTCGATGATCACGTCGGGACGCACGCGATCGATGATCGCCCGCAGTTGCGGCTCGCAGTGCTTCGCGCCGTTGACGAGCTCCTCCCAGATGGGCAGCGTGACGGTCTCGAGCTGTTCGGCGGTCGTCTTCCGGAACTCCGGCGCGACCTCCTTGATGTAGTCCTTCCAGAACTGGCCGGCGTCCTGCTCGGCCTCCTCGGCGCCCTCGGCCGGCTCCTCGACCGGGGCGAGGTCGACGAGGTCCTCCTCGAAGCCGAGCGCGGTGAGCTTGCCCTGCCAGGAGCGCTCGGCGGCGAACACGACGCGATGGCCCTGCTTCAGCAGCTCGTTGGCGATGCCGATGCAGTTGTTGGTCGGGCCGTAGGCGCTCTCGGGCATGAAGAGGAAGGTGCGGCGAGCGTCGGACATTGCGACTCCGTTCATCGATTCTTTGCAGCAGGTTATAGAGAATTCAGCACGCTGGAAACCCTGTATTTCGAGGAGATTCCGGGCTAACATTGCGTGGCAGTGCAGACAATCTGTCCGCTCGGGAGGGAACACCATGGCGAGGCCCAAGCGGCAGGAGGAACGTCGGAGCCAGCTGGTGGCCGCGGCGCAGCGCGCGATCGCGCTGCACGGGCCCGACGGCGCGCGCCTCAACCGCGTGGCGGAGGAGGCCGGGCTCACCTCCGGCGCGGTGCTGTACTACTACCCCGACATCGACGAGCTCATGTTCGAGGCGAACCGAGCCGGCATGGAGCGCTTCTACGAGGGGCGCGTCCGGATGCTCGAGGGCCTCCCCGACGACCCGGTCGCGCGCCTGGTCGCCCTCATCGACTCGGGCCTGCCGAGCGGCTCCGACGACACCGAGGTGCGCCTGCTCTGCGAGCTCGGCGGGTCGGCGGGCCGCAACCCGCTCATGGCGTCGCTGCTCACCACGCTCTACGACCGGCAGGTCGGCATGTACCAGGTCGTGCTCGAGCAGGGCGCCGCGCGCGGGCTGTTCGCGCTCGCGCAGCCGACGCTCGTGATCGCGCGCAACCTCGTCGCGCTCGAGGACGCCTACGGCTACCGCATCGTCGCCAAGCACCCGACGCTCGACCGCGCCGCGGCGGCCGAGCTGCTGCGCGAGTACGCGCGACTGGCGACGGGTCACGCGCTGACGTCCTGAGACCGGTTCGAGGCGGATGCCTCGGGCGCGCCGGCCGTCCCCTCCGCGTCGCGCACGTCCGCGGCATCCGTCACCGTGATGGCGGTGGTCGGGACGGTGGTGCCGAACGACGGCGGCTGGGACGGGTCGCGCGGCACCGCCGTCGCCCGCCCGAACGTCACGCCGACATCGGCGCCGCGCGCCAGGCGCGTCGCGCCGTGCACGCTCGCCAGCAGCGGCGCCGGCAGTCCCGGGACCTCGACCGAGATCGTCGACGCGCCGCCGAGGAAGTACGTGTCGACGACCGTGCCGCGCAGCCCTCCGGACACGTCGGTGCCGACCGTGACGTCCTCCGGTCGAACGACGGCGGTCGCGGGCGAGCCTGCGGCGAGGGGGTGCGACGCCGGCACGAGCCCCATGCCGGGCACGGCCACGCCGTCGGCGGTTGCGTCGCCGTCGAGCAGGTTCGCCGTGCCGATGAACGCCGCGACGAAACGGGAGACGGGCTCGGCGTAGAGCTCCTGCGGGGTCGCGAGCTGCTCGAGACGACCCTCGTTGAGCACCGCGATCCGGTCGGCCATCGACATGGCCTCCTCCTGGTCGTGCGTGACGACGACGAAGGTGAGGCCGACCTCGTGCTGCAGTCGCTTGAGCTCGAGCTGCATCGACGCGCGCACCTGGCGGTCGAGCGCCGACAGCGGCTCGTCGAGGAGCAGGAGCTTCGGCCGCTTCACGATCGCGCGGGCGAGCGCGACGCGCTGCCGCTGTCCGCCCGAGAGCTGCGACGGCCGGCGCCTGGAGAGGTGCCCGAGCCGGACGACCTCCATGACCTCGCCCACGCGCGTGCGGATCTCGGCCCGCCCGACGCCCTCGGCCTCGAGCCCGTAGGCGATGTTCTTCTCGACCGACAGGTGCGGGAAGAGCGCGTAGCTCTGGAACATCATGTTCACCGGCCGCCGGTGCGCCGGCAGCGGCAGCAGGTCGATCCCGTCGACCGTGATGCGCCCCGCGGCAGGCGTCTCGAAGCCCGCGATCGAGCGCAGCAGGGTGGTCTTGCCGCACCCCGACGGGCCGAGCAGCGCGAAGAACTCGTTGTCGGCGATGTCGAGCGAGATGTCGTGCAGGGCGACCGTGTCGCCGTACACGGCGCGGACGCCGTCGACGCGGAGCAGGGGTTCGGCAGTCATCGGGAGGTTCCTGTCAGTCGGGTGAGGCGCTGCGCCGAGATCACCGCGACGATGCTCACGAGCAGCAGGAGGGTGGCGAGGGCGTTCACCTCGGGCGTGACGCCGAAGCGCACCATGGAGTAGATGACGATCGGGAGCGTCGGCTGCGTCGGCGCGGTCGTGAAGAACGCGATCACGAACTCGTCGAGCGAGAGGGTGAAGGCCAGCAGTGCGCCCGCGACGATGCCCGGGGCGAGCTGCGGGAGCGTGATCCGCACGAACGTCTTCGCGGGACCCATGCCGAGGTCGCGCGACGCCTCCTCGAGGCTGGGGTCGAGGTTCGCCATCCGGGCCAGCACGATCGCGGTCACGAAGGCGGTCGCGAACACGCCGTGCGCGAGGATCACCGAGTGCAGCCCGAGCGTGAAGCTCAGCAGCGAGAAGAACGTCAGCAGCCCGATGCCGAGCAGCAGGTCGGGCAGGATCGCCGGCGCGATCGCGAACGCGCGGATGAGGCCGCCGCGCGTGTAGTGGTGGATGCCGTACGCGAGGAGCGTCCCGAGCACGGTCGCGATGAGCGTGGCGCCGGTCGCGACGATGAGCGTGTTCGCGAGGCCCTGCATCATCGCGCCGTCGGCGAACAGCTCGGGGTACCAGCGCAGCGAGAACCCGGTCCACACGAAGAGGTTCCGCGACTCGTTGAAGCTCATCACGACGACCACGAGGATCGGCAGGTAGAGGAAGACGTACCCGAGCCACAGGGGCACGAGGATGCCTCGGCGCCGGCCGCGACGCGCACGGGGCGTGCCCGGCGCGGGCGCGGCATCCATCGCCTCGGCCTCGTCGACTCGATCGGTCGCGGGAGCGGTCGCCTCAGCCACGGCGCGGTCCTTCCGTGATGCGGCGCGAGACCGCCGCCTGGATCACGATCACGACGACGAGCAGCATCGTGAGCACGAGCGCGAGCGTCGCGCCGAACGGCCAGTCGCGGGCCTCGTAGAACTGGTCGCGCACGAGGTTGCCGACCATGACCGTCTTGCCGCCGCCGATGAGCTCCGGGATCACGAAGTTCGACATCGCCGGGACGAAGACGAAGATGCACCCCGTGAGCGCGCCGGGCAGCGAGAGCGGCAGCGTGACCGTGCGGAACGCGCGCCACGGCGAGGCGCCGAGGTTCGTCGCCGCCTCGCGGAGCGAGGGGTCGAGCTGCTGCAGCGACGCGTAGAGCGGGAGCACCATGAGCGGCAGGTACATGTAGAGGAGCCCGACCACGATGGCCTGCGGCGTGTAGAGCATCGAGATCGGCTCGTCGGTGAGCCCGAGCGCCTGCAGCCACTGGTTCACGAACCCGGCGTTGTTGAGCAGCAGGATCCAGGCGTACGTGCGGATCAGGAAGTTGGTCCAGAACGGCAGCACGACGGCGACGAGGGCCACGGTCCGCCACTTGGGCGAGAGCCCGGCGATCGCGTACGCCATCGGGTAGCCGAGGAGCAGCGCGAGCAGGGTCACGACGAGCGCGAGCCCGATCGACTGCAGGATGACGCCGACGTAGAGCGGCTCGGCGAGCTTCGCCCAGTTGTCGAGGGTGAACTCGAACACCAGGCCGCCGAACCGGCCGCGCTTGAAGAACGTGTAGAACGCGAGCAGCCCGACCGGGATCGCCATGAAGACGATGAGGAAGAGCATGCCGGGCGCGAGGAACGGCGCGGCGGCGAGCCCCCGCCGCACGCGCTGCGCGCGCACGGCGGGGGTCGCCTGCGGGGTCGTGGTGGTCACGGCGCTCCGGGTCAGTTGGTCGCGAGGACTTCCGCGTTCAGGTCGACGTACTTCAGCGAGTCCTCGCCGAGGTCGACGATCACCTCCTGCTCGAAGAGCTCGTCGACCGTGATGCCGAGCGTCGGGTACGCCTCGATCAGCGTCGGGTCGAGGGCCTCCATGGCGACCTGGTTCGGCACCTTGTAGAGGATGTTCTCGACGACCCACGTCTGCACCTCGGGGTCGAGGATGTAGTTGATGAAGGCCATCGCGGCCTCCTTGTTCTCGGAGCTCTTCAGCACGGTCATGGTGTCGACCCAGAGGTCGGCGCCCTCGTCGGGCACGACGAACTCGATGTCGGGGTTCTCGGCGATGCCGTAGTTGCACCAGCCGTCCCACGCCTCGACCATGGCGGCCTCGCCCGAGACGAGCTTCGAGTAGAAGGTCGTGTCGTCGTAGGCGAGGAGGGTCGGCTTGGTCTCGAGCAGCTGCGCCTTGGCGTCGTCGAGCTCGGCGTCGTCGGTCGTGTTCACCGAGTACCCGGCCGCCTTCAGCGCGGGCAGTGCGAGCCAGCGGTCGGTCGAGAGCATCGTGGTCTTGCCGACGAGCTCGTCGACCGGGTTGAGCAGGTCGTTCCACGACGTCGGGTCGAAGCCCGTGAGGTCGGGCCGGTAGCAGAGGCCCGTGGTGCCCCACGCGTACGGCTCGGAGTAGACGTTGCCCGGGTCGTAGGCGAGCTCCATGGCCTCGGGGTAGAGGTTCGACTCGTTCGGGACGAGCTCCTTGTCGAGCTCCTGGAGCAGCCCCTGCTCGGCGAGCGCCTGCGCGTACTGGCCCGACACGAATGCGACGTCGATGCCGGGGTCGGAGCTCGCGGTGAGCTTGGCGACGACGTCCTCGTTCGTGGCGTGGTTCACGATCGTGGTCTTCACGCCCGTGGCCTCCTCGAACTGCTCGGCGAGGTCCTCGGGGTAGTAGTCGGCCCAGATCGAGACGGTGAGCGTCTGCTCCGAGATGTCGGCGGTGCGGTCGATGTCGGATCCGTCGCCGCTGTCGCCGCCGGCGCAGGACGTGAGGGCGAGCACGAATGCAGCGGTTCCGGCCGCTGCGATGGAGACGCGACGCATGGTGGGCATGAGGTACCTCCTGGGGACGTCGGAAAGGTTGAGGAATTGTTGCACCGGGCATCAAGAAACCGCAATGGTTTTCCGGACGCTCTAGAGCGTGTTTTGCACAGTTGTTACAATCCGGATTCAATGAACTCGTTGCTCAGCGGCGAGCGGCCCGAGATCGCCGGCCGCGCGCTGTCCGTCGCGCCCGACGACACCGTGGCCTTCGACGACGCCCGCCCAGCGGCCGGCGACGGCATCGCGCGCGCGCTCGCTCGCCTCGTCGATCCGAGCGTGCCGACGGATGCCGCGGAGCGGGCGATCGCGGTCGACCAGACCAACACGTCGGTGATCGTCGACGAGCGCCTCGTCGTCAAGGTCGTGGGCCGCTGGGCCGCGGCCGACCGGGCGGCGCACCTGCTCGAACGCCTCGCCGGGGCGGGATCGACGGACGTCGCCGGGTATGCGGGCCGGGTGGACTGGCGGCATCCGTCGCTCGGCACCTCGGCGCTCGCGATCGTCACCGAGTACCTCCCGGGCGCGCAGGACGGCTGGGACTGGGCGGTCGACGACGTGGAGGCGCTGCTCGCCGGCACCGGCCCCGAGCCCGGGTTCCCCGCGGTGCTCGGCGCGACGGTCGCGCGACTGCACGACGCGCTCGGCGCGCACGCCGTCCCGGCACCCGATGACGCTCCCGCCCTACGCGAGCGGCGGGCGCTCGCCGCACTCGACGCCGCGCTCGAGGCGACCGGCCGTTCGGGCGGCCCGACCGCCGCGCGACTCGCGAACCGCGCCGGCGCGTTGCGCCGCGACATCCGCTCGCTCGGCGCCGCCCCGCCCGGCCTCGCGTTCGACCTGCACGGCGACCTGCACGTCGGGCAGGTGCTGCGCTCCCCCGGCACGCCGCCGCGCTACACCGTGATCGACTTCGACGGCGACCCCCAGCTCGACGCATCCGAGCGAGGGCGGGCGGATGCCGCGGCGCGCGACATCGCGCACCTGCTCGTGTCGCTCGACCTCGTCGCGGCCGTCGCGCAGAAGCGCCTGGGTCGCGCCGAGCCCGCGGCGTTCGCATGGGCCGACCGCGCGCGCGACGCGCTGCTCGAGTCGTACCGTGCGACGCTCGAGCGGACGGTGCTGTTCGACCCGGCCCTCCTGCCCGGCCTCGAGGCCGAGCAGCTCGCCGCCGAGCTCACGTACGCCGACCGGTTCCTGCCGCGCTGGGCGTATGCGCCCGACGCGGCGATCACGCACCGCACCCCCTCGACCGATGAGCTTCCGGAGGACCCGTGGACACCGCCGCCTTTCGAGCCGACCTCGACCTGATCCCCGAGTCGCTCGGCCGGCTCGCCGACGCCCTCGACGCCGGCCTCGCGGGCCTCGACCGCCTCGCGCTGCTCGGGGCCTCGCGCGCGCTCGTCGTCGGCATGGGCTCGAGCCGGTACGCCGCCGACGTCGTCGCGCGCCGATTCCGCGCGGTCGGCGCGAACGTGCTCGTCGAGCTCGCGAGCGTCGACCTGCTGCCGCCCGCGGCCCCCGACCTGGTGGTCGTCGCGGTCTCGGCCACCGGCGGCAGCGTCGAGGTGCTCCGGGCGATCGAGCGCTACCGCGGCACGGGCCGGCTCGTCGCGATCACCAACCGGCCCGATTCGACCCTCGCCCGCGCCGCCGACGCGGTCGTGCCGCTGCACGCCGGCGTCGAGGCCTCGGGCGTCGCGTGCCGCACCTTCCGGGCCACGTTCGCCGTGCTCGACGAGGTGCTCGGCGAACTCCTCGGCACCGCGCCGGCCGCGCGGTTCGACGCGGCGGCCCTGCGACGCGGCGCCGAGGCGAACGCGGCCCTGCTCGAGTCGTCCGTCGACTGGCTCGACCCGCTCGCCGACCTGCTCACCGGGCCCGACGGCACCTGGACGCTGGCCCCCGCCGAGCGCCTGTCGAGTGCGCAGCAGTCGGCGCTCATGCTGCGCGAGGTCCCGCGCCTCGCCGCCTTCGCATCGGAGACCGGCGACTGGTCGCACGTCGACGTCTACCTCACCAAGACGCAGGACTACCGTGCGCTCGTCTACGCGGGATCCGCGTGGGACGCGCAGGCGCTCGACTGGATGCACCAGCGCGGCTCGCGGTTCGCCGCGGTCGGCGGCCACCTCGACGGCGCCGAACTCGCCGTGCGGTATCCGGGCGACGACGATCCGACGGTGGCCGCCCTCGCCGACACCCTCCTCGGCGAGCTCGTCGCGGATCGACGCCTGACGGCGCGGTCATCGCACGCGCGACCGGTCGGCTGACGGGTCGGGGCCGGCCGTACGCACCGCGCGTGCGCGGCCCCGGGACTCGGCTCACTCGACGAGCAGGCTCAGGAGGGGGCGCAGGCGCACCCACGGCCACGCCTCCTCGGTGTTCGAGAGCAGCACGACCGCGCGCCCGGCGCTCGGATCGACCAGGACGGCGGCGGTGAAGCCCTCGGCGGACCCGATGATGTAGTCGACGCCGTCGTCGCCGGCGTCGATCCGCTCCCAGAAGTAGCCGACGCGGATCTGCGGCCACCGGGTGTCGGCGACCGGCTCGAGCGCGGCGCTCCCGGCGAACGGTCCGTCGAGGACCGATCGGGCGAGGGCCACGCCGTCGTCGATCGTCGCCGCGACCCCGGTCGCGGGCGCATACGCCCCGCTGCCTCGCGGCGCCACGCGCTCGCCGCGCCACTCGTGACCCTGCGCGAGGTCGTCGGGGAGGAGGTCGCCGGACTCCACCACGACCGCGCCCGTCATCCCGGCGGGCTCGAGGACGCGTTCGGCGAGGAGGTCCGAGAAGCGAGTGCCCGACGCCGCGGCGATCGCCTGCCCGACGAGCGCGGCGTCGAAGTCGCTCGGGTTGTACTCGAGCTCGGGCACGAGGTCGAGCGCGGCCACCCGGGCGAGCATCGCGTCGAGGCCGCCCCGGTCCGGCACCGCCTCGCCGTCGACGGCCCCGGCCTGGAACGCCTCCGGCCCGAGCGGGTCCTGCGGGAGGTTCGAACGGTGCGTCGCGAGGGCGCCGAGCGTCAGTCCGGCGGCAGGCGCGTCGCCGAGGTCGAGGTGCGCCGAGACCGGGTCGTCGATCGCGACCTCGCCCCGGTCGATCGCGTCGGCCAGCAGCAGGCCGGTGAGCGCGCTCGTCGCGCCACCGAAGCCGAACCGCGTCCCGGGGTCCGCCGAGACGAAGGCGGTCCGCACCTCGTCGCCGTCGAGCAGGGCGATCGCGACGCGGTCGCGCGCGTCGGTGTAGTGCTCGCGCGCGACGGCGAGCACTTCCTCGTCGCCCGTGAGGAGCTGGTCGTACGGCGGGCCGGAGACGCATCCGCCCAGCGTCGCCGCCGCGACCGCCGCGAGGACGGCCGAGGCGATGCGCCGGTGCGGTCGCCGGTGCGCGACGCGATGCGCGACCATGCGGCGCATGCTACCCGTCCTCCCTGCACACCGGCCGCGGAGTGCGCGCAGCCCATCGGCGGGATCCTCACGCGCGCACGCGGCGGTTAGGCTCGCGCCCATGGCCTACGACGTCGCCCGCATCCGCTCCTGGTTCCCCGCGCTCGAGCACGGCTGGGCGCTCTTCGACGGACCCGGCGGCACCCAGACGCCGCGCCAGGTGGGCGCCGCGATCGCGTCGACCCTGACGGGCCCGCTCTCGAACCGCGGGCGGCTCGGCGAGTCGGCGCAGCGGGCGGATGACGCGGTCGCGGAGTTCCGCGACGCGGTCGCCGACCTCACCGGCGCCGACCCGCGCGGCGTCGTGCACGGCCGCAGCGCCACGCAGCTCGTCTACGACTTCTCGCGCCACCTCTCCCGAGGCTGGGGTCCCGGCGACGAGGTCGTGGTCACCCGCCTCGACCACGACTCGAACGTGCGGCCGTGGGTGCAGGCCGCCGAGCGCGCCGGCGCCACGGTGCGGTGGGTCGCCTTCGACCCGGCGACGGGCGAGCTGCCCGTCGAGGCGGTCGCGTCCGCGCTGAACGAGCGCACCCGGCTCGTCGCCGTGACGGCCGCGTCGAACCTCATCGGCACGATGCCCGACCTCCCGTCGATCGCCGCCGCGGTGCACGCCGTCGACGCCCTGCTCTTCGTCGACGGCGTCCACCACGCCGCCCACCACCTGCCCGACGTCCGGGCGCTCGGCGCCGACTTCCTCACCTGCTCCCCCTACAAGTTCCTGGGCCCGCACTGCGGACTGCTCGTCGCGGACCCCGCGCTCCTCGAGGCGATCGCGCCCGACAAGCTGCTGCCGGCGACCGACGCAGTGCCCGAGCGATTCGAGTTCGGCACGCTGCCCTACGAGCTCCTCGCGGGGGTGACCGCCGCAGTCGACGTGCTCGCCGACCTCGCAGGGCCCGCCGCCTCGCCGGAGACGCCGGTCGCCGAGATCGGGGCGGATGCCTCCGGCTCGCGCCGCACCCGCCTCGAGCGGGCCTACGCCGCGCTGCACGAGCACGAGTCCCGCCTCCTGGCGCGCCTCGAGTCGGCGCTCGCCGACCTGCCCGGCACGACCGTGCACGCGCGCGCCTCGCGCCGGACGCCGACGCTGCTCGCCACCTTCGCGGGCCGGGAGGCATCCGTCGTCTCGGACGCGCTCGCCGCCGACCGCGTGCTCGCGCCGAGCGGGAACTTCTACGCCCTGGAGGCCTCGCGGCACCTGGGCCTCGGCGACGCCGGCGGACTCCGCGTCGGGCTCGCCCCGTACACCGACGACGAGGACGTCGACCGCCTGGTCGCCGCGCTGCGACGCGTCGTCCGCTGACGCGCGAAACGGGGTGTTCCCTCCGCCGGGGCGCACGCGGGCCCTAGTCTGGAGGCATGACCCCCGCCGAGTACGGCGCCGAGCTGCGTCGACTGCACCTCGACGACGAGCTGCTGCAGGTCGTCAACGTGTGGGACGTGGTGAGCGCGACCACCGTCGCCGCCCTCCCCGAGACCCGAGCGCTCGCGACCGCGAGCCACTCGATCGCCGCCCTGTTCGGGTACCCCGACGGCGAGCACATCCCCGCCGACCTCATGCTCGACATGGTCGGGCGCATCGCGCGCGCCGTCGACCTGCCCGTCAGCGCCGACCTCGAGGCGGGGTACGGGAACCCCGGCGAGACGATCCGGCGCGCGATCGGCGAGGGGATCGTCGGCGCGAACCTCGAGGACCGGCTGGAGCCGCTCGCCGACGCGGTGGCCGCGGTGCGCGCGGCCGTCGCCGCGGCCGACGCCGAAGGCGTCCCGTTCGCGCTCAACGCGCGCACCGACGCCTGGCTCCGCGGCGGCGACCGCCGGAGCGAGGACCGGACGGCCGACGCGATCGAGCGTGGACGCGCCTACCTGGACGCCGGCGCGACGTGCGTGTTCGTTCCCGGGAACTTCGGCGACGACGTCGTGGCCGAGCTCGTCGACGGCATCGGATGGCGGCGTGTCAGCGTGATCGGGCTCCCCGACGTCCCACGGCCCGAGCGCCTCGCGGAACTCGGCGTCGCGCGCATCTCGTACGGGCCGACGACGCAGCGCGTCGCGCTCGGCGCCCTGCAGGACCTCGCGGCGATGCTCTACGCCGGCGGCGTGCCTCCCCGCGGCATCCGCCCACTGAACTAGACCGGCCGGATCGGCCGGGATCGCACACCGAGAGGATCGCGCATGGGCGATGGCACCACCATCGAGATCACCGGACTCACCAAGCGCTTCGGCGCCGTCACGGCGGTCGACGACCTGACCTTCACCGTCGAACCCGGTCGCGTGACCGGGTTCCTCGGACCGAACGGCGCCGGCAAGACGACCACCCTCCGGACGCTGCTCGGGCTCGAGCGCCCGACGACGGGGACGGCGACCTTCGGCGGCACGGTGTACCGCGACCTGGAACGGCCGCTCGAGACCGTCGGGGCGGCGCTCGACGCGGCGTTCCACCCGGGGCGCACCGCCCGCGACCACCTCCGCGTGACGGCGACCGCCGCCGGCATCCGCTCGTCGCGCGTCGACGAGGTGCTCGAGCAGGTCGGGATGTCGGAGTTCGCCGGTCGCCGCGTCGGCGGCTTCTCGCTCGGCATGCGGCAGCGCCTGGCGCTCGCGACGACCCTGCTCGGCGACCCGCGCGTGCTCGTGCTCGACGAACCGATCAACGGGCTCGACCCCGAGGGCATCAGGTGGATCCGGGGATTCCTGAGATCCCTCGCCCGCGACGGCCGCACGGTGCTCGTGAGCTCGCACCTGCTCAGCGAGGTGCAGCAGTCCGTCGACGAGGTCGTCATCATCTCCCGCGGGCGGCTCGTTCGCACCGGCACGCTGTCGAGCCTGGAGCTCGACGCCTCGCCGCGGACCGTCGTCGACTCGCCCGACCGCACGCGACTCGCGGCCGCGCTCGACCAGGCCGGCCTCGACTACGCGGAGGGTCGCAGCGGGTTCATCGTCTCCGAGCCCGACCCCGGCGTCGTCGGGCACGCCGCGTTCGTCGGCGGCGTGGAACTGAGTTCGCTCCATCGACTGAAGTCGGGACTCGAGGAATCGTTCCTCGCGCTCGTCGACGAGGGCGTGGGGGCGGAGTGATGTCGATCCTGCGATCCGTCGGCACGGAGTTCCAGAAGGTCCTGACGACCCGCATGTGGTGGCTGCTCGCGATCGTGCTCGTCGGGTACGTCGCGCTGATGTCCGGCGGGTTCGGCGCGTTCCTCGGCTGGGCGGCGGAGAACCCGGATGCCGCGGCCTCGGCGGGCGGGAGCACCGCGATCCCACCCGGAGTGGAACTGGCGCCGCTGCTCTACAGCTTCGCCTCGTCCATCGGGTACGTCTTCCCGGTGCTCCTCGGCGCCCTCGCGGTGACCACGGAGTTCCGCCACCGCACGCTCACGACGACGTTCCTCGCGGAACCGCGCCGCACGACGGTGCTCGCCGGCAAGTTCGTCTCGCAGCTGGTGGTCGGCGCGGCGCTCGGCGTCATGGGCTTCGCCACCTCGGTCGCCGCGGGCGCCGCCGCGCTGGCCGCATTCGACCTCGACACCGGCCTCGACTCGAGCGACACGTGGGCGCTGGTCGGGCGCGGGATCCTCGCCATGGCCCTCTGGGGTGCGATCGGCGTGGGGCTCGGCGCGCTCGTGCCGAACCAGGTCGCTGCGATCGTCATCGTGATCGCGTTCACGCAGTTCTTCGAACCGGTGCTGCGGCTCGTGTCGACGCTGAACGACGTCACCGCGTCGATCGGACGGTTCCTGCCGGGAGCGGCGAGCGACGCACTCGTCGGCGCCTCGTTCTACAGCGTGGCGTCCCTCGGCGCGTCCGACTCGCTCGAGTGGTGGCAGGGCGGCCTGGTGCTCCTCGGCATCGCGGTCGTCACGACGGTCGTCGGCGGGGCGACGACGTGGCGGCGCGACGTATCGTGACGGGCCGCCGCGGGCGTAGCATCCGTCCATGAGCGTCCTCGCGATCGTCGGCAGCATCGTGGTGGTGCTCTCCGCGCTGCTCCACGTGGTCATCTTCGTGCTCGAGAGCGTCCGCTGGATGCAGCCGTCGACCTGGCGCGTGTTCGGCGTCCGCGATCGCGCCCAGGCCGAGACGCTCCGCCCGATGGCCTACAACCAGGGCTTCTACAACCTGTTCCTCGCGATCGGCGCGATGGCCGGCGTCTGGCTCTACTGGACCGACCTGCCGAGCGCCGGGCTCGCGCTCGCCCTGTTCAGCACGGCCTGCATGGCGGCGGCGGCCGTGGTGCTGACCACGACCGGACCGGGGTACCTGCGGCCCGCGCTGATCCAGGGCACGCTCCCCCTCATCGGGTTCGTGCTGCTGCTCCTGGCCTGACTCGGCGGCGGGCGGCGCTCGCGGCTCAGTCGCCGCTCGTCTCCTCCTGCGCGAAGTCGTCGGGGTCGGGCTCCGCGACGACCGCCTCGGCGCCGTCGTCGGACGGCGCACCCACCTTCAACCGGTCGATGAGCTCGGCCGCGCGGCTCGTGCTCAGCACGAGGCGCCCGAACTCGCCGTCGGACAGTTCGAGCACGACGGCCTGCCGCTTGCCCTTCACGAGCACGAAGTCGCTGCCGCTGTGCGTCTTCCAGACTCCGACGGCGATGACGAGCGGCATCTCGGTGCCCCGGCGGCGGATGCCGCGCACCCAGATCCAGGGGTCGTCGGTGATGATCGCGGAGCGGATGTCGTCGCGCTGGACGATCACGTCGGCGCTCCGCAGCGCGAGCGACTTCTCGGCCGGCGTGAGGTGGACCTCGAGCCGGTCGTTGTGGACGCGCAGGTTGGCCATGCCTTCCATCCTGCCCGAGCCCGCCGTCAGGAGCGTGGTCGACGCTCCACAACGGTGCGATCGGTTCCGTTGCCGGAACCTCTCACTCCGGGCGGGTTCAGGCCGCGGGCGGGCGGGCGGATGCCGCGGCGCGGGCCGCTGCCGGGAGGGCGTCGAGGATCCGAGAGATCGCCGCATCGTCGTGCGCGGCGGTCACGAACCACGCCTCGAACACGCTCGGCGGCAGGGACACCCCGGCGTCGAGCATCGCGTGGAAGAAGGGCGCGTAGCGCCACGACTCCTGCGCGAGCACGCCGGCGTAGTCGCTGGCGCCACCCGCGACGGCCTCGCCGAAGAGGAAGCTGAAGAGGTTGCCCGCGACCTGCACGCCGTGCGCGACGCCCTCGGCCGAGAGCGCGGCGGAGACCTCGCGCTGCAGGAGCGCGCTCACCTCGTCGAGCCTCGCGTAGACGGCGTCGTCGGCAAGCCGGAGCGTCGTGACGCCGGCGGCGACCGCGACCGGGTTCCCCGAGAGGGTGCCCGCCTGGTACACGGGGCCGAGCGGGGCGAGCCGCTCCATGATCTCGGCGCGGCCGCCGAGCGCGGCGACCGGCATGCCGCCGCCGACGACCTTGCCGAACGTGACGAGGTCGGGCGTGTACGCGGCATCCGTCTCGGCCTCGATGCCCCACCAGCCGGCCTTCGAGACCCGGAAGCCCGTGAGCACCTCGTCGCTGATGACGAGCGCGCCGTGCGCGTGCGCGAGGTCGACGAGCGCCCGGTTGAAGCCGGGCAGCGGCGGGACGACGCCCATGTTCGCGGCGGCGGCCTCGGTGATGACCGCGGCGATGCGATCGCCGTGCTCGGCGAAGACCGCGCGGAGCGCGTCGAGGTCGTTGTAGGGCACCACGAGCGTGAGCGCCGCGATCTCGGCCGGCACGCCCGCGGAGCCCGGCAGCGCGAACGTCGCGAGCCCCGAGCCCGCCTCGGCGAGCAGGCCGTCGGAGTGGCCGTGGTAGTGACCGGCGAACTTCACGAGCAGGTCGCGGCCGGTGAAGCCGCGAGCGAGGCGGATGGCGCTCATCGTCGCCTCGGTGCCGGTCGACACGAGGCGCAGCTTCTCGACCGGCGTGACGCGCTGCTCGATGAGCTCGGCGAGCTCGGTCTCGACGGGCGTCGAGGCGCCGAACGAGAGGCCGCGGGCCGCGGCGTCCTGCACCGCGGCGATCACCTCGGGGTGCGCGTGGCCGAGGATGGCGGGACCCCAACCGGCGACGAGGTCGACGTACTCGCGGCCCTCGGCGTCGGTCACGTACGGCCCGCGGGCCGAGACGAGGAAGCGCGGGGTGCCGCCCACCGAGCGGAAGGCACGCACGGGCGAGTTCACGCCGCCCGGGATCGCGGCCTGCGCGCGGGCGAAGAGGTCGGCGTTCGTCGCCGTGGCGGCGGTCGCATCGGTCGCGGTCATTCGGTCCCCTCCCGGAGCCATCCGGCGAGCTCGGTCGCCCAGTAGGTCAGCACGACGTCGGCGCCCGCCCGGCGGATGCCGCGGACGGACTCGATCACGGCGCGACGGCGGTCGATCCACCCGTGCATGGCGGCGGCCTCGATCATCGAGTACTCGCCCGAGACCTGGTACGCCCAGACGGGCACCTCGCTCGCGGCGGCCACGTCGGCGAGCACGTCGAGGTAGGAGCCCGCGGGCTTGACCATCACGACGTCGGCGCCCTCGTCGATGTCGATCATCGCCTCGCGCAGGCCCTCGCGGCGGTTGCCGGGATCGAGCTGGTACGTGCGGCGGTCGCCCTCGAGCGTCGACTCGACCGCGTCGCGGAACGGGCCGTAGTAGGCCGAGGCGTACTTGGCCGAGTAGGCGAGGATCGCGGTGTGCACGAACCCGGCGCCGTCGAGCGCGTCGCGCACGGCGGCGACCTGGCCGTCCATCATGCCCGAGAGGCCGAGCAGCTGCGATCCGGAAGCCGCCTGCACGAGCGCCATCTCGCGGTAGCGCTCGAGCGTCGCGTCGTTGTCGACCCGGCCGAGCGCGTCGAGCACGCCGCAGTGCCCGTGGTCGGTGAACTCGTCGAGGCACAGGTCGGTCTGCACGACGAGCGCGTCGCCCACCTCGTCGGCGACGACCCGGGTCGCGACGTTCAGGATGCCGTTCGGGTCGGTGCCGCACGAGCCCGTGGCGTCGCGGGTCTCGGGCACGCCGAACAGCATCACGCCGCCGACGCCCGCGGCCGCGGCATCCGCCACCGCCTGCTTCACCGAGTCGAGCGAGTGCTGCACGACGCCCGGCATCGAGGCGATCGGCATGGGCTCGGCCACGCCCTCGCGGACGAAGATCGGCAGGACCAGCTCGGCGGGGTCGAGGCGGGTCTCGGACACGAGGCGGCGCAGGGCCGGCGTCTCACGCAGGCGCCGGGGCCGCACGCGGGGGGCTGGTGCGGAAGTCACCCGCCAAGCCTACGCGCGCGCGGCTGGGCGGTCGGTGGGCGCGGTGCGTCGGCGACGCGTGCCGCGATGGAGTTGAGCGGATGCCGCGCGCAGGTCAGGCGCGCGCGAGCGCCGAGTTCACGACGGCGTCGATGAGCGACTCGGCCGAGCGCTCGGCCGCGATGACGTCGACGCGGAGGCCGAACGCCGAGGCGTCCTTCTGCGTCTGCGGGCCGATCGCGGCGACGAGGGTCTTCTCCGGGATCGGGCCGAGCTGCGCCTGGACCTGCTCGGCGACGCTGCCCGACGTGACGAGGATCGCGTCGACCTTGCCGGCGCGCACGTCGTCGACGACCTTCTGCGCGACGGGCACGCCGACGGTCCGGTACGCGACGACGGCCTCGACGTGGTGGCCGATGCGCTCGAGGCCGATGGAGAGCACCTGCTTGGCGATCGCCGAGCGCAGCGCGAGCACGCGGAGCGGCACGACACCCTCGGTGGCGGCCTCCCACTCCTCGAGGAGTCCCCGCGCGGAGTTCTCCTCGCTGGGCACGATGTCGGCGCGGTATCCGGCGGCGACGAGGGCGGCCGCGGTGGTCTCGCCCACCGCGGCGACCTTCGTCGACTCCGGGATGACCGCGCCGTACGAGGAGAGCACGTCGACGGTGGTCGCGCTCGTGACCGTGACCCAGTCGAACCCGCCGGAGGCGAGCTTCGCGAGGGCCGCCTCGAGCGCGGACTGGTCGTCGGTCGGCGCGAAGTTGATCATCGGCGCGATGACCGGCGACGCACCGCGGGCGCGGAGCGATGCCGCGACCGAGTCGCCCCACGGCCCCCCTCGGGGCACGAGCACGCGCCACCCCGCCAACGGCTTGGAGCCGTCGGCTCCGGGCAGGTTGATCGCGCCGGTCATCGGTTCGAATTCGGTCACGGCGACTCCTGGGCAGGTGCGAGATCGGCGGCGCCGTTGCCGAGGAGGTCCGCGACGACGCGGGATGCGACGTCGCGTGCCGCGTCCGCCAGGTCGGCGGCCGAGCGGCTGTCGGGGGTCGCGGCGTGCGAGCTGGTCAACTGCCTCGCCCCGTCGGCACTGTACACCGTCGCCGTGAGGAACAGAAGTTCGTCCTCCACGAACGCGGTGGCCCCGACGGGGGCCGCGCAGCCGGCCTCGAGACCGGCGAGCACGAGGCGCTCCGCGAGCACCGTGGCCCGCGTCGTGCCGTGGTCGACGGCGTCGAGCGCGCGCTGCAGGTGCCGCGAGGCGCGCTCGTCGCGGACCTCGAGTGCCAGGGCCCCCTGCCCCGGCGCGGTCGGCCAGTCGCTCAGCGAGAAGCGGTCGGTCGCGGCCTCCGCCCGCCCCAGTCGGCCGAGGCCGGCCGCCGCGAGCATGACCGCGTCGAGCTCGCCCTGTTCGACGAATCCGAGGCGCGTGTCGATGTTGCCGCGCACGTCGACGGCGACCACGTCGGGCCGTGCGGCGGCCAGCTGCGCGATGCGGCGCGGCGAGCCCGTGCCGATGCGGGCCCCCTCGGGCAGCTCGGCGAGCGTGAGTCCGTCGCGGGCGCACAGCGCATCGCGCGCGTCGGCGCGCTTGGGCACGGCGCCGAGGCGCAGGCGCGGGTGGTCGGCGGTGGGCAGGTCCTTCAGCGAGTGCACGACCACGTCGCACTCACCCGCGACGAGGGCCTCGCGCAGCGCGGCCGCGAACACGCCCGTGCCGCCGATCGACTGCAGCGACGCCCGTGACGTATCGCCCTTCGTGGTGACGGTGACGATCTCGATGTCGGCGTTCGCGGCCTTGCCGAGGCGCTCGGCGATCTGGTTCGTCTGGGCGAGCGCGAGCGCGCTGCCCCGCGTCCCGACGCGGATCACGTCGCGCTGCGCGGCCGCGGCGGTCACGGCGCGATCCCCGCGAGGGCCGGCTTGAAGCCGAGGCGCACGTTCTCGCAGCAGCCCGGCCGGCAGACGTCGTACCAGGGGCCGAGCTCGGTGGCGTGCGGCCGCTCCGCGGTGGGCGTTCCGTTCACGCGCTCGAGCACGAGGTCGACGAGGCCGGCGACGTAGGCCGGGTGCACGCCGGGCGTGGGCACGCGGACCGCGGCGAGGCCGTGCTCCTCGGCCGTCTCCATGGCCTCTTCGTCGAGGTCCCACATGACCTCCATGTGGTCGCTCACGAAGCCGAGCGGCACGATCACGACGGCCTTCCGGCCTGCGGCGGGCAGCTCGGCGATCGCGTCGTTGACGTCGGGCTCGAGCCATGGCTGCGTCGGGGGGCCGGAGCGCGACTGGTAGACGAGCTGCCACGGCACGTCGCCGGCGCCCGCCTCGCGCATCACGACCTCCGCGACCGCCCGGTGCTGGGCCGCATAGGCGCCGCCCTCGCCGAACCCTCGCTCCGCGGGACCCGACCGGTCGGCGTCCGTCGTCGGGATCGAGTGGGTCGCGAACAGCACCTCGACATCGGTCGTGGGGTCGAAGCCCTCGTGATCGGCCTCGAGCTTCGCGATCGCCTCGCGCACGCCCTCGACGAACGGGGCGACGAAGCCCGGGTGGTCGAAGAACTGCCGGACCTTGTCGATCCGGATGACACCACCCAGGCCGGTGTCCTCCAGCGCGTCCGCGAAGTCCTCGCGGTACTGGCGGCAGCTCGAGTACGACGAGTAGGCGCTCGTGGCGACCGCGATGAGCTTCGTGAAGCCCCGCTCGCCCGCCTCGCGCAGCGCGTCGTTCATGTACGGGTCCCAGTTGCGGTTGCCCCAGATGACCGGCAGGTCGATGCCCCGCCCGGCCAGCTCGGCCTCGAGCGCGGCCTTCAGCTCGCGGTTGTGCTCGTTGATGGGGCTCACGCCGCCGAAGTGGCGGTAGTGGTGCGCGACCTCCTCGAGACGCTCGTCGGGGATGCCGCGGCCGCGCGTCACGTTCCGGAGGAACGGGATCACGTCGTCCTGGCCTTCGGGCCCGCCGAAGCCGGCGAGCAGGATCGCGTCGTAGGCGACCGGCGTCTCCACGTGCGCGGGGCCGGCCTGCGCCGGCTCGGTCGCACCGGGCACGACCGCGCCGGGGGCGAGCGGGGCGGATGTCGCGGCCGCGGGCTTCACGCCGCGAAGCGGGTGGCCCGCTGCGGCCGCCCGTGCGCGCTCGGCCGAGCCGGCGCCCGCGCCGCCGAGGTTCGTCGCGGCCATTACTGCAGCACCTCCACGAGCTCTGCGGTGGTGATGCGGCGGCCCGTGTAGAAGGGCAGCTCGTCGCGCACGTGACGTCGGGCGTCGGTCGCGCGCAGGTCTCGCATCATGTCGACCAGGTCGGTGAGCTCGTCGGCCTCCATCGGCAGCAGCCACTCGTAGTCGCCGAGCGAGAACGCCGACACCGTGTTCGCGACGACGTCGCGGAAGGCGGCTCCCTTGCGGCCGTGCTCGGCCAGCATGCGCCCCCGCTCCTCGGGCGGGAGCAGGTACCACTCGTAGCTGCGCACGAACGGGTAGACCGTGAGCCACGACTTCGGCTCGACGCCGCGCAGGAACCCGGGCACGTGCGCCTTGTTGAACTCGGCGTCGCGGTGCACGCCCATCGCGTTCCACGTGGGCAGGAGGGCGCGGAGCAGCCGCGCACGGCGGAGCTCGCGGAGCGCCCACTGCAGGCCCTCGGCGGTCGGGCCGTGGATCCACAGCATCACGTCGGCGTCGGCGCGGAGCCCCGACACGTCGTAGATGCCGCGGACCACGACGCCCTCGTCCTCGACGAGGCGGATCACGCCGTCGAGTTCGCCGACGAACCGGGGCACGTCGTGCCCGTCGAGGTCGTCTGGGCGCGCCGGATCCTTGCGGAACACGGCGAACAGCGTGTAGCCCTCGGGCGAGGGGGTCGGGTCGGAATCGAGTGCGCTCGCGGCTGCCCCTTCGGCAGCGGGGGAAGACATGGCACTATCCTCCCCCCGCAACCTGAAAGGTCAAAAAGGGCGACGGATGACCCGCTCAGCGCGCCGCGCGCTCGATCACGAACTCCGGGGTCTCGGCGAGCGAGCGGGCGACGACGCAGAAGCGCTCGGTCCCCGTGCGGAGGCGCTCGAGCGTCGCATCGTCGGCGTCGGTGTCGACGATCGCGGTCACGACGACGTCGAGGAGCCCCACGGGGACGTCGCGGCTCATGCCGAGCGTGCCCCGCGCGTCGAAGACGCCCTCGGCGCGGACCTCCGCGGAGCGGAGCTCGAGTCCCATCGCGGTCGCCACCGACCGGAGCGTGACGCCAGCGCACCCGACGAGTGCCTGCAGCAGCAGGTCGCCCGAGCAGGCGTCGGAGCCGTCGCCGCCCGTCGTGGGGTGCAGCCCCGTCCGCACCGGACCGGCCCACCCGTCCACGGTCGCGGTGATGCCCGGCTCCACGAAGGCCGCTCGGGCGGCGACGGTCGCGATCGCGGAGTCGGGATCGGTGCGGTAGCGGTCCTTCAGCGGCGCCTGCAGCGCGCGGAGCTCGGCCTGGTCCATTGCGTCATCTTGGCCGCGTCGGCGCGTCCGCACAAACGCGTGACCTCGGCCGCCCGATCAGGGGTGCAGCCGGGTGAACCGGAACGCAGCGAAGCCCTCGATCGGGAGCACCTCGGCCGAGGCGAAGCCGGCGCTGCGCGCGTACCCCTCGAGCGTCGACGGTCGCATGACCGTGCCGGTGCCGACCGAGCCCGGCGTCGAGAGGCTGTCGGGCAGGCAGACGAGCAGGCTGTAGCCGTACATGACCCGTTCGACGTCGTCGCCGTCAGGCGCGAACCGCTCGGCCACGGCCTCGTCCATGATCACGACGGCGCCGTCGTCGCGCACGACGCGGCGGAGCGCGCCGAGCACCTCGACCGGGTTCGGCATGTCGTGCAGGGCCTCGAAGACGAACGCCGCGTCGTACGCGTCATCCTCGGCGAGGGCCTCGCCGCCGCCGACGTGGAAGGTCACGCGGTCCGCCAGCTCGGCCTCGTCGGCGTGGGCACGGGCCGACTCGATCGAGGGCCCGTCGATGTCGACGCCGTCGACGACCGCCTCGGGGTAGGCCCGCGCGAGCGCGAGCGAGGACCAGCCGTGCCCGCAGCCGACGTCCAGGATCCGAGCGCCCGGCCGGCTGAGCACTGCGTCGAGTTCGGGGACCGATGCCAGCGCGGCGGCGAGCTCGCGGTCGAACCACGGTCGGTTGATGTCGCCCTGCGCATCGCGCATGTCCCGGCCGAACGACGCCCACGGCACGCCGCCGCCGGTGCGCGCCGCGTCGAGCAGCCCGGGCAGCTGCGCCGCAGCGCTGGCGACGATGCGCGCCATGGGGGCGAGGTAGGCGAGCGACTCGTCGTCGGTCAGCACCTCGGCGTGCGCGGGCGGCAACGAGTACCGCCGGTCGGATGCCGCGGCGTCCGCGTCGTCGACCGCGAGGATGCCGCTCACCGCCTGGTGCTCGAGCCACTCGCGGGTGTAGCGTTCGCCGGTCCCGGCGGCCTCGGCGAGCTCGGACGAGGTGAGCGAGCCGCGTTCGGCGAGGATCCGGTACCAGTCGAGCCGATCGCCGAGGTGGACGGCGAGCGTCTCGAACGCGCCGAGCGCGGACGTGAAGATGCGGTCGGCGAACGCGTCGACGGGGTCGACGGCGGCGGGTTCTGGAGAGGTGGGATCGGTGACGGACACGTCGCCTCCTTGCGAGGTGGGCCGCTCAGTCGGTGAGCAGCCGGGTGGAGTGCTCGAGATGGTCGCGCATGGCCTCGGGCCCGCGCTCGAGGAGCTCGACCAGCAGGCGCCGATGGTCCTCGACGAGGTCGGCGACGCTCGCATGCCGCCGGATGTGCGCGACGAAGAGCAGCAGTTCGCTGCCGATCGCCGCGTGGGCTTCGATGATGCGCGGGCTGTCGGAGGCCGCGACCAGGGCCGCGTGGTACTCGGCGTGGAAGCGCTCGATGCGCCGCCACGCGGCATCCGTCGCCCCGCCGGGACCGTCGTCGGCGGCCTGCTCCATCGCGTCGACGGCTGCCCGGGCCGGGGCGAGCACGTGGTCGGGCAGGGTGCCGCCGAAGCGCGCGAAGGCGATGCGCAGCGCCTCGACCTCGAGTGCTGCGCGCAACTGCTGCAGCGCGATGATCTCGCGGTCGTCGAAGCTCGTCACGCGGACGCCGCGGTACGGCTCGGCGACGGCCAGCCGCTCGGCGACGAGCCGCTGGAACGCGGCACGCACGGTGTGCCGGGACACGCCGTGGCGGGCCGCCGCCGACTCCTCGCGGAGCGGGGTCCCCGGTGCGAGCTCGCCGTTCAGGATCTCGTCGCGCAGCACCGAGGTGACGCGCTCGACGGCGGTCGACGCCGGAGCGGCGTCGAGGCGGCCCTGGTCAGCGGTCGAGGTTGGCACGCACCACGAGCCAGACCCCGACGCCGACGGCGGCCGCGATCCCGACGGCCACGGCGATCGCCGCACCGGGTTGTTCGTCGGCGAAGCGCTGCATGCGGCGTTTCGCCCGTGCCGTCGCGCGCGCGGCGCGCTTGGGCACGTTGAGCTTCTCCTCGAGCGCGCCGAGCGTTCCGGCGAGCTGGTCGCGCGCGGCGCGCGCGTTGTCGTGCGCCTGCAGCCGCGTGAGGTTGCGCTGCTGCTTCTTGTCGAGCCGGACGACGTCAGTGGCCGCCATAGTCGCCCCTTCCGGTGATCGCGTCGATGTCCTGGCGGACGCTCTCGATGGTCTCGAGCGGTTCGCTGCCGCGGCGGAAGCTCGCGAGCGCGACGCCCACGAGGATCGCGATGATGAGCAGCAGGATGCCGGAGACGGTGAGTGCCGCCGCCCAGCCCGGCATCACCAGCGAGAGCGCCAGGATGCTCGTCGCGATGAGGGTGCCGAGCAGGAAGATGCCGACGAAGGCGGCGGCGATCACGAGCCCCGCGCCGATGCCGAAGTGCTTGGCCTTGTAGCTCAGCTCCGCCTTGATCTGGTCGATCTCGGCCTTGACGAGCGCTTGGATCTGGTCGGGCAGTTCACCGACCAGGGTGAACAGCGACCGGTCGTCGTTGAGTGGTGCAGCCATCGGGTGTCACCTCCGGTGGTCGGTCAGGACGAGGACGAGGACGACCCGGACGAGCCCGAGGCCTTGGAGTCCGATGCGTCGGATTTCGCCGCGCTCGCGCGGGTCGACGATCTCGAGCCCGACGACTTCGCGCCGGACGACTTCGCGGACGTCGATTTCGTGCCGGTCGACTTCGCGCCGGTCGACTTCGAGCCGGTCGACTTGGCGGCCGACGACTTCGCGCCGCCCGACGACTTCGCGCCCGTGTCGGTGGTCGACGATCCCTCGGAGATCTGCCGCACGACCTTCTTGGCCTTGTCGAGCACGGCGTCGCTCACGTCGCCGACCCGCGCCATCGCGAAGTCCTTCACGGTCTGGACGCCCTCCTGCACGGACGGCTGGTTCCAGACGTTCTCGGCGGCCTTCTGGATCTGTTCGTAGCGTTCCCGCCCCGCTCTCGTGCCGAGCACGTAGCCCACGCCGAGACCGACGACGAAGAGGATCTTGCCCTTCATGTGCACCCCATCCCCCGCTGCGGTTCTTCAGACAGCGTCACTCCAGCGTAGACCCAGGCAGGTGCGGCGCAAGGGGGTTGTCGGGCGATCCCGACGATCGTATTCCGATCCGGCTATGCATCCTCCGCCATCCGGAGCGACAGCCGCCGGATGCGCTCGGCCGCCTCGATGGCGTGCGGCACGACCGAGGCGAGCCCGGTACCGGCGACCCACGAGCCTGCGAGGGCGAGCCCCTCCTCGCCCTCGAGCGCGGCCTCCAGGGCGCGGACGCGGTCGCGCTGGCCGACCGCGGCCTGCGAGAGCGCGTCGCGCCAGGCCGACCGCCCGTGGGCTCGCAGGGCGGATGGCCCGAGGTCGACGCCGAGCAGGGCGGATGCGTCGCGCAGGGCGAGTTCGGCGATCTCCTCGTCGCCCAGGCCGTCGAGGGGGCTTCCGGCGCCGGCGCGCCCGTAGGAGAGCCGGACCACGTGACGGCCGCCCGCGGCATCGGCGAGCCACGACCACTTGGCGCTCGAGTGCGTGAGCGCCTTGGCCGTGACGCCGGGCGTGCCCGCGGCGACCAGCACGCCGGTTCCCCGCGGCGCCGCGTCGAGTTCGGGCGCGTCGAGGACGAGCGTCACGAGCTCGACGGATGCCGCGGCCGGCCACTCGTCGCCGAACGCGCCATCGGGTGCGATGCCGGTGAGCAGCGCCCGCGAGACGTGGGCGGGGGTGGCCACGATCGCGAATCGCGCGTCGACGACCACGGGGACCGGCGACTCGTCGTCGCCGGGGACGTCGGCCGCCTCGCGCACCGACTCGCCGATGGCCCGCCAGGTCGAACGGGTGGCGTGCGCATCGTCGGTCGGCGCGGCGCGGCGCTCGAGGGCCGTCGCCCGCACGCCGGTGCGGACCTCGGCGCCGAATCGTGCGAGCTCGGCGGTGAGCGCGTCGACGAGCGTGTGCATCCCGCCGCGGAGACCGAGGACGGCACTGCCGGCGCGCCGCGCCTCGACGAGCTGCCCGACGCCGCCCGAGAGCGACCCGGCCCGGGTCATGGCCTCGTTGAGGCCCGGCGCGACGACGTCGACGTCGAGGTCGTCGGGGTCGGTGGAGTAGACGCCCGCCGAGATCGGAGCGACGAGCCGGTCCAGCACCGCGTCGCCCATGCGCTGGCGGACGAGCGGACCGAGCCGCTCTGCGCGACCGATCTTGAGGATCGGGGTGATGCGGTCGCGCCAGGCGCGCCACGCGCCGCCCCAGCCGATGATCGCGCGGACGTCCTCGCCGAGCGGGTTCGCGGGGATGCCGAGCACGCCCGTGCGAGGGAGGCGGGCCGCGTTGCGCCCGGTGCGGTCGCCCCAGACCAGCCACGCGCCGGCCGGGTTCGGCGACTCGACGGCGTCGGCGAGCCCGAGCCGCTCGACGAGCTTCGAGACCGAGTCGTTGCGGGTGGCGAACGACTCGGCGCCCGCGTCGAGCGCGAGGCCGTCGACGTCGATGCGACCGACGCAGCCGCCCGGGCGATCGGACTGCTCGAGCACGGTGACGCCGAGGCCGAGGCGCGCGCACTCGAGCGCGGCGACGAGCCCGGCGATTCCGCCGCCGAGCACGACGACGTCGGTCGAGGCGTGATCGACCGGCGCGGCCGGATCGCGAGGGTCGTTCGCGGCGGGGTCGGTCATCGTCCCACCTCGTGCACGAGCTCGACCACCCGCGTGAGCACGGCGGGGTCCGTCTCGGGCGGCACGCCGTGCCCGAGGTTGAAGACGTGCGACGGCGCCGTGCGACCGCGGGCGACGACGTCGCGCACCGCGGCCTCGAGGACCGGCCACGGCGCCGCGAGGAGCGCGGGGTCGAGGTTGCCCTGGAGCGGCACCCCCTCGCCGACGCGGAGCGCCGCGACGTCGAGCGGCACGCGGTAGTCGACGCCGACGACGTCGACGCCCACGGACTTCATCGCACCGAGCAACTCGCCGGTGCCGACGCCGAAGTGCACGACCGGGACCGCGTGGGTGCCGGTCGCGCCGGCGGCATCCGTCGTCTCGTAGGTCAGGTCGTGCACGTGCGAGAGCGCCGCCGCCGATGCGGGGGCGACGTGCGTCTCGTAGTCGGCGAGCGAGAGGGCGCCCGCCCAGGAGTCGAAGAGCTGCGCGGCCGACGCGCCCGCGAGGACCTGGGTGCGGAGGAAGCGGCCGGTGAGCTCGGCGGTCCAGTCCATCAGGGCGCGCCACGCGCCGGGGTCGGCGTGCATGAGCGTGCGCGCCGCGAGGTGGTCCTTCGAGGGACCGCCCTCGGCGAGGTAGGCCGCGAGCGTGAACGGAGCGCCGGCGAAGCCGATGAGCGGCGTCGAGGTCGGTGCGTCCGGCGCGGTGAGGGTGGCGAGCTCGGCGACGGTGCGTCGCACGGCCTCCGTGATCGGGCCCGAGGCGTCGTCGAGCCGTGCCGGGTCGACCGAGGTCAGTTCGGCGACCGCGGCCGCATCGGCGAACGCGCGGCCGAAGACCGGGCCCCGGCCCGGCTGGATCTCGACGTCGACGCCGACGAGCTTCAACGGCACGACGATGTCGCTGAAGAAGATGGCGGCGTCGACGCCGTGGCGGCGGACCGGCTGCAGCGTGATCTCCGACGCCATCGCGGGGTCGAGGCACGCGTCGAGCATGCGCGTGCCGACGCGCAGCTCGCGGTACTCGGGCAGCGACCGGCCGGCCTGGCGCATGAACCACACCGGCAGCGTGTCGCTGCGCAGGCCCCGATAGGCGCGGACGAGTCGCGAGTCGTGCGTGAGGCCGGCGGCGAGCGGATGCTGCGGGGAGAGGTTCACCGTGACATCCTCCCCCATCCGTGCTGAGGGGGTCCTGATGCCGACGGTCCTGGAGCGGCCCGTCCGTGCCCGGGGGCCTCGGAACCTGTTGGCCGGTCGGAGAACTGGGGTCTGGTGGCCGCGCTCCCACAGCGCTAGGGTCGGTCGCGTCGTGCGTCCCCGACACGACGACGCGCGCCGCACCACCCACGCGACGCGCGCCTCCGCCACCCACGGAGAACATCACTGTGTCCAGCATCGCAACGCGGCATCGCACCGGACTCATCGTGCTCGTCGCCCTCGCCGTCGTCGTCGTCGTCGCCGCCCTGCTCGTCGGCGGACGCCAGGTGGACCGGCTCGTCCCGACCCTGCCGGAGGTTCCCGGCACGCCGGTCGCGCTCGGACTCGCCGCCGTCGCCGGCCTCATCATCCTCGTCACCGCGATCGTCCGGGGCTCGGCCTCCGCGCGCGGCCGCGCCCGTCACCGGGCCCTCGACTCGGTCCACGCCGGCGCGGTGAGCTGCGGCATCAGGAACCGCCAGCTCGTCTCCCGTCTCGACGAGCTGGGCAGCCGGTCCCACCGGCTCCCCGGGCGGTTCTCCGTCGTCGCCGACGACCACGGCATCGCGTTCTGGGGCGGCGGCCGTCGGCCGCGCCGCATCGCCGCATTCCCCTGGCGCGAGGTGCGGAGCATCCGCGCCGACTCCAGCGTGGCGGGCAGCAGGAGCGTCCCCGTCGCGGTCGTGCGGATCCGTCGCGACGGCTCGAGCATCGAGCTGCCGATGATGCTGAGCGATCCGCGCCCCGGCCGGTACGCGCTCACCGACGCGCCGTTCTTCGCGACCGTGCGCGCCTGGAAGGCCCGGCATCGCGCGGCCCTCGCGGCAGAGGGCCTCGAGCTGCCGCCCGTCACCGGCGCCATCCCGATCATCCGGCAGGCCCGTCCCGCCGCCTGACCCGCATGTGACGTGGCCGGTCGGAGCCGGTTTCGACGGCAGGTAGAATCGTCCGGTGCTCATCTGTCTCACCGCGAGCCACAAGAACGCCGGCTTCGACATGCTCGAACGTCTCTCGGCGTCCTCCGAGCACGCCGGGCCGCGGCTGACCGACGGGAACGAGGCCGTCCGCGGCGCCGTGGTGGTCGCCACCTGCAACCGGTACGAGGCCTACCTCGACCTCGACATCCCGCATGGCGACTCCCCCGTCGAGGCCGTCCACGACGCGATCTTCGCCGTCGGCGACATCGCCGGCCTCTCGACGGACGAACTGCGGAGCACCTTCGACTTCGTGCACGGCAACGCCGTGGCGGGGCATCTCTTCTCGGTCGCCGCCGGCCTGGAGTCGGTCGTCGTCGGCGAGGGAGAGATCGCCGGCCAGGTGCGCCGCTCGCTCGAGCACGCGCGTGCGGAGGGCACGACCACGCCCGAGCTCGAGCGGCTCTTCCAGCGCGCGTCTCAGACCTCGCGCAAGGTGAAGAACCGCACCGGCATCGGACACGAGGGCCGCTCGCTCGTGCGCCTCGCGCTCGACCTC
This sequence comes from Agromyces binzhouensis, assembly GCF_042672355.1. Classification (NCBI taxonomy): domain Bacteria; kingdom Bacillati; phylum Actinomycetota; class Actinomycetes; order Micrococcales; family Microbacteriaceae; genus Agromyces; species Agromyces binzhouensis. The sequence continues at coordinate 562,601 of NZ_JBHXVJ010000001.1, read as the reverse complement.
GCCGAGAGCCGGGTGACCGACTGGTCGGCCGTGCGCGTGCTCCTCGTCGGCACCGGCCGGTACGCGGGCGCGTCGCTCGCGGCACTGCGCGACCGCGGCGTCGTCGACGTCGCCGTGCACTCGGTGTCCGGGAGGGCGAGCCGCTTCGCCGCGAACCACGGCATCGAGGCCGTGTCGAACGCCGACTACGCCATGGCCGCCGCGGGCGCCGACCTCATCGTCACCTGCACCACGGTCGACCACCACGTCGTCGACCGCGACCTGCTCGTGCTCGGTCGCACCGAGCTGGCCGTCGCCGCCGGGCGTGCTCCCGTCGCGCTGCTGCCGGGCCGCGAGTCGCGGGCCGATGCGGCGGGCGCGACGGACGCTCCGGCCGACGACGCACCGCGTCAGCTCGTGATCGACCTCGGGCTGCCGCGCAACGTCGCGGCCGACGTCGTCGAGGTCGCCGGCGTCGAGCTGCTCGATCTCGAGACCATCAAGATCCACGCACCGCTCGAGGAGTTCGGCTCGACCGACGCGGCCCGCGAGATCGTGGACCGCGCCGCCCGGAACTTCGGCCGCGTCGCCGAGGAGCTCGACCTCGCCCCCGCGGTCGTGGCGCTCCGCCGCCACGTGTTCGACGTGCTCGACGCCGAGATCGATCGCGCCCGCTCGCGCGGCGACGACGACGGACGCACCGAGGCCGCGCTGCGGCACATGGCGGGCGTGCTGCTGCACACTCCCATGGTGCGCTCGCGCGAGTACGCCCGGGCAGGCGACCAGCAGGCCTGGCTCGACGGGCTCGAGGCGATCTTCGGCATCCGGCCCGAGGCCCCGTCCGCGGCGTCCGGCATCGCCGAGGGCGAGCAGGGCGACGACGACGCCCGCCCCGCGGCCGACGCCCGCTGACCCTCGGGTCCTGCCGCGCCCGCCGCGGAACGCCGACGACGGCGTCCGCCTGCGGACGCGGAACGGGCCCGGCCGCCCGGCCGAGCCCGTCGTCACGTCGTGCGGACGTCCTGCTACGCGTACTGCCGCCACACCGTCGCGATGACGACGTTGGTGATCGACAGCACACGTCAAGCGAAGTACTCGTAGAACGAGGACCGGGAGAGCCCCGCGCGTCGCGTCACCGCAGCGGGCGTCGCCTCCGCCGCCCGCCGAGACGACTGCTGCTGCGCACGGCCCGGCGCGGTACGCTGCCGTTCGATGTCCACCATCCTCCACGCGCTGCCCGACGAGGCGGCCGACGCCGGCCCACCGTCACTCCGCCTGCCGTTCGACGTCGCCGAGGTCGAGCACCGGCCGTTCACGACCGCGCGGATGACGCTGCGGCCGCTCGCGGCATACGACGCCGACGACGTCTGGGAGTACCAGCGCCTCCCCGAGGTGCTCCGCTACATCCCCTGGCCCGAGCGCGAACGCGACGAGGCCCGCGAGCACACCGAGGCGCGAGCCGGCATGCGCCGCCTCGTCGCCGACGGCGACGCGATCTTCCTCGCGATGGTGCTCGACGGACGCGTCATCGGCGACCTGATGGTCCGGCTCTCGAGCGCCCAGCACGCGCGGCTCGAGATCGGCTGGGTCGTGCACCCCGACTTCCACGGGCGCGGCCTCGCGACCGAGGGCGCCGACGTGCTGCTCGACCTCGCCTTCGGACGACTCGCCGCGCATCGCGTCGTCGCGCACCTCGACGCCCGCAACGCGGCATCCGCCGGCCTGTGCGAGCGTCTCGGCATGCGGCGCGAGGCGACCATCGTCGAGGAGGAGTACAACGACGGCGAGTGGCAGGACACGGCCTCGTACGGCATGCTGCGGCGCGAGTGGCGCGCGCTGCGCGCGGGCGTCGTCACGCGGAACCCGGCCTAGCCGACCGAGAGCGTCCAGTCCTCGGTCGAGCGGACGATCACGACCGAGGGCCCGGCCGCGAGCGGCACGCTGCCGTCGTACGCACCGGTCACGTCGATGAGCGCCGCGCCGCCGAACGCCTGCTGCGACTGCTCGGCGACGACGAACGGATCCTCGGCGTCGTCACCGGTGTGGGTCGCAGCGAGCGTCGCCGCACCCCCGCCGTACAGGTAGACGGTGTCGTCCTCGCCGTTCGCGGCGTTCGGCAGTTCGGACGCCGCGGACATCTGCTCGATCGAGAGCGTCCACGAGCCGCTCGCCGTCACCTGCACGCTGCGCGCCGACGAGGCATCCGCCACGCCCCACGCGGTCGTGCCCTCGTAGTCGTCGGTCGCGTCGACGAGCGGGTCGCCCGAGGGCTGGTTCGACGCGTCGAGCAGGGTCAGCGTGAACGCGGCTCCGTCGTCGCCGTCGAACGTGGCCGTCACGATCCCGCCGGCGATCCCGTCCGGGATCGCCACGACGTCGTCGCCCGTGCCGCTCGCGTCGACCTTCGTGAACGTGCCCCAGGTCTGGTCGGCCCACTCCTGCACCGTCGCGGTCGGCGTCTCGGTCGGGCTGGCCGTCGGCGTCTCGGTCGGCGTGGCCGACGGCGAGGCGGACGGCGTCGGCGAGGCGGTCGGCTGCGCGGTCGTGCCCAGCGCGCCGGTGCCGTAGAGCACGCCGAGGATGATCGCGAGCACCAGGGCCGCACCCGAGACGACCGTGCCCGCGGTCGCGACGCCCTTCGGGCGGTCCGCCTTCGTGAGACCCACGATGCCGAGCACGAGGCCGATCGCCGCGAGGATGACGGCCGCGATCCAGGCCCACTCCCATGCGAACGCCAGCAGTGCGACGACGGCCGCGACGATGCCGACGACGAGCGCCCCGACGCCGAGGCCGTTGCGCTGCTCGGGCCGCCCCTCCGGCTCCGGACCCGGCGCGTCGAGCACCTCGGTTCGGCCGTCGTCGGGCGGGTTCGGTCCGGATGCGTTCGTCATCATTCCCCCGTGGATGCTCGGACGTGCGCTCCCGCGCCATGATGGCAGGCCGGGCCGGGGGCGGCAACGACCTCGCAGGCGCGTCAGCCGGCCCGGGGCAGCGTGACCGCGAGCACCGCGCCGCCCTCCGGCGCGTTCGACGCCGACGCGTCGCCGCCGTGCGCGCGGGCGATGCCGCGCACGATCGCGAGCCCGAGCCCTGCGCCCCCCGTGACATCGAGCCGATGCGGCGAGCGCGCGGACGACCCGCGCCATCCGGCCTCGAACGCGTGCGCGAGGTCGTCCCCCGCGAAGCCCGGGCCGCTGTCGGCGACCGCGAGGCGCACCTCGTCGCCCTCCCCGTCGACCGTGACCGCGATGCGCCCGCCCGCCGGGGTGTGCTGGAGCGCGTTCGCGAGCAGGTTCGCGACGGCGCGTCCGAGCTGCAGCGCGTCGCCCTCGACCGTGCTCGACGCGTCCGGCGAGACGACGAGGTCGAGCCGCACGCCCGCGCCGTCCGCGAGCCCGCGGAGTTCCGAGACGGCGTCGCTCGCGACATCCGCCAGAGACAGCCGCTCGGTGCGCAGGTGCAGCGTGCCCGCGTCGATCTGCGAGACCGCGAAGAGGTCGGCGACGAGCGCGTCGAGGCGGTCGACCTGCGACGCGATCCGGGCGAGGTAGCGGTCGGGGTCGGGCGCGAGCCCGTCCTGCAGGGCCTCGGCCTGCGCGCGGATGCCGGCGAGCGGCACGCGCAGGTCGTGCGCGACGCGCGTGACGAGCTCGCGACGGGCCTGCTCCTGCCGTTCGACCTCCTCCCGCGCGGCGCGGATGCGGGCGTCGGATGCCGCGAGCTCGTCGAGCACGGCCCGGAACTCGCCGATCGGCACCGGTCGCGATTCGACCGGGACGCCGCGACCCAGGTCCTCGGCCGCCGACCGCAGCACGCGCGCGGCGCGCGCGATCTCGGCCCCGAGGATCGACGCGGTCAGGATGGCGACGACCCCGCTCGTGACCGCGATCGCGAGGGCGATCTGCGCATCGTGGTCCGAGAGGTACATCGCCTGGGTCGCCACGAGCACGCCACCGACGACGGATGCCACGGCCGCGACGACCACCGTGACGAGGTGCACCACGATCGGGGCCCATGCGAACCGGCGCAGCAGCAGCCAGGCGATGAATCCCACGCCGGCCGCGATCGCGGCCGAGACGGCGACGACGAGGAGCAGGTCGGTGCCGCTCACGGGACACCCCCGTCGCCCGCGGCGGCGGGATCGTCGAAGCGGTACCCGTAGCCCCAGACCGTCACGAGCATGCGCGGGTTCGCGGCATCCGCCTCGATCTTCTCGCGCAGTCGCCGCACGTGCACGGTGACGGTCGAGAGGTCGCCGTGGCTCCAGCCCCAGACGCCCTGCAGCAGGTCCTCGCGCGAGAACACCGTGCCCGGCCGGCGGGCGAGGAACGCCAGCAGCTCGAACTCGCGCTGCGTGAGCGCGAGCCGGCGGCCGTCGAGGTCGACCGTGTGCGCGGCCGTGTCGATGCGCAGCGGCCCGCGAGCGATCACGGCGGCCTCCGAGCCGGCGACCGCCGCGCCCGCCGCCTCCACGGCGAGCGCGCGCCGCAGCACCGACTGCACCCGCAGCGTCAGCTCGCGCGGCGAGAACGGCTTCGCGAGGTAGTCGTCGACGCCGGCCTCGAGCCCTGCGATGCGGTCGTCCTCGCCGCCGAGCGCGGTGAGCATGATGACCGGAACCTGCGAGTGGGCGCGGATGCGTCGGCAGACCTCGATGCCGTCGACGCCGGGCAGCATCCGGTCGAGCACGACGAGGTCGGGCCGCTCGGCGGCGATCCGGTCGAGCGCGACGAACGCGTCCGCCGCCTCCTGCACGCGGAACCCCGCCGACTCGAGGTAGGCGCGGCACACCTCGAGCACGGTCGGGTCGTCGTCGACGAGCAGCACGAGGCGCCCGTCGAGCAGCAGGTCGACCTGGTCAGCCACCGATCACCTCCTCGAGGCGTGCGATCGGATCGTACAGCCCGGCGTCGAGGATCCACGTCTGCAGCGTCTTGTCGAAGCCGACCACGACCACGATGCCGACGACGATGAAGATCACGCCGATCGTGCGGCGGAACCACCCGTCGGGGTTCGCGAGCCAGCCGAGCCGGCGCACGAGGCTCCGACCGAGCAGCGCGATGAGCAGCAGCATCGCCGCCAGGCCCACCGCGTACGCGACGACGTACAGCACGCCCTCGCCGAACGACACCGGCAGCACCGCGGCGACGATCAGCGCGTAGGTCGGACTGCAGCTCGAGAAGACCGGGCCGAGGGCGGCGCCGGTGAGGATGTCGCCTCCGACGCTCTGCCGTCGGACCGACCGGTCGAGCAGCTCGCCGCTCTTCGCGCCCCACCCGAGCGCGGTCGAGACCCGCTCCCACAACCGCGGGAACAGCATGTCGACGCCGAGCAGGATCACGATGCCGCCGGCGATCACCTGCCAGACCTGCGGCGGGATGCCGAGCAGCGCGGTGGTCGCCTTGAGCAGCAGCGTGAAGACCACGACGGACACCGCGAGCGACGCGGCGATCACGTACGGGCGGTAGCGCGCGCGGCGCTCGTCGCCGCCCTGGACGATCGATCCGCCGACGATGACCGGCAGCAGCGGCAGCACGCACGGCGCCGCGACGGTCAGCACGCCGGCGGCGAGTGCGAGGGTGAGGGACGCGGTCACGGGGTGGCCAGCCCCCTCACGGCATCGCGGCGACGAGCGACTCGACCGAGGGGTCCTCGTACAGCACGACGCTCGAGATCTTCTCGCCGGCGTCGTCGACGAACACGATCGTCGTCTGGATCGTCACGCCGTACTGCTGCCGCAGGTCGGTGCGCGAGTCGTAGTCGACCTTGAACACGGTGAGCCCGTCGGGCGCGCCCTCGGCGCGGAGATCCTCGTCGAGCGCGCGGCACTTCGGGCACCAGCTCGCGTGGAAGAACAGCGCCTTCGGCCCGGCGGTCGCCTCGATGGCGCCGTCGGTGTAGTCGAGGTAGGCGCCCTCGGCGGGCGCGGCGGCGGTGTCCTCGGATTCCGCCGGCTCGTCGGTCGCATCGGTCGTGTCGGTCGTGGGCTCGGGGGTCTGCTCCGCCGCAGGTGCGGGGTCGGCGCTCGCGCCGGAGGCATCCGTCGCCTGCGTGGCGCAGCCGGTCAGCGCGAGCGCGGCGACGAGCAGGACGGGCGCGGCGACGGGACGCACCGGGCGTCCGTGACGTGCGGGGCGTTCGGGCATGACGGCTTCCTCGTTCCGCGGGCGACCTCCGCCCGCTACCTCCACGCTACGTCGTGGCTCCGGACCCATCGGGCCCACGGGATTACGGAACCCTGACGGCGGGCGACGCCCGCGGCTCAGGCGCCGACGAGGCGCGAGGCCAGGTACCCCTCGAGCTCCGCGAGCGGCACGCGCTCCTGGCCCATGCTGTCGCGGTCGCGCACCGTCACGGCGTCGTCGTCGAGCGAGTCGAAGTCGACCGTGACGCAGAACGGCGTGCCGATCTCGTCCTGGCGGCGGTAGCGGCGGCCGATCGCGCCGGCGTCGTCGAAGTCGACGTTCCAGTGCTTCCGGAGCGTCGCGGCGACCTCGCGCGCGAGCGGCGAGAGCTTCTCGTTGCGTGAGAGCGGCAGGACGGCCGCCTTCACCGGTGCGAGGCGCGGGTCGAGCTTCAGGACCGTGCGCGTGTCGACGCCGCCCTTCGCGTTCGGCACCTCTTCGACGTGGTACGCGTCGACCAGGAACGCCATCAGCGACCGGGTGAGGCCCGCCGCGGGCTCGATGACGTACGGCGTCCAGCGCTCGTTCTTCTGCTGGTCGAAGTACGACAGCTCCTTGCCGGAGTGCTTCGCGTGCGTCGAGAGGTCGAAGTCGGTGCGGTTCGCGACGCCCTCGAGCTCGCCCCAGTCGCCGCCGGCGAAGCCGAAGCGGTACTCGATGTCGACCGTGCGCTTCGAGTAGTGGCTGAGCTTGTCCTTCGGGTGCTCGAACAGGCGCAGGTTCTCGGGGTCGATGCCGAGGTCGACGTACCACTGGAAGCGCGTGTCGATCCAGTACTGGTGCCATTCCTCATCGGTGCCGGGCTCGACGAAGAACTCCATCTCCATCTGCTCGAACTCGCGCGTGCGGAAGATGAAGTTGCCGGGCGTGATCTCGTTGCGGAACGACTTGCCGATCTGGCCGATGCCGAACGGCGGCTTCGTGCGGGCGGCCTGAAGCACGTTGCCGAAGTTCACGAAGATGCCCTGGGCGGTCTCGGGGCGGAGGTAGTGCAGGCCGGCCGCGTCGTCGACCGGGCCGAGGAAGGTCTTCAGCAGGCCCGAGAACTCGCGGGGCTCGGTCCACTGGCCCCGGGTGCCGCAGTTCGGGCAGACGATGTCGGCCATGCCGTTCTCGGGGGCGCGGCCCTTCTTGTGCTCGAACGCCTCGACGAGGTGGTCCTCGCGGAAGCGCTTGTGGCAGTGCTGGCACTCGACGAGCGGGTCGCTGAAGACCTCGACGTGGCCGGAGGCCTCCCACACCTGCTTGGGCAGGATGACGCTCGAGTCGAGGCCGACGACGTCGTCGCGACCCTGCACCATCGACCGCCACCACTGCCGCTTGATGTTCTCCTTCAGCTCGACGCCGAGGGGCCCGTAGTCCCACGCGGAGCGGGATCCGCCGTAGATCTCACCCGCCTGGAAGACGAAGCCCCGGTGCTGGGCGAGCGTGATGACGGAATCGAGACGGGTGGGTGCGGCCACGGTGGCTCCAATGGTCCAGGAAGGGAATCGGGCGAGTCGCCCGCGAAGTCGCTGTCCATCCTACGAAATGTGAAGGGCGACGGATGCCGCGGCTTCGCGCCGCACGGAGCGCACGCCCGGCCGCAGGCCGCGGGCCGGTGTACAACGGCTCGTGAGGCGGTGAGCCGGGCCGCCTCACGGGAAGGGGGCGGTCGCATGGGCTTCACCCGGCGCGTGTTCCTGACGGGCGTCGCGGTCGTCGGCGTGCTGGCCGTCGGCCGCGTCATGGCGGAGCGCCAGGAGGTCGAGGAACAGGAGGCCGCGGTCGAGCAGTTCCCGGCCCCCGAGCTCGCGCGGGTCTCCGTCCCCGCGGGCGCGCTCACCGAACTCCCGGCCGACGCGGGGCAGGTCCTCGCCTGGACCGTCGACGACGGGACCGACTCGGCCGTGGTCGGCGCCTACACGGCGTTCGCAGCGGCCAACGGCATCCGGCTCACCTACTTCGTGAACGGCGTGTACCCGTCGTGGGACGACAACGCCGACGCCCTCCGCCCGCTCGTCGAGCGGGGCCAGATCCAGCTCGCGAACCACACCTGGTCGCACCCCGACCTGACGACGCTGAGCGACGCCGAGATCCAGTGGCAGCTGCAGCACAACCACGACTACCTGCAGTCGGTGTACGGCGTCGACGCCCGGCCGTACTTCCGGCCGCCGTACGGCGTGCACGACGCACGCGTGGATGCCGCGGCCGCCGCGATCGGCTACACGGTGCCGACGCTCTGGTACGGCTCGCTCGGCGACTCGGGCGAGCTGTCGCAGCAGAAGATCGTCGACCTCGCCGACGAGTGGTTCGACGCGGGTCGCATCGTCATCGGGCACCTGAACCACGATCCGGTGGTCCACGTGCTCCCGCGCCTGAAGGGGATCCTCGACGAGCGCGGGCTCGCCACGGTCACGCTGAACGACGTCTTCACGTCGCCGCAGCATCCGTAGGTCGCTGCGTAGGCTGAACGGATGCCGCTGCCCGACCTGCACGTCGCCGCGATCGCGCTCGTGCGCGACCGTCGCGTGCTCATGGTCACCGCGCGCGGCCGCGACGTGCACTACATGCCGGGCGGCAAGCTCGACGAGGGCGAGACGCCCGCCGAGGCGGCGGCACGCGAGGCCTTCGAGGAGGTCGGGCTGGTGCTCGACCCGGCGCACCTCGTGGAGGCGTTCACCGTCCGCGAGCTGGCGCACGGGCAGGCCGAGGGCCGGCACGTGCGCATGCACGTCTTCCTCGCCGAGACGGATGCCGAGCCCGCCCCGTCGGGCGAGGTCGGCGAGGTGCACTGGGTCGGCGCGGCCGACGCCGGGCGGTGCCCGCCGGCCGGCGTCGAGGTGCTGCGCCGGCTCGCGGCATCCGGCCTCATCGACTGACGGGCGCGCTGCGGCATCCGGCATGATCGAACCCGGGGCCGGTGGGAGGGGGTGCGGATGTCGCGGACGCGCGAGTTCCGACGTGGCGACGAGGTGACCGTGATCACCGAGTCGGGCGCGGGGCGACCGACCTACGTGCTCGTGCACGGCATCGGCATGGGGCACCGCTACTGGTCCGACCTCGCCGACGAGCTCGCCCGCGAGGGGCGCGTGCTCGCGCTCGACCTGCCGGGCTTCGGCGACGCGCCCGAGCCGCGGCGGACGCAGACGATCGCGGAGTCGGGCGCGCACCTCGCCGCGCTCGTCGAGGCCGAGGGCGGCGGCGAGCCGGTCGTGCTCGTGGGGCACTCGATGGGCACGCAGATCGTGACCGAGGCCGCCGCGCAGCGACCGGAGCTCGTGGCATCCGTCGTGCTCATCGCGCCGACCGTGAACCCGCGCGAACGGTCGGCGCTCATGCAGGGCCTGCGCCTGCTCGGGGACCCGTCGCTCACGCGCCCGAAGGTGGTCGCGCTCGGCCTCCACTCCTACCTTCAGGCCGGGCCGCGCTGGTACTTCCGCAAGCTCCGCCGCATGCTCGACCACCGCATCGAGCTCGTGCTGCCCGACGTCGCGGCGCCGACGCTCGTGATCCGCGGCGAGCACGACCGGCTCGCGCCGCGCGCGTGGGCCGAGCAGGTGGCCCGGATGGTGCCGCACGGGCGGTACGTGGAGATCGCGGACCGCGGGCACGAGACCATGGTGACCGCGGGCGAGCGCGTGGCCGACCTCGTCAGGCGGCACGCGCGGGGGGAGCACATCGGGCACGAGGTCGAACGCGTCTCGGAACCGCAGGAGCTCTCGGCGCTCGCACGCGGTTGGTGGTGGGCCCGCGACTACGTCTACGCCGCCATCCGCCAGGTCGCGATCGTGGTCGATGGGTGGAGCCCGCCCGCTCGCTGGCGGTCCGGTCGCGGAGACCTGCCCGAGGTGCTGCTCCTGCCCGGGATCTACGAGCACTGGTCGTTCCTGCGGCCGCTCGGCGACGCGCTGAACCGCGCCGGGCACCGCGTGCGCGTGGTGCACGGCATGGGCACGAACCGGCGCGGCATCGCCGACACCGCCCGTCGGCTGGGCCGCGCGATCGAGCGCCGTCCGGAGCCCGATGCCGGCCGGGTGATCGTCGCGCACAGCAAGGGCGGCCTCGTGGCGAAACAGCTGCTGGTCTCCGGCGCGGACGGCGCCGACGGCACGGTGCACGTCGCGCGGGGCCCGCACGGCATCGTCGGCCTCGTCGCCGTCGCGACGCCGTTCGCCGGCTCGCGCATGGCCCGGCTCATCCTCGACCCGAGCGTGCGCGCGCTGCTCCCGAGCGACGAGACCATCGTGCTGCTCGGACGCGCGGCATCCGTCAACGCCCGCATCGTGTCCGTGTTCGGCCGGTACGACCCCCACATCCCCGACGGGAGCATGCTCGACGGCGCGACGAACATCCGCGTGCCCGTCGCCGGGCACTTCCGGATCCTCGGCGCCGTCGAGACGCACCGTGCGGTGCTCGAGGGCGTCGGGCACCTCCTCGATCAGGCGGGCTGACCCGGCTGCTCCGGACCGATCCGGTACGGGCGCATCATCTCGTTGTCCTCGTGCTCGACGATGTGGCAGTGCCAGACGTACTGACCGGGGTTGACGAAGGTCGCACGCACGCGCGTGACCTCGCCGGGGTAGGCGATGACCGTGTCCTTGAAGCCGGTCTCCCACGGTTCGGGCGGCCGCACGTTGCCGTCGGGCTGCACCGGCTGGGCGACCTCGCCGCCGTCGAGGACGAGGCCCTCGCGGTTCACCACCTCGAACACGACCTCGTGCACGTGCATCGGATGCGCGTCGCCCGTCGTGTTGACGAACTCCCAGACCTCGGTCGCACCGACTGCGGGGTTCTCGGTGACCGGATCCGCCCACACGCGGTCGATCCAGACACCCGACTGGATGTCGCCGAGCAGCGCCTCGACCGGGCCTTCGTAGACGTCGCCCTCCTCGTTGTGGCCCTCCGCCATCTTCTCGATGAGCGCGAGCGGCCGGACCACCGACTCCGCCGGCAGGGGCGCGATCGGCGGGAGGACGAGGTACTGCGGCGGGGTGGTCGTGTCGGCGGCCAGGGCGGGCCCGACCACGAACGACATGACCTGACCGGTCGAGTCCGGGTCCGCCTTCGGGAAGTCGAGATCCGGCACGCCGCCCCCGAACGGCTCGTCGGGACCGACGTTCCCGAGCACGTAGGCGCCGACCGGCACGTTCGTGAAGTCGACGATGACGTCGGCGCGTTCGGCGAGCCCCAGGAGCATGCGGCTTCCGTTGTCGGTGGTGAGGTTCACCGGGGCGGCGAGGAAGCCGCCCTCGTTGCCGATCTGCCAGACCTCGACCCCGGGGATCGCGTTGAAGTCGAGGATCAGGAACCGGGACTGGCATCCGTTGAGGAATCGCAGGCGGTAGCGGCGTTGCTCCACCTGGTGGAAGGGCCAGGTGTTGCCGTTGACCATCAGCATGTTGCCGAAGAACTCCGGCTGCCAGATCGGCGAGAACTCCCCGGCGGGGATGTACGGGCCGACGATCTCGTCGAAGAACTCCCTGGTGTCGGGGTAGAACAGCGAGCCGTCGTCGTTGAACGAGCGGTCCTGCACGACGATCGGGATCTCGAGGTAGGTCTTGTTCGGCGGGAACTTGTCGCCCTCCATCGGCGCGGGCGACGGCAGGACCGCGGTCGCTCCGTTCCGCGCGTCGAGCACGGCCTTCTCGCCGTCCGGGCCGCCGCGGACGATGAAGAACCCGGCCGGCCCCGCGTAGACGTTGAGGCGCGTCATCCCGAGTGCGTGGTCGTGGTACCAGAGCGTGGACTCGCGCTGGTCGTTGGGGTACTCGAACTCCGCGAAGCCCGGCCCCCAGCTCGCGCCGAACGAGGCCGCCGCCTTGCCGGCGAAGAAGTCGTACCAGGTGCCCTCGGTCGCGTACCCCGCCGGGATGTCGGCGGCGTCGGGCAGGAACCACGCCTCCGCGTAGCCGTCGCTCTCGTCGCCGACGCCGACCGCACCGTGCAGGTGCGTGACGAGCGGGACGGGTCCGGTGTACCGACCCGGCGTGTCGCCGGTGAAGACCGGCCTGGTGTCGCGACCGGCGTCCCCGCCCGGCGGGTTCGCCCAGTGGAGCGTGGGGTCGACGGGCAGCAGGTGCGGGAGTGCGTTGCCGTCGGCGTCGACGAGGTCGTTGATCCACCTCACCCGGACCGGACGGCCCCACTTCGACTCGATCGTGAGCGAGGGCGCGTTGTGGATGAGCAGCCCCTTCTTGCTCTCGCTCGCGATCGCCCCGTAGCCCCAGACGGTCGTCGCCGGGAGGCCCGCGGGAAGGATCTGCTGCGCGAACTGCCGCACCGAGATCTCGTAGTAGTCGGCGGGCTTGCCGCCCTTGCGGTTGACCGTGCCGGCCCGCGGCATGACGGGCGGGACGAGCAACGGCGTGACGAACTTCGGCACGTCGGCCGGCGGCAGCGTGCCGCCGGGGATCTCCGCGAGCGCCACGCGTTCGCCGCCCGGCAGCATCGCGTAGAGCATGAACCCCGCGCCGGCCGCGCCGGCGGCCGCGATGAACGTGCGTCGACTGATGGGTCGCCCGGTCGGCGTCGCCTCTGACATCCTGCTGTTCCCCTCGGTGTGTAGCCGGAGCGGGGGCGCAGGGTGGCGCCGGCGATGTGGGTCGGGTCGCCCTCAGTTCTACCGGCGCGACCGAGGATGCGAAGGGACTCAGGTCCCGTCGACCGTGCGTCAGTAGAGGCCGAGTTCGCGGCCGGCCTCCTCGACCTCGCGCATGCGATCGGATGCCGCCGTGCCGAGGCGTTCCGCGCACTCGGCGATCAGGGCCTCGACGATCGCGAGCACCGGCGTCATCGCGTCGAACGCCGCCGAGGGCGAGTCGGTCTCGCTCGGGAGCACGACGTCGGCGTCGCTCGCGATCGGCGAGAGCCAGGCATCCGTGAGGAGGATGACCGATGCCCGGCGCTCCCGGGCGGCGGCCGCGAGTCGGCGCGTCGGCTCCTCGTACCGGCGGTAGTCGAACAGGACGACGACATCGCCTCGCCGCAGCCCGGCGACCGCTTCGATCCGCCCCGCGTCGTGCTCGGGCAGCGCGGTCACGCCGGGCCGGACGAGCTGCAGGTGCTGCGCGAGCAGCCGCGCCAACAGGCCGCTGAACCGTCCTCCCGACACGAGCACCCTGTTCCGCGGCGTGCACAGCAGGTCGACGGCGCGCTCGAACTCGCCGGGGACGAGCCCGTCGAAGGTCCGGGCGAGCGTCTCGCCCATGATCGACGCGGCGCGCTCGAGCCCGGAGGCGGGGCCGCCCTCGGATCGGTGGCGCGCCTGCAGGTCGATCGGCGACGCCGAGCGCTCGTCGAGGTCGTCGCGGAGCGCCTGCTGGAAGTCGGGGAACCCGCGGTATCCGAGGCGGTTCGCGAACCGGAGGACGGTCGGGCCGCTCACGCCCGCGCGGGCGGCGAGCTTGGCGACGGTCTCGAACCCGGCTGACGGGTAGGACGAGAGCAGCACCCGCGCGACCTTCCGCTCGGCGGGGCTGCAGTCGGCCATGCCCCGCCGGATCGCCTCCGCCATCGGCACCGGCGCGTCGCCTCCAGCCACGGTCACCTCCTCCACCGTGCTCACGGTAGCGGCCCGCCCTCCGCGATCGCGACGACGAGCCCGGCGAGGAGCGCGATCCGTTCCGGCGCGTGCTCGACGTCGAGCCACTCGTCGACGCCGTGATCGCCGCCGCCGACTGGTCCGAGCCCGTCGAGCGTCGGCACGCCGAGGGCGGCCACGAAGTTCGCGTCGGAGGCGCCGCCCGTGGCGGCGACCTCGACGTCGAGCGCGAGCGACGCGCCCACCTCCCTGGCGATCGCGGCCAGGCCGACGGTCGCGGTGCGTTCGAGCGGCGGGCAGACGTCGAGGCGCTGCACCTCGATGCGGGCGCCGTCGACGACCGGGCGGCGGGCGCGTTCGTCGATCGCGTCGAGCGTGGCGACGAGCTCCTCGAGGCCCGCCGAGCGGACCTCGAGGTGCAGTTCTGCGATGTCGGGCACGATGTTCGCCCGCGAGCCGGCCGCGACGCGACCCACGTTGAGCGTCAGACCCGGAACGGACCCCGACAGCTCCTGCAGCTCGAGCACGAGGCGCGCTGCCTCGACGGCGGCGTTGACCCCGCGCTCGGGCTCGACGCCCGAGTGCGCGGCCCGACCGTGCACGGTGACGAGGACGTCGGCGACGCCCTTGCGCGCCCCGACGAGGTCGCCGTTCTCGCGCGCGCACTCGAGGCACAGCGCCGCATCCGCCCCGGTCACGAGTCGGGCCATGATCGCGCGACTGGCGGGCGAGCCGACCTCCTCGTCGGGGGTCAGGACGACCACGAGCTCCCCGTACCCTCGGTACCCGAGGTGGTCGAGCGCACGTGCGGCCGCGAGGCCGGCGGCGACGCCGGCCGCGTCGTCGCACACCCCGGGCCCGAAGGCGGTGCCCCCCTCGATGCGGAACGGGCGCTCGGCGGCGGTGCCGACCGGGAAGACCGTGTCCAGGTGCGCGAAGAGGACGATCCGCCTGGAGCCCTCGCCCAGGCGGCGGCCGACGACGACCGGGCCGTACGCCGTTCCGTCGCACCGGGGCGTCGGGACGACCTCGACCTCGAAGCCGTCGGCTCGCATCACGCCCGCCGCCCACTCGGCGGCCCGGGTCACGCCCTCGGCGTCGTGCGAGCCCGAGTCGATGTCGACGAGCCGTCCGAGGTCGCTGCGGAACCGCGGGTCGAGGCGTCGGGCGGTTTCGAGCAGCTCCGCCGGGGTCGGCGGGACGTCGATGCGGGTGCCGGCCGGGGTCTTGGTGGTGGTGCCGCGCGCCACTAGAGCACCTTCGAGAGGAACGCGCGGGTGCGCTCCTCCCGGGGGTCGACGAGGACCTGCGCCGGGTCGCCGGCCTCGACGACCACGCCGCCGTCCATGAACACCGCGACGTCGCCGACCTCGCGTGCGAAGCCGATCTCGTGGGTCACCACGATCATCGTCATGCCGGACTCGGCGAGTCCGCGCATCACGTCGAGCACGTCGCCGACCAGTTCGGGGTCGAGCGCGGACGTCGGCTCGTCGAAGAGCATGACCTCGGGCTCCATCGCGAGCGCACGCGCGATCGCCACCCGCTGCTGCTGGCCGCCCGACAGCTGCGCCGGGTAGGTGTCGGCCTTCTCCGCCAGGCCCACCTGCGCGAGCAGGCGCAGGCCCTGCGCCCTGGCGTCGGCCTTCGACCGACCGGCCACCTGGGTGGGCGCCTCGATCACGTTCTCGAGCGCCGTCATGTGCGGGAACAGGTTGAAGCGCTGGAACACCATGCCGACCTTGCGTCGCTGCGCGGCGACCTCGCGCTCGCGGAGTTCGTAGAGCTTGCCGTTCCGCTCGCGGTAGCCGACGGTCTCGCCGGCGACCCGGATCATGCCGGCATCGATCTGCTCGAGGTGGTTGATGCAGCGGAGGAAGGTCGACTTGCCGGAGCCGGACGGCCCGAGGAGGCAGACGACCTGGCCTCGCTCGACCGACATCGTGATGCCCTTCAGCACCTCGAGGTTGCCGAAGCGCTTGTGGACGTCGACGGCATCGACCATGGGGCGCTCGCCGACGGGAGCGACGGGCGCGGACTGCGGGATGGTGGCGGTCATGACGCCGACTCCTTCTTCGAGGCGCGCGACTCGCGCGACGGGAGCGCGATGCTCTGCGTGAACGTCGAGACGCGTGATCCGATGGTCGGGCGGGCGCCCGTGAATCCGCGGCCGTATCGGCGTTCGAGCCACATCTGCGGGATCGACAGGATCGACGTGAGGACGAGGTACCAGATGGCGGCCACGATGAGCAGCGGGATGATCTTGTAGTTCTGCGTGTAGGCCTCGCGGATGTTCGACATGAGGTCGTCGCCCGCGACGATGGCCACGAGCGAGGTGCTCTTCAGCATCGTGATCGTCTCGTTGCCCATCGGCGGGATGATGACGCGCATCGCCTGGGGCAGCACGACCCGTCGCAGCGTCTTCGCCGGGGACATGCCGAGGGAGTGCGCGGCCTCCGTCTGTCCGTGGTCGACGGACTGGATGCCCGCCCGCACGATCTCCGCCGCGTAGGCCATCTCGTTGAGGCCGAGCGCGAGGAGCGCGGCGACGGTCGCGGGGATGAGGTCGCTGGTCGTGAACGACCAGAACTCGACGGACGTGAACGGGATGCCGATGACGATCTTGGGGATGAACGCGCCGATGAAGCCCCAGAAGATGAGCTGGAGCAGGAGCGGCGTGCCGCGGAACACCCAGATGAAGAGCATCGCGGCGACGGAGAGGACCGGGTTGGCGGAGAGCCGCATCACCGCGACCACGATGCCGCCGAAGACGCCCATGATCATCGAGGCGACGGTGAGCCAGATGGTGATGAGCACGCCGTTGATGGTCAACGGCTTGAAGAGGTACTCCGCGACCGTGGGCAGGTCGAGGTTCGGGTTCTGCAGGATCGAGGCGATCGCGCCGATGCCGAGGACGAGGACGAGCACGGCGGCGATCCAGCGTCCCGGGTGTCGCACGGGGACGGCTTCGATCGGGCCCGGGCGGGCGCCCGAGGGGTTCCGGAGGCCCTCGGGCGCCGCCGTGGATGACGGCTGCGTTGCGGTCATGGGGTTGGTGCTTTCTGTTGGGAGCGTGCCCGAGGGCGTCACTCGGCGGCGGCGCCGTTGATCGTGGCCTCGTCGATGCCGATGCCGGTCACGCCGTACTGGTCGAGGATGGCCTCGTAGGTGCCGTCGTCGATGAGCGACTGCAGCGCGGCGCGGATCGCCTCCGCGAGGCCTTCATTGTCCTTCAGGACGCCGATGCCGTTGAGCGTCGCGTCGTACCCGTTCGGGGCGTCCGGGTCCTCGACGACCTCGAACGTGGCGCCGTCGTTCGTCGTCTTCGCGACGTAGCCGGCGCTGGGCTTGGTCAGGAGCGACGCGATCGCCTTGCCGCTCGTGATCGCCAGCTGCGCGTCGGCGTCGGACGGGAACTCGCTCAGCTCGATCGGGTCGAGGCCCTCGGCCTCGCACTCGCCCTGCCAGACGTCCTTGACGAGGTCGACCTGGCTGGTCGCGCCCTGCACGGCGACGCTCTCGCCGCAGAGGTCGAGGTAGTTCTCGATGCCCTCGGGGTTGCCGGCGGTGGTGAGGATGCCGGTGCCGGAGGCCGAGTAGTCGACGAAGGTGAGCACCTCCATGCGCTCGACGCTCGAGGTCATCGCCGTGATGGTGACGTCGAAGTTGCCGGCCTGGAGGGCGGGGATGATGCCGTCGAACGCCTGCTGCTCGAAGTCGAAGTCGATGCCGAGCTTCGCGCCGATGGCGTGGCCGAGGTCGACGTCGACGCCGGTCAGCTCATCGCTGCCCTCCTCGATGAACATCTCGAAGGGTGCGTAGGGCGCGTCGGTGGCCACCTTGACGGCGCCTGCGTCGGCGAACTCGGCGGGGAGGAGCTCGGCGGCGGCCTCGTCGACCGAGATCTCGACGCCGGCGATCTCGACGGCCTCGGCGGCCTCGGCGCTGTCGTCGCCGCTCGCGGCGGCGCCGCTGCATCCGGCGAGGAGGAGCGCGCCGGACAGGGATGCGGCGGCGACGGCCGTGCGTGCGGCGGGGGATGACATCTTCATGGTCTGGTCCTTCTGATCGCTGCGGTGGGATCGGTGCAGGACGAGTATGTAACATCTGTTCCGGAATTGCCAGAACTTTTTCATTCTGTAACGAATCGCCGAGGGCAGCACCTGCGCGCACGCATGATCTCATCGCGCCTTGGGAACCCTTTCGGATTTCCGTAGCGTGCATTAGCATCGCGGTCCACACGACCATTTCTGTAACGCACATTCCAAGGAGGCAATCGTGCGAACTCTCTCCCCTGCCCTCGCGACCTGCGCGACCGCGGCGCTCGTCCTCTCGCTGGCGCCCGCGACCGCCGCGGCCGCCGCGTCCGCCCCGGGCGTGCGCGCGTCCGCTCCCCACGCCGTCATGATCGGCGGCAACCTCGACGAGAACGCCGAGATCCTGCAGTCGATCGTCGACCTCGCCGACCCCGACGGCGCGGGCCCGGAGAAGGCGCGCATCGCGATCGTGACCGCCGCAGCCCGATCCGCGCGAACGCCGGAGCAGGCCGCCGATGCGTCGCTCAACAACGCCGCCGCCAACGGCCTGTACTACTCGGACCTGTTCCAGCAGTACGGAGCCGAGACCTACGCCGTGCCCGTCGACACGGCCGTCGACTACCCCGGCGACGAATACCGACCCGATCGCGCGGACGATCCCGCCGTCGTCGCCGAGATCGCGAGCGCCACCGGCGTCTTCTTCGGCGGCGGGGACCAGATGCGCTACGTCCGGACCCTCCAGGACTGCGAACCCGCACCGCTCGAGGCGTTCGAGTCGTGCGCGGACACCCCCGTGCTCAGCGTGCTCCGCGCAGCCGCCGACCGCGGCGTGGTCGCGGGCGTCAGCGCCGGCCTGGCGATCCAGCAGGGCGCCGACATGGTGACCGGGGGCGAGTCGTACGAAGCCTGGCGGGATGGCGCGACGGCGGGCTACCTCGACGACCCGACCGAACTCGGCTACCTGCCGTCCGGCGGCTTCGGCTTCGTCGAGGGCGTGCAGATCGACAGCCACTTCACCACCTGGGGTCGCCAGGGCCGCGCGGTCAAGCTCGGCCTCGAGACCGGGCACGACCTGGTGCTCGGCATCGACGAGACCACGGCCGTCGTCCTCGACCGGACGACCGGCGTCGGGCGCGTGATCGGCGAGCACGGCGCGTCGCTGCTCGACCTGGGCGACGCGCGCGAAGCCGATGGCGGCGTCACCGGGGTGCGCTGGAGCTACGCCACCGCCGGCGACTCCGTCAACCTCAGGCGAGGCCTGGCGCTGGCGGCCGAGGGCTCGTCGGCGGTCCGGCCCACCGCGGGTCCGGTGGCCGAGCGCGCCGACGTCTGGGACTCGCTCGAGGGTTCGGGCGGGGTCTACTCGCTGCGCGACCTCGCACGCGAGACGGTGGCGTCGAGCGCCCGCAGCGCGAGCGGCACGAGCTTCGAGGAGTCGCCGCAGTTCCGGACGACCCTGACCCGCGAGCCGGGCACGCGAGCGTGGGCCACGCCCGCCGGTTCCGTCTCCTTCGCGGGCCTCGTCATGCGGATCGAGGTCGTCGCGACCGCGGACTGAGCGTCGAGGCGACCGCGGGCGGCGGATGGCACCGGGTGCCGTCCGCCGCCCGTCGGCGTTCCGGGCGGTTTCACAGGCCCGTCAGTCACTGTTGCAGTCACTGCATCACGATGCTGCACCCAGTGAAAGGAAGAATCGCCATGGCCCCCGCACCCGCACCAGGCGCCCCGCCGGTGCTCAGCGCGCACGCGCTGACCAAGACCTACGGCGCCGGGCACTCCCGGTTCGACGCCCTGAAGGGCGTGTCGCTCGACGTCCACCGCGGGGAGTCCCTCGCGATCGTGGGCAAGTCGGGCTCGGGCAAGTCGACCCTGATGCACCTGCTCGCCCTGCTCGACCGGCCCACCACCGGCGCGGTCGAGGTGGACGGCGAGGATGCGGCATCCGCCTCGGCGAAGCGGATCAACCGCCTGCGCAACGAACGGTTCGGGTTCGTGTTCCAGCAGTTCTTCCTCACCGCGCAGCAGTCCGTCCTCGAGAACGTCACCCTGCCGCTCCTCGTCGCCGGCGTGGCACCGCGCGAGCGCGCCCGGCGAGGCATGGCGGTACTCGACGCCCTGGGGCTCGCCGACAAGGCGGGGAACCGGGCCAACGACCTCTCCGGCGGCCAGAAGCAGCGCGTCGTCATCGCGCGCGCGCTCGTCAACGATCCCGACGTCATCTTCGCCGACGAACCCACGGGCAACCTCGACACCGCCACCGGATCGCAGGTCGAGGACATCCTCTTCGGCCTCCAGCGCGAACGGGGCATCACCCTCGTCGTCGTCACGCACGACGACGACCTCGCCGCCCGGTGCGATCGCCACGTCACCATCGCCGACGGCCTGACCGTGGAAGGAGCGGAACGATGAGGACCGCCGACATCATCGCCAACGCCGCTCGGAACGCGTTCCGCAGCAGGCTGCGCACCACGCTCACGGTGCTGAGCCTGTTCGTCGGCGCGTTCACGCTCACGCTCACGACCGCACTCGGCGCCGGCGTCAACGACTACGTGTCCAGGCAGGTCGCGACCGTCAGCACCGGCGACGCGCTGCTCGTCGCTCCGGCCGAGACCTCGGACACGACGGACGGGCCCACCCCGTTCGAGGCCGACGGGCGGCAGCAGGCGACGCAGCCCAACCCACTCGGCTCCGGCACCCTCCTGAACGCCGACGACCTCGAGGCGATGCGCGGAATGGACGGCATCGACGAGGTCGAGCCCGTGCGGCAGATCACGATCGACTGGATTGCCCCGGCGGACGGCGGAGGCGACGACCGCTACGAGATCGACGTCAACCCGAGCTCGTCGCTCGGTCGCAGCGACCTCGTGGCCGGCGACCAGCTCGACAACGAGACGGATGCCGCGCAGGTGGTCCTCCCGGACGACTACGTCGAGGCCCTCGGCTTCGCCGACGCCGAGGCCGCGATCGGCGAGACCGTCTCCGTCGGGTACACGGACGCTGCTCAGGGCGAGCGGACGATCGATGCGGAGGTCGCGGGGATCGCGCGCATGAGCCTCTTCGCCTCGGGAGCGGGGGCCAACGCGCACCTGACCGACGCCGTCACCGACGCGCAGGCCATCCCCGGGCAGCCCGAGGCGTACGTGCTCGCGGTCGCGCACCTCGACGGGGCCGGGCCGGGCGGCGCCGTGACCGACGAGGACGTCGAGGACGTCAAGTCCCGGCTCGCCGACGCCGACCTCGCGGGCCAGACCGTCGAGGACCAGCTCGGCGTCATCCAGACCGTCATCAACGGCATCATCGGCGTGCTCAGCGCGTTCTCGGTGATCGCGCTGCTCGCGGCATCCTTCGGCATCGTGAACACGCTGCTCATGAGCGTGCAGGAACGCACGCGGGAGATCGGCCTCATGAAGGCCATGGGGATGTCGAACGGTCGGGTCTTCTCGCTCTTCAGCCTCGAGGCGGTCGTCATCGGCTTCCTCGGATCCGCGATCGGCGCGGTCGCCGCGATCGGGCTCGGCTCGGCGATCTCGACGGCGCTGTCCGCCGGACCGCTCGCCGACCTGCCGGGCCTCATGATCCTGCTGTTCGACCCCGCCAACGTGGCCATCGTGATCCTCGTGATCATGCTCGTCGCGTTCCTGTCCGGCGTGCTGCCCGCCCGCAGGGCGGCACGTCAGGACCCGATCGACTCGCTACGGTACGAGTAATCGACCAGGAGGCGGATCATGTCGACCGAACCCGGATCGCGGCGTCGCGGCGTCGCCGAGACGACCGCCGCGATCGAACGCGCCGCGATCGACCTCGTCGACGAGCACGGCTACGACCAGGTCACGGTCGACATGATCTGCCACGCCGCCGGCATCAGCCAGCGGACCTTCTTCAACCACTTCAAGACGAAGGATGCCGCGCTGCTCGGCACCGACGAGCCGGTCATCGACCAGCAGGCCGCCCGGGAGTTCATCGTCTCGGACGGCCCGCTGCTCGCGGAGGCCGCCGGCCTCGTCCGGATCGAGCCCGGCAGCCTGCCGGCGGACCCGACGCTCCTCGTGCGCCGCATCACCGCGGTCTCGCAGAACCCCGCGCTCCTCGCGCGCCAGATGGAGCGGCTCGCCGCCATCGAGGCCGAGCTCCGCCAGATCCTCGAACTCCGCCTCCGCCAGGACGCGCTCCGCGACGGGGCGGACGAGGCCGAGCTCGCCGACCTCCCCGAGCAGGCCGAGATCATCACGCACCTGCTCGCCGGGCTCATGCGCTACGTCGGGCTCAGCTGGGCGCGGCGCGCCGCGGACGATCCGGCCGGCCCGATCGACGCGGGCCGCCTCGGCGAACGCCTCGAGCGCGTGATCGGCAAGCTCGGCTGAGCTGCGCGGCCGACGATCGACTCGATCGGCCCTGCGGGCCATCCGAGGTCAGGCCATGGTGTCCAGGATCGCCGTGAGCTGGTCGAAGCTCGTCATCGGGTTGACGATCGCGAACCGCGTGTTCGGACGCCCCGCGTGGGAGCTCGGCGTGACGAACGCGTGCTGCTCGTCGAGCAGCCGGGTCGACCACCGCGCGTAGTCGGCCTTCGTCCATCCCTCGCGCTCGAAGACGACGACCGACAGCTGCGGTTCGCGCACCAGGCGGAATCCGTCACGGCGTTCGATCTCGCGCGCGATGTCCTGCGCCAGGCGGATCGAGGCGCCGATCGCCTCGCGGTAGGCCGCCGCGCCGTGCGTCGCGAGCGAGAACCAGAGCGGCAGGCCGCGCGCCCGTCGGGTGAGGTGGGCCGCGTAGTCGGACGGGCTCCACTCGCTCGTCTCGGTCAGCGTGTCGAGGTACTCGGCGTGCTGCGTGTGCGCGCGGCGTCCGGCCTCCGGGTCGCGGTAGATCAGCGCGCACGCGTCGAACGGCGCGAACAGCCACTTGTGCGGGTCCACGATCACCGAGTCGGCTCGTTCCACGCCGGCGAACCGGTTCCGGGCGACCGGGGAGAGCATGCCGGCCAGGCCGTAGGCCCCGTCGACGTGGAACCACACGTCGAACTCGTCCTTGAGCGCGGCGATCGAGGCGAGGTCGTCGATGATGCCGAAGTTCGTCGATCCGGCGGTCGCGACGACGGCGAAGACGGATGCCCCGTACTCGTCGAGTGCGGACCTCACGGCGGCTCCGCGGAGCACCCCGTCCTCACCCGGGTCCACGGCGACGACGTCGACGTCCATGACCCTCGCCGCGGAGGCGATCGACGAGTGCGCCTCGGCGCTGCAGACCACCTTCCAGCGCTGCGGCGTCTCCGTGCCGTCGCGGGCGACGGTGGCGCGCGCGTGCTCGCGGGCCGCCACGAGGGCCGAGAGGTTGCCGAGCGTGCCGCCCTGGACGAACACCCCGCCCGCGGTGGACGGCAGGCCGAACTCGGCGGCGAGCCAGGTCAGCACCTCGTTCTCGGCGTACACGGCGCCCGCCCCCTCGAGCCAGGATCCGCCGTACAGCGCACTGGCCGAGACGACGAGGTCGAACGCGACCGCGGCCTTCGTCGGCGCCGTCGGGATGAACGAGAGGTACTGCGGGTGGTCGGTCGTGATGCACGCCGGCGCGAGGACGTGCTCGAACCGCGAGAGCGCCCGGTCCGCGCCGATGCCGTGCTCGTCGATGCTGCGCCCGGCGAGGCGGCCGAGGTCGATGGGCGGGATCGGCTTGTCGAGCGGGGTCTCGGTCGAGAGGATCCGGTCGCGCGCGTACCGGAGCACGAGCTCGACGAGGTCCGAGGTGCGCTCGGAGACCTCGTGCATGGACGCCGGGAATGACGGGGCGGCTCGGCCGGACATGATCCTCCTATCGGTGAGAGCAGGCACAAGTGTGCGTCACAGGAGGATCATTCGCAAACTGCGAGCGCGAGTTCGCCGTCACATGCAATGAAGCCGCGTGAGACGGCTAATGCACGCAAGAATGACGCACACGGCGATGCGCGGCCGCCGGTGGGCGCCGCCGAGCGCCGCTCAGTGCACGTACTCGAGCAGGTCGGCCCCTACCCGTCGCATGCCGTCGAGCACCGCGAGGCGCGACGCGAGCTGCGTGTCGGCGAAATACATCGACACCGCGTACGCCACCCCGGCACGCGGACCGCGGAGCACGCCGACCTCGCTGCGGACGCCGCCGTCGGTGCCCGTCTTGTTCATGAGGAGCAGGCCGTGGTCGGGCGTGCGGTGCGCCAGCGGGTCGAGCCCGAACGCCGACGCGACCATCGAGAGGTCGGCGTTGAGCGACAGCCATCCGACCACCCGCTGCGACACCTCGGGGCTCACGATCTCGCCGCGCGCGAGCGACGCGAACAGCCACGTGAGCTCCTTCGCCGAGCCGATCGACAGCTGCGGCGCGTCGTCGGGCCCCCGGTGGTCGCGCACGAGGTCGAGCAGCGCCGTGCGCGTGAGCCCCAGCGCCTCGGTCCGCGACCGCACCGACTCGAGGCCCACGTGGCGGATCAGGACGTTCGTCGCGAGGTTGTCGCTCGTCGCGCCGACGAGCGCCGCGAGGTCGGACATCGGCAGCGACGGCGTCTGCAGGTGCTGCCAGATGCCCGAGTCGCCGACGGCGTCGCGCGGCGCCCGGTCGAGCACGGTGAACGCCTCCGGGCTCGCCTGGCCGAGGCGCGAGGCGACCTCGACGAGCAGCAGCACCTTGCCGATCGACGCGGTCGGCATCACCACGTGGTCGTCGACGGAGAACAGCACGCGACCCGTCGCGAGGTCGGTCGCGCGCGCCGAGACCTGGACGCCGCCCAGCGCGAGCTCGCCGAGGGAGTCGAAGCCGCGCGAGAAGTCCTCGGCGAGCTCATCGCCGCGATGGCGGCCTCGTCGGAAGGATGCGTGCCGAGCACGGCGCTCGGAACCCTGGGACGAGGTCACCACGACAGGAACAGCGGCTTTCGTTCGGGTCGCGCGCTCCCCCACCGCGGCATCGCGGTGCGCTCGACGGGATCGGACGGGGGTCTGGGGTGAGGTGCTACCAGATGCGGACGCGATCGGCCGGGTCGAGCCAGAGCTCGTCATCGGGCGTGACCTCGAAGCCAGTGTAGAACTCGTCGATGTTGCGCACGATCTGGTTGCACCGGAATTCGTTCGGCGAGTGCGGATCGATCGCGAGCAGCCGCTCGACCTCGGCATCGCGCCCCTTCATCTGCCAGGCCTGCGCCCAGGACAGGAAGAACCGCTGCGCACCGGTGAGGCCATCGATCACGGGCGCCTTCCTGCCGCCCAACGAGAGCAGGTACGCCTTCCAGGCGATCGCCAGACCCCCGAGGTCGCCGATGTTCTCGCCGATCGTGAGCGCGCCGTTGACGTGCGCGGGGGCGCCCGCGGCATCCGCCTCGCCCCCGTCGTCGGCGGCGCCGTCGGCGAGCTGCGCCGGGACCAGCACGTCGTACTGCTCGATGAGCGTCTTCGTGCGCTCCTCGAACGCGGCGCGGTCGGCCTCGGTCCACCAGTCGACGAGCCGGCCGTCGCCGTCGAAGCGCGAGCCCTGGTCGTCGAAGCCGTGGCCGATCTCGTGCCCGATGACCGCGCCGATCGCGCCGTAGTTCGCCGCCGCGTCGCGATTCTCGTCGAAGAACGGGAACTGGAGGATGGCGGCGGGGAACACGATCTCGTTGAACCCCGGGTTGTAGTACGCGTTGATCGTCTGCGGCGTCATGAACCACTCGTCGCGGTCGAGGGGCTTGCCGATCTTGCCGAGCTGACGCTGGAACTCGAACTCGGCCGCCGCACGCACGTTCGCGACGAGGTCGGCCGCGGAGACCTCGAGCGTCGAGTAGTCGCGCCACTTCACCGGGTAGCCGATCTTCGGCGTGAACTTCACGAGCTTGTCGAGCGCCTTCTCGCGGGTCTCCTCGCCCATCCAGTCGAGCCCGGCGATCGAGTCGCGGTAGGCCTCGACGAGGTTCGCGACGAGCTCGTCCATGGCCTCCTTCGCCGCGGGCGGGAAGTGCCGCTCCACGTAGATGCGGCCGACGGCCTCGCCCATGGCGCCCTCGACGAACGAGACGCCCCGCTTCCAGCGCTCCCGCAGCTGCGGCGTGCCGGTGAGCGTGCGGCCGTAGAAGTCGAAGTTCTCCTCGACGAAGGCCTTGCCGAGGTACGGCGCCGCGCCGTGGACGACCTGCCACGCGAGCCAGTCGCGCCACGCGGGCAGGCGGTCGGCGGTCATCAGCGCACCGACGCCCTCGACGAAGCTGGGCTGCCGCACGACGAGTTCGGCGAACGCCCCGTCGGGCACGCCCATCGCGTCGCGCCACAGGTCGAGGTCGACGGATGACGCGGCGGCGACCTCGGACCAGGGCATCAGGTTGTACGTCTTCTGGCTGTCGCGCGAGTCGACGTTGGTCCAGTGCGACTTCGCGATCTCGGTCTCGAGGTCGAACACGCGCTTCGCACGCGCGGCGCCGTCGTCGAGCGCGGCGAGCCCGAACATCCGCTCGAGGTGGCCGAGGTACTTCTCGCGGATCGGCGCGAAGCGCTCCTCGCGGTAGTAGCTCTCGTCTGGCAGGCCGATGCCGCTCTGCTCGACGAAGACGAGGTAGCGCTCCGGGTCGCCGGGGTCGTTGTCGACGAAGAGCTGGACGAACCCGCCGACGCCCTGACGTTCGAGGCGGCCGATCGCCTCCAGCAGCTGCGCGACGGTGCCGGGCAGGGATGCGTCGACGAGCTGTCCGGCGATCGGCGTCGCGCCGAGCATCTCCGCACGCTCCTCGTTCATGAACGACGCGTACAGGTCGCCGACCTTGCGCGCCTCCGTCCCCGGCTCGGCGGCCTGCGCCTCCTCGATGATCTCGCGGACGGCCTGCTCGGCCTCCTCGTAGAGCACGATGAAGCTGCCGTAGCGCGCCTTGTCGTCGGGGATCTCGGTCCGATCGATCCACTTGCCGTTGACGTGGCGGAAGAGGTCGTCCTGCGGACGCACGTCGGCGTCGAGTTCGTCGAGGATGATGCCGCTGGGCTTCTTCGCATCGCTCATCCCCACAGCCTAGGCGGCACCCGGTCGGCAGTGCTGAGCGGATGCCGCGAACCGCCGCGACACGTCAGCGCAACTGGGCGAACCCCTCGGCCTTGCGCGTCGGTCCGACGACGAGCACGGTGTCGTCGGGCCCGAGCACGGTCTCGGCGTCGGCGTTGCGCCACTCCTCGCCGGGCCGCTTGAAGGCGGCGACCGTGACGCCGAGCTCCTTCCGGAGCGCCGTCCGGCCGAGCGGGACTCCGTGCAGCCGCGAGGGCGGCGCGGTCTTCACGATCGCGTAGCCCTTCTCGATCTCGATGTAGTCGAGCGCGGCACCGCGCACGAGGTGGGCGACCCGCCGCCCCATCTCGGCCTCGGGCCGGATGACGTGGTGCACGCCGAGCTGCTCGAGGATGACGGCGTGCTGCTCGGTCACGGCCTTCGCCCAGATCACGGGGATCTTCATGCCGAGGAGGACGGAGCTGGTGAGGATGGACGCGGTGATGTCGCTGCCGATCGCGACGACGACCCGGTCGAACTCGTCGACGGCGAGCTGCTTCAGCACCTCGGACTTCGTCGAGTCGGCGCGGACGACCTGCGTGAGGCGGCCGTTCAGGGACTGCACGATCTCCTCGTCGGCGTCGATGCCGAGGACCTCGGTTCCGCCGGCCATGAGTTCGAGCGCGAGCGAGCTGCCGAAGCGGCCGAGTCCGATCACCGCGACCGAGTCGGCTTCGGCGATGCGGCGCGACGTGTCGCTCGCACCGCCGAACAGGGTGAACCTAGCCAATGGCGGGCCTCTCCTTCGGGAGTTCGTACAGGATGCGGCGATCGCGGAGGGCGATCGCCGACCCCAGGGTGAGCGGGCCGATGCGGCCCAGGAACATGAGCAGCACGAGGACCACCTCGGCGCTCGGCGGCAGGTCGCCCGTGATGCCCGTGGACAGGCCGACGGTCGCGAAGGCCGAGACCGCCTCGAACGCCACGAGGTCGAGGTCGAGCTTCGTGAGGTGCATGAGGAGGATGATCGCGGTCATCACCGCGCCGACGGCGACCAGCGCGACCGTGATCGCCTGGCGGTGCACGGCCCGGCTGAGCCGCTTGCCGAAGATGTTGACCGCACCCTCGCCGCGGAACTCGGTCAGCAGGATGAAGTAGAGCACCGCGAACGTGGTCACCTTGATGCCGCCGGCGGTGCCGGCCGGTCCGCCGCCGATGAACATGAGCACGTCCATCACGACCCAGCTCTCGTCGTGCATCCGGCCCACGTCGATGCTGTTGAAGCCCGCCGTGCGGGCCTGCGTCGACATGAAGAACGCGGCGAGGAGCTTGGCGCCCGGAGACAGCGGCCCGAACGTGCCCTCGTTGTTCCACTCGGCGACCGCGAGGTACGCGAACCCCCCGGCGAGCAGCACGACCGTGCCCCACAGCACGAGCTTCGTGTTCATCGACCAGTGCCGCGGGTGCCCGAACTCCTTGCGCAACTGCATGATGACCGGGAAGCCGAGACCGCCGAGGATGATCGCGGCGCACATCGGCAGGCAGACGAACGGGTCGGCGACGAAGTCCATCATGTTGTTCGTGTACAGCGCGAAGCCCGCGTTGTTGAACGACGAGACGGAGTGGAAGAGCGCGTACCACGCGGCATCCGCCGGCTGGTAGTCGTAGCCGAAGAGGAACCGCGGGAACAGGAACAGCCACGTCACGGCCTCGATGCCGAACGAGATGAGCACGATCCCCCGCACCAGGCCGCGCACGTCGTCGTAGCCGACCGCCTTGGCCTCCGCCGCGGTGTTCAGCCGCGATCGCACGCTCATCTTCCGCGCGAGCACGAGGCCGATGAGCGAGGCGAAGATCATGATGCCGAGGCCGCCGAGCTGGATGAGCAGCAGGATCACCGAGTGCCCGAGCGGACTCCAGTGCAGCTCGGTGTCGACGACCGTGAGCCCGGTCACGCAGACGGCGCTGGTGGCGGTGAACAGCGCGTCCGTGAACGAGGTCCCGCCGGGATCGACGGTCATCGGCGGGAGCCAGAGGAGCAGGGTGCCGGCGATCACGGCGGCGGCGAACCCCACCACCACGGCCTGCGCCGGGTGGAGCCGGATGCCCCGTCGGAAGCGGTGCGGCCGCGGTTCGCGGACCGACGCGCGGAAGGTCACCGCGGAATCATACGCCTGTGGGCGACCCGGCGCGCCTCCGGCGTTCCGGGGGTCCTCCGGATCGCGTCGCCGCCGCCCCGGTGCGATGATCGAGCCATGCTGAACACGATCCTGAACGTCGTCTGGCTGATCCTCGCGGGCATCTGGCTGTGGATCGGGTACATGCTCGCAGGGCTCCTCATGTGCATCCTCATCGTGACGATCCCGTGGGGCGTCGCGTCGTTCCGGATCGCGAACTACTCGCTCTGGCCGTTCGGACGCCAGGTCGTCTCCAAGCCGACGTCGGGCGCCTGGTCGTTCATCGGGAACGTCATCTGGGTGCTCCTCGCCGGCTGGTGGCTCGCGCTCGAGCACCTCGTCACGGGCATCGTCATGTGCCTCACGATCATCGGCATCCCGCTCGGCATCGCGAACTTCAAGCTGATCCCGGTCTCGCTCGCGCCGCTGGGCAAGGAGATCGTCGACGCATAGTGGCGAGCTCCATCACCGCGCGCCGGACGGTCGACCGCGACATCCTGCGCCTCGCCGTCCCCGCGCTCGGCGCCCTCATCGCCGAGCCGCTGTTCCTGCTCGCCGACACGGCGATGGTCGGCCACCTCGGCGCAG
Source organism: Agromyces binzhouensis (assembly GCF_042672355.1). NCBI lineage: Bacteria > Bacillati > Actinomycetota > Actinomycetes > Micrococcales > Microbacteriaceae > Agromyces > Agromyces binzhouensis. The sequence goes on along the minus strand of NZ_JBHXVJ010000001.1, from coordinate 533,152 downwards.
CGCCGCTCGCGGGCCTCGGCCTCGCGAGCGCCGTGCTGCAGACGATCGTCGGCCTCATGGTGTTCCTCGCGTACGCGACCACGCCGTCGGTCGCGCGGCGACTCGGAGCGCACGACGAACGCGGCGCCGTCGCGGCCGGCATCGACGGCCTCTGGCTCGCGCTCGGACTCGGCACGGTGCTCGCCCTCGCGGGCTGGTTCGCGGCGCCGTGGCTGGTGGGCGCCTTCGGCGCCTCGGCGGACGTCGCCGCCGAGGCATCCGTCTACCTCTCGATCTCGATGGCGGGCCTGCCCGCGATGCTCGTCGTCTTCGCGGCGACGGGCCTGCTGCGCGGCCTGCAGGACACCCGCACCCCGCTCTGGGTCGCCGGGATCGGCTTCGCCGCGAACATCGCGCTCAACGCGCTCTTCATCTACGGGTTCGGCTGGGGCATCGCCGGGTCGGCGATCGGCACCGTCGTCGCGCAGTGGGGCATGGTGCTCGTCTACCTCGTCGTCGTGACGCGGCATGGCGCACGGGTCGGCGCGAGCCCGTGGCCCCACCACGCGGGCGTGCTGCGCGGCGCGCGCGACGGCGGTTGGCTGTTCCTCCGCACGGCGAGCCTGCGCGTGGCGCTGCTGCTCGCGACGTGGGCGGCGACCTCGCTCGGGCGCGACGAGCTCGCGGCCTACCAGGTGGCGATCACGATCTACTTCACGCTCGGGTTCGCGCTCGACGCGCTCGCGATCGCGGCGCAGGCCCTCATCGGCAAGGGCCTCGGGGCGGGCGACGTCGACGTGGTGCGAGCGGTGCTCCGCCGTTGCGTCGAGTGGGGCGTGGGAGCGGGCGCGGTGGTCGGCGCCCTGGTGATCGCGACCGCCTGGGTGCTGCCGGCGGTGTTCACGTCGTCGGCCGAGGTCGCGGCGCTCCTGCCGCCGTCGCTCGTGGTGCTCGGCCTGTCGGCTCCGCTCGGCGGCCTCGTGTTCGTGCTCGACGGCGTGCTCATCGGTGCGGGCGACGCCCGCTACCTGGCCTGGACGGGCCTGGTCAACCTGGTCGCGTTCGTGCCGATGGCGTTCGGCGTGGTGTGGTGGGCGGATGCCTCCGGCGCCGACGTCCCGGGCGCGGCGGCGCTCGCGGCGCTCACCGCCGCGTTCTCCCTGGGCTACCTCGCCGCGCGGGCCGTGACGCTCTCGCTGCGGGCGCGGGGCCGGGCGTGGATGGTGACGGGCGCCCCCGTGTGAGCGGCGCCGCGTGACCAATGGCCCGACCGTTCGCGCGCGCACCGCATAGGTTCGAGGAACCGCCGTTCGAAGGAGGCAGACATGTCCGCGCCTCGCGTCCTGCCCGGTCCCACCGCCCACGCTCCGACCCGCGCGGTCGCCCGCAGCGCGGCCGCCGTCCTCGCGGCCGGCGTGCTGGTCGCGCTCACGGCGTGCGTGCCGTTCGTGACGCCCGGCGACACGCGCACCGAGACGCGCGAGATCGGCGACGCGTCGGGCGTCGTCCTGCGCGGTGCGGGCGACATGACGATCCGGCTCGGCGAGGCGCCGTCGCTCACCGTGACGGGTGGCGAGAACGTGCTCGATCGCCTCACGACCGAGGTGGAGGGCGACCGTCTCGTCATCGACGTGCAGCGCGGTCCGATCGTCGTCGGCGCGCGCGACCTGGTCTTCGACATCACGCTGACCTCGCTCGAGTCCGTCCTGATCTCTGGGTCCGGCGACGTGACCGCCGAGTTCGGAGACGCCGACGAGGTGGCGCTCGAGATCCGCGGCTCGGGCGAGATCGAGACCGACGAGCTCGACGCGACGTCGGTGCGCGCCTCGATCAGCGGTTCCGGGTCGATCGTCCCGAGCGGCACGACCGAGGATCTCCAGATCCAGGTCGACGGGTCGGGCGACGTGGACGCCTCGGCGCTCCGCGCCGACAGCGCCCGCGTCGTGCTGTCGGGCTCGGGTGAGATCTCGGTCGACGCGTCGGACTCGCTCGAGGTGGTGCTCTCGGGCAGCGGCACGGTGCGGTACTCGGGGCGCCCGGAGATCCGCAGCACCGTGTCGGGCTCGGGCGAGATCACGCCGTCCTGAGTCGGCACGGGCAGCGGAGCGTCATGCTCGTGCGCTTCGGGAGGAAGAAAGGCGAGACACGCCGACGCCGGCGGATGCCGCTGCGGCGTGTCGTCCGGAAGGTCCTCCCGTAGGCGCGGGCGGGCCGCGCCGGGGGCGCCGACCGCCTCAGGCGCGCGGCGGCGCCGTGGTGTCGCCGACGTGCAGCGTGCTCGTGAAGTCGGTGCCGGATGCCGCTTCGCCCGAGAGCATCCGCACGATCGCCTCGCCCGCCGCACGCCCCTTCGCGACCGACGGCTGCACGAGCGTGGTCAGGTCGTGCTGCAGCCCGTCGACTCGGATGCCGTCGAAGCCGATCACGCTGAGGTCGCGCGGCACCTGGAGGCCGAGCTCCTCGGCCGCCTGGATGACGCCGGCCGCGAGCAGGTCGGACTGGGCGATGATCGCGGTCGGCCGCGTCGCGGCATCCGCCAGCAGCAGGCGCGCCGCCTCGAGCCCTTCCTCGATCGAGCTGGCGCCGGCCACGCCCACGCGGACGTCGGGGAAGACGTCGCGCGCGCCGCGCAGCCGCTCGACGGCGGTGTCGACGGTCGCGCCGGCCTCCATCTCGGGGGTGAGCTCGCCGCGCGTGCGCGTGGGCTCGAACGGGAGGGTGACCGTCGCGACGTCGGTGTGTCCGAGCGAGCGCACGTGCTCCGCGCCGAGGCGCGTCGCCTCGCGGTTGTCGATCGTGATCTCGGGGATGTCGCCGCCCGGCGCCCCCTCGATGGCGACGAGGGGGATGCCGCGGCGCTGGAGCGCCTCGACCTGGCGGAAGAACTTCGGGCTGCAGCCGATGAGCACGACCGCGTCGACGGGGGCGGTGTCGAGGCTGACGGGTGCGTCGGGGTCGCCGGAGTCGGTGAACAGCAGCAGGCCGGCTCCGAGAGGTGCGATGCCCTCGGTGAGCCCGTCGAGCGTCTGGATCTTCACGGGGTCGAGGAAGGCGGCGCGCACGCGCTCCTCGAGCACGACGCCGACGATCCCCGAGCGACCGCGGCGGAGCGACCTGGCGCGCGGGTCGGGGCCGGCGTAGCCGAGCTCGGATGCCGCGGCGAGGACGCGCTCCCTGGTGGCATCCGACACCGGACCGGAGCCGCTGAATGCCAGCGACGCGGTGGAGGCGGACACGCCGGCGTGCGCGGCGACGTCGGCGAGCGTCACGCGCGTGACGGTGCCGGTGGTGGCTGCGGGTTCGGGGCTCACCATTCGATTGTACGGTCGAATCGATTCGAGCAGGTTGGGGCGGGCGACCCGGCGCTCACGGGCGCTCGGCGATCTCCTTGACCTTCGCGACGAGCGCGTCCCACACCCGCTTCGCGTGCGCCGCCGACTCCGGCGTGGCGTTGTTGTCCTGCGAGAGCGAGAGCACCGTCGGCGCGTCTCCCCCGCCGTCGATCGTCCAGGTGAGCGTGTGGTGGTCGTCGGGCTCGAGTCCGCTCGTGCGCCGCGGGCTGAAGTGCGTGTGCACGAGCCGGTGCGGCGGGTCGAACTCCAGCACGGTCCCGTGGTCCTCGTACGGCCGGCCCTGCCACTCGCCGCTCCAGCGCAGCGCACCACCGACCATCCAGTCGGCCTCGAGCCGAGCGCCGAACATGTACTCGCGTGCCGCCGCGGGGTCGGTGATCACCGCCCAGACGCGTTCCGGGGAGGCGTTCACCTCGACCGCCGAGGTCACGACCAGGTCCTCCAGCATCACGTGCCTCCTGTCGTCTCCGGCGCCCGTCGCGCGGCGTCGGGTCGACGGCCGCGGTCGTCGCCGTCGACGGCCGCGAGGCAGTGTGACGGCACGAGCACCGTGCACCGGACGCGGATCGCGCGTCGGCGCACCACCGACGCTACGCCTCCCGCATCGAGTCCACAGCCCCCTTGCGCCCGCCGGGCCGATCCGTCCGCCGGTCGGGCCGATCCGTCAGGCGGAGGCGCCGGCGAGCACCGCGTCGCGCGCGGCCGCGAACGCCGAGACGCAACGACGGACCTCGTCCTCGGAGTGCGCCGCGGAGAGCTGCACGCGGATGCGCGCCTTGCCCTTCGGCACGACCGGGTACGAGAACGCCGTCACGTAGACCCCGCGCTCCTGGAGGGCGTCGGCGATCCGCGCCGTGAGCGCGGCGTCTCCGAACATGACGGGCACGATCGGGTGCTCGCCGGGCAGCAGGTCGAAGCCGGCATCCGCCATGAGCTCGCGGAACAGCGCCGCGTTCCGGGTCAGGCGCTGCCGCAGCTCGCCCGACTCGCTGACGAGCCGGAGCGCCTCGATCGTGCCGGCCACGATCGCCGGAGCGAGCGTGTTCGAGAACAGGTACGGCCGCGCACGCTGGCGCAGCAGGTCGACGATCTCCTGCCGTGCCGCGACGTAGCCGCCGGACGCCCCGCCGAGCGCCTTGCCGAACGTGCCGGTCGTGATGTCGACGCGTCCCTCGACGCCGCAGTACTCCGGAGTCCCCCGGCCGTGCTCGCCGACGAAGCCGACGGCGTGCGAGTCGTCGACGAAGACGAGCGCGTCGTAGCGCTCGGCCAGGTCGCAGATCTCCTGCAGCGGCGCGATGTAGCCGTCCATCGAGAAGACGCCGTCGGTGACGATCACCCGGCGGCGGGCGCCCGAGGCCTCCTGCAGCTTCGCCTCGAGGTCGGCCAGGTCGCGGTTGCGGTACCGGAAGCGCTGCGCCTTCGACAGCCGGATGCCGTCGATGATCGACGCGTGGTTCAGCTCGTCGGAGATGATCGCGTCGTCGGGCCCGAAGAGCACCTCGAAGACGCCGCCGTTGGCGTCGAAGCACGACGAGAAGAGGATGGTGTCGTCGTAGCCCAGGAAGTCGGACACCGCGCGCTCGAGTTCGAGGTGGAGTTCCTGCGTGCCGCAGATGAATCGGACGCTCGCGAGCCCGTAGCCCCACTCGTCGAGCCCGCGATGCGCGGCCGCGACGATGCGCGGGTCGTCGGCGAGCCCGAGGTAGTTGTTCGCGCAGAAGTTCAGCACCGTGCGCCCCGCGACCTCGATCTCCGAGGACTGCGGCCCGTGGATGCCGCGCTCGCGCTTGGTCAGGCCCGCGGCCTCGATCTCGTCGAGCTCGGCGCGCAGCTGGTCCTTCACGGATCCGTACATGTTCAGACCTCCGTCCAGTCGAGGATGACCTTGCCGACGCCGCCGGAGGCGGCGGCGTCGAAGCCCGCGCGCCACTCGCGGGCCGGGTAGCGGTCGCTGATGATGGACGCGACGCGCTCGCGCAGCACGGGGCTGGTCTGCAGCATCGCGCTCATCGAGTTCCACGTCTCGAACATCTCGCGACCGTAGATGCCCGTGAGCGTGAGCATGTGGGTGACGACCTTGCCCCAGTCGACGGCGAACGGCTCGCTCGGCAGGCCCAGCAGCGCGATGCGACCGCCGTGGTTCATGTTGTCGATCATCTCGGGGAGCGCCTTCGACGAGCCCGACATCTCGAAGCCGACGTCGAAGCCCTCGCGCATCCCCAGGCGCGGCTGGAGGTCGCGCACGCGCTCGCGCGACACGTCGACCGTGGCATCCGCCCCCATCTTCATGGCCAGCTCGAGGCGGGCCGGCGAGACGTCGCTCGCGACGATGAACCGGGCGCCGACGTGGCGGGCGACCGCGATCGACATGAGGCCGATGGGTCCGCAGCCGGTGACGAGCACATCCTCGCCGACCAGCGAGAACGCCAGCGCCGTGTGCACCGCGTTGCCGAACGGGTCGAAGATCGCGCCGACCTCGGGGTCGACGTCGTCGTGGTGCACCCAGACGTTCTCGCCGGGCATGACCACGAACTCGGCGAACGCGCCGTCGCGGTGGAGGCCGACGCCCTTGGTGCGGATGCACATCTGGCGGCGGCCGGCGCGGCAGTTGCGGCACATGCCGCACACGATGTGCCCTTCGCCCGAGACCCGGTCGCCGACGGCGATGTCGTGCACGAGCTCGCCGACCTCGACGACCTCGCCGTAGAACTCGTGTCCCGGGATCAGCGGGGTGCGGATCTCGGAGGCGGCCCAGTCGTCCCACCTCTCGATGTGGAGGTCGGTGCCGCAGATCCCAGTGCGGAGCACGCGGATCTTGACGTCGGCCGGTCCCGTCTCGGGCTCCGGTCGGTCGACGAGTTCGAGTCCCGCGCCGGGCGCGGACTTGAAGAGTGCCTTCATCGGCGTCGTGTCCTGACTTCGTACGGGCGCCACGCGGGGTGTGCGGGTGCCGGGCTCGCCCGCCGAGGGTCACGGCGCGCGTCGAGGTGACCCGATCATCGTAACGAGCGGCACGAGCGGATGACGCGGGGCGGGAGAGCGCGAGCGACGGCCTTGCACCGCCCCCGGCGGGACGCTAATCTCGAATCGATTCGAGTCGAATCGATTCGAGCCGGCTCCCGCACCACCCCGACGACGAGGCAGTAATGTCGCAGCACCGAGACCACGCAGACACCATGAGCGAGCACGACCAGCACGCACCCGGAGCCGGCGACGCCGAAGCGCCCGCCGCGGCATCCGCCCGCCCCCGCGGCGAACTCGTCGCGTGGCGCAACGCGATCTTCGCGATCTTCTTCCTCTCGGGCTTCGGCCTGGCCAGCTGGGTCGCGCGCATCCCCGCGATCCGCGACGCGGTCGACCTCAGCACGCAGGGCGTCGGCCTCGTCATCCTCATGGGCTCGATCGCGTCGATCTTCGGCCTCATCGCGGCCCCCTGGCTCATGGCGCGCTTCGGCGCGCGCCTCGGCATGATCGGCGTGCTCGCCACGGCGGCGCTCGGCCTCGTCTCGGTCGGCCTCGGCGGCTCGGTCGTGCCGAGCGTCGCGCTCATCGTGCTCGGTCTCGCGCTGTTCGGGTTCGGCAACGGCGCGGTCGACGTGATGATGAACGTCGAGGGCGCCGAGGCCGAACGCGAGCTCGGCAAGACGGTCATGCCGCTCATGCACGCGTTCTTCAGCTTCGGCACGGTCGCCGGCGCCGGACTCGCGGCCGCGGCATCCGCCCTGGGCATCGCCACGGCGATCCACCTCGGTGCGATCGCCGCGCTCATCGCCGTCGGCGTCGTCGTCGCGGTCCGGTACGTGCCGGTCCGCGAGGAGCTCGGTGACGATGCGCACACGGGCGCGCCGCGCGAACCGCTCGGCGTCCGCATCCGGCGCAGCCTCTCGGTCTGGACCGACGTGCGCCTCCTCCTCATCGGCGTGGTGATGCTCGGCATGTCGTTCGCCGAGGGCAGCGCGAACGACTGGATCGCCCTCGCCGTCGTCGACGGCCACGGGCTCGACGCGACGACCGGGGCTGCCGTCTTCACGGTCTTCACCATCGCGATCACGACGGCGCGCGTGCTCGGCGGCCCGTTCATCGACCGCTTCGGCCGCGTGATCATGCTCCAGGTCATGGCGGGCATCGGCGTGATCGGGCTCGCGCTCTTCATCTTCGGCGACCAGCCGTGGACGATCGTCGTCGGCACCCTGCTCTGGGGCATCGGCTGCTCCCTCGCCTTCCCGGTCGGCATGTCCGCCGCCGCAGACGTCCCCGATCGGGCGGATGCCGCGGCGCGCGTGTCCGCGGTCGCGATGATCGGCTACTGCGCGTTCCTGGTCGGCCCGCCGCTCATCGGGTTCCTCGGGGAGCGGTTCGGGATCCTGAACGGCATGCTCGTGCTCCTCGGCCTCATGGTCATGGCCGGGATCGCCGCGCCCGCGGCGCGCGAGCGGAGCCGCCGGGCCGGCTGACGCCCGCGCTCACGCGCGGGGCCGGTAGCGCAGGCCCACGACCCCGCCGTCGTACGCCCGCTGCTCGACGAGCTCGAGGCCGAGCAGCACGGGGGTCGGGAACGCCGGCGTTCCGCCCCCGACGACGACCGGGTGCACGTGCAGCGACACGTCGTCGACGATGCCTGAGGCGAGCGCCTGCGACGCGAGCTCGGGCCCGCCGACGGCGACGTCGCGGTCGGACGCCGCGGCGAGCGCCCGCACCTCGTCGGGATCGAAGGTCCGGGAGAGCCGCGTGCGCGGCGCGTCGGCGAGATCCTCCTCCGCGAGCGTGCGCGAGCACACGACCTTGTCGGCAGCGGCCCAGATCCCGGCGAAGTCCCGCACGGCGTCGCCCTGGTCGGCCAGGTCCATCACGTCCCACGCCCGGAGCACCTCCCAGACCCTCCGGCCCAGCACGAACGTGCCGACGTTCCGCAGGTCGTCGTTCACCGCGGAGTGCACGTCCTCGCCGGGCACGGCCCAGTCGAAGCGGCCCTCCCGGTCGGCGACGTACCCGTCGAGCGACATCTGGTTGCCGTAGACCACGCGCCCCATGACGCCCCCGTCCGTCGTGGGCCGCGCCCGCGGCGGCCCGCCTCACGTCCAACGTAGACTCGTCGGGTGCGTCTCGTCATCGCCCGCTGCTCCGTCGACTACGCCGGCCGGCTCTCCGCGCACCTGCCGCTCGCGACGCGCCTGCTCATGGTGAAGGGCGACGGGAGCCTGCTCGTGCACTCCGACGGCGGCAGCTACAAGCCGCTGAACTGGATGAGCCCGCCCTGCACGCTCGCCGCGGCCGAGCCCGACGACGACCAGCGCGCAGCGGGCGTGACCGAGGTGTGGAGGGTCACGCACGCGAAGACCGCCGACCAGCTCGTCGTGTCGATCCACGAGGTGCTCCACGACTCGGCGCACGACCTGGGCGTCGACCCGGGCCTCGTGAAGGACGGGGTCGAGTCGCACCTGCAGCAGCTGCTGGCCGAGCAGATCGAGCTGCTGGGCGACGGCTACCGCCTGGTGCGGCGCGAGTACATGACGGCGATCGGCCCGGTCGACATCCTGGCGACGGATGCCACGGGCGGCTCGGTCGCCGTCGAGCTGAAGCGCCGCGGCGACATCGACGGGGTCGAGCAGCTCACGCGGTACCTCGAGCTCATGAACCGCGATCCGCTGCTCGCGCCGGTGGTGGGCGTGTTCGCGGCGCAGGAGATCAAGCCCCAGGCGCGCACGCTGGCGGAGGACCGCGGCATCCGCTGCGTGGTCCTCGACTACGACGCGATGCGGGGCGTCGAGAGCGGCCACGCGCGGCTGTTCTGACGCGCTCGCGGTCGGCCTGCAGGGGTCCCGCGATGCGGCCTTCCGGGCCCGCGTTCAGCCGGCACACAGCATTCCCGAGTGTTCCTCGGATTTCATGCGCCTAGTATGACGCGGTGACTTCCCTGCTCCCCGCCGCCACCATCGCACCCCCGCGCGAGTGGTCCGCCGTGCTGTTCGACCTCGACGGCACCATCATCGACTCCGCGAGCGAGATCATGGACTCCCTCGCGCACATGTTCACCGAGATGGGCGCGCCCGTCCCCGATCAGGAGACGCTCCGCTCCTACGTCGGCCCGCCCCTGCTCGACAGCCTCCGCATGACCGCGGGCTTCAGCGACGTCGACGCCTGGGAGGCGCTCAACGTCTACCGCGACCACTACGACGACCACCTCCTGCACTCCCCGGTGTTCCCCGGCGTCGAGGGCGTGCTGCAGGCGATCCAGGCCGCAGGCCTCCCGATCGCACTCGCCACGAGCAAGCCCGAGTCGATGGCCCGCGCGGTCCTCGCGCACACCGGCCTCGACCGCTACTTCACGGTCGTCGCCGGCGCCAGCGACGACGAGGAGCGCAGCACGAAGGCCGACGTCGTCGCCGAGGCGCTGCGTCGACTGGACGAGCTCGGCCGCGACACGTCGGACGCCGTGATGATCGGCGACCGCGGGTACGACCTGCTCGGCGCCGCGGCGCACGGCGTGCCGACGATCATGGTCGAGTGGGGCTACGGCTCCCCCGCCGAGGCGACGGACGCCCTGGCCGTCGTGCACTCGGCCGACCAGCTGCGGGGCCTGCTCATCGGCTGACGGCCCGCCCGGCCACCCGGATCCCCTGCCGCACCGCAGGAGAGTCCGGCGCACGCGGGCTCGACGGCGACCGTCGACCCGATTCGCACGAAGCCCGATTCCGCCACGGATGCTTCGACGCACGTCGCGCGCATCGAAGCATCCGCCGCATTCAGCCCTTCAACGCGAGAAAACCTCGATAGCAACGATTCGGGTCAACTCCCTTCCGGAGCCTTCCCTCCGCCCCCATGCGGGGGGCAGGATGCCGGGTACGTCCGCCCACCGGCGGACGACGTTTCGTGTCCCGCGGTCACCGTCCGCGGGCACTCGGAGGGAGAAACATGCAAGGGAAGACCAGCCGCGCGCGTCGTCGCGTGGTTGCGACGATCCCCGTGCTCGCACTCGCGGCCGCCGGTTTGGCGACCGTTGGAACGAGCACGGCGACCGCCGCACCGGCACCGGTCATCGGTGCCGACGAGTACTACATGAACTACGCCGCACCACGGGCGGAGGCCGCGTTCGAGACCGGCGAGGCGCTCGACGCGACCGTCGACGGCGCCGCCGCGAAGGCCGGCACGGTCAGCGGCACGGTGGCCGAGCAGTCGGCCGCACTCGACAAGAAGTACGCCCAGGGCAACCCGGCCACGGCTCGCCAGCTCGCCAAGCTCGAGGCCAAGTCGATCGAGACCGGCAAGAGCCCGAAGGCGCTGAAGAAGGCGAAGTCGACGCAGGAGGCCAAGCTCCTGACGATCCTCGTCGAGTTCAACGACGAGGCGAACGACGACTTCACCGACGTCTACGTCCCCGAGTACTGGGGCGCCTCGACGTGCAAGCTCGGCGAGGTCGTGAACGGCCCGCTGCACAACAACATCCCGAACCCGGCGGACTACCCCGACCTCGACAACAACTCCATGTGGGTCGAGGACTTCTCCCCCGAGCACTTCGACAAGATGCTCTTCACGGACGAGGGCATCACCGAGCGGGTGCGCACCGACCTCACCGGCCCCGACGGCCAGCCCGGCTTCGACATCTCGGGCTACACGATGAAGTCGATGTACGAGGAGATGTCGCGCGGCGCCTACACCGTCACGGGTGAGGCGACCCAGTGGGTCACCCTTCCGCACTCCGAGGGCTGGTACGGCGCGACCACCTGCTACCAGAACGACGAGGGCGAGTGGGAGGCCGGCGCCTACCAGGGCATGCAGGGTCACCCCGAGAACCCGATCGGCGCCAACGCGCTGCCGATCCACGCGGTCGAGGCCCTCGCAGCGGCACAGCCGGACTTCCCCTGGGCCGACTACGACGTCGAGGACCAGTCCGACCGTGACGGCGACGGGAACTACTCCGAGCCCGACGGCGTGATCGACCACGTCGTGCTCGTGCACGCCGGCGAGGACAAGTCGGGCGGCGGCGGTGCCGAGGGCACCTACGCCATCTGGGCGCACTCCTCGGCCGTCGCGGGCGGGGCCGACATCCCCGGCACCGACCTCAAGCTGTCGAACTACATCGTGCAGCCCGAGGACTCGGGCGTCGGCGTGTTCGCGCACGAGTACGGCCACGACCTCGGCCTCCCCGACCTGTACGACGTCTCCGGCGCCGGCAGCTCCGACGTCGACTTCTGGGACCTCATGTCGTCGGGCTCGCACTCCGGCCCGATCTTCCAGTCGATGCCGACCCACATGGGCCTCTGGGACAAGTGGGTGCTCGGCTGGGCCGACCCCGAGGTCGTGAACCCCGGCGACGACACCCGGACCATCAAGGTCGGCCAGACGTCGCGCCCGAAGAAGGGCACCGAGGACGGCATCAAGGTCAACCTGCCCGACAAGGTGATCACCCTCGCGGACGCGCACAGCGGCGAGGAGATGTGGTACTCCGGCGCCGACCAGGACTGGGCGGACATCCGCCTCAGCCGTTCGGTCGACGTGCCCGCAGCGGCGGACGCGAAGTTCTGGATGTGGAACGACTACGTCATCGAGGCGGACTGGGACTACGGCTTCATCGAGGTCTCGACCGACGGCGGCGCCACCTGGGCGCAGCAGAAGGTCTACGACGAGGGCGGTGCCGAGGTCTCGACGAGTGACGCCTACGGCGACCCGAACAACCGCCTCTCCGACTACGGCGGGCTGAAGTACGGCCTCACCGGTGACACCCACGGCTGGGCGCACCACTACGTCGACCTGACGCCGTACGCCGGCACCACCGTGCAGCTGCGCCTCCGCCAGGCCACGGACGCGGCCTACCTCGACCGCGGCTGGTTCGCCGACGACTTCGAGCTCGTCGCCGACGGCGTCACCGTCTGGAGCGACGACGTCGAGAGCGGCGACAACGGCTGGACCCCGGAGGTGTCGACCTTCGTCGACACGACCGGACCCGGCTGGCGCATCGACACCGGCACCTCGGTGCAGGCGCAGTACTACCTGGTCGAGTGGCGCAACTTCGACGGCTTCGACGAGGGCCTGAAGTACGGGTACAACACCGTCTACAGCGACGGCGCCTGGAAGGTCGAGAAGGTGGCCTACAACGCGCCCGGTGCCCTCATCTGGTACCGCGACACGACGTACGGCAACTCGAACCAGATCATCTCGAACGAGTCGGCCCTGCCGAGCTACGGCGCGAAGGGCGGCCTGCTCGTCGTGGACAGCCACTTCGACCCGCTGCAGCGCACCGGCGCCGCGGCCGACGCCGACCCGACGACGCTGAACGTGATGCCCTCGCGTGCGCAGTCGTCGAACGCGGCGTTCGGCCTCACCGGGACGCACCCGTTCACGGAGTGCTTCACGGTCGCCGGATCGGACACCGAGTACTGCACCGAGATCCCGTCCCTGCCCGCGGTGAGCACCTTCACCGACGACCAGGGCTGGGTGCCCGGCTTCGCCGTCAGCGACACCGGTTCGCTGTACTACCGCGACCGCGACGCCTCGGTGGTCGTCCCGTCGGTGGGCAACGCGCCGTACTCGGTGCCGCTGTACCACTTCGACGGCTCGCCGGCGACGGAGTACTACGGCCTCGACATCGGGCTCGGCCCGTTCGGCTCGGGCAACCCGGCCGACGACGGCGTGGGCTACGGCACCGTCATCTCGGTGAAGAAGGCCCTGTCCGGCAACACCGCAGCGCTGATCGAGGTCACCCCGCCGTCGGCGGGCTGATCGCGGCAGCCTGAACCGGCGAGGCGCCGGCCCCCTCGTGGGGTCGGCGCCTCGTCGCGTGCGGGGGTGGCCGACGGGCTCAGTCGCGACCGAGTGCCGCGGGCGCGAGAAGTCCGTCGAGCAGGCGCTCGATCCCCCAGGCGAACCGGGAGGCGGGATCGTCCGCGAGCTCGCGCGTGTGATCGCCGAGCGGGAACGTCTCGGCGTCGTCCCAGAGCGTCGCGGATGCCGCGGTCGCGGGCGTCCCGTCGGCGGGCGTGGACCCCTCGACCGCGCGCTCCTCGTCGGCGGCGTCGAACGCCACCGCACCGAGCACGTGCACGCGCACGGCGTGCGTCGCGCGTCCCGCCTCGACGGGGTCGAGTCCCGCATCGGCGAACGTCGCGAGCAGGCGCTCGTCGATGCGCCTCGCGTTGGGCCCGTCGAGCGGGGTCGCGAGGAGCAGGCCCACCGCCCCGGGCCGTTCGACGAGGATCGAGCGCAGGCCCTCGGCGAGTGCGACGACGCGATCGCGGGCGGGCGGCGCGGCCGGGACATCCGCTTCGCCGGTGTCGAGGCGGCCGAGCAGCTGCTCGACCATGCCGGCGAGCAGCGCGCCCTTGTTGGGGTAGTACGTGTACATCGCCGTCGGCGTCAGCCCGAGCACGCCGGCGACGCCGCGGACGGAGACCGCATCGAACCCCTTCGTCTCGAGCAGCTCGAATGCGGCGTCGAGGATCTCCGCGTGCGTGAGGCTGCGTCGGGGTCCGGGTCTCATGGGGCCTTCCGTAGGGGACTCGACACACCGTACAGTGTTGCGGCCGACCCCGAGCGCGTGGACGCGGACGCGAACGCGTGCCACGCTGGACGCGAGCGGCGGGGCGACGCACGCCTCACGCCGGACGAGGAGGTCGAGCGCATGACGCAGCCGGAGGCCGCACGGATCACGGTCGTGGGCGACGCCCTGATCGACGAGCTGCGGGACCCCTCGGGATCGCGCGAGTTCGTCGGCGGCGCCGCCCTCAACGTCGCGGTCGGGCTCGCGCTGCTCGGCGAGCAGGTCACGCTCGTGGCGATGCTCGGCGACGACGAACCCGCCTCCCGCATCCGCGCCTTCCTCGACGACTACGGCGTGCGGCTCGTCGAGAGCCCCTCGGCGCTCGGCACGTCCCGCGCCGTCTCCGACCGCAGCGAGGGCGGCGAACCGCGCTACGTGTTCAACGACGCCGCGCAGCACCGTCGACTCTCCTTCGACGCCGCGACGCGCGAGGCGCTCGGCGAGGCCGACCTCGTCGTCGTGAGCTGCTATCCGTTCGACGACGCCGAGCAGGTCGACGCGCTGCTCGACGCGGTGAACGATCCCGAGCAGCGGCTCATCGTCGACGGCAACCCGCGCGCGGGCATGCTCCACGACCGCGAGGCGTTCCTCGCCGCCTTCGAGCGCGTCGCGTCGCGGTCGCTGCTCGTGAAGGCCGGCGACGAGGACGCGGAACTGCTCGCACGCGAGCCCCTCGACGCATTCGTGCGACGACTCCGCTCGGGTGGACCCGGACGACCCGCGGTGCTCGCCACGGCCGGTCGGCACGGGGCCGACGTCCACCACGGCGACCTCGCCGTCCACGTCGACATCGTCGACCTCCCCGGCCGGGTCGTCGACACGATGGGAGCGGGCGATGCGACGCTCGCGGCGATCGTCCACCACGTCGCCCGAGACGGCATGCCGGCCGACCGGGAGGCCTGGGCGGCGGCGCTCGACGAGGCGATGACCATCGCCGCCGCGACCGTCCGCCACGAGGGCGCGCTGCTCCGCACCGGGTCGCCGTCACCGCAGCTCGGGAGCTGACCCGCCGAACGGGGGTCTTGCGTGCGTGCCGGGGCGGGGTCGTAGACTCGCCCCAACCGCTGATGGCGACATCGGCACGGTGCGCACCCCCGATCGGCGCTCCGCCCCAGAGAACTCCGATCTCGGCACCATGCCACGCCGGAGGCGAGCCGAAGCCCCCGGCGCGCGCCACGAGACCCGCGTCGGTCGCCACGCGCCGACCCGCGCGAACGGCGCGACGAGAGGAGTGGCAGTGCCCGATGCCGCCGGCGGCCATCCGGCCACCTCGCCGCTCGCGCTCCCCGTCGTCGCCACCCCGACCGACGACCAGCTGATCGCGTCGGCGCGGGCGGGCGACGGCTTCGCCGTGACGCGGCTCTGGCATCGGCACGAGCCTGCGGCGATCGCCGCCGCCGCGTCGACGCCGGGTTCGGCCGAGGTCGAGTTCGTCGTCGAGAGCGCCGCGGCGCGGTTCTCCGCGTCGATCCTGGCCCCTGCCGCACCCGTCGGCGCGATGCGGCCGCACGTCCTCGCGGCGGTGCGCGAGGCCGCCGCCGCCGCCGACGGCCGTGGCGGGACCACCCTCGACCAGGTACCGGCCCTCGCGGCGCCGCACGAGTGGTACGCGACGGACCTCCCGGCCGGCCTCGGCGACGGCGAGGCGCTCGCGGTCGCCTACACGTCGCTCCGCACCGCCGCGCAGGAGGCGCTCTGGCTCACCGAGATCGACGGTCTCCCGTCGGTCGAGCTCGCCGCCGAGCTCGGGCTCACGCCCGCTGAGACGCACGCGCTCGTCGCCACCGCGCACGAGGGCATCCGCGATGCCTGGATCCGACAGCGCGCCGCCGTCGTCCCCGCGGGCGGCGACTGCGACGGCGCACTCGCCGAGCTCGGTGCCACGGGCGCCCGGGGTCGGCGGATTCCGGCTCGGGTCCGGGCGCACGTCGAGACCTGCGACGGATGCCGCGCGGCGGCATTGCCCGCGGCGGACCTGGCCCACCGACTGGTCGGGCTAATCCCGCTGCTCGTGCTCGGCGGCGCCTCCGGCGTCGCGTTCCTCGAGGCCACGCGTGCGGGCTCGTCGGCGGCCGTGATGGCGCCGATCCCGGCGCTCGAGGGGCACCGCACCGCCCTCGCCGCGATGACCGCCGGCGCAACCGCCGGGACCGCGGCCGCCGCGACCTCCGGTGCGTCACCTGCGAGCGCCGCCTCGAGCGGATTCGCGGCGGGCGTCGCACGGCTCGTCCGTTCCGTCTCGCACGTGCCGCGCCATGCCCTCCTCGCCACCTCGGCGACGCTGGCGGCCGCGGCCGCGGCGGTCGTGGTGGTCGCCGCCGTCTCCGGCGGCACCCCGGGTCTCGGCGCGCTCGACTCCGCCACCGGCGCCGATGGCGGTGCGGCCGACATCTCGGCGGCGCCGCCCGGAATGGCTCCGCCCGAGATCGTCTCGACGGACCTGCCCGGCGATCCGGGTCCGACCCCCGACACCGGCGAAGTCCCGACCCCGCCGGAAGCGGCTGCACCGGACGCCGCGTCGCCTGATGGTTCCGGCTCGCCGGGCGCCGGAGCGTCGCCGGGTGCCGATGACCCCACGGCCGGCCCGGAACCCGCCGCTCCGCCTCAGCCCGAACCTGGGAGCCCACCGGCTCCGGCGCCCGGGGACGGCGTGACGAACCCGGTCGCCGATCCGCAACCCTCCGCCGGGCTGTCGTTCACGGTCGGCGAACCGGGAGACGCGGGCTGGCGGCCGCTCGCGGTCACCGGCCCGCCGGGTGCGGAGTTCACCATCTTCGACGACGGGACCGTCCTGATCCAGGGCGTGCTGGACGGCACCGGCACCGCGAACTTCGCCGTCCGCGGGTCGGTCAACGACCTGACGATCGGATACAGCTCGACCTCGGTGACGGCGGGGGGATCCGGATCGACCGGCGGCACGAGCGCGAAATCGTCCGGCACGTCCGGCCCCGGACGAGGTGGCGGAACACACGACTGAGCACGCCGGACTGAGGAACCCCGTTCCCCGGCGTCCCTTCCGGAGGTTAGACTTCCACTTCGCATATCACGACGAGTGGGAGCAGCACGTGGGGGACCTGGACACCGAGAGGACGACCGGCGGCGCGCCCGGGATCAGCCGCCGAACGATCACGAAGGCGGCCGCGTGGAGTGTTCCCGCGATTCTCGTCGCTGCGCCGGCTCCCGCCTATGCCGCAAGCCCAGGAGGCGTGTCATCCGCGTCCGTCGTCGGCAGCTGCGCCGGCACGGGCGCGAACGGCACGATCAGCGTCACCCTTCCCGACCTTCCCGAGGGCGCGGTGGTCCAGATCACCCTCAGCCACTCCGGCCAGGGCAGCTTCACTGCAACGCCGAACTTCACGCCCACCAGCCAGACCGGCACGTCGTACGTGGTCACGGGTACCGGTGCGACCTTCGTGGGTCAGTTCACGATCCAGTTCATCCTCGGCAACAACCAGCAGGGCACCGTGACGGCGACCGTGCAGGCGGTCTCGGGAGTGACCGTCGAGGGCGACACCTCGGGCTTCGTCACGAAGCGACGCGATGGCGGCAGCCAGAACTACAACCAGTGCTCGGCGGGCTGACACGCTGACCCGCTGAGCCCGGCGGCGGCTATTCCGCCCGGCCAGCGTCGTCGGGCAGGATCGGCTCGACCGCGTCGGCGTGCCGTGCCGAGATGGCACGCGCCTTGCGCGTCGCGACCTCGATCAGGACGAGCAGCGCGGCGACCGCGAGCACGCTGAGGAGCGCGGCGACCGGGTCGCGCTGCGCGGCCTGGATGATCGCGTTGACCGTCGCGAGCCCGAGGACCCCGTAGAGCGTCGCCCACATCGCCCCGCCGACGACGAGCGCGGGGATGTACTTGACGAGCGGCATCCGCAGCACGCCGGCGGCGAGGTTCACCGCGGTCTGGAACCCGACGGTGAGGAACGACAGGGCCACGACCGGGGCGCCGAACCGCTCGATCACGGCCTCGGCGCGCGCGAGCTGCGGCGCCATCCGCCCGCGTCGTTCGATCAGTCGCTTGACGCCGGCCCGCGAGCCCCGACCGAGGGCGTAGGTGCCGCCGGCGCGCAGCAGCACGATCAGGAACAGCACGCCGATCGCCGCCGGAAGGGGCCAGCCCTCGAAGATCTCCACCGCACCGCCTGTCGCCGTCGTCGACCGCCGGGGGCGGCGACCGCCGCCCGGACGTCGCGGTCGTGGGTACGCCCCGAGTCTATCGTCGCGGTCCCTTCCGAGCCGGGCCGGGCGCCGATACTGTCGGTCCCGAACCTGTGGAGGGACCATCATGACGCGCAACCCGGTCAAGCTCATCTCCGAGGGCTTCTCGCCCGTCCCGTCGCTGGAGGCGTACGACGGCGTGCGGGTCTCGTCGGTCGACGAGTTCGGCGGCGGCACCGGTGGCGCCGAACTCGACGCGATCGGCGTGCTCGTCTTCGACGAGGGGGATCTGCCCGAGGGCATCGGCCTCGACCGGGACGCGCTCGGGCGGGCGGGCTTCGAGGCGAAGGCGGGCCAGACGCTCATGCTGCCGCAACCCGGACGCAGCCTGATCATCGTCGTGGGCGGCGGCCCCGAGGCCGAGGCGACGGATGCCACGCTCCGCGATGCGGGAGCGGCCTTCGTCCGGGCCGTCAAGAAGGCGGCGACGGTCGGGCTGCGCGTGCCCTCGATCGGGTCGACGGATGCCGCGGCCGCGGCGCGTGGGCTCACCGAGGGCGTGCTGCTCGGCCGGTACCGCTACGACGCCCTCAAGGCCGAGGCGCGCGAGCCCGCGCTCGAGCGCGTCGAGCTCCGTCTCGACGGGGTGGACGCGGAGGCGGCATCCGCCGGCATCGCCGAGGGCCTCGTCGCGGCGCGCGCGACGGCCATCGCACGCGACCTGGCGAACACGCCGCCCAGCCACCTCACGGCCACCGACCTCGGCGAGGTCGCCGAGCTGCTCGGCGGGCGGTTCGGGTTCGACGTCGAGGTGTTCGACCGCGAGCAGCTCATCGAGCTCGGTTGCGGGGGCATCCTCGGCGTCAACGCGGCGAGCGCGGAGGAGCCGCGCATGATCGTCCTGAACTTCCTGCCCGAGGGCACCGCGACGGGCCATCTCGGACTCGTGGGCAAGGGCATCATGTACGACTCGGGCGGCATCAGCCTGAAGCCGAGCGATCCGATGCACCTCCTCATGAAGATGGACATGGGCGGCGCCGCGGCGGTGCTGGGCGCGTTCACGGCGCTCCGCGACCTCGGAACCACCGCGCGCGTGACGGGCTGGCTCATGTGCACCGACAACATGCCGTCGGGGTCCGCGTACAAGCTCGGCGACGTCCTCACGGCCCGCGGCGGGAAGACCGTCGAGGTCAAGAACACCGACGCCGAGGGTCGGCTCGTCATGATGGACGGCCTCGTCCTCGCGACCGAGGAGGGCGTCGACGCGATCGTCGACATCGCGACGCTCACGGGCAGCGCGCTGCGCGCGCTCGGCGAGACGCATTCCGTCGTGCTCGGCACGAGCCAGCCGCTGATCGACCGACTGGTCGACGCGGGCGACGCGATCGACGAGGCGACGTGGCAGTTCCCCCTCGTGCGCAAGTACCGCAAGCTCATGGACTCGGACGTCGCCGACATCGCGAACCTCGGCGGCGCGAACGCCGGCGCCACCACGGCCGCCCTGTTCCTCGCCGAGTTCGTCGGCGACACTCCGTGGGCGCACCTCGACATCGCCGGGACCATGAACGCCGACGCCGACGACGCGTGGCGCTCGAAGGGCGCGACCGGGTACGGAGTTCGCCTGCTCATCGAGCTGGCGCGGGGGTTCACCCCGGTCGACTGACGGATGCCGCGGGCGACGGGCGCTCGCGGTGGCGTCCAGCCGTCAGATCGAGGGCTCGGCGTGCGTCTCGACCCAGTCCAGCAGCGGCTCCACGGCCCGCCACACACGATCGACGTCGCCCATCGTGGCCTCGGGCGGGAGGGTGCCGAGGCCGGCGAAGTGCGTCATCCGCAGCAGCTCGATGCGCGGGTGCTCGCGATCGAACCCGCGCGGCGCGGTCTTCAGGAACGGGCCGGCGAGTTCGAGCCCGCGCTCCTCGAGCGACCGGACGATCGCGTCGAGCTCGGCGGCAGCCGGGCCGTCCGCCGCGATGGCCTCGCGTGCGCGCTGCAACTGGGCGCGAGACGGTTCGTAGAGCCCTCCCCCGGCGTGCAGTCCCTCCGCGGAGACCGACACGTAGACGCCGCCGACCCGGCCGGCGGTCATCGCGCCGTTGAGCTTGTACGGGGACTTGTCGGCACTGAAGCGGACGTCGCGGTTCGGCCGGAACACCTTCGCCGGACCGTAGCGCTCCCCCGCGATCGCGGCGAGCCGTTCGAGCGGCAGCCGGACGTGGCGCTCGTAGTCGGCGCGGTGCGCCTGCCACCAGTCGCGCGAGTTGTGCGCTTCGAGCTCGACGTAGAACGCGAACGCCTCCGGCCCGAACAGTCGCTCGTCGGACGCGAACGGGTCACCGGGGGCGGCGGATCCTGCCGCTGGACGACCGGCGGTCATGATGCGCCCGGTCAGTCGACCGCGGTCCGGCCGGCCTCGGCGCCCGGCCCGCGGCCGCGGCTCGCGCCGTCGGGAAGGGCGGCCTCGATCGCGGCGATGATCGCCGGGTCGTCGGGCACCGTGGTCGGACGGAACCGACGGACCTCGCCGTCGGGGAGGACGAGGAACTTCTCGAAGTTCCAGACGACGCGGCCGGCCCTGCCGGAGGCATCCGCCGTCTGCTTCAACTCGGTGTAGAGCGGGTGCTCGCTGCGGCCGTTGACCTTCACGCGGTCGAGGATCGGGAAGGTGATGCCCCACGTGGACCGGCAGTACTCGCTGATCGCGTCGTTGGAGGAGAGCTCCTGCAGGAACTGGTTGCTCGGGAAGCCGAGCACCGTGAAGCCGCGGTCTGCGAACCTGCGCTGGAGCTCCTCGAGCTGCTCGTACTGCGGGGCGAGCCCGCACCGCGATGCGACGTTCACGACGAGCCTGACCTGGCCGGCCCAGTCGCCCAGCGTGCGGGTCTCGCCGGACATCGTGCGGAACGGGATCGTCTCGAGCTCGGTCATGCGTCGCTGCTCCTCGGTTCGGTCCGTCCACGGTAGCGCGGTGGGCTGGGAGGCGCCTCGGCAGTCGGCGTTCGCGGGGCGCGCGGACGTCGCGTCAGCGGGTCGCGCGGGCCAGGTAGACCGCCTCGGTGCGACTCGACGCCCCGAGCTTGCGGAGGATGGCGGAGACGTGCACGCTCGCGGTCTTGCCGCTGATGTACAGCCGCTCGCCGATCTGCCGGTTGCTGAGGCCCTCGGCGATGAGGTCGAGCACCTGGCGTTCGCGCGCGGTGAGCTCGGCGACCGCATCGGCCGGTTCGTCCGCTCCGGCCACGCCCGCGGCGCCCTGCCGGGTGTCGTGGTGCGTCGCGCCGTCGAGCGCGAGTCCCGCCTGCATCGCGACGCGCGCGGTGCGCGTCTGCACGGCCGTGACGCCGCCGTCGACCGCGCCGTCGAACGCCTCCTGGAGCGTGTCGCGCGCGCCCTGGCGATCGCCCGCCTCGAGGAGCGCCTCGCCCAGCCGAAGCAGGGCGTACGGCCTGAGGAACCGGGGGGCCGTCTCGGCCGTGGCGCGCTCGGCGGCCTCCCGCCACGCGGCATCCGTCGGGGTCAGCTCGGCGTCGACGAACGCCTTCCAGATCGGGTGCGTCGGCCAGAACGACAGCCGCACCATCAGCGCTCGCAGGTCGGACTCCGCACCCAGGATCTCGGCGGCCTCGGCCTCGGAGACCCGCGCCGGGTCGGCGCGCACCGCGGCGATCACCCGCGCGAGCGCCCAGAGCATGGGCTCGGCGTAGCCGGCGAGCGGCAGCACCTGCTCGTGCAGCACCCCTCGCCCGTCGCGCCACGCCTGCGACAGGTCGCCGACGGCGAGCCCGATCTCGACCGCGACGCGCCCGACGGCGAGTCGGGTCTGCATCTCGACCTGCATCACGGGCGCCATCGCCGGTCGGAGCTGGCGGAAGGTCTCCGCAGCGCGTTCGGCGTCGCCTCGCCAGACCAGCGCCCAGAGCTTCGCCCGCTCGAGGTAGGTGCGGACCGGACCGGGCGGGTCGAGCGCGAGCGCACGCTCGATGAGGGCGTCGGCGCGCTCCCACTCGCCGAGGGCGAACAGCGGGTCGACCGCGTTCGAGGCGAGGATCACGCCCGAACTGCGCTCGACGCCCTGAGCCCGCGCGCGGGCGAGCCCCTCCTCGGCGAGCCTGACGGCCTCGGGGAAGTCGCCGACGAGGTAGCGGAGGTCGGACGCGTTCACCCAGTACCGGAGCAGGGCGGCGCCGTCTCCGTCGGCGAGCTCGCGCGCCCGCTCGATGTCGACGAGCGCGCGGTCGACCTCGCCGCGCGAGGCGCGGCTGACCGCGCTGATGTTCATCGCGACCGAGGCGTAGCGTGCGGAGCCGATGGCGCTCGCGAGCTCGTGCGCGGCGTCGGCCATCTCGACGGACTCGTCGATGCGCGCCTCGATCATGAGCCGCCCGGCGAGCCCGGTCATGATGGTGGCCCGGACCTCGTCGGCGCCCTCGTCGGGGATCGCGGCGAGCGCCTCCTCGAGCATGGCGATCGAGCCGCCGCGGCCCATGTTGGCCTGGTAGAGCGCCTTGTCCCGCAGCAGCCTGGGGTACTGCGGGTCGCTCCGCGGGCACTCGGCGAGCGCCAGCTTCACCAGCGCGAGGCTGCGCTCGCCCTCGCCGGCGTGCCGCAGCTGCGAGGCGGTGCGGCCCATCAGCTCGAGCTTGGTCATCCCCGCGATCCGCTCGGCGTCGGGCACCGTCTCCCACAGCTCCAGGGCGCGCTCGCCGAGCTGCGCCGACGTCGCATAGGCGACCGCGGCGCGCGCCTCGCGCATGGCCTGGATCGTCGCGGGGAAGGCCCGCACGGGGTCGCGGGCGCCCAGCCAGTGGTACGAGATCTCGGCGGCGAGGCGACGCCCGCCCGCGGCGGCCACGGCCTGCGCCTCGTACGCCTCGGCGTACCGTGCGTGGAACCGGGCGCGCTCGCCCGGGAGCAGGTCGGCGAGGATCGCCTCGCGGACGAGGGCGTGCCGGAAGGCGTAGTCGTCGCCGTCGATCACGAGGACGCCGTAGGTGACGGCCTCGCGGGCGGCCGCCTCGAGCTCCTCGTCGCCGCCCCGGTACACCGCGGCGAGCAGGGCGTGCGGCACCCGCACCCCGCCGGTCGAGAGCAGCCGAAGCAGCTCCTGCGTGTCGTCGGTGAGCCGCTCGTAGCGGGCGAGCAGCAGGTCGCGGAGCGTCCCGGGCACGAAGCCCTCGTCGCGGCATCCGTCGATGCCCACGAGCTCCTCGACGAAGAAGGGGACGCCGTCGCTGCGGCGGAAGACCGTCTCGAGCACGCGGTCGCTCGGAGCCTCGTCGACGATGAGGGTGCCCACGAGCGCGCGGACCTCGGTCTCGTTCAGGCGGCCGAGCTCGCGTCGCTCGACCCAGCGGTCGCGCTCGATCTCGGACAGGAACCCGCGGAGCGGGTGGCCGCGCGTGACGTCGTCGCTGCGGTAGGTCAGCACCACGAGGAGGCGACTCGAGCCGAGCGAGCGCAGCAGGAACCGCAGCAGCGCGAGCGTCGCGGCATCCACCCAGTGCAGGTCCTCGATGACGAGGACGATCGGCAGGTCGCGCGAGAGGGTCTCGAGCAGCACCGCGACGGCCTCGTGCAGCTGGCCGCTCCCGGCTCCGCCGGGCGTGATCACGACCTCGCCGATCGTCGGGGCGTCGGATGCCGCCAGCTCGGGCAGCAGCGCGATGAGCGCTGCCCGGCCCGGGCCGACGGCCTCGAGCGCGCGCTCCGCGCCGACCCGGGCGACGAGCTGCCGGAGCGCGCCCTTCACCGGCGCGTAGGGTGCCGCGACGTCGCCGAGGTCGACGCACTGGCCGACGATGAGACGCACGTCGGCCCCGAGCCCCGACATGAACTCGGACACGAGCCGGGACTTGCCGATGCCCGCCTCGCCGCCGATCACGGCGGTCGCGGGCGTGCCGGCGCGCACGGCATCGAGGAGGCCGTTGAGCCACTCGAGCTCGGCGTCGCGGGCGATCATCGTGGGGCTCGACGAAGAGCTGGTCACACCCATATCGTCCCACGCGCCCACGACAACGGCGCCGGCCCCATCGGGCCGACGCCGTGACGCGGCGTCCGCGGATCCGGAGGCGTCCGCTGCTGCGCGCGCCCCGCCGCCGCGGGTGATCGGGATCACCGTGCGAACTGCGGCAGGTGGAAGCGGCGGTGCGGCGCACGGACGCGACGGGCGCCGCGACCGACGGCGGGCGACTCGGCCTCGCGCTCGGCCGCGGCCTGCGCGTGCGCGATCCGCTGCTCGGCGCCGAGGAGGTTCACCTCGTGCACCTGCTGTGCGACGAATCCTGCTGAGTAGTCCATGGTCTCCTCCTGGTCCGGCTGATGATCCGAGACTCCTCCCTGAGGTGGTCCGGGTTCATCGGGAGATGTCCCTATTTCCGTGGTGCGGGGCCGCTGAGGTGGCCTCAGGGCCCCGCTCGGTCGGATGCGGACGTCCGGGTCGATCCGACCTCAGTGCGACAGGGTGGGCATGCGGTGGTAGCCGTCCCTGCGGAACTGGATCACCGACGCGATCACGGCCCCAGCCGTGACGAGCCCGAGCACGAGCAGCGTTGCGAACATCACGCACCTCCTTCCGTATCGTTTGCGTGGTCTCTTCCGGCTCACCGCGCCCGGTCGCGGACCGGTGCGATGGCATGATGGTGCTCCCTGAGGAGGCGGGCGCCCATCGGCGGATCGGCGTATCTCCGTCGGCCGCCCCGCCCCTGAGGCACCTCAGGCGGCCGATTCGGACGCCTCGTCGAGCGTGGCCGCCGGCGAGGACCGCGTCGCCAGCGCGAGCACCGAATCCGGTACGGGCGTGCCCTCAGGGGTCAGCCCCGAGGCGATCGGCACCCCCCAGCGCCGTTCGAGCGGCACGACGCCCGCCCAGGCCGCGTGGTCCTCGCCGTCGCCCTCCTCCTCCGACGGACCGCCGCTCCGCTGCTTCATGACCACGTCGTCGAGCGCCAGGCGGAGCACGCGCGTCGCGGCGACCTCCTTGCGCCGCACGCCCCGCACCTCGGCCGTGCGGCCCGGCATGAGCCGCTCGGACAACGCGAGCAGCGCGGCATCCGCCTCGTCATCGGGCACCGTCTCGAGCACCCCCTGCACGGTCGCGCTGCGGTAGTTCATCGAGCTGTCGAACAGCGATCGCGCGTAGACGAGGCCGTCGACCGCCGTCACGGCGAAGGCGACGGGTGTGCGGGCGGATGCCGCGCGGAGCGCGAACCCGCCCCCGGTGGAGCCGTGCAGCACGAGGTGCTCGCCGACGCGCGCGTAGCCCATCGGGACGACGACCGGCGCGTCGCCGGCGACGACCGCCAGGTGCCCGACGAGCTCGGCATCGAGGAGCTCGTGGAGCGCGAAGCGGTCGACCGTCTCGCGGTCGGGCAGGCGGCGGATGCGACGGGCGGGAGCGCCGGGGCCGGCGGCGGGGCTCTGGGCGGTGGTCATGCGACCAGTGTGCGCGTGCTGCTGGTATGGTGAGCAGACCAGTTCTCGTTCACTCGACCAGTCCAGTGGAGGATGCGATGGACGGACCGCTGCTCACGATCGACCGAAGCGACGACCGACCGCTCGGCGTGCAGCTCGTCGACGGACTCCGGCGCGGCATCCTCGCCGGGACGCTGCGGACCGGCGATCCGCTGCCGTCGACGAGGGCGCTCGCGGCCGAGCTCGGCGTCGCACGCAGCTCGGTCGTCGCCGCCTACGACCAGCTCGCCGGCGAGGGCTACCTCGAGGTGCGCCAGGGCGCGCCGACCCGCGTCGCACCGCTCGCCACGCCCCCGGCGCCGGAGCCCGCCCCCGCGGTCGCCGGTCCCGGGTCGACGGTCGATGCGCGTGCGGAGGTCGCCGGACCCGCAGGAACCGTCATCACCGAGCGGGGCGCGGCGCTCGACCTGCGGCCCGGCCGGCCGTCGACCGCGAGGCTCGACGAGCGCGCATGGCGCGCGGCCTGGCGCGCCGCGGCGCGCGACACCGTGCCCGACGACACCGCGCCCGACTTCGGCTCGCCCCGCCTCCGCGCCGAGATCGCCGAGCACCTGCGACACGCCCGCGGCGTGACCTGCTCACCCGACGACGTCGTCGTCACCGCAGGCACCAGCGACGCCGTCGCGCTCCTCGCGACCGCGCTGCGGATCCTCGTCGACGGCACCCCGCGGGTCGCCGTCGAGCACCCCGGGTACCCGTCGGCACGTCGCGTGCTCGTGCGGCGCGGCGCGCTCGAGACCGTCCCCGTGCCCGTGGACCGCGACGGCATCGAGGTCGACGCGCTCCGCGGCATCCGCCCCGCACCGCACGCCGTGCTCGTGACCCCGAGCCACCAGTACCCGCTCGGCGGGCGGCTGCCCGTCGCGACGCGCCTGGCGCTGCTCGACTGGGCCGAGGCATCCGACGCGCTCGTCTTCGAGGACGACTACGACAGCGAGTTCCGCCACGTCGGTCCACCGCTGCCCGCGCTCGCCTCGCTCGACCGCACGGGCCACGCCGTGCTCATCGGCAGCTTCTCGAAGGTGCTCACGCCGTGGCTGCGGCTCGGCTACCTCGTGCTGCCCGCGAACCCGGCGCTGCGCGAGGCCGTCGCCGCCGTCCGCGACGACGAGACCTGCCCCGTGCCGGGCATCGCGCAGGCGGCCGCGGCCGAACTGCTCGCGACCGGCGCGGTGCGGCGGCACATCGCCGCGGCCAAGCGCGACTACGCGCACCGCCGAACGCTCGTCATCGAGGCGCTGGACGGCATCGACGGCGCCCCGCTCTCCGGGCTCGACGGCGGCCTGCACGCCGTGGTCGGACTGCCGTCCCCCTCGGCCTCGGCGCGCGTCGTCGCCCGGCTCGCCGACGACGGGATCCTCGTCGCGCCGCTCGCCGAGTACTCGGCCGTGCCGGGCGAGGGCCCGTCCGGGATCGTGCTCGGCTACGCGTCGCCGCCCGACTCCCGGCTCGCGGACGCGCTCGCCCGAGTGCGGGCGGTCGTCGAGGCGGCGTAGCGTTGACCCCGTGCTGACTCCTCCGGTGACCGAGAAGCGACCGACCGAACGCACCCACCACGGCGACGTGGTGATCGACCACTACGAGTGGTTGCGCGACAAGGACGACCCGGCGGTCATCGCCCACCTGGAGGAGGAGAACGCCTACACGAAGGCGAGGACCCGGCACCTCGCGCTCCTCCAGGAGCAGGTGTTCGAGGAGATCAAGGACCGCACCAAGGAGACCGACCTCAGCGTCCCCACCCGCGAGGGCGACTGGTGGTACTACTCGCGCACGGTCGAGGGGCTGCAGTACGGCATCCACTGCCGCGTGCCGGCGCGAGCGGCCGACGACTGGGAACCGCCCGCCATCCCCGAGGACGGCTCACCGCTGCCCGGCGAGCAGGTGCTGCTCGACGACAACGTCGAGGCCGAGGGCCACGAGTTCTTCTCGCTCGGCAGCTTCGACGTCACCGCCGACGGCTCGACGCTGCTCTACGGCGTCGACGTCGAGGGCGACGAGCGGTACACGATCCGCCTGCGCGACCTCGGCGGCTCGGGTCGCGAGTTCGACGACGAGATCCCCGGCACCGCCGCGGGCGCGCTGTTCGACCAGAGCGGGCGCTACGTCTTCTACACGACCGTCGACGACGCGTGGCGGCCCGACACGGTCTGGCGGCACGAGGTCGGCACGCCCGCATCGGCCGACGCGAAGGTCTTCCACGAGCCCGACGAGCGCTTCTGGCTCGGCGTCGGCCTCACCCGCAGCCGCCGCTACCTCGTGCTCGAGGCCGGGTCGCACGTCACGAGCGAGTCGTGGCTGCTCGACGCCGACGACCCGACCGGGGAGTTCCGCGTCGTCTGGCCCCGACGGGACGGCGTCGAGTACGACGTCGAGCACGTCGTCGCGGGCGGCAGGGACCGGCTCCTCGTCATCCACAACGAGGGCGACGCGGTGAACTTCGAGCTCGTGAGCGTCGCGGCCGACGACCCGCAGGGCGACCGGCGGGTGCTGCTCCCCCACGACCCGCGGATCCGGATCGAGGCGGCCCACGGCTTCCGCGACTTCGTCGCGCTCGAGTACCGGCGCGACGGGCTGCCGCGCGTGGCGATCGCGAAGGTGCCGCCGCAGGGCATCCCCGCCGACGCGACGCCCGACGACACGCTCCACGAGCTCGCCTTCGACGAGGAGCTCGCCAGCGCCGGCGTCGGCGCGAACCCCGACTGGGCCCAGCCGTCGCTGCGGATCGGCTACGGGAGCTTCGTGACGCCGTCGATGGTGATCGACGTCGACGTGGCATCCGGCACCCGCACGGTGCGCAAGCAGCAGCCCGTGCTCGGCGACTACCACCCCGAGCGATACGCCCAGAAGCGCGAATGGGCGACGGCGCCGGATGGCACCAAGGTCCCGATCTCGCTCGTCTACCGGCACGACCTCGTCACGCTCGGCGAGCCGGCGCCGACGCTCCTCTACGGCTACGGCTCGTACGAGCACGCGATCGACCCGGCCTTCGGGATCCCGCGGCTCTCGCTCCTCGACCGCGGCATGGTGTTCGCGATCGCGCACGTGCGCGGCGGCGGCGAGATGGGCCGGCTCTGGTACGAGCACGGCAAGAAGCTGCACAAGAAGCACACCTTCACCGACTTCATCGCCGCGGCCGAGCACCTCGTCGACCGCGACGTCACCACGCCCGACCACCTCGTCGCGCAGGGCGGGTCGGCCGGCGGCCTGCTCATGGGCGCGGTCGCGAACCTCGCGCCGCGGCTCTTCGCGGGGATCGTCGCCGAGGTGCCGTTCGTCGACCCGCTGACCTCGATCCTCGACCCGTCGCTCCCGCTGACCGTCATCGAGTGGGACGAGTGGGGCAACCCGCTCGACGACCCCGAGGTGTACGCGTACATGAAGTCGTACTCGCCCGTCGAGAACGTGCACGCCGTGGGCTACCCGCGGATCCTCGCGATCACGTCGCTGAACGACACGCGCGTGCTCTACGTCGAACCGGCGAAGTGGGTCGCGCGCCTCCGCGAGGTGGGCGCCGACCCGCTCCTCAAGATCGAGATGGCGGCGGGCCACGGGGGCGTCTCGGGTCGGTACGCGGCCTGGCGCGAGCGTGCGTTCGCGAACGCCTGGATCATCGACGCGGCGGGGGCGCACCCGAGCGGGGAGTAGCCGACGCCTGAACAGGGGTCGCGGATGTCGGCGGCCGGGCCCAGACTGACCGTCATGTCGTTCGTCACCGAACTGAGTGAGCGGATGCCCCGGCGCGTGCACGCGCCCGGCACCCCCGAGTACGAGGCCGGCGCCCACGTCTTCGCCGGCCAGGGCACGCCCGATGCGGTCGTGCGCCCGACCTCCGCCGCCGAGGTCGCCGAGGCGGTGCGCTCCGCCGCGGCGGCAGGCGTCCCCCTGACCGTCCGCTCGGGCGGGCACGGGTCCCCGCCTGCCGCGGCGGGCGGCGTCATGATCGACCTCTCCGCGCTCTCCTCGATCGAGGTCGCGGGCGACGGGCTCGTCCACGTGGGCGCAGGGGCCCACTGGGGCGACGTCGCGGCGACGCTCGCACCCCACGGCCTCGGCGTCACCTCCGGCGACACGCGCGACGTCGGCGTCGGCGGACTCACCCTCGGCGGCGGCATCGGGTGGCTGGTCCGCACGCACGGGCTGACGATCGACGTCCTCCGCCGGGTCGAGTTCGTGACCGCCGCGGGCGAGGTGCTCGAGGTCGACGCCGAGTCGCACCCCGACCTCTTCTGGGCGGTGCGCGGCGGCGGCGGCAACTTCGGCGTCGCGACGCGGTTCACCTACCAGGCGGCGCACGTCGAGGGCCTCGTCGGCGGTCGGGTGATGTTCGACCAGTCCGACGCGCGCGCGGTGCTCGGAGCCTGGCGCGACGTCATGCGCGACGGCCCCGACGAGCTCAACTCGACGCTCATGGTCATGCCGCCGCTCATGCCCGAGATGCCTGCCGGTCCCCAGCTCGTGGTCGCGCTGCAGGGCTCCGAGGAGGAGCTCCGGCGCCTGCTCCAGCCACTGCTCTCGTTGCCGTCGGTCACGCACGTCTCGCTGGCACCGGTGGGCTACGGCGACCTGCTCGAGGACGCCCCGCCCGGCGAGCCGCCGTTCGAGCTCGTCGGCGGCAACGGCTTCGTGCCCGACCTCTCCGACGCCGCGCTCGATGCGTTCGCCGCGACGCTCGACCACGAGATCCACACGATGCTGCTGCTCCGCGCGCTCGGCGGGGCGTTCTCGCGGGTGCCGACGGATGCCACGGCCGTCGCCCAGCGCGACGGGCAGGCGCTCTTCGCGGTGAACCGGCTGGTTCCGGCTGACGCGGCCCCCGAGACGGTCGCGGCGGCACACGACGGCATCGACGCCGCGATGGCATTCACGAACGGCCGCTACTCGAACTTCACGCCCGAGTTCGGGGCCGACATCGTGACCGAGATCTTCCCGCCCGAGACGCTCGCGCGCCTGCGAGCGATCAAGCGCGAGTTCGACCCCGGCGACGTGTTCCGGGCCAGCCACCACATCACGCCGTAGCGCGACGCTGCGAGGCGCGGGTCAGCCGACCGGCGGATCCTCGTGCAGGTCGACGTCGGCCGGCACGAACGCCCACCCCGTGAAGCGCACCTCGAGGCCGGCGCGGGTCGGCGCGCACACCATCGGGCCGGCGGTCGCGGCATCCGCATCGAACGGGGCCACCCGGATGGTGCGCCACGGCCCGTCGCCCGCGCGCGCCCGCAGCGTCACCGCATCGCCGTCGACGCCGGAGCGGCTCGCCCGCACGGTCACGACCTCGCCCGCCCACTCGGGCACCGGGGCGAGCGACCAGTCGGACACCCGATTCGTGACGACCGCACCGACGTGGAGGACGTCGTCGTTCACCTCGAGGCCCGCCTTGATCCAGAGCTCGTCGCCGCCGCGGAGGAAGAGTCCCGCCTGGTCGTACAGGCCCGTGAGCGTCGACGTGTCGACGGTGACCTCGACCGCGGCATCCGCCGGCCACGGACCGAGCAGCGCGTGGCCGTCGTCGTGCACGAAGCCGTACTGGGTCGTCCGCCAGAAGTCGCTGCCCTCGGCGGCCACGACGACGATCCCGTCGCCGTCCGTTCGGACGTCGAGGGGGTCGCGGGTCCAGATCCCCGCGTCCCACGGAGCGGCGGATCCGTCGGAAGCTGCGTCGGTCATGCGAGCAACGCTATCCCCAGCGGACGTCAGCGCGCCGCGGCCGCGAGCAGCCGGTCGAATCCACGGTCGGAGAGGACGCGGCGGGCCGCGATGAGCGGCTTGGCCATGCGCCCGACGGCGTAGCGGGTGCGCGGTCGACGCACCGAGACGGCCCGTGAGACGGCGTCGGAGATCACCGTGGGCGAGGAGCTCCCGAGTTCGCCCCCGCTCCGCGCGACCACCGCCTGCGCCAACGGCGCGTACGCGCCGCGACCGCTCCGTTCGAGGAGCGTGCCGGCCATGATGCCCGACCACTCGGTGTCGATGAGCCCGGGCTGGACGATGATCACGTCGATCCCGAATCGGGCGACCTCGTAGCGCAGCGCGTCGGACCATGCCTCGAGCGCGTGCTTGGTCGCGTGGTAGTACGCGCCGAGGGGCGTGTAGATCTCGCCGCCGACGGACGAGATGTTCACGATGCGACCCGACTCCTGCGCGCGCATGTGCGGCAGCACGAGCTGGGTGAGACGGGCGACGCCGAAGAAGTTGACGTCGAACTGGTAGCGCACGTCGTCCATCGACGTGTCTTCGACGGCGCCGTAGAGCCCGAAGCCCGCGTTGTTCACGAGCACGTCGATGCGGCCGGTCTCTGCGATCACGCGGTCGACCGCCGCGACGACCTGGTCGTCCACGGTGACGTCCATGCCGATGATGCGGATGCCGGATGACTCGAGGTCGCGCATGCGGTCGACGCGGCGGGCCGCGCCGTACACCGTGTACCCGTCGGCCGCGAGCTTGAGGGCGATCTCACGGCCCATGCCCGACGAGGCGCCGGTGACGAGTGCGGTCTTGACCATGATGGATCCTCCATGTAAGTAACTGGTTGCTTACTCACGCTACGCGAGGGTGCGGTACGATGTCAACAACTACTTACTTACTTCTCGGCGACACGCCGATCGGTCCGGCGCACGACGCATGGGCCGGCGGGAACGAAGGGGGACGAACCGTGGTCAGGGATGCCGCTCAGACCCGTCGTCGCATCCTCGCCGCGGCGCTCACCGAGTTCGCCGAGGGCGGGTTCGCCGGTGCTCGCATCGCCGGGATCTCCGAGGCGGCCGGAGCCAACCAGCGCATGATCTATGCCTACTTCGGCAGCAAGGAGGGCCTGTACGACGCGGTCGTCGACGAGGTCATCGAGCGCGTGCACGCCGAGGTGCCCTTCGAGCCCGACGACCTGCCCGCCTACGCAGTCGCACTGTTCGACTATGCCGTCGGCAACCCCGAGGTCGTCCGGTTCCAGGCGCGTCGCACGCTCGATGCACGCGAGGCCACGGCGCGCGAGCTGGAACTCTACGGCGAGAAGCTCGACGCGATCCGGCGGGTGCAGCAGGCCGGTGGGCTGCCGACCGGCGAGTCGCCCGCCGAGCTCCTCGTCGGGGTCACCGGGGCCGTGGCCGCCTGGCTGCAGGCGCCGACGGGGCTGCGACCGTCGCTCCGGGGCATCGACATGCGGGAGCGCGTCCGCCACGACGTCGAGGCTCTCGTTGCGCCGGCCCCCGCTGACGTCGCCCGCGACTGACTCGCGGCGGGATCGTCCGGTGCCATCCGCCATTCGCGGCTGTCGTCGGTCGGTGCGGGTGCGCGGCCCCGCGCACCCGCCGAAATCGACGACGGTGGTGCTCGCTCGGGTCGGCTTCAGACGTCGACACCACTCGCCACCTCCCGCATCGACGCCAGCCGCCGTTCGCGCATCGCGAGCCAGAGCGGGAACGTGAACGCGAACGCCGTCAGCGCCGACCCGACGATGTACGCCCATGCGAAGCGCATCCCGAGTCGGCGCGACTCGGCGACGATCAGGATGCTGCCCGCCACCGCGACCACGAGCAGGTCGGTCGTGATCGACGACACCGCCGGGCCGCTCGAGACGAGGTCGCCGATGAAGTCGTTCCGCTCGGCGATCGCGATCGCGTTGTACGTCCAGGTGCCGACGAGGCCCGCGATGGCGGCCACGAGGTACACGACGGCGAGCGGGGTCCAGTGACGGGTCATGCGCCCAGTGTGCCGGGCCGGGCGGCTCGAGCGACGGATGCCGCGGGGGCGCGTCAGTACTCGGGGATCGCCTCGACGGCGCGCTGCGCCTCGAGCCGCGCGAGGTCGCGCATGAGATCGCCGCCCACGTCGGACATGCGCTCGGCGCGGTGCTCCGCGTAGTCGGGCTCCTCGTCGTAGCGCGGCCAACGCCGGTCGAGTTCCTGCTCGATCGCGGAGCCGAGCTCCTGCCAGGCGTCGTCGCGCGCGCGCTCGACGAAGTGCGCGACGTAGGCGTCGTCCGACCGCTTGGTCCAGAGATCCTTCGCGACCGAGGCGTAGACCTTCTCGCGGCGGCGGAGGTTCAGGAGGTCGTCGCGGTGGTAGTCGTGCTGGTGCTGCGAGCGGCCCTCGCGCTTGCCGGCGACGGCGCGCTCGTCGGCCACGTGCTCCGCGGCCTCGTCGGCCTCCTGCACCAGTTCGTACAGCACCGCTCGTGCCTCGGCTGCGGCGTGCTCGTCGGAGAACGGCTCGTCGGTGCGGAGCGCGTGCACGATCAGGCGGTTCTTCAGCGCCATGCGCCCGGCCGACTCGGCCATGAGCATGCCCTCCTCGAGCATCTCGTCGAACGATGCGAGGCGCGCCTCGGGCAGCCGCGAGCGGTCGAACGGCGCCATCTTGACCCGGCCGCGTCGACGCCACGGCCACGGGAATCCGCCCATCCGCACCTCCTCGCCTCGCCCCTTCGAGGGTACCGAGGTCGAGGTGAACGGATGCCGCGAGCTCGCGCCTCGCGGGCCCGCCGACCTACGCGTCCGGATCGAACCCGGGCGTCCGGCCGTCGCGGCCGACGTACTTGACCACCAGGCTGCAGTCCAGGTCGCCGTAGCCCTCCTCGATGAGGCGGCTGAACCGCTCCATGGCGAGCCGGCCCGCGGCCAGGTCGAGCCCGGCGGCCTCGCCGGCCTCGAGCGCGTACGAGAGGTCCTTCTCGGCCAGGCGCGTGGTAAACGTCGCGTCGAAGTTGCGGTTCGCCGGGCTCGTCGGCACGACGCCGGGCACCGGGTACCAGGTGCGCAACGGCCACGAGTCGCCCGACGACACGGTCGCGATGTCGTGGAACACCGTCGGGTCGAGCCCGAGCGCCTCCGCGAGCCGCGCGCCCTCCGACGAGGCCTGCAGCGTGATGAAGAGCATGAGGTTGTTCGCGAGCTTCGCGGCGATGCCGGCCGTCGGCCCGCCGACGACGAACACGTGCCCGGCCATGGGCGTCACGAGCCCGGCCGCGTCACCGGTCGCGGCCTCCTCGCCGCCGAGCATGAACGTCAGCGTTCCGGGCTGCGCACCGGCGATCCCGCCCGAGACGGGTGCATCGACGAAGCGGATGCCGCGGGCCTCCGCCGCGTCGTGGCAGGCGCGCGACGTGGCGACGTCCACCGTCGACGTGTCGAGCACGAGGGCGTCGGGCCGCACGACGTCGAAGACGCCGACCCGGCCGCCCGCTCCTCCGATGAGCACGTCGCGCGAGTGCTCGGACCTCGGCAGCGACGTGAACACCGCGTCCGCATCGCGCACCGCCGCCGCGGCATCCGGCACCACCCGCACGCCCGTGCCCGCCGCGCGCTCGGCCATGCCCGCGTCGACGTCGAAGCCCATGACCTCGTGTCCCGCCTCGACGAGGTGGGCGGCCATCGGCCCGCCCATGTGCCCGAGCCCGATCCACCCGATCACGGCCATCGCGTCCTCCTCGACGTCGCGGACGGCTCCGTGCCGCACCCGCTCCCCACGCTACGACGCCCGGCGCACCCGCGCACGGGCCGCTCGTCCCGCCGGCTCAGGGAATCGTCTGGGCGGTGACCTCGAGGTCGCTGACCGGGCGATCCCGCTGGGTGGCGAGCGCCAGTGCGGCGGCACCGCACACGACGACGATCGCGCTCGCCTCGACGGGCGTGAACGACTCACCGAGGACCAGCGCGCCGAAGACCGCCGCGATCACCGGGCCGAAGCTCGTGATGATCGCGTAGAGGCGCGGCGTGATGCGCCGGAGGATGTAGGTGTCCAGGCTGTACGGCAGCGCCGAGCTGAGCACGCCGACGCCGAGGAGCAGCCCGGCCACGCGCCAGTCGACGACGGCCGCATCGAACGTCCAGATCGCCACGGGCAGCAGCAGCACGAGGCTGACGAGGCTCGCGACCGTGAGGCCCTCGAGCCCCGGAAGGCGGGTCGCCACGCGGCGCGTGAGCAGGATGTAGGCGGCCCAGCTGGCGGCTGCGGTGAGCGCGAACAGCACGCCGACGGGGTCGACGCCCGCACCCGCCGACGACGATGCGGGCGCGGCATCCGCCCCGATGCCCGGAGCGATCAGCAGCACGACGCCCGCACCGGCGGCGACGGCGCACCCGACGTCGAGCAGGCGACGGGAGGCGAACAGCGCGATCGCGAGCGGCCCGAGGAACTCGATCGTCGCGGCGATGCCGAGTCCGAGCAGGTCGATGGAGACGTAGAACGAGACGTTCATGACGGCCAGCACGACACCGAGGGCGATCGCCGGGCGGAGCCGTCGCCAGGTGAGGCTCGCACGCTTCGGACGATAGAACGGGAGCACCGCGGCGGCCATGACCAGCTGGCGGACCGCCACGACGACGAACGCGCCGACGACGGGGATGACGAGTCCGGCGAGCGAGGAGCCGAAGTTGATCGACACCTCCGTGCCGAGCTGCGTCGCGGCTCCGGCCACTCGACGGCGGGCCGGGGATGCGCCGTCGGCGGCCCCGACGGGCACCGGGTCGGTCTCGTGCGTCACGGGACGACGATACGCGGTGCGCGACTCGCCCCCGCGCCTGTCGCACGGCCGCCCCCCGCTGCGGTTGGCTGGGATCAGGGGTGCACGATGACGAAGCCATTCGGAGGCCTGACCGACGACGAGGTGCAGCACGCGGGGCGGGTGGAGTTGCGCCGGGTCGTCGTGACCGACGACGTCGAGTCGTGGGACCTGCTGCTGTACACGGCGGGAGGCATCGAGCCGATCGCGGTCGACGCGTTCAGCCTCGACGAGCTCGACCGCATCAACCCGCCGTCGTCGCGCGACCTGGCCGACGGCGTCGCGAAGGTCGTGCTCGGATGCCACGGCCTGCGCCGCACCGAGCCCTGGACGATGTCGCGCGACGCCGCGGCCTGGACCGCGCGCGTCGCGCCGGTGCCCGTCGCCGCCTCTGAGGAGGCGCCGGCCGGGGGCTGAACCGGCGGGCGGAGCTGGGCCCCGCCGGCGCAGCGCGCTCAGCCGTCGAGCTGCTCGAGGAAGCTCGCCGGCACCGCTCCCCGCCGCGCGCGCCGCCCGGCGGTGACGCTCGCCTCGGCCGCCACGAACCCGTCCGGGCGCACGAGGTAGAGCCGGTCCGAGCGGAGCCGCCCTGCCGCAGGCGGGAAGACGTGGTGCTCGAGGCCGAGCGATGCGGCGACGCCGCGCACGAGCTCGGCCGGCGCGCCGTACCCGTGCACCTGCCACCCGAACGAGCGCAGCGCATCGAAGTTCGACGGGTCGCCTCCGGTGTACGGCAGCCGCTTGCCCACGACGTCGTCGCGCACCTGGGCGCGCGAGGGCGTCCGCTCGGACATCCGGTACCTGATCCGGATCTGCGAGATGAGGCCGAACACGCGGTCTCCACCGAGGATCCGCGGGAGCACGGGCGCGAGCAGGCGTCCGACCGTCGGGACCATGCGTCCGCGGACGGCGTGCGCGAGGCGCGACTCCGAGGTCACGTTCGCGAACAGTCGGTCCGTCGTGGCGACGAGCTTCAGCGCGACCGGCCGGCGCTCGGCCTCGTACCGGTCGAGGCGCGCCGGCGGCATCCCGCCGACGAGCACGTCGCCGAGCGCGTTCGCGAGGTTGTGCGCGTCCTGGAGGCCCGTGTTCATGCCCTGGCCGCCGACGGGAGAGTGGATGTGCGCGGCGTCGCCGATGAGGAAGCACCGCCCGTCGCGGAACCGCGCCGCCACGCGATGGTGGAGTCGGTAGGTCGCGAACCAGGTCGACGATCGGTAGCCCACCGTGAACCCTCGTGCCAGGCGCGAACGGAGCAGCTTCTCGGACAGCTCGTCCGCACCCTCGAGCTCGGTGTCGCGCACCACGCCCAGGATGCGGTGGTGCCCCTCCCCACCCATCGGGAACGACAGCAGCAGGTCGTCGGGTGCGAAGCGGACGTTCACCCAGCCCTCGACGAGGCCGCTGACGCCGATCGCGTCCGCCACGAAGAACGTGTGCTGGTTCGTCACGCCCTCGAAGGGGATGCCGTGCAGCTCGCGGACGGCCGAGTGCGCGCCGTCGGCGCCGATGACGTGCCGCGCCTCGACGACGACGCGGCCGTCGGGGCCGTCCAGGGTGGCAGAGACCAGGGACGTCTGCGACCGCAGTGCGACGAGTCGGTGACGCCAGCGCACCTCGCGCCCGGACTCGGCGAGCGCATCGACGAGCAGGCGCTCGTTGCGGCTCTGCTCGAAGACCGTCAGGTCGGGGAAGGGCGTGAGCCCCTCGCCGAACCGTCGCAGCGGGATCCGCCCGAGCTCGCGGTGCCGGAACCCGAGCACCGCACCGCTCGCCTCGGCGCGGCCGGCGAGGACGCGGTCGGCGAGCCCGAGCTGGTCGTACAGCTCCATCGAGCGCGCCTGGACCAGCAGTGCGCGCGACTCGTGGGTGGGGCCGTCCTTGCCGTCCACGACGATCGCGTCGACGCCGCGACGCGCGAGGACCACCGCGGCCATGAGCCCGCTCGGCCCCGCGCCCACGACGAGCACGTCGGTGCGGAGGATCTCGGGTTCCGCCATGCTCCCAGCCTGTCACCGCCCGATCGATGACGGAATGCGTCGGCCCGGCGCGGCCCGGGATGCCATGCTGTCGCCGTGACCCACCCCCTCGTCATCGTCCCCGGCATCGGTGGCTCCGGTCCGCAGCACTGGCAGTCGCGCTGGGAGGCGGCCCTGCCCGGCGCGCTCCGGATCGCCCCGGCGTCGTGGGACGAGCCCGAGGTCGCCGACTGGGTCGCCGCGATCGACCGCGCGGTCGCGGCGAGCCCGACCCCGCCGCTGCTCGTCGCGCACAGCCTGGGCTGCCTCGCGGTCGCGCGCTGGGCGATCGAGGCGGACGCCGCGTCCGCGCGCACGGCGGGCGCCTTCCTGGTCGCTCCCCCCGACCCGTCCGGCCCGGCCTTCCCTCCTGCGGCGGTGACCGGCGGGTTCACGCTCCCGAGCGCGCCGCTCGGCCTCCGCGCCACCGTGCTCGCCTCGACGGACGACCTCTACGCGGAACTCGCGCGGAGCGCGGCGTTCGCGGCGGCGTGGGGCGCCGGCTTCGTCGACCTCGGGGCGCGCGGGCACGTGAACGCCGCGAGCGGGCTCGGCGAGTGGCCGGAGGGACTCCAGCTGCTCGAGGACGTCGCGACTACGGCGCGCCGAGCCGCAGGTCCTCCGGCTGCGTGAGCTCGCGCGGGCCGTCGTCGCCGGAGAGCGAGTGCGGCATGCGGTCGGCGGCGACGAGCAGGGGCATCTCGAGCCCGGTGATCGCCGCGACGTCGGCGACCGCCACCTGGAACGTGCGGAACGGGCCGAGGTCGGGCACCGCGGTCGCTCCGGCGGCGACGCGGGCGCGCTCGCGCGCGGCGATGTCCGCCCTGCTCCGCATCGGATCGCCGAGGTCGACGACGGGAGCCTGGTCGAGCAGGAAGCCGGCCGTGGCGAGCTCGTCGCCTGAACGCCAGGCGACGACCTTCACGAATCGCAGCGGCACCTGGATGCCGCGGTAGGGCGGGTCGTCGGCCGCGAGCACGGGCGCGGTGAACACGCTGAGCCGCTGCGCGTGCACGCGGGCGAACGCGAGCACGTGGTCCTCCAGCCCGTTCCACAGCTCGAGCGACTGGTTGAACTCGGCCTGCTGCGGCGCCGCGTTCGGGTAGCGGAAGGTCTCGGCGTTCGCGCGGGCCGCGACCTCGGGCGGACCCCAGACCGGGTCGCGGCGGCGGACGAGGTGCCCGCGATCGAGGTCGTTGCGCGCGTACACCTCGGGCCCGGCCTGCCAGTCCTCCGGGATGCGGGCGTCGTACTCCCAGGCGTCGCGCCGTTCGACCTCGACGAGCGCGGCGCCGTCGACGTTGACGCCGGTCATGCGCGCGAACCGTCGGCGCGTGTCGAGCACGATCGTGAAGTGCACGTGGTCGAGGGCGACGGATGCCGCGGCGTCGGCCTCGGGAACCGACGGCATCGGCGCCTCGACCCCCAGGAACCGTGCATCGAAGCCCATGCATCCAGCACACCACGCACCGCCGACACCCGTGCAGGCCGCGGCTCGGCTCGGCGCACGACGGCACGACGCCACGCCGAACCGGATCGGCGACTGCGACGAACCACTCCCACGCGGGCTCCCGACTCCCCGCGGTTGCGGAGGGACCATGACGCGCACGACGGCGCAGAGGCGCGGGGCCCGCCTGCGATGGGTCGCCTGGGCCGGCGTGGCCGGGATCGCCGCCGGCGCCGCCTTCCTCGCGGTCGCCGAGCTCGTCGCCCTGCTCGTCGCGCGCGAGGCGAGCCCCGTGCTCGCGGTCGGCGCGTTCGTCATCGACATCGTGCCGCAGCCGCTGAAGGAGTTCGCGATCGCGACGTTCGGCGAGGCCGACAAGCCGGTCCTGCTCGGGGGGCTCGGCCTCGCGGTGGTCGTCGCGAGCGCGGCATCCGGGATCCTGCAGTCCTCCCGGCCGCCGCTCGGGCTCGTGGCGATGGGGCTCGCCGGGGCGGCCTCCGTCGCGGCGACCGCGACGCGAGCCGGCGCGTCGGGCTGGTCGTGGCTGCCGGCGGTCGCCGGCACGGTCGCGGGCGTCCTGCTGCTGCGCGCCGCCGTCATCCGGCTGCGCACCTGGCGCGACGGGGCGACGGCGACCGACACGGCGGGAGACGGGCGGGACCCG
Source organism: Agromyces binzhouensis (assembly GCF_042672355.1). Classification (NCBI taxonomy): domain Bacteria; kingdom Bacillati; phylum Actinomycetota; class Actinomycetes; order Micrococcales; family Microbacteriaceae; genus Agromyces; species Agromyces binzhouensis. Next base: position 493,031 of record NZ_JBHXVJ010000001.1, on the reverse strand, counting down.
CGGCTCGACCGACGGGCCTTCCTCGTGCTGACCGGCATCGCCGCGGCATCCGCCGTCGTCGTCGGCCTCGGGGCCCGGCTGGCGACCGCCGCCACGTCGTCCATCGCGGCGATCCGCGAAGCGCTGCGACTGCCGCGACCGCGCTCGGTCGTCGAGCTGCCGGCCGGCGCCGAGCTCGACGTCCCCGGGCTCAGCCCGCTGATCACGCCGAACGCGGACTTCTACCGGGTCGACACGGCCCTCACCGTTCCCGCGGTGGACCCGTCGACGTGGCGGCTCGTCGTCGACGGCATGGTGGACCGGCGCATCGAGCTGACCTTCGACGACCTCGTCTCTATGGGGCTCGACGAGTACGGCGTCACGCTCACGTGCGTGTCGAACGAGGTCGGCGGCGACCTCGTCGGCACCGCGATCTGGCTCGGCGTGCCCGTGCGCGACGTCCTGCGCCTGGCCGGTCCGCAACCCGGTGCCGACATGGTCCTCTCCCGGAGCGTCGACGGATTCACCGCGTCGACCCCGCTCGAGGCGCTGACCGACGACGGCAGGGACGCGATCCTCGCGGTCGGCATGAACGGCGAGCCGCTGCCCCTCGAGCACGGCTTCCCCGTGCGGATGGTCGTGCCGGGGCTGTACGGCTACGTCTCGGCGACGAAGTGGCTCACCCGCCTGCAGGTCACGACCTTCGCCGCCGACGAGGCGTACTGGACGCCCCGCGGCTACAGCGCCGAGGCGCCGATCAAGATGTCCTCCCGCATCGACACGCCCAAGCCGGGCCGCCCCGTCCCCGCCGGTCCCGGCGTGATCGCCGGGGTCGCGTGGGCGCAGACCGTCGGCATCGAGCGCGTCGAGGTGCGCATCGACGACGGCGAGTGGCGCACGGCGACGCTGTCGACGCCGGTCAACGCCGACACGTGGGTGCAGTGGATGCTCGAGTGGGATGCCGCGCCCGGAACCCACTACGCGACGGTGCGGGCCGTCGACCGCGACGGGCGCGTCCAGGTCGAGGAGCGCGCCCCGATCGCGCCGGACGGCTCGACCGGATGGCAGCGCACCCTGATCACCGTGACGTGAGCTGTCAATGCCTCGACGGATGTCGCGCTCGCGACGAGCATCGTGGAAGGCGGCTTCCGCGCCGCCGGATGGAGGGACCATGGCCGAGACCCCGCACACCCAGGACGAGCCGATCGAGGAGGGCGCGGGCGACGCGAGTCGGGCCGACCGCATCGCCGGCATCCTCGAACAGGTCCGGAGCGACCTGCGCCTCGGTCACGCGCACGACGAGGAGGCCGAGCTGCGGCTCCGGCTGGCCGACGCCGGGATCACCGCGACCGACGCGGAGATCGAGCGGTACGTCGCACGCGAACTCTGATCGGCGTCGCCGGGGTCAGCCCGATGCCGACCCCGTCGCCAGCACGTCGGCGAGCCACGCCGCCTGCCGCTGCCAGTGCAGGCCCTGCCCGCCCTCGTGCTCGTTGAACGCGTACTCGACGACCTGCGCGCCGACCGCATGGTGGTTGGCCGCGGCGTAGACGGTCGACGGCGGGCACACGGGATCCATGAGCGCCACCGACACCAGCGCGGGCGCGGTCGCGCGCTTGGCGAAGTTCACGCCGTCGAAGTACGAGAGCGTGCGGAAGACGCTCGGCGCGGCATCCCGGTGGATCGAGAGGTACCGGACGATCTCCTGGTACGGGTCGCGGTCGGTCAGGCCCACCGACCGCTCGAAGCAGCAGAGGAACGGCACGTCGGGCATCGCCCCCACGAGCCCCTCGGCGAGCCCGGCCGCGGCGAGCGCGATGCCGCCGCCCTGCGAGCCGCCCGTGACGGCGACCCGGTCGGCGTCGACCGCGTCGAGCGAGCGCACCGCGTCGATCGCGAGCACCGCGTCGGTGAAGACGCGCCGGTAGTAGTACTCGGCCGGGTCGTGGATGCCCCGGGTCATGAATCCGGGGAACGACGGCCCGGTGCCGTGCGGGTCGGGCGTGCCGCCGCCCGTGCCCCACGCGCTGCCCTGTCCGCGGGTGTCCATGAAGAAGTACGCGTAGCCGGATGCCGCCCACTGCAGCCGCTCGTGCGGGAGGCCCCGACCTCCGCCGTAGCCGTTGTACTCGACCACCGCGGGCAGCGGCCCCGCGGCATCCGCCGGCACCAGGAACCAGCCCTTCACGGGATCGCCCGCGTACCCGGAGAACTCGACGTCGTGGACCTCGACCAGCGCGAGCGGCGACTCGACGCGCGTCAGCCGCGGCGGCCGCGCCACGGTGCGCGACGCGGCGAGCGTCCCGGCCCAGAACTCGTCGAAGTCGGCGGGTTCGGCGACCTCGGGACGGAACGCGCGGAGCTCGGCGGCGGGCAGGTCGAAGAAGGGCATGCGGACTCCTCGCTGGGTGGCGGCCGGGGTGGTCGCCAGCGTACCCGTAGGCTGACGGCATCGCGGGCACCGGGGAGGACCACATGAGCGATGAGACGCGGTCGACGCCGCGCCCGCCGAAGCGCATCATCGCCGTGGTCGTGCTGACCTACCTCGCGGGATTGGTCGACATCGCCCTCGGCGTGCTGCTCGTCCTCGCCCGCTACGACGCCGAGGTCCAGCGGGAGGGCGAGCAGCTCCCGGTCACGCTGCTCGGCGCGGCGCTCATCCTGATCGGCCTGCTCACGATCGCGATGGCCTCGGGACTCACCCGCGCGCGCAACTCCGCCCGGATCTTCGTCACCGTCCTCATGGGCCTCTCGCTCGCGACGACGGCGCTCGACCTCGTTCGCGACGCCGACGCGATCCGGTCCGCCCTCGGGGCGATCGTGCCCGTCGCCGTCATCCTCGTGCTGTGGACCGGTCGGGGGGCTCGGTACTTCCGCGAGGCGCGTTCGACACGCCCGGGGCCGTCTGCCTGACTGCGGCGACGAGCGCCGCCGGCACCGTCGGGGTCATCCGGGCGACGGCTCGCCGGTGCACGAACCGGACGACCTCGATGCCCGCGATCGCGGCGAGCGACGCGGCGAGCGCGAGCACCGCGGTGGTCTCGGTCAGCTCGACGAGTTCGAGGAAGTCGGCGGCGAGCGGGATCGCGTAGATCGCGACGAGCCCGATCGCCATCCCGCCGATGATGACGATCTTCCACCCGTCGATGGGGCGCGAGAGCACGATGAGCACCCAGAGCCCGACGATGCCGAGAACGAGCGTCGAACCGCTCCGGAGCTCGTCCTCCGGGATCCCGGCGTCGGTCGCCATGCGGCTGTAGAGGGCGAGGACGAGCGCGATGACGATGCCCGCGGGGATCGCGAAGCTCAACGACCGACGGAGGAACCCGGGGACGTAGCGGCGCGCGTTGGGCATCAGCGCGAGGAAGAACGCGGGGAAGCCGATCGTGAGCGCGTCGGTGACCGACAGCTGCCGCGGCAGGAACGGGAAGGGCAGCAGCATGACCCCGAACAGGACCGCCAGGCCGGTCGCGTACGCGGTCTTGGTGAGGAACAGCATCGACACGCGCTCGATGTTCGCCGCGACCCGGCGACCCTCGGCGACCACCCCCGGCAGGTGCGAGAACCGTCCGTCGAGGAGCACCAGGCGCGCGACCGCCTTGGTGGCCGACGAACCCGACTCCATCGCGATGCCGATGTCGGCCTCCTTGATCGCCAGCGCGTCGTTCACGCCGTCACCGGTCATGGCCACGGTGTGACCGCGGCGGCGCAGCGCCGTGACGATGTCGCGCTTCTGCGCCGGCGTCACGCGGCCGAACACCACCTCGCGCTCGAGCAGTTCTCCGAGCTCGTCGAGGTCGTCGGGCAGGGTGCGCGCGTCGATCCCGTGCGGCGCGTCCACGCCCACCTCGCGGGCGATCGCGGCGACCGTCTGCGGGTTGTCGCCCGAGATGATCCGCACGGCCACGCCCTGCGCGGCGAAGTACTCGAGGGTCTCGCGCGCGTCGCCGCGCACGTTCTCGCGGAACGTGAGCAGGACGACCGGCGTCAGCGATCGCGGCAGCCGTTCGGCCTCGGCCCGCTCGGCGGTCAGCTCGTCGGGGCTGTGCGCGAGCACCAACGTCCTGCGTCCGCTGGCGGCCAGCCCGGCCGCGCGATCGCGGAGCCCCGCGGTGGCGGGCCCGTCGGCGGCATCCGAGGCGGGGAAGACCATCTCGGGACCGCCCAGCACCCACGTGCCCCCGCCCGGGAAGCCGACCGCGCTCCACTTGCGCGACGACGCGAAGGCGATGCGCGCCTGCGGTTCGAGCGCCCGCCGCACGGGGTACGGCTCCACGAGGCACCGCGCGGTCGCGTTCGCCTCGGGGTCGGCGCCGTACCAGGCGAGGACATCGGTCCAGCCGTCCGGCGCCTCGAGCGCGACCGGGTGCGCCGCGTCGAACACGATGTCGCCCTCGGTGAGGGTCCCGGTCTTGTCGAGGCAGATCAGGTCGACCCGTGCGAGGCCCTCGACCGCCGGCAGTTCTTGGACGAGCACCTTCCGGCTCGCGAGGCGCACCGCGCCGACGGCGAACGCGATGCTCGTCATCAGCACGAGGCCGAGCGGGATCATCGCGACGATGGCCGCCACGGTCGCGACCACCGCCTCGTCCCACAGGCCCGACTCGATCGCCTGGGCCCACCCGCCCTGGGCGACCATCTGCGCGTTGAGCACGAGCAGGCTGACGGGGCCGATGATCCAGGCGATCCAGCCGAGCAGCCGGTTCAGCGACGACCGCAGCTCGGATGCGACGAGTGAGAACTGCTTGGCCTCGCTCGACAACTTGTTCGCGAAGGAGTCGGCGCCGACGCGGTCGACCACGGCGGCCCCGGCGCCGCCGATGACGATCGACCCCGACAGGACCTCATCGCCGGGCTGCTTGTCGACGGGGTCGGACTCCCCCGTCAGCATCGACTCGTCGAGCTGCAGGCGCTCGGATGCCACGACCTTCGCGTCGGCCGGAACCTGGTCGCCCGCGCGCAGCACGAGCCGGTCGTCGAGGACCACGTCGGCGAGCGGCACGTCGTGCTCGCGCCCGTCGCGCCGGACGCGCGCGCTCGGCGCGTGCAGCAGCGCGAGCCGGTCGAGCGCGCGCTTGGCGTTGAACTCCTGCCACGAGCCGATGATCGTGTTCGCGATCGCGCTGAAGCCGAAGAGCGCATCCTGCCAGCGGCCGATGAGCAGCAACGCGACGAAGCACGCCGCGATGATCCCGTTGAAGAGCGTGAAGACGTTCGCCTTGACGATGCTCCAGGCGCTCCGGCTCGTCGGGCTCTCGAACGCGTTGGTCTCCCCGCGCGCGACACGCTCGGCGACCTCGCCCGCGCTCAGTCCGTCGCTGCGCTCGTCGATGGCCCTCTCCCCGGTGCCCACCCGGTCATCCCACCACAGGCCGGTCCGGCGGCGCAGCACCCTCCGCGCCGGTCGCCCGATCGGACCGGCGGTTCGGTCGATGCGATCCGGAATCGGGTTTCGGCCCTCGGCTGTCGTCCGGAAACCGGTGGAGGATCGTCGCCCGAGTCCATACGCTCGACCTCATCGGGGGAAGGAGTCGATCATGCGATCCGTCTCGAAGTTCTCAACGGTTCCGTCCGAGCAGTACGGGTCGCCGGAGATGCCCCGCGACCTCGGCTCGTCGCAGCCGACCGTTCGCGGGCACGGCGCCCTGGCCTCCAGGCAGCTTCAGATCTACGCGTTCGATCCACAGCTCGGGAGACGGCGACGGTTCCGGATCTCGCTGGAGATCCCCCATGAATCGCTCCAGGTGGACCAGCACGGCGGGGTCGACGTCCGGCTTCGAGGTCGGCTGTTCGACGTCGTCGACTACGACGCCGCTCGTGAGCAGTACTACGAGGTGGTCGACCTGGAGGACCCGAGCCTCGTCGCGGGTGGCGGACTCCCGCCGACGGTCGACGACCCGAAGTTCCACCAGCAGATGGTCTACGCCGTCGCCATGAAGGTGGTCTCGAACTTCGAGCGAGCCCTCGGGCGCAGGGTGCAGTTCCGAGAGCCCGTCGCGCTCATCCCACACGCATTCCGTGGACGCAACGCGTTCTTCGATCCCGCCACGAACGCCATCTACTTCGGGTACTTCCGGGCCGATCCCGACGACCCCGGCGGCAACCTGCCCAACCAGTGGATCTTCACGTGCCTGTCCCACGACATCATCGCCCACGAGGTCACGCACGCGATCGTCCACAACCTCCGGCCGCGGTTCCGCGAGGCCACGAACAAGGACGTCTACGCGTTCCACGAGGCCATCGCCGACATCGTCGCGATCTTCCAGCACTTCGGGTTCCCCGGCGTGCTCGCGGACGCCGTCCAAGCCGGTCGCACCGACCTGTCGCGGCCGGGGCCGCTGCTCGAGCTGGCCGCCCAGTTCGGTCACTCCACCGGGGCCGGCCGAGCGCTGCGCAGCGCGCGCGACCGGATCGACGAGATCGCGACCTACGAGGACACGTTCGAGCCGCACGATCGCGGCGCCGTGCTGGTCCGTGCGGTCTTCGACGCCTTCTTCTCGACCTACGCCGCGCGGGTCGAGGATCTCATCCGGATCGCGACCGGCGGAACCGGGCTGTTGGGCGAGGGCTTCCTCGGCGCCGAGCTGGTCGGGCGGATCACGGATGAGGCGGGCGACACCGCCCAGCGAGTCCTCGACCTGTGCATCCGTGCCTTCGACTACCTGCCACCGCTCGACATCACGTTCAGCGACTACCTGCGGGCCCTGGTCACCGCGGATCGCGAGCTCAACCCCAGTGATCCCTATGATCTGCGCGCCAATCTCGTCGACGCGTTCCTGTCTCGCGGCATCCATCCGAAGGGGGTGTTCTCGGCCAACGAGGAGTCCCTGCTGTGGCCGGGCATCACGAGCCCGGCCGGCGACGCCCCGGAACCGCTCGCCCCGACGGTGCTCGACAGGCTGGCAGCCTTCGAGGTCGCCGAGTGGGGTGCAGCGCCGGCCGGCGAGGACGCCGACACGTCGGCCCGCATCAAGAAGCGCATCGAACGCCGGCAACACGAGCGGGGTGACCTGGAGCAGGAGGTGCGCGCCTACGGGCAGCGCCATCATGCACTGCTCGGCCTCGCACCGGACTCTCCCGACCGACCGATCGTGGTCGACGGCCTCGACCTCGTGTTCAGGGTCGGCGGCGATGGCCTTCCGCTCACCGAGGCGATCGCGCAGTTCGTACAGGTCGGCGGCGACGGTCCCGCGGGTCCGGTCGGCGGACTCGACGTCCGTGCCGGGACCACGGTCGTGTTCTCGGGCGACGGATCCCCTCGCTACGTGGTCGCCAAGCCGCTCACCGGCGGCGTCGACGACCGAGGAGCCGCGACCGGGCGGCTGGCCGAGATCGCCGAGTTCGTCGACCAATGCGACCAGCGCGACCCTCGGTCGGCGTGGTTCGGCGACGACGAGGGATTCGCCCTCCGGATGCAGGAGCGGTTCGACTTCGCGTTGGTGCACCAGATGACGCCGGTTCGCCGACCGGACAGGTCGGGGGGCGATCGCCGGGCCGACGACCGACCCGATGAGGGGGGAGCCGATCGTGGGTGAGGTCACGGTCTCGATGTACAACGTCGGCTTCGGCGACTGCTTCCTGCTCCGCATCCCCGCGGACGGCGGGGAACGGAAGGTCCTGGTCGACTGCGGCTCGATCAAGCGAGGTTCGGCAGGGAGCATCGACGACGTCGTCGAGCGGATCATCGCCGACGTCGACGACGGATCGGGGCCCTCGATCGACGTCGTCGTGATCACGCACCGCCACCGCGATCACGTGTCGGGCTTCGCGAGCGAACTCTGGCGGCGGGTCGCCGTGTCCGAGGTGTGGCTGCCCTGGACCGAGGATCCGGACGACCCGATCGCGCGCGACATCCTCCAGACGATGGCGTCGTTCGCCGACTCGTTGCGCGTCGACCGCGATGCGGGGCGCTTCGCGGCGATGTCCGCCGCCGAGACCGAGTTGGTCGACCACGTCATCGAGAACACCCTCGCGCTCTCGAACGAGGCGGCGATGTCGACGGTGCATCGCGGCTTCGCGGGCGGATCGAGCGGTGCCACGCGGCGCTTCCTCGAACGCCGGCCGGGCATGCTCGACACCTCGGAGGTCCTGCCCGGGGTGAAGGTGCACGTCCTCGGACCGTCGCGCGACGAGGACGTCATCCGGGACATGAACCCGCCATCCGGCGAGAGCTTCCTCCACGTCGCCGACGGCGGCGGACCCGACCTCGACACGTCGGACCTCCTGCCGTTCGAACCGATCCCGGCCCCCGGGCCCGGGCTGCTCCAGATGGGGGTCGAGGAGCGACTCCGGGAGATCGCGCGGCGGTCACTGCTCATGGGCGCCGTCGCGCTCGAGAGCGCCGTCAACAACACGAGCCTGATGCTCGTGTTCGAGATCGGCGAGGCCGTGCTGCTCTTCCCGGGCGACGCGCAGTGGGGAACGTGGAAGGTCAACCTCGACGATGACGTGCGGCGGGACCTCCTGGCACGAACGACGTTCTACAAGGTGGGTCACCACGGAAGCCACAACGCGACCCCGGTGAGGTTCGTCGACGACGTGCTGAACGCCGATGGCCGCGACGACGTGTGGGCGGCGATCTCGGTGACCCGGCACGGCAGGTTCACGAAGATCCCGAAGGACGAACTGCTCGACGAGCTGTCCACGAGGATCGCGAACCCGGATCGCCTGGTCCGAAGCGACCGACCGCCGTCCCCCGCCCCGCCCCCGATGTCCGTCATCCCAGGTCGGTCCGGCGTCATCCGATACGACTTCACGCTCTCCGCCTGACCCGAAGCGGCATCGGTTCGCGGACGATCCGGGACGACGGCAGGATGGGACCGGTCGCCGCGATCGGCGCGGGCCGGACGGGAGCAGCACGTGAGCGGCAGGGTCGTGGTCTCGGGGCCGGCGTCGTGGAACCGGATCGTGCATGTCGAGCACCTGCCCGAACCCGTGCCGCACATGCAGTTCGCGCTGGCCGACCACGAGACGGTGGGCGGCACGTCGGCGGGCAAGGCGCTCGGGCTCGCCGCATTCGGGCGGCCGGTGACCCTGTTCACCCTGATCGGGTCGGACCCCGACGGCGAACGCCTGCGCGGCATCCTCGAGCGCGTCGACGGACTCGAACTCGACATCGTGGACGGGGCGCGCACCGAACGGCACCTCAACCTCATGACGCCGCTCGGCGAGCGCGTGTCGATCTACCTGTCGACCCCCGACGACCGGGACTCGCCCGAGGACGACCGACTGACCGCCGCGATGGAGGACGCCGCGGCGATCGTGCTCGACCTCTCCGAGCGGTCGCGCCGGCTCATCCCCGATGCGCGGGCCTCGGGGCGACCGATCTGGACCGACCTGCACGACTACGACGGCACGAGCGAGTTCCACCTCCCGTTCCTCGCCGCCGCCGACGCGGTCTTCCTCAACGCCGACCGGCTCGGCGGCGACCCGATGCCGTTCCTGCGACGCGTGATCGACTCCGGCGCCCGGCTCGCCGTGTGCACGCTCGGCGCGGAGGGAGCAGTGGCACTCGCGTCGGAGGGCGGCGCCGTCACCGAGCACCGGGTCGACGCGGTGCCCGTCGAGGTGCGCGATGCGAACGGCGCGGGCGACGCCTTCATGTCGGGCGTGCTCCACGCGATGCTCGACGGGGCCGGCGTGGACGCCGCACTGGAGGTCGGCGCGCAGCACGCGGCATCCGTCCTCGTGACCCGGCACCTGCACCCGACGCTCGAGGCGCTCGTCGGCTGAGGGAGGACGGGGCTGCGCCCCGGATCAGCGCCTCAGCGCCGGAACGCGCGCCCGCGCACGTCGGTGGGCTGGATCCGCACCCACCGGTCCTTGGACTCCGGCGCCCACGGGTGCACCCCGAGCGTCTCGGCGTGCTCGATCTCGCTCTGCCGCTCGAGCTGGCGCGCCTCGCCCTTCGCGACGACGCTGAACGCGTCCTCGTCGGTGTAGCCGTCGACCTGGAAGGCGACGTGCGAGTGGATCGTGAGCTCGAGCAGCTTCGTCCCGGCCGCCGTGCGGAAGACGATCGCCGGGGCATCGGCGCCGTCGTGGTCGACCACGTGGTTCACCGGGAAGATGTCGACCTCGCCCGCTGCGAACACCGCGATGCGTCCGAACGGCGCCGCCTCGATGCGCGACCAGCACTCCTCCTCGCTGAGGTGCCGCGTGGGGGGCCGCAGGTCGTCCTGCTCGTCCATGGGGATTCCTTTCGTGTGTCGTCCGGTGGTCGGGAGCGTATCGCGACGGCGAGCCTCCGTCAGATCGCCGCGTCGATCGCCGCGACGGCGTCGATCGGCGCCGCGCGCGCCGACCTCGGGACGATCTCGGCGACCTGGTGGTGGTCGGGCACGCGCGCCGCCCGGCCGAGTTCGCGCCTGATCCGCGCACGCAACGCGTCGGCCGCGTGCGCCTCGCCGTGGACGACCCACGTCATGCCGGGCGGTTCGGGCGTCGCGCGCATCCAGCCGAGGATCTGCTCCGAGTCGGCGTGCGCCGACATCGACTCGATCGCGACGACCTCGGCGCGGATCGGGAGGTCCTTGCCGAACAGGCGAAGGGACCGCTCGCCCGCCTGGAGCGCAGCTCCGCGCGTGCCGCCGGCCTGGAAGCCGGTCAGGACGATCGCGTTGTGCGGGTCCGAACCGTACGCGTCGAGATGGTGCAGGATCCGCCCGCCGGTCAGCATGCCGCTCGCCGAGAGGATCACGAGGGGTCCCCCTCGCAGGTTCAGCAGCTTGGAGTCGTCGACCGACGTCACCCGCCTGGCGAGGCCGTACATGCGCCGCAGTTCGTCGTGGCCGAGCCGATGCTCCTCGGGATGCCGTTCGTAGATCTCGACGGCGTCGACCGCCATCGGGCTGTTCAGGTAGATCGGGACGTCCGGCAGCTCGCCGCGATCCGCGAGGCGCGACAGGTGCAGCAGCACGCTCTCGGTACGGCCGACCGCGAACGCGGGGATGAGCACCACGCCGCCCCGGCGCGTCACGCGGCGGATGACGTCGCCGAGCAGCCGCTCGGGATCCCCCGCCGCATGCACCCGGTCGCCGTACGTCGACTCCGCGACGAGCACGTCGGTCGATTCCAGCGCCTCCGGCGGCCGCATGAGCGGGTCGTCGGGGCGGCCGAGGTCCCCGGTGAAGTGGACGGTCGCCCCGTCGACGTCGAGCCGCGCCTGCGCCGCCCCGAGGATGTGGCCGGCGTGCACGAGTCGCACGTCGACCCCGGGGGCGATGCGCCGCGTCTCGTGGAAGTCGAGCGGCTCGAACCTCGGCATCGTCCGGCGCACGTCCTCCGACGTGTAGAGCGGACGCGGGTCGGCGTGCCGCGACCAGTGGCGGGATGCCGCGTGGCGCGCCTCCTCCTCCATGAGGTACGCGCTGTCGGCCAGCATGATCTCGGCGAGCTCGATCGTGCCCGGGCTCGCGAGGATGCGACCGGCGAACCCGTCGCGCACGAGCGCGGGCAGATACCCGGAGTGGTCCAGGTGCGCATGGGTCAGGACCACCGCGTCGATGGTCGCGGGATCGACGGGGAACGGCTGCCGATTGCGCGCGCGGAGCACCTTGTAGCCCTGGAACAGGCCGCAGTCGACGAGCACGCGCGCGCCGTCGCGCTCGACGAGGTGGCGCGACCCGGTGACGGTGTCCGCCGCCCCGAGGAACCGGATGCTCCGCGGGCCCATGGCCTATCCGACGTCGCTGACCACGATGACCGGACCGGCGGCGCTCAGCAGCAGGTCGTGGCTGACCGAGCCCAGGAGGAAGCGGGCCATGCCGCCCGCCGTGTGGCTGCCCACGACCACGACGGCGGCGGTGTCGCTGTACTCGGCGAGCACCGCAGCGGCCGACCCGCGCTCGAGTCGTCCGGACGGCGCACCGCCGAGCGATCGGGCGAACTCCACGGCCTCGTCGAGCACGTCGCGTCGCATCTCCTCCATGAGGGCGACGTCGCCGAGGTACTCCACGTAGGCCGAGTTCCAGCTCGTCGGCACGACCCACGCGTGGACGAGCTCGAGCGGGCGCCCGGAACGTGCGGCCTCGTCGACGCCGACGCGGATCGCCGCCCGCGCCTCATCGGACCCGTCGACGCCGACCACCACGGCGCGGCGCTCCACGGCCTCCCAGTCGGGCGGGACGACGGCGACCGCGCCACGTCCGCGCCGCCCGGCGAGCCGGGCGCCGAGGGTCCACGCGGTCTCGTGTCCGCTCTGCGATCCGCCGACCACGACGAGCGCGCTGCCGTCGAGGTACGTGGCGAGCTCCTTGTCGGCGCGGCCGTGCACGGTGAGCGTGTCGACCGAGCGTCCGGGGTGCTCGACGCGAAGCCGTGCGGCACGGTCGATCAGCTCGACCCGCGCCTCGGGGAGGTCGCCGGTGGCCCGCAGGTACTCGCTCGACGTGTCCGCACCCGGCACGGTGTGCACGATGAGCAGGGGTGCCGCATCGTCACGGGCCGCCGCCCACTCCAGTGCTGCCTCCGCGTTCGGGGACCCGTCCCACCCGACGACGATCTGCGTGAACACGTCCGATCACCCCTTCGTGCCGTATCCCGACGGCCTGCACCCAGCCTCGCGGAGGGCGGTCGGCGCCGTCGGGCCCAAGGTCACTCGGGCGGGGAGCGCCGCCGTCCGACGCCCGTCGCGGAGGGCTCGGCCCTCAGCGCCCGCGGTGGTCGACGAACGACATCCGCGGGCCTCGCCGCGGTCGTCCGCGCAGCCCCGCCGCCATCATCAGCCGGATGACGCGGTAGCGCTGGCCTGCCCACGGCGCGAGCGCATCGAGCATCTCGTCGTCGGTCATGTCGCGCCCGAACAGCGCGTGCCCGACGTAGTTGGCCAGGTGGTAGTCACCGACCGACACCGCGTCGGCGTCTCCGAACGCGCGCTGCGCGACCTCCGCTGCCGTCCACGCGCCGACGCCCGGGAAGACGGTCAGTCGGGCGGCGGCATCGGGGGGCGCGAGGTCGGCCGCCTCCTCGATCCGGGATGCTCGGGCGGCCGCGCGCTGGATCGCCGCCGCACGCTTCGGGTCGACCCCGGCCCGATGCCATTCCCAGACGGGGACGGCGCGCCATCCGTCGGCCGAGGGCGCGACCCGCATCGGGTTCGGCACCGGGCCGGGCGCCGGGGTGCCGAACGCGAGCACCAGTCGACGCCAGGAGGCGTGGGCCTGCAGCGTGATCACCTTCTGCTCGAGGATCGCGGGCACGAGCGACTCCATCACGCGCGCGGTGCGCGGCACGCGCAGTCCGGGGTTGCGCCGGTGCGCCGCATCGAGCTCCTCGACGCCCGTCCGGAATCCCGTCGTGTCGTCGCGCTCCCCGAGCATCGACGGGGCGAGCGCGACGGCGGCGCCGGCACCCGTCCCCCACGCCTCGACACGGACCAGGTCGACATCGCGCTGCACGATCCGCATCGTCGCCGGCCCGTCGTCGGTCAGCGTCGCGCGCCAGATCGCGCCGTCGGGCGTGCGCGTGAAGGTCGGGTCGCCGGGGCCGCGACGCAGCACGGAGATCGTCTGCGCGACGTCGGTCTCGTGCGGGGCGCGCCAGTCGAGCGCGTGGTCGGGACTCACCCCTCCAGTGTGCGCCCCGCCACCGTCTCCGCCCGAACCGCCTCCATCCGCGGCGCGGCGTTCGTCGCCGGACGCGCCCGGTGGGATCATCCGGGTGTGGCGAAGTTGACCGCGATGCTGCTTCCGACGCTGCAGCGCAACCCGCTGACCGACCTGCTCGACCAGCTCGACCTCGGGTCGGGCGATCGCGTGGGCAAGCGGAGCGGCTTCGTGATCATGCTCGTGCTGTCGGGGATCATCGCCGCGGCCGGAGTGCTCCTCGACTCGACGGCCACGGTGATCGGAGCCATGATCATCGCCCCGCTCGGAACGCCGATCCTGGGCATCGCCGCGGGGATCGTGACCGGGCGGGCCCGCATGGTCGTGGCATCCCTCGTCTGGGTCTCGGGTGCCGTGGCGGCGGTGATCCTCATCGGCGCGGCGTTCTCGATCGTGCTGCCGGCCGGCACGAACCTCAACGCGAACTCCCAGATCACCGGCCGAACCTCGCCGCAGCTGATGGACCTCGTCGCGGCGCTCGCCACCGGCGTCGCGGGGGCGTTCGCGATGAGCCGGAAGGACCTCAGCGCCGTCCTCCCCGGCGTGGCCATCGCGATCTCGCTGGTCCCGCCGCTCGCGGTCGTCGGCGTCACGCTCGGTCAGGGGGACTTCGACGGGGCGTTCGGCGCCTTCCTGCTGTTCTTCTCGAACGTCGTCGCGCTCATCATCGCCGGGGCGATCGTGTTCACGCTCGCGGGCTACTCGCGCGACGCGCTCGCGCTGCCGAGCCGTCGTCGGCGCGCGTACACGATCGTCACGGTGCTCACCATCCTCACCGTCATCCCTCTCGGACTCAACACCGTCGTCATCGTCGCCCAGGCGACCTGGACGGCGCGCATCCACGCCGCAGCGACCGAGTGGATCGCCGACGGGGAGGGAGAGGTCGACGGCGTCACCTGGAAGAGCCTCGTCGCCCGCGTCTCGGTGCAGGCTCCGGGCGGCCGGATCCCCCCGGTCTCGGAGCTCCGCGATGCGCTCGCGTCCGAGGTCCCGTCGCTCGTCGGCGTGGAGGTGGACGTCACCGACGCCGTGGTGCACCCGGTCGTCGAGCGGGACTGACGCGACCCTGCCCCGGATGCCGGCCTGCGCGTCGGGCCAGCACACGAGGTCGTCACCGCCGCCGTCGATGGGCGAGGATCGACGTGGACCGTCGAGGAGAGGACCATCCATGCACGACCGACCCCAGGCACCCCGACCGGGCGAGGACCCGCACGACGGGCTGCACCCCGAGACCGTCGCGGTGCACGCCGGCCGGCCGCCCCGCGAGCCCGACGGACCGATGAGCGAACCCGTCCACCTCGCGTCGACGTTCCACGCCGGCGGTCCGACCGCGTACGGCCGCTACGGAAACCCGTCGTGGACGGCCTTCGAGGAGGCGCTCGGTGCGCTCGAGGGCGGGGACTGCGTCGCGTTCGCGTCCGGGATGGGCGCCATCTCGGCGGTCCTCGCGCTCGTCCCGACCGGCGGCACGGTCGTCGCGCCCCGGCACTCCTACACCGGCACGATCGGCCTGCTCGACGACCTCGTCCAGACCCGCGACGTCTCCGTGCGCTTCGTCGACGTCCGCGACGCCGACGCGGTGGCGGATGCCGCGCAGGGCGCCGACCTCGTCTGGGTCGAGTCGCCCACCAACCCCGCGCTCGAGGTGGCCGACCTCGGCGCGATCGGCCGTGCCGCCCGCGAGGCCGGCGCGCTGTTCGCGGTGGACAACACGTTCGCGACGCCCCTGCTGCAGCGCCCGCTCGAGTCGGGCGCCGACCTCGTGGTCCACTCGGCGACGAAGTCGATCTCGGGGCACAGCGACGTCGTCCTGGGCGCGGTGATCGCACGCGACGCGGCGCTGCGCGACCGGATCATCACGCGCCGGAGCCTCGGCGGCGCGATCCCCGGACCGCTCGACGCGTTCCTCGCGCTCCGCGGGCTCCGCACGCTGCCCGTGCGGCTCGAGCGCGCCCAGGCGAACGCCCGCGAACTCGCCGCGCGCTTCGCCGACCACCCGTCGCTCGACGAGGTCCGCTACCCGGGCTTCGGGACGATCGTCTCGATCGTGGTCGCGGGCGGGGCGGATGCCGCGGAGCGCGTCGCCTCGTCGACCCGGGTGTGGGTGCACTCCACGAGCCTCGGCGGAGTCGAGTCGCAGCTCGAGCGACGCCGTCGCTGGCCCGCCGAGGCGGAGACCATCCCCGACGGCCTGATCCGCCTCTCGGTCGGGCTCGAGCACGTCGACGACCTCGCACGCGACCTCGAGCAGGCGCTCGCACACGCGACCGATCCGGGCGACGATGCGCCCGACACCGCGTCGAAGCCGGTCCCGCCCGCGGCGGCCGGCTACTGACGGCGGGCGCCCGAGGGATCGCATGACCTTCGGCCCCGACGTCCGGGCGGCGGAGCGGGCATGCTGGTGCCGACCCGGCCCGCGTCGAAGGGGGTGGCGACGATGAGCATGCAGGGCATCGCGCGCCGTGTGCTGCTGACGATCCAGATCTTCGTGGGCATCACCAGCGTGTTCGGTGGCGCGGCGCTCGTGCTCGGCGGCGTGATCGACTTCAGCGGCACCGCGATGGCGATCCCGCAGTCCTACCTCGACGGTTCGCCGTTCACGTCGTTCCTGGTCCCCGGGCTCGCGCTCGCGTTCGTGGTCGGGGGCACGCACCTGCTCGCGTTCGTGATGCTGGCGCGCCGCATGCGGTGGACCATGATCGCGTCGGCCGTCGCCGGCTTCGGCATGCTCGTCTGGGTCTTCGTCCAGATGGTGTTCATCCCGTTCAGCCCGTTGCAGGCGGTCTACTTCGGCCTCGGCCTCCTCGAGCTCGCGGCGACCCTCGTGCAGCTCGACATCCTGCACCCGTGGGTGCACGCGAGCGTGCACCGCGACCGGGCTTCGCAGGCCCCTGCCGCACGCCCGGACTGAGTGGGGTCGCGGCGCTACCGCCGCCTCGTGATCCGTGCCATGGTGGGGATCGGGGCACCTGCTGCCGGACACGAGATGAGGTCGTCATGACCCGGATGCCGCGGAACGGAGTCTTCGCCGGGCGGCGCGCCCGCGCCGGTGCGTCCTTCCTCGCGGTCGCGGTCGTGATGGCGGCGACGAGCGTGTCGGTCGACCTGGCCGTGCCCGGGTTCGCCTCGTCGGTCCAGCGGGCGGTCGTCGGCACGATGTCCGAGGTCATCGAGGTCGTCGCGGTGTGGGGGGCGCTCCCGCTCGGCCTGCTGCTGCTGATCACCGCCGGCGAGCCGCGGGCCTGGCGACGATGGGCCGCGGTCGTGGCCGCCGTCGCAGCCCCCATCGCGGTGCAGTTCACGGGCGTCGGCGATTCGCCGTTCCTGATCCTGCTCGCCCTCGCGGCGGCCGTGGGCGGTTACGCGATCATCGCGCTCGGCCTGTCCGAGCGCCGGGGCGATCCGAGCCGCACCGATCGGGTCGGGATCGCGGTCGCGGTCCTCGGGGCCGCGGAGCTCGCGGTGATCGCGCTCGGCACGCTGCACCTGCTGGTCTGGAATCCGATGGCGGCCGTGCCCGAGCTCTCGCTCGCGCAGATCTACGGGATCCTGGTCGAACGCTACGGGGTGATCGACGGCGGGCCGTTCGTCTGGGCGCTCGGCGCCACGCTCGCGACCGTCGCGGGGTCGATCGTGGCGATCCAGGGCTCACGGCGCGGGATCGTCACGACGCACGACGTGGTCACGGTCGGGCTGCTCCTCATCCACGCGACGACCTTCTTCCTCTGGTGGGCGGGGTTCGCGATCGGCCTGAACCTCGCGGACGCGTTCGCGGCCGGCGGCGGCGACGTCTCGTCGGGCGGCTCGCTGCTCGCCCTCGTCGGGGCCTCGTGCCTCGCCGCCGCCATCCTCCTCCAGCTGCGTCACGCCCCGGTCCGGGACGACGACACCGCCTCGGCCGGTGACGACGACGAGTCCGACGAGTCCGACGACCGGGCGGACCCGCACCCGACCGCCGACTCGGGCGCGGACCCCGGCGGTCCCGAGGGCGCCCCAGCCGCCGTCACCCCCTAGCGTGGTGTCATGGCTGCGCGCAGCGACGACGCCGTGGTGCTCGAGGTCGGGGGCCACGAGGTCCGCGTGAGCCATCCGGACCGGGTCGTCTTCCCCGAGCCCGGCCTGACGAAGCGCGACCTCGTCCGGTACTACCTCGCCGTCGCGGACGGCGCGCTGCGCGGCGCGGGCGGCAGGCCGATGGTGCTCAAGCGGTTCGTGAAGGGCATCGGCGCGGAGCCGTTCTTCCAGAAGCGCGTGCCCGAGAACCACCCCGCATTCATCGACACCGCGACCCTGCACTACGCGCGCGGCACGTCGGCCGAGGAGACGGTCGTGCGCGACGCCGCCGGCCTGGCCTGGGTCGTGAACCTCGGATGCCTCGACCTCAACCCGCACCCCGTACGGGCCGAGGACCTCGACCACCCCGACGAACTGCGCGTCGACCTCGACCCGATGCCCGGCGTCGACTGGTCGCAGATCGTCGACGTCGCGATGGTCGCGCGCGACGTGCTCGAGGACCACGGGCTCGTCGGCTGGCCGAAGACGTCCGGCTCGCGCGGCATCCACCTGCTCGTGCGCATCGAGCCCCGCTGGGACTTCCGCGAGGTGCGGCTCGCCGCCGAGGCGCTCGCGCGCGAGGTCGAACGGCGGGCACCCGGGCTCGCCTCGGCACGGTGGTGGAAGGAGGAGCGCGGCGAGAGCGTGTTCGTCGACTTCAACCAGAACGCGAAGGACCGCACCGTGGCATCCGCCTACTCGGTCCGACCGCTGCCCGACGCGCGGGTCTCGACGCCGCTCGACTGGGACGAGGTCCGCTCGCGGCGACCGGAGGAGTTCACGGTCTCGACCGTGCTCGAGCGCTTCGGCGAGCGCGGCGACCCGCACGCGGGGATCGACGACGCGGTCGGATCGCTCGACGGGCTGCTGCGACTGGCGGAGGCGCTCGGCCCCGCCGAGAAGGCGCCCCGGGGCGCCTCGCGCGGGGACGGCTCGGGGCGCCGGGTCTCGACGATGCCGCTCATCGAGGTCGCCCGCACCGAGACGAAGCCCGAGGCGCTCGACGCGCTCGAACGCTGGAAGGCGGCGAACGCCGTCGTCGTGCCGCACCTGACGCCCTCCGACGTGCTCGTCGACGGCATGCGCGGGTCGAGTTCGCTCTGGTACCGGGTGCGGGTGAACCTGCAGCACGTGCCCGATGCGGATCGGCCCGAGCAGGGCCCGCTCGTCGCGGACTACGATCCGTGGGCCGGGCGTGGCGCTCCGGGAGGCGATGCCCCCTCACGGGGCGACGGCGCCTAGGCCGTGCGCGGCGTGAACGCCGCGTGCAGCAGTTCCCACGCCCGATCGGCGGTGGCAGCACGCTCGGCCGGCTCGGTCCGGGCGACGAGGCCGGCGAGCATCGAGATCGCGAGGAGCACGTCCTCGACGTCGACGTGCTCGCCGAACCTGCCCGCGGCCCGCTCGTGCTCGACGGCGGCCACCGCGATGTCGCGCACGCGCGCGCCGAGGCGTTCGACGCGGGGATCGTGCGGGTGCGCGCTGATGAGGTCGATCAGCGCGGTCGAGACGATGGCCTGCGCGATCACGCCCTGGAGGAGGTCGTCGAGCCCGGCCTCCGGCGGGGCGACCGCGGCCTCGAGCTCGTCGAGGTTCTCCTCGTAGACGGCGACCGCGAGCGAGAGGCGGTCGGGGAAGTGCCGGTAGAGGCTGCCCTGGCCGACGCCGGCTCGCCTGGCGATCGCGCTGAAGGGTGCGGAGAGACCGTCGGCGGCGAAGATCTCGCGCGCGGCGGCGAGCAGTGCGCGCCGGTTGGCCGGCCCGGCGCTCGGGCCGAGGTTCGGCTTGCGCGGCTTGGGACCTTCTCCCCGTGCACTCTCGGACATGGGTGCTAGGTTACTACCGGACAGAGTTGTCCGGTGTCCTCCGAGGACACGGACCCAGAGCAGCGAAGGAACCCCTCATGAGCCCCAGCAAGCCCCTCACCGGCGACTCCTCGATCAAGACCTGGCTCGAGGACCCCGTCGGCGGGCCCATCATCCGCGACCTCCTCGCGCAGGCCGGGCAGGATCCCGACGTCCTCCGCCCGGTCCACCGCCTCGCACTCAAGCGCCTCATCAAGCTCAGCAAGGGCTCCTTCTCGCAGGAGATGGTCGACCAGCTCGTCGCACGGGCCGCGGCGGGCGACGTCCCGGCCGGCGCCCCCGCGGCATCCGCCCCCGAGCCCGACACCGACGCCGCCGAGGCCCCTGCAGACGCCACCGACGCCGTCGAGCGCCCGGAGTGGGTCGAGCGCATCGACCGGGGCCGCTTCACGGGCAAGACCGTCATCGTCACGGGCGCCGGCTCGGGCATCGGCCGGGCGACCGCGTCGCGCATCGTGCGCGAGGGCGGCAGGGTCGTCGCCGTCGACGTCTCGCAGGAGCGCCTCGACGACCTCGCCGAGGAGCTCCGTGCGGCCGAGCACGACGGCGCCGGCGTCGTGACGCTCGTCGCCGACATCACCGACGACGCGAAGATCGCCGACATCCTCGCCGCCGGCGGCGACCGCATCGACGGCCTCGCCAACATCGCCGGGATCATGGACGACATGACCCCGATCGGCGAGCTCACCGATGCCGTGTGGGAGCGCGTCATGCGCGTGAACGTCGACGGCACCATGAAGCTCATGCGCGCGGTCGTGCCCGGCATGCTCGCGCAGGGCCACGGCTCGATCGTCAACACCGCGTCCGAGGCCGCGCTCCGCGGCTCCGCCGCCGGCGTCGCCTACACCACCTCGAAGCACGCCGTGGTCGGCCTCACCAAGTCGACCGCGTTCATGTACGGCCCCAGCGGACTCCGCGTGAACGCCGTCGCGCCCGGCCCGACGATCACGAACATCGAGGCGTCCTTCGCGTCGCCGCTCGGCGCGCAGCGCGTGCGCCAGGCCATGGCGCTGATTCCGGATGCCGCCGAGGCCGAGGCCCTCGCCGCGTCGATCACCTTCCTGCTCTCCGACGACGGCGTGAACGTCAACGGCGTCGTGCTGGCGTCGGACGGCGGCTGGTCGGCCGCCTGACCCGTGCGGACCCCGAGCCGCGGTGACACGATGGGGCCATGAGCGCGAAGCGGATCCTCTTCATCGGCGGCAGCGGCGTCATCAGTTCGGCCTGCGTGAGACGCGCGGTCGAGGTCGGCCACGACGTGACCGTGCTGAACCGAGGCGGCTCCACGAGCCTGCGGCCGCTCCCGGCCGACGTGCGGCAGGTCGTCGGAGACATCCGTCGCCCCGACACCGTGCGCGCGGCGCTCGGCCGAGGCACCGCCGACCCGCTCGAGTTCGACGTCGTCTGCGAGTTCCTCGCGTTCACGCCCGACCACGTGCAGGCCGACCTCGACCTCTTCGAGGGGCGGATCGGGCAGTACGTCTTCATCAGCTCGGCGTCGGCCTACCAGACGCCGCCGAGCCGCCTGCCCGTCACCGAGTCCACGCCGCTCGTGAATCCCGAATGGCAGTACTCGCGCGACAAGATCGCGTGCGAGCAGGTCCTCGTCGACGCCGTGCGCGAACGCGGCGTCCCCGCGACGATCGTGCGCCCCTCGCACACGTACGACGCGACGCTGATCCCCACGCTCGGACACTGGACCGACCTCGCGCGCATGCGCGCGGGGCGCCCCGTGATCGTCCACGGCGACGGCACGAGCCTCTGGACGATCACCCACCACGACGACTTCGCGGTCGCGTTCGCAGGCCTCCTCGGCAACCCCTTGGCCGTCGGCGACGCGTTCCACATCACGGGCGACCACGCGCCGACGTGGAACCAGATCTACCGCTGGCTCGCCGAAGCGGCCGGCGCGCCCGGCGCCGAGCTCGTGCACGTGGCATCCGACACCATCGCCGCCATGCACCCCGACTGGGGCCCCGGCCTCCTCGGGGACAAGGCGCACTCGATGGTCTTCGACAACGCCAAGGTGAAGGCGCTCGTGCCCGAGTTCCGCACCACGATCACGTTCGACGAGGGCGCGCGCCGCATCGTCGAGTTCTACGACGCGCACCCCGAACTCCAGGTCGTCGACCGGGTGACGGATGCCGCGTTCGAACGCATCCTCGCACTCCCCCGCCGCTGACGTGCGAGGTTCCTGCGACCCCGTTCCGCAGCACCGGCTCCCGGGGCTAGCCTGAGGGCACGCGGCCACCCGACCGGCGGGAGGGCCAGCCGAAGGGGGATGCCATGACCAGCTTCGTCGATCCGCTCGAGGGCCCGTTCAGCCGGGGCCAGGAGGCCGAGATCGAGTACGAGGAGGAGCTCGAGGCGGAGGGCGTCGGCGACGACGACGTCGAATTCGTCATGGAGGAGGTCGCCGACCCCGAGGAGGACGAGGAGGACTTCGGCGGGCGCTGAGCGCCTGCCGACGTGCGTCGTCGACGGCTACGCGATGCCGCCGCCGTCGACGACCAGCGCGGACCCGGTGACGTAGCTCGACTCGTCGCTCGCGAGCCACACCACGGCCGCGGCGATCTCGCGCGGCTCGCCCATGCGGCGCAGCGGCCGGTCCGCCGCCTCGGCGAGGAAGGCATCGGCGTCCTGGCCGAGCTGGCTGGCCTCGTCGCGGAGCATCCCGGTGTTCACGTCGCCCGGGTTGACCGAGTTCACGCGGATGCCCTGCGGACCGTGGTCGATCGCGAGCGCGCGGGTCATGTTCACGACCGCCCCCTTCGAGGCGCAGTACGAGATCGCCTGCCCGCCGCCCTTCAGCCCCCAGCCCGATCCCGTGTTCACGATCGAACCGCCGCCGGCCGCGGCCATGACCGGCACGACGTGCTTGGCCATGAGGAAGATCGAGCGGACGTTCACGCCGAAGACACGATCCCACTCCTCCACCGAGGTCTCGACCGCGGTGGTCCGCCGGATGATGCCCGCGTTGTTGAAGACGACGTTCACGCCGCCGAACGCCGCCACGGTCGTCTCGACGACCCGCTCGATGTCGGCCTCGCTCGCGACGTCGGCCTGGACGGCGATCGCCGTGAACCCGGCGTCGCGGATCTCCGCGGCGACCGCCTCGGCCGCCTCGCCGTTCAGGTCGACGACCGCGACCGCGGCGCCCTCGGCCGCGAGGGCCTTGGCGGTCGCGCGGCCGATGCCGCCGGCTCCTCCGGTGACGATGGCCTGCTTGTGCTCAAGTCGCATGGACTGCTCCTTCGTTCTCTGGTGCGTGGACCGGGTAGATGCTCGTGGTCGATGGACCGGTGACGACGCTCGCGAACCCGGCGAGGCGCGCATCGACCGTCGCATCTCCGGTGTCGACGAGGAGCGGACGCCCCCCGAGGTCGATGAGCTTCTGCTCGGGGGCGACGACCATCATGGGGTCGTCGCCGATCGCCTCGACGACGCGCGCCGAGAGCTGTTGGTTGCCTCGGCCGAGGAGGAACCCCTGCCCGCCGATGATGGAGACCACGGCTTGCGCGGGCCCCTTCGCCACCTCGTCGAGCAGTTCGTGCTCCGAGGCGCCCGCGACGACCACGTCGCCGTCGAGCACGACGTCGACGCCCAACGGCGTCTTCTCGACGCCGAGTTCGCGCGCGACCTCCGCCATGGTGCCGCCGGGCCCGAGCAGGTAGCGGATGCCGGGCCGCAGGCGCGACGCCGCACCCTTCGCCGCGATGCGCACCGCCGCCTGCTCGTCGGCGGGCGTCGCCGACTTGCGCGCCTGCGTGCGCCCCGCTCGATAGGGCACCCGGAGCGTGCCGTGCAGCCGCGGTTCGACCCGGGCGCGGCGCAGCTGCTCCTCGTCGACGTCGAGCACCTCCCGTTCGGCCGTCGGCAGCCCCCGCTCGTCGAGCCAGGCCGCGGCGAGCGCGCCGGCGGCACCCGGACCGACCGCGAAGACCGGCGAGTACATCTTGACGCCGGCGGGGATGCCGAGCGCCACGGCCGCCTCCGGGAGTCCGGCCGCGACGTCCCGGGCCGTGCCGTCGCCGCCGGCGAACAGCACGAGCTCGACGCCGACGTCCGCGAGCGCCCGCGCCGCGTCCGTGGTGTCGGACGACGAGCTCGGGTCGCGCGGATGCCACACGACGATGGGTCGGAGCCCGGCCGATCGCACCGCGTCCTCCCCCATCGGACCCGCCGCGGTCACCACGTGCTCGTCGGGCCTGCCGGCGGCGACGACGGCGAGGGCCGTCGCGGCGCGCTCGGCCGCGCGCGAGCGCGCACCGCGCTCCGCGGCCCGACGCTGCACGTCCGCGCCGTCGCTGCCGGCGAGCCCGGCCGGGCCGCCGATCCCCGCGACGGGATTCACGATGAAGCCGATCACGTCAGGCCCCGACGGCGTCCGGGTACTTGCGACGGTACGCGCGCCACGTGATCGCCCACCGCTCGGGGTCGTCGAGGTCGTCGTGGTGCGTGTGGTGCACGGTCTGGTTGTGGGGCGCGGTGCGCACGATCTCGGGCGTCTCCCGCGCCTCGCGGGCGATCTCCGCCAGGACGTCGGCGTACTCGTCGAGTTCCGCCTTCGAGTACGACTCGGTCGGCTCGAGCGTGAACGGCTGCGGCACGACGTACGGGTGGTGGCTCGTCCAGTAGTGCATGCCGAAGTCGCTCGCGCGGACCCCGATCTCCTCCGAGCTGATGCCCGTCTCCTCGGTGAGCCCCTCCCACGAGTAGCGCACCTGCTCGATCCGGCGTCGCCCGGTGGCGTAGGGCGCACTGGCGCCCGGGATCTCGAGGATCCGCTTCATCAGGTAGTTGTTGTTCAGGACGGCCGTCTCGGCGACGGCCCGCAGGCCCTCGGCGCCGAGCGCCATGATCCACGCGTAGGCCCGCACGATGTTCGGCACGACGCCGTGGAACGGGCCGATCGCGCCGATCGACTGCGGGCCGGCCTCCCGGACCGCGTACCGGTCCCCCTCCCGCACGACGCGCGGGCCGGGGAGGAACGGCGCGAGGGCGGCGCTCACGGCGTTGGCACCCGTCCCGGGCCCACCCGAGCCGTGCGGGGTGCCGAACGTCTTGTGCACGTTGAAGTGGCAGACGTCGAAGCCCGCATCGCGCGCCCGGGTGATGCCGAGGATGCCGTTCGCGTTGGCCTGGTCGTACGAGGCCAGCGCGCCGACGCCGTGCGCGGCATCCACCCACTCGCGGATCGCGGGGTTGTAGATCCCGGTGTCCTCGGGGTTCGTGACCATGATCGCGGCCGTGCCCGGCGAGAGCACGCGCTTCAGTGCGGCGAGGTCCGGGTAGCCGTCGGCGTCGGGGTGGAGCGTGATCACGTCGTAGCCGGCGGCCTTCGCGGCGGCGGCGTTCGACGGGTGGCTGAAGATCGTCGTGACGACCTCGCGGCGCTGCTCCCCTTCGCCGTTGGCCTCGTGGTAGGCGCGGATCATCGCGATGTTCGCCCAGATCGCGGCCGAGCCGCCCTGGGTGTGCAGGGACACCTCGTCCATGCCCGAGATCTCGGCCATCATCCGCTCGGTGCGCCAGATGATCTCGAGCACGCCCTGCGCGTCGACGGGGTCCTGCAGCGGGTGCATCGCGGCGAGCTTCGGCGTCGTGATGATGCGCTCGTTGACCTTCGGGGCGTACTTCATGGTGCAGGTGCCCTGGCCGACGTCGACGTTGAGGTCGGCGCCGAGGTTCTCCTGCGAGAGGCGCAGGTAGTGCTTCAGCACGCGCATCTGCCCCATCTCGGGCAGCGCGGGCGGCGTGCGCCGCGCGAGCCCCTCGGGCAGGTCGGTCACGACGTCGCCGACGGCCTCGCGAACGCCGGGCTCGATCGGCGTGACGAGCACGCCGCGTTCGCCGGGCGTCGACAGTTCGAAGATCACCGGCTCGTCCCAGCGGGCCTGGTGGAAGCGGCGGATGGCGGGCTTGGGGGAGATGGGCAGACTCATGCGCGGTGCTCCTCGGGAGTGGCGACGGTGTCGAGGGTGGCGGCGGACTCGGCGGCGGATGCCGCGACGAGTCCGGTGACGGCGGCGGCGAGTCGGTCGATGTCGCGCTGCGTGGTCAGCTCGGTGACGCAGACGACGAGTTCGTGGTCGCCCGCGGGCGCCCCGGGCTCGATGCCCTCGGCGCGGAGCGCGCGGACGACTTCGCCAGCGGTGAGTCCGGCGCCGGAGACGTCGATCGCGAACTCGCGCAGGTGCACCGCGCCGTCGGTGAGGCGGATGCCGGGGATGGCGGCGAGCGAGCGCTGCGCGTACGCGGTCCGGGCGAGGAGCACCTCGCCGAGGTCGCGCATCCCCTGCGGGCCCATGAGCGCGAGGTGCACGCCGGCGGCGATGCCCCAGAGCGCGGCGGCGGTTCCGACCCATTCCTTGCCCTCCTCTCGGTGGGCGAAGGAGGTGCGGTCGTACGCGACGTCGCCGAAGCCGACCTCGCCGGGGACGTCGGTCGTGGCCAGGCCGAAGAGCCGCGAGGGCATCTCCATGACGAACCGCGGGTCATCGTGCACGGCGATGAATCCGGCGTGCGCGCCCCCGTACCACTGGTGCAGGCCGAGCGACTGGATGTCCCCGCAGACGATGTCGGCGCCCTGCTCGGCGGGCGGCGTGAGCACGCCGTACCCGACCGGGTCGGTGCCGACGACGAGGACGGCGCCCACCGCGTGGGCGGCGTCCGCGAGCGCCTGCAGGCGGTGCTCGACGGCGCCGGTCCGGCTCGGCGTCTCGACCCAGACGGCGGCGACGTCCTCGCCGAGCCGCCGCGCGACGTCCGCGACGTCGGCGGTGCCGTCGACGGGGACGACCGGCTCGAGGTCGAGGTGGACCCGGACGTAGTCGCGGACCTTGGAGAGCTTCGCGGGCAGCACGTCGCTCACGACGAGCACGCGCCGGCGCCCGGTCATCCGCCCGGCCATCGCGAGCGCGGTGCCCGTCGCCTGGAAGCCATCGTAGGTGGGGACGTTGACGACGTCCATCGAGAGCAGCTCGCCCATGAGCGACTGGTACTGGAAGAGCGCCTGGAAGCGGCCGTGGTCCTCGTACGGCTCGCCCGCGTAGGCGGTGAGGAACTCGCTGCGCCCGATGACCTCGTCGACGACGGCCGGGACGGCGTGCTGGTAGGTGCCCTGTCCGAGGAAGCTCAGGCGCTCGGTCGTCGGCGCGTTCCGCGCGAGGAGGCCGGAGACGTGCCGCTCGAGGTCCTGCTCGGCGACGAGCGCCTCGGGCAGGTCGAGGGCGCGGCCGAGGCGAAGGTCCTCGGGCACGTCGGCGTAGAACTCGTCGACGGATGCCGCGCCGACGGCGGCGAGCATCTCGGCGCGCACCTCGGGTGCGGTGTTGGGAATGTACG
This sequence comes from Agromyces binzhouensis, assembly GCF_042672355.1. NCBI lineage: Bacteria > Bacillati > Actinomycetota > Actinomycetes > Micrococcales > Microbacteriaceae > Agromyces > Agromyces binzhouensis. The sequence goes on along the minus strand of NZ_JBHXVJ010000001.1, from coordinate 466,183 downwards.
GATGCACGTAGGGGTCGGTCATGGGTGGTGCCTCACTCGGTGGTCTCGGACAGGGTGATGAACGGGGGCTCGGCCGCCCTCGGCGTCGCGAGCACGGCGGCGCCGAGGGCGGGGACGACGAGGCGCGGACCCGTGCGCGCTCCGGGGTCGCCGAGCAGGTCCTCGGCGCCCTTCGGCACGTCGACGACCGCGTCGTCTGCGCCGTGGTTCAGCACGAACGTGTAGTCGACGTCGGCGCTCGAGCGGGTGACGGCCTCGACGTCGTGGGCGATGCGCTCGCGGGCCGGGAGCCCGGCGTCGGCGAGCGCGAGGCGCATGACGGCGAGGATGCCGTCCTCGGCGAGCGCGGTGCCGACGTACCAGGCGCTGCCGTCGCCGTGCCCGCGTCGCGTGACGGCGGCACGGCCGGCGAGCGCGCCCGAGGCGAAGCGCGCGACGACGGATGCCTCGGCGCCCGGCTCGATCCACTCCGTCCACACGGGTGCGTCGTAGGCCCGCCCGTCGAGCTCGACCCGCTCGTGCACCCCGTCGGGCACGGGCCACGGCTCGTCGACCTCGATGTCGAGGAGGTCTCGCAGGGGGCCGGGTGCGCCGCCGGGGTGGACCTTCTCGGTCGCGTCGACCACGCCGGAGAACGGGCCGACGACCACGGTGCCGCCGTCGGCGGCGAACCCGGCGAGCGCGGCCGCCTGCGCGGCATCCGCGACGTAGAGGTTCGGGACGACGACGAGGTCGTACGCGTCGAACGGGCCCGTGGCGCGCACCGTGTCCACCGCGTGGCCGAGCGCGTGCAGCGCCGCGTGCCAGGCCCGCGCCTGGGCGAGCCAGCCGAGTCGCTGCGAGGGCATCGACTCGGTCGCGCTCGAGCCCCACCAGGCGTCCCAGTCGACGACGAGCGCGACGCGGCTCCGCACGCGGGTGTCCTTCACCGGGGCGAGCCGCCGGAGCTCGCGGCCGAGGGCGGCCGTCTCGCGGAACGTGCGGGAGCGCTCGCCCCGGTGGCCGAGCATCGCGGAGTGGAACTTCTCCTGGCCGTAGCGCGCCTGACGCCACTGGAAGAACATGGCGCCGTCCGAGCCGTGCGCGATCGCCTGCAGGCTGTCGATCCGCATGCGGCCGGGGGCCTTGGGCACGTTGACGTCGCGCCAGCTCACGGCGCTCGCGGCCTGCTCGAGCAGCAGCCACGGCTGCCCGCCCTTCAGCGAGCGCATGAGCCCGTAGTTCAGGGCCGCCGGGACGTGGGCGCGCGGATCGGCCGGGTCGGGGTAGGCGTCGTCGGTCACGAGGTCCTCGACCTCGGCGAAGCGCCAGTAGTCGAGTTCGCGGAACAGGCTCATGAAGTTGGTGGTCACGGGCAGGTCTGGGGTGACCTCCCGGAGCACGTCGACCTCGATGCGGAACAGCTCGAGCAGGGCGTCCGAGGAGAAGCGCTCGAAGTCGAGCAACTGGGTGGGGTTGACGGGGCCGGTGGCGCGGCGGGGCGGCTCGACCTGGTCCCACGCCGTGTAGCGCTGGCCCCAGACGTTCACGCCCCAGGCCTCGTTGAGGCCGTCGAGGTCGGCGTAGCGCTCCTCGAGCCAGCGGCGGAAGTGCGCGGCCGACTCGGGGCACCAGCATCGGGCGACGTGGTCGCCGTACTCGTTGGAGACGTGCCAGAGCACGACCGCGGGGTGCTCGCCGTAGCGCTCGGCCATGGCGCGCGCCATGCGGGCGACGTGCGAACGCCACACGGGCGAGCTCGGGCAGTACGCCTGGCGCGATCCGAACTCCAGGCGGCGACCGTCGGCGTCCCACGGGAGCATCTCGGGGTGCCGTCGCACGAGCCAGGCCGGCGGCGTCGCGGTGGCCGTCGCGAGATCGATGCGGATGCCTCCGGCCCACAGGACCTCGATGACCCGGTCGAGCCACGTCCAGTCGTACACGCCGGGCGCGACCTCGAGCTGCGGCCACGAGAACACGGGGAGGCTGACGAGGTTGACCCCGGCCTCGCGCATGAGGCGCACGTCGTCGCGCCAGACCGACTCGGGCCACTGATCGGGGTTGTAGTCGCCGCCGTAGGCGAGCGCGTCGAGGCGGAGGTGCCTCCGGGTCGCGTCCGTCACGTGGTGTCCTCTCCGTCGGGCTCTGTACAGGTCTGCTTGCGCACTGTATTCTGTATACAGACACGCTAAGCCGCAAGTCGAACAGGGTCAAGCCCTAGGCTTACGGCGTCGGCCCACCGGCTGGAGGATGGATGGCGATCGAGCGCAAGAACCTGCGTTCCCAGGTCCGCGAGGAACTGCTCGCCCGGATGCGCGCCGGGCTCGTGAGCCCGGGCGAGGGCATCAACGAGGTCCAGCTCGCCGCAGAGCTCGGCGTCAGCCGCACTCCGCTCCGCGAGGCGTTGATCGCCCTCGAGAGCGAAGGGCAGATCACGAGCGAGAACGGCAAGGGCTTCAGCTTCGTGCCCCTCTCCGCGACCGAGTTCGAGGAACTCGCGCCCGTCATGGCCGCCCTCGAATCGCTCGCGCTCGAACTCAGCCCGCGCGACGAGCTCCGCGAGATCGGTCGCCGGCTCTCGCAGATCTCGGCCGAGTTCCACCAGGAGGTCGTCGAGCACGCGCTCGTCGTCACGAAGGACGACGAGTGGCACGCGATCATGCTCTCCGCCTGCCCCAACCGCCGGCTCCTCGATGTCATCGAGAGCACGCGGGGCGCCTTCCACCGCTACGAGTCGCTGCTCGTCCCGAACGACGTCATGATCGAGCGCGTCGCGGCCGAGCACGCCGAGATCGCCCGGCACCTCGCCGACGGCGACGTCGCCGCGGCATCCGTCGCCCTGAAGGCGAACTGGATGAACGGCATGCGCCGGATCCTCGACAACGCGTCGAGCCCCTACTTCAGCGCCTGAGCCGGCCGGAACCGAACGGACCGTCATGTGCGGCCTCCGCCCTCAGTCGCGGTCGCCCCGCGACAGCCCGACCGCGAGGTCGACGAACAGCGCCGCCGACCAGCCGAACGCGGTCGTCGCGGTCGGGGCGCGCTCGCCGGTGATGGGGTCGAAGTACTCGTGGGGGCCGCCGCCGTGCTGCACGAGCCGCACGGTCGCCTCGGCGAGGTCGCGGGCGCGAGTGGGGCGTCCGGATGCCGCGAGGCCCTCGGCGACGAGCGCGTTCGTGTTGACCCAGACGGGCCCGCGCCACATCCGGGCGGGCGAGAAGGCGGGATCGCCGACGGCGACCGTCGGGATCCCCCACGGGGCCGCGAACCGGTCGGGTTCGTCGAGCGCCCCGACGAGCCGGTCCCGGATCCGGTCGGGCAGCCCGCCGGTCAGCAGCGGCATGAGCCCGACGATCGTGTCGCTCGCGACGGGCTCGCCGGCCGCCCGCGCGCGGAAGAGTCCGCGGTCCTCGTCCCAGAGGTCGAGCAGCAGCTCGAGCGTGCGCGCGGCGCGGTCGCGATGCCTCGCGGCCGCGGCACCGTCGCCCTCGAGGCGCTCGACCAGGTCGGCGAGCTCGAGGTCCTGCCGCACGAGGTAGGCCGCGAGATCCGGCGACGTCGTCGGCAGCGGCCCGTCGAAGACGGGGCTGTCGTCGAGTCCCGACGAGTAGGGGTGACCGTACTCGGGCAGCCCGTCGCCGTCGAGGTCGGAGTGGGCGAACCACCAGTCCTGCGAGCGTCGGACGACCTCGAGGTGCGCCCGCGCCCAGTCCTCGGCGGGCTCGGCCGGCTCGGCGTCGAGCACCTTGCGCAGGGCCCACGCCGTGAGCGGCGGCTTGGTGAGCGGCACGGGCGCGGCCGGGTCGGCGACCGCGGAGCCGGCGCGACGCAGCGTCTCGCGATCCGACGCGGGCAGGTCGTCGCTCGAGGCGAGCACTCCGAGCTCGTGCACGACGTCGGGCAGCTGCCCGACGGCGGTCGGGAACCGCAGCGCGAGGTCGAGCTGCTCCCGCGCGAGCGCGGGATCGCCGTGCCGCAGCCCGACGGCGATGAAGTACGCGTCCCACTGCCAGAGCCCGACGTACCCGATCTTCGAGGGCACGACGGCGCGCGCCTCGCCGAGCTGCGGCAGTTCGACGATGTTCGCGCCGAGCACCCACCAGCAGAACGCCGTCATCGCCTGCAGGTCGTCGCGCACCACCGGGCAGCGGACGAACCAGTCGAACCACGTCGCCTCGGTCGCGCCGCGGAGGGACGCGTACTCCGTCGAACGCGCGAACTCGACAGTGCGGTCGGCGCCCACGTCGAAGACGACGGATGCCGCGTGCCGCCCGCCGACCCGGAGCGACTGCAGCCCCTCTCCCGTGTCCCATTCCACGCTCGCCTCGACGCCGGTCGCGACGCCCACGGCGAGCGCGCCGGTGCCGGCGAACGTGATGCCCGCGGCCCCGTCGCCGAGCACGATCTCGTGCGGCCGCACCCGGGTCACCGGCAGGACCTCGCCCTCGGACCCCCGCACGCGCAGCGCATCGAGCACGATGCACTCCTCGAGGCTGCGCTCGTATTCGGAGGTGTGCACTCGGAGGGTGCCGTCCGCCCCGTCCGCGGAGCGGAACGCCATCAGGCGCGAGCGCGGCAGGGTGAACGGCGCGCGGACCAGGTCGAGGTGCTCGCCGGCGAGGTCGGCGAGCACCGCGGCATCCGCCCCGCTCATCGCCCGCCCAGGCCGGACGCGGCCATGCTGTTGAGGATGCGGCGCTGCCCGATCACGAAGGCGACGAGCATCGGGATCGTCGCGAGCGCCGAGGCCGCCATCACGAGCCCGTAGTCGACCGAGCCGAACTGGCCGCGGAAGCTCGCGAGCAGCAGCGGCACCGTGAACAGGTCGGGCGAGTTCAGCAGCACGAGCGGGAAGAGGAAGCTGTTCCAGACGTCGAGCGCCACGATGATGCTGAGGGCCCCGAGCCCGGGCTTGAGGTTGGGCAGGATGATGCTCCAGAACGTCCGCCACCGGCCCGCGCCGTCGACGAGCGCCGCCTCCTCGAGTTCCTTCGGCAGCGACAGCACGAACTGGCGCATGAGGAACACCGCGAAGGGGTTCACGAGCATGGCGGGCACGATGAGCGAGAGGTGCGAGTCGACCCAGCCGAACTCCGCCATGAGCAGGTAGAAGGGGATCAGGGTGACCTGCTTCGGGATCATCTGCGTCGCGAGGAACACGATGAACAGCACCCGGCTGCCTCGGAAGCGGATGCGCGCGAACGCGTACCCCGCCATCGCCGCCGTGATCAGGGTTCCGACGACGGCCAGCACGCAGATGTAGATGCTGTTCAGGTAGGCCTGCCCGAAGGGCACGGCGTTCCACGCGTCGACGTACTTGTCGATCGTCCACGGGTCGGGCCAGAGGCTCAGCGGGTCCTGCAGCAGCTGGGGCAGGGTCTTGAACGAGGTCAGCAGCATCCACAGGAACGGGAACACCATCGCCAGGCCGGCGACGATGAGTGCGGCGTGGATGGCGACCCGGCCGGCGGCGCGCCGGCCGCGCCCGCTCTCGGGACGGCGGCGAGGCCGCTCGAGGTCGGGGCGGCCGACGAGGGTCGACTCGATGTCTGAAGCGGTCATGCGTCGGCGTCCTCGTAGTGCACGAACTTCTTCTGCGCGCCGAACTGGATCGCGGTGATGACGAGCGTCAGCAGCAGCAGGATCACGGAGGCGGCGCTGGAGGGTCCGAACTCGAACCGCCCGAAGCCCAGGTCGTAGATGTGGTAGACGATCGTCCGCGTCGCGTTGTCCGGGCCGGCGTTCGCGGTGAGCACGAACACGGTGTCGAACGTCTGGAGCGACGAGATGAACGCGACGATCGAGGAGAAGAACACGATCGGCGAGAGCAGCGGCAGTCGGATGCTGCGGAAGAGCCGCCACGCGCCGGCGCCGTCGATGCGCGCGGCCTCGATGACCGACGGCGAGATGTTCTGCAGGCCCGCCAGGAAGATGATGACGTTCAGGCCGAGCGACGACCAGATCGAGACGATGCACACCGCGATGAGCGCGAGGCGGGGGTCGCCGAGCCAGTCCGGAGGGGCGATGCCCAGGACGTTCGCGATCGCGCCGCTCAGCACGCCGTCGGCGCGGAACAGCTGCTGCCAGATCATGGCGACGGCGACGGTGCTCGTCACCACCGGCGCGAAGAACAGGATCAGGTAGAGCGTGCGGGTGCGCAGCTTCTCGAGTGCGACGGCGACGACGACCGCGAGACCGAGCCCGACCGGCACCGTGATGAGCGCGATGAGCAGGGTGTTCACGATCGAGCGCAGCAGCAGCTCGTCCTGCAGCTGCGCGGTGAAGTTGGCGAAGCCGACCCACTCGAGCTCGGTGAGGCCGTCCCACGACGCGAAGGCGAGCACCAGGCTCGCCACGAACGGCAGCAGCACGAACACCGCCATGCCGATGAGCTGGGGGCCCACGAAGACGTAGCCCCAGCGGCGGTCGCGGCGACGCCAGGCGGCCTCGCGGCGAGGTGCCCGCCGCCCGGGACGGACGGGTGCCACGGGTGCGTGCGCCGTGTCCGGCGCGGGACCCGCTGCGGGGTGCGCGGGCGGCGCGACCGGGGTGCCGGTCGCGCCGCCCGAGGTGATCACCATGGGTGAGCTCACTCCGCCGTCTTCTCCGCGACGAGGTCGGCGACCGCGTCGAGGGTGGACTGCGCGTCGGACTTGCCCTCGTAGAGCTTCAGGAACAGGTCGCTGATGTCCGTGGAGAGTCCGGGCACGCGCGCCTCCGGCGCGTAGTCCTCGAAGCCGATGTCGCGCATGTCGAGGAAGGTCTGCGCGTGGGCGGGGTAGCCGTCCTCGAGCACGACCTCGTCGGCGCCCGCGATGGACGGCACGGCGTTGCCGCCACCCGAGAGGCGGAAGACCTGGCCCTCGGCCGAGAGGAACTCGGTCCAGAACGTGAAGGCGGCATCCGGGGCATCCGTCTTGCCGTTGATGGCGAGGTACGAGGTGGCGACCCCGGTCGGCGCGGGCTGCCCGTCGGGCGTCGGCCAGCGGACGATGTCGTAGCTGTCCTGCTCCCCGGCGCTCGAGACGGTGCCGATCGTGTACCGGCCCTGCGCGAAGAAGCCCGCCTGGTGCGTGACGAAGACGCTGTCGGCGCCGGCGCCCTCGGGCATCGTGTCGGCGACGACGAAGGTGCCGTCCTGGAAGTACCCGCCGAAGGTCTCGACGGCGTCAACCGTGGCGGCGTCGTCGTTGCCGACGAAGGCCCCGGACTCGTCGTAGGCCGTCCCGCCCTGCGCGGAGATCCAGCTGTAGTGCGTCGCCCAGTAGTTCCAGAACATCGAGCCGATGAGACCCGCCTCCGCGAGCGCATCGTTCATCTCGAGGTACTTCTCGGTGGTCCACTCGCCGTTCTCGGCGAGCGTGGCCGGGTCCTCGGTGATGCCCGCGGCCTCGAGGGCCTGCGTGTCGTACCAGAGGACGTCGGGGTTGGAGTCGTTCGGAGCGGCGTAGATCTCGCCGTCGGTCTCGGCGGCGCCGAAGAGCCCGGGGAAGAAGTCGTCGGGGTCGGTCAGGCTCGCGTCGGACTCCATGAGGTCCGTGAGCGGAAGCAGCACGCCGGCGTCGACGAACTGGCCGATCTTGTCGTCCCCGATGTAGAAGACGTCGGGCGCGGTGCCGCTCGTGAGCTGCGCGAGGAGCTTCGAGTGGTAGTCGCCGTAGCTGGCGACCGGCTGCAGCTCGACCGTGATCTCCGGGTGCCGCTGCATGAACTCCTCGTTGAACTCCTCGAAGCGCGTCAGTTCCTCAGGCGTGCCCCAGGTCGACCACACGACGGTGTCCTCGTCGGAGCCTCCCCCGCCACCGCTGCAGGCCGCGAGGCCCACCGTCATCGCGCCGACCGCTCCGACCGCGAGCAGACGTCTCGTCATTGAGTTCGCACGGCGCATGGCGCCCCACCTCTTCCGTCATCGTTGATCGCCGGGAGCATCCCAGCACTCAGTATTTTGTATACAGAACTCAGCCGAGGTCAAGTCTCGAATCGGCAACGGCCGTCGCCCGGCGCCCTCAGCCGCCCTTCGGCGCCCGTCGACGCATCCGCTCGAAGCTCTCTCCGACCGCGGTCGCGACGAGCACCAGCGCGGCGAGCACGCCAGTCGCGAGCGGGTCGATCCAGGGGGTCGCGACCACGACGACGACGATGCCGCCGATGCCTGCGAGCTGCGCCCGCATCCATCGCCGCTCGAGGACGCGCCGGAAGAGCACCGTGCCGACGAGGAACAGCAGCGGCCCGCCGAGCACGGTCACGACGGCCGCAACGCTCTGCTCGTGCGGATGGCCCAGCACCTCCTTGTCGCCCACGCCGAGGAGGACGATCCCGCCGACGATGAGCAGGTGCACCCACGAGTACGCCGTGCGCGCCACGCGCCCCGGCGCATCCGCGGCCTCGATCGCCTCCGACCCGATCCGCTCGCCGTGGTCGAAGTAGATCCACCAGCACGCGGCCGCCGCGACGAAGGCCGTCACCAGGGCGATGATGCGCTCACCCGACGAATCCTCGGCGACGAACGCGAACCCGGTGACGAGCAGGCCCTCGCCGAGTGCGATCAGCACGAACAGTGCGGTCCGCTCGGCGATGTGCGCCCCCGAGACATCCCATCGCCCGATCTCCATGCGACCGCGCCCCGGCACCGGGTACCCGAGCATGCTGCCGACCAGCTCGAGCCCGAGCGCCGCCGCCCAGAACGGCAGTTGGGCCGACAGCGGGAGGAGTGCGCCGGCGATCCACAGGGCGGACCCGGCGAGCGCCCACGCGAGCACGTTGCCGAACTCGCGCGAGACCTGGGCGTCGTGGCGCGCCGTCGCCCAGACCATGAACCCGGCCCGCCCGAGCTTCAGCGCGATGTACGCGAGCGCGAACGTCCAGGCGCGGTCGCCGAACGCCTCGACGATGGACGCGCTCATGACGAACGCGATGAACGCCAGGACGATCACCGCGATGCGAACCGGTATGCGAACCGGGTCGAGCCAGTTCGTCACCCACGTCGTCGACACCCACGCCCACCAGAGGGCGCAGACCATGATGACGCCCTCGAGCGCACCGAGCAGCGTCTGGTTCTCGTACAGGTACGCTCCGAGCTGGGTGAGCCCGAACACGAACACGAGGTCGAAGAAGAGCTCGACGTAGGTGACCCGATCGGCGCGCTCCGAGTCGGCGGGGCGCAGCACGTCGGTGCGGAGTCCGATGGCCATGCGGTCATCCTGCACCCTCACGGGCATCGGCGGGCGGATGCCCCGGAGTCGCCGGTCGCGTGCGCCGGAGTTCCGGGTTAGCCTGACGTGACCTGCGACGCGGCGGGGCGACCCGACCGCACGCGTGACGTTCCCTTCGACGTGGATGAGGTACTTGCATGGCGGCATCGGCTCGGTCCTACGGCGTTGCGGCGGCGCTCCTGCTCGCACTCGGCCTGACGGCCTGCACGTCGGGCGACGACACGCCCGCGCCGACCGGCCCGGTGGTCCAGCTCGGCGCGCCGGGCGAGGAGAACCGCACGATGTCGCCCGAGGAAGCCGCCGGGATCGAGCAGCCGGAGCACACCGACGCCGACATCGCCTTCATGCAGATGATGATCGTGCACCACGATCAGGCCATCACGATGACCGAGTGGGTCGACGAGCGCACCACCGATCGCGACCTGCGGCTGATGGCCGAGCGGATGCGGATCAGCCAGGAGGACGAGACCGAGTTCATGGCGAGCTGGCTGCGCGACCGCGGCACGCCGCTGCAGGGCGACCACCTGGGCCACGCGGCCGGGATGATGCCCGGCATGCTCACGGAGGATCAGCTCGCGGAGCTCGAGGCCGCCACGGGCGAGGACTTCGAGCGCCTGTTCCTGGAGTACATGATCCAGCACCACAGCGGCGCGCTGCAGATGGTCGCCGACCTCCGCGCGGCCGGCGGGGGGATGGAGATCTCGGTGGGCCGGTTCGCCAACGACGTCGAGGGCGACCAGGGCATCGAGATCGCCCGGATGCAGCAGATGCTCGCCGCCCTCGGCTCCTAGCGCACCGCGGACGGAGCGGATGTCGCGGGCGCCCGCGACGCACGACGATGCCCGGCGGTCCCTCGAGACCGCCGGGCATTGTCATGCGGTGGAGGGGGGACCGACCGGTCCCCCCTCCACGTGGATCAACCGAGGGTCTCCTTCAGGTCGATGATCGCCTGCACGACCGCCGAGTCGGACGAGGCGCCCGACTTCTTGATCGCGTTGTCGAGCTGCGCGATCACGGCCCGGCTGCTCGAACCGTCGGCCTCGAGCGCTGCGGCCTCGGCCAGGTGCTTGCGCACCTGGGCGAGCTGCTTGGCGCTGAGGTCGCCCGATCGCTCCGCCTGGTCGACGTACGACCCGGCGACCGCGAAGCTCGGCGCGTGGACGAGCATCCCCTGCGTCTGCGCGTTGAACACGTCGAGCTCGATCTCGCCCGCTGCGGCGATCTCGTTCGCCGACATCCAGTCGCTCTCACCGAGCGCCAGGCTGTCGAACCCGCGCGCGATCTCGCTGCCGAGCACGTTGCCGTTGTACCAGTAGGTCGACCAGTAGCCGCCGAGCACGAGCCCGGCCGGGTTGATCGGGCCGCGGTCGAGGTACGCGATCTCGACCGGGTTCGCCGTGTCGGTGAAGTCGAAGATCGACACGCCGCCCTGGTACCAGGCCTGCACCATGATGTCGCGGCCCGGCACCGGGATGATCGAGCCGTTGTGGGCGACGCAGTTCTCGGCGGTCGTCTGGGCGGCGGGCAGCTTGTAGTAGCTCGCGAACTCCAGCTCGCCGCCGACGATGTCGAACAGCGCGTTGGCGCCCCACGACGGCTCGTGCTCGGCGAGGCATCGGGCTCCGGTGCCGCCGCCCCACTCGTCGGTGAAGATCACCTTCGAGCCGTCGTTGCTGAACGTCGCCGAGTGCCAGTACGAGAAGTTCGGGTCCGCGACCGCGTCGATGCGCACCGGGTTCACCGGGTCGCTGATGTCGACGAGGAGGCCGTTGCCCTGGCACGCTCCTGCCAGCAGCCCGATCTCGGGGAACGCCGTCACGTCGTGGCACGTGTTGGTGTTCGGCGTGGGGCCGTAGAAGCTGCCGCTCGGGTGCAGCTCCGTGCCCGGCAGGGTGTTCTGCAGCCCGTTGTACGCGCCCGTCTCGACATCGGTGAAGATGCGCGGCTGGCTGACGATCGCCGCCGTCTCGGGTGCCGCGAGCGGCACCTGGATGACGTCGATGCGCCACTGCGTGGGGTTGCCCTCGGTGACCGGTTCGGTGGTCAGCGCCGCGTTCTCGCAGCCCTCGAGTTCGAGGGGCGAACGAACGTTGGAGGTGCCCGAGTTGTAGATGTACACGTTGTCCGCGTCATCCGGGTCGGTCACGATCGTGTGCGTGTGCGACCCGCGACACGTCTGCACGCCCGGCAGCTGCACCGGGTTCGAGAGGTCGCTGATGTCGAAGATGCGGACGCCGCGGAAGCGTTCGGGGTCCACGGAGCCGGAGGTGCCCTGCGTTCCGCAGTCGACGCGGCCGTTGGTCGCCTCGACCGACATGAACAGCAGGTCGCCGTGGATCGACACGTCGCCCTGGCCGCCGGGACACACGAACGCCGTCTCGAGCACCGGGGCTGCGGGGTCGGAGATGTCGAAGACCTGGAAGCCCGAGAAGCTGCCGACGACGGCCTTGTCGCCGGTGAACGCCAGGTCGGAGTTGATGACGAAGCCGGCCGGGATGGGCAGGCTCTCCAGGAGCTCGACGCCGCTCGCGGCGATCTCGGCATCGTACAGACCTCCGCCGAGGCCCACGCGGGGGTCGTCCTCGGCGGCGGCGGCGGTGGCCGTGACGAGCGACGCTCCGAGCAGCACTGCTCCGGATGCCGCGAGCGCTCGTCTGCGCCACGGGACGGGTCTGGGTGAGGATCTCATCGGTGGTGCCCTCTCTCTCGCTTCATGAAACGTGGTTCACGCACGATCGACGCCCTCCGACGGGCGGGCCGCACGACGTCGTACGGCCCGCCGGCCCCGGAGGGGCCGATCTCTGCCTCTCACGCTACCGATGCGAACGCATTTACAACAGGATGCGTTTTCCCCAGGCGGGGTCGCTCCACCTGTGACGGCCGTCAGGGGCGCGGCGTAGGCTCGCGGCATCCTGAAATCGAAGGGCGACCCGACATGTGCGGACGATTCGTGGTCTCGCAGCAGGCCGACGACCTCACCGCGGTCTTCGACGCCGAGAACGACTTCGCCGACTGGCGACCGTCGTACAGCCTCGCGCCGACCGACACGGTGCCGATCGTGCGCGAGCGCGCCCGCTCCGACACGGGCGAGTTCGTCCGCCGTCTCGAGCCCGCGCGGTGGGACTTCCACCCCGCGTTCATGAAGGAGTCGAAGCGGCCGCAGTTCAACAGCCGCATCGAGACCGTCGCGACGAACGGGCTCTGGAAGGGCGCATTCGCCTCGGGGCGCTGCATCGTGCCGATGCGCGGCTACTTCGAGTGGACGGGCGAGCCGGGGAGGAAGCGCGCGCACTACCTGCACGGCCCCGATGAGCTGCTCGCCGCGGCGGGCATCTCGACCGCGCGCAAGCTCGACGACGGCACGTGGGAGGTGTCGGCATCGATCATCACGCGCGAGGCGCGCGACGCCTCCGGCGAGGTGCACGACCGGATGCCGGTGTACCTCCCGCTCGATGCGATCGACCGCTACCTCGACCCCGAGAAGCTCTCCCCCGCCGGCGCGTCGGCGATGGTCGACTTCCTCATCGCGCAGTCCGATCGCGTCGCGCCGACGATCTCCGAGTACGAGGTCGATCCGCGCGTGAACAACCATCGCCGCATCGATCCGCACGACGAGACGCTCATCGCGCCGCTCGGCGATGAGCCGACCCTCGTGTGAGTTCCGCAGCCCGCTCCCGTATGAGAGAGGACCGAACATGAACGACTGGACCGAGGACCAACTCGACCGCGTGGGCGCGGCCGACCAGCTCGAGGTCGCGTCGGTGCGCGACGACGGGTCACTGCGCCCGTTCACGACCGTGTGGGTCGCCCGTGTCGGCGACGAGCTGTTCATCCGCTCCGCCTACGGACCCGAGAACGGATGGTACAAGCGCGCCAAGGAGGCCGGGGTCGGTCGCATCAAGTCGGCCGGGGTCATCCGCGACGTCGCGTTCGTCCCGGTACCGGCCGACGACACCGCCCTGCATGCGGCGCTCGATGCCGAGTACTCCCGGAAGTACGGCCCGCACCACGCGGCGCACGTCACGGCGACCGTGCTCGGCGACGACGTCCGCGGCGTGACCCTGCGCCTCGACGCCCAGGACTGAAGCGCGGGGGGCAGGCGAGCACCGTCCGTCTCGCGCCCCCCGTCAGCCGCGCCGCCACCAGCGCCGGCGTGCCCGCCGATCGGCCTCCTCCTCCGCGCGCCGTCGCTCCGCCTCCTGGGCGGCCAGGCGTCGCCGCTCGCGCCGCGCCCACCACGCCTCGACCTCGGCGTCGACGTCGCGCGTCGGCGTGACGACCGGTGGCCCGCCGAGCAGCTGGCGACGCGCCTCGACCACCCGGGCGTTGAACTCGTCGAGCGCGTCGCGCACGTCGTCCTCGCGGTGCATGCGGTCGAGGCGGTCGTCGAGCTGGGCCGACTCGACGCGGAGCGTGAGCGCGGGCGGTCCGAGCCCGGTGAGCCGTTCCGTCTCGATCTTGCGGCGGATCCACCAGTCCGGGTCGTGTCGGCCGAGGCCCGGGAGCGGCTTGCCCGCGCCGGGCAGGTCGTCGAACTCGCCGCGACGGATCGCCTGCTGGATCACGACCTCGACGTAGGCCGCGCGCTCGGCGGCGAGGGATCCCGCCGTGGTGCGATCGGCGGGTCGCTCCGACGTCGGCTCGGTGGAACCCGCGCGCTCCGCGGCGTCCGCCGACCCGGCATCGAGTTCGCCGTCGGCGGTCTCGCCGCGCTCACGCGCCGCTTCGCGCTCCCACTGCTCGAGGCGGTACTGCCATGCCTCGCGTCGCGGATCGTCGACCATCTGCCCGCTGCCTCCCGTCCGACCCGGCCGGTGCATCGATCGTAGGTCGCTCGAGCGCGTCTCGCAGGTCGGGCGTCAGCCCGGACGACCGCCCCCGCGTCCCTCGTCGAGGGTCGCGATCAGGCTGCGGAACTCGTCGGGCGTGATCTCACCGCGCGCGAGCCGCTCCTCGAGGATCTGCCTGGCGCGATCGGGTTGCGAGCCCACGGCGGCGGGCGGGCCGCCCGAGTGCCCCGACTGACCCGAGCCGCCGGATCCCGAGGCCGATCGCACGAGCAGCACGATGAGGACCACGATGCCGCCGATGACGAGCGCGCCGAACAGCAGCCCTGGGAGCCACATCCACCATCCGCCGAAGCCGTAGTCCCACATCATCGGCGCCACCTCCTCCGTCGGCACCCGGGCGGTATCCCGCCGGGCACCCCCAGTCAACGTCATCTCGAGCGGGTGGACCGGGTCGTTGGGCCCGGCGGTCCGGGCTCCGCGGTCACCGGCGCCCGGTCACGTCACGTCGCGCCCGGAACGAGGACCGTCACCGAGGCGCCGAGGTCGTCGGATGCCACGATCCCGCGCTCGTCGGCGAGGAGCAGCCACTGCTCGTCCCCGCCGACGACCGCCATCGCCTCGACGGCGCCGCTCGCACGTCCGTGCGCCGTCCACTCGTCGCCGCGGAGGCGCTGGACGGTGCCGTCGACGTCGATGCCGACCAGGTCGCCGGCATCCGTCGCGACGACGAGGACGAGGGCGGGCGCACCGTCGACCCGCGACCAGCTCGCGCCGGCGTCGTCGCTGCGCATGAGGCCCTCCGCCGTGGTCGCGTAGATCCGATCGGGAGCTCCGGGGTCGACCGCGAGGTCCCGTGCGGCGATCGGCGGGGCCGCCGCCCAGGTCGCACCCCCGTCGTCGCTGACCCGGACGGTGCCGTCTGCGGAGTCGAGCCCGTAGACCCGCAGTCCCCCGCCGGGGAGCTCGGCGGCCTCGAGGTCGTGGAAGTCGACCGCTCCCCGGAGGGAGACGGGCGTCCACGTGCGCGCCCCGTCCGTGCTCGACATGAGGCCGAGGTTCGGCGCCTCGAGGTCGTGGTCGTCATCCGCGCCGGGATGTCCCGAAGCGAGCAGCAGCCCCGGGCGTGCGACCGTGAATCCCATCGTGTCCTGACGGTTCCCTCCGACCTGCACGGGCTCGGCAGGACCCGCCCCGGCACCCGGATACGCCTCCGGCATCGCGCCGGTCGGGAGTTCCCAGACGCCGTCGTGCGTCGCCGCGTACGTGCGGTCCGAGACCGGATCCCAGCCGAGCGCGTGCACGTGGCCGAACGCGGCCGCCGGTGCGGGTTCCGGCTCGGGCGGCGATGTCGGGGCGCACGCCGCGAGCACCGTCGCCGCGGCGACCGCGGCGAGGGTCGCTGCGGCCGAGCGCCGACGGCTGCCGACCGCGCGGGTCATTGCGAGCCCTCGAGCATCGCCTGCATCCCGGCGATCTCCTCGGTCTGCGCGATGACGACCGCCTCGGCGAGCTCGACCGCGTCCGGGTGCTCGCCCTGCGCGATCTCCGTCTGCGCCATCCGGACCGCCCCCTCGTGGTGCACGATCATCTGCTGCAGGAAGACACGGGACGCCTCTTCGCCGGTGGCCTCCTCGAGGATCGCCAGGTCGTCGTCGGACATCATCCCGTCGCCGTGGTCCATCCCGCCCATGTCGTCGAGCTCCTCCGCGCCCCACGCGTCGAGCCATCCGCGCATGAGGTCGATCTCGGGCTGCTGCGCGGCCATGATCTGCTCCGCGAGGTCGCGGACCGAGTCGTCGATGCCGTCCTTCGCCAGCAGTTCCTCGCTCATCTCGACGGCCTGCTCGTGGTGCGGGATCATCATCTGCGCGAACATGACGTCGGCTGCGCCGGGTCGGGCGTCCGAGGCGGATGTCGCGGCGCCGGCCGAGCCGGTCCTGTCGGCTCCGTTCGTGGTCGGCCCGGCGCAGCCGGAGAGCGCGAGGGCGAGCGCGACGGTCGTCGCGAGGGTCAGGGTCGTTCGTGTCGTGTGCATGGTGCTTCTCTCGATCGTGGATCGGTACTCGGAATCGCCGGGCCCGGCGACCCACCTCGTCGGCGGGTGGACGGGCGTGCGCCGATTCAGGTCCGGCTGATCGAGAGCGCGTGCAGGTCGGGTCGACGTCCGACGAACGGTGCGAGGCATCCGCTCGTCGGCGCCGGCGTGGGCGGGCGCAGACGCCCGAGGGGAGTCGGTCGCGCCCCGAGGGCGAGCGCGGCGACGACGGCGAGCGCGAGCGCGCATGCGACGGCGAGGGCGCAGTCGGCGAGCAGCGAGCCGCTGAGGGCATCGGACGCGCTCGACGCCACGACGTCGAGGGCCGTGATGCCGACCGCCGAGGCCGCAGCGACGACCGGCACGGCCGCGACGTCTCCGTGGTGCGAGTCGGTCGGACCGCCGGCCCCGGTCGAGTGCCCACCCGACGTGTGCCCACCTCCGGCGACGGGCATCTGGGCGACCTGCGACCCGGGGTCGTGGACCCCGTGCGCGGAGCCGACGTCGTGCATCGCGACGAGCCCGAGGGCGAGCGCTCCCATCAGGAGTGCGCCGAGCAGGGCCGATCGGACGGACCTGCGTCCGGGCTGCGAGACGCTGCGGAATCGACGCACCGGCACCTCCCCGATCGCTCCGGCAGTACCCCCTGAGCGTACGTCACGGGACCGTTCGCGAGGCTGGGACGCCGCTCAGAACACCTCGGGCAACGTCGACCGGTCGAAGCTGAACACGCCCGAGAGGTCGATGCCGCGCACGGTCCCCTCCCCGTAGTACGCGATGCCCCACTCGTCGATGAACGACCCGTCGGCGAACGTGCACGGCGCCACCACGGGATCGTCGGAGTCGTCGGCCGCCGTGAGTCCCCCGCCGTCGGCGCTCGGGCCGAAGCTCGTCGTACCTCCGAGGGACGAGCAGAGCGCGGATGCCGGGTTGCCGGGCGGGTCGTCGGGGATCTCGGCCCGCGACAGGTAGGCGAGCGCGGCGAGCGTCGGCTCGTCCGACGAGATCGTGACGAGGTCGACGTAGATCCTCGAGTCGGCCTCGTCGTCGAGCGTCTGGAACCGGCAGACCGCGACCGGGTCGCCGAGCGGGACCCAGTCCTCCTCGGCGAGGTTCGTCCGCCAGGCGGGCTGGCGCTGCTGCACCTCGCCGCCCTCCTGCTCGCAGTACGCGGCGGCCGCGGCCATGTCGGCGGCGGATGTCGCGGGGTCGCTCGCCGCCGGAGGCGCCACGGGTTCCGAGCACGCGGCCAGCCCGAGGCTCGCTCCGGCGAGCAGGCCGACGCCGACCATCCGTCTGATCCGTCCCATGCGCACCTCGTTTCCCCGTTCGCGTCCGTGCGTGCCGACCCGCACCAGACTAGACGGCGCGATCGACGGATGGGCTGGGCAGCGTCGTGAACGACGGCGAACGGACGGGGCCTTGACGTGGAGCGGATGACGGGGTTCGAACCCGCGACCTTCACCTTGGCAAGGTGACGCGCTACCAGCTGCGCTACATCCGCGTGGGGCGGCTCCGCCGCTCCGGTGCCGCGCTTGCGCCCGGCTGGTCGAGCCTACAGGACCCGGGAGTCCGCCGATACCAACGCGTCAGTCGCCTGAACCCGGCGGAAGGCCCGTGCCCTCGCCCGCCGCGCGCTCTCCGGCCGCGCGCTCGAATGCGCGCTCCCACTCCCGCAGCTCCTCGCGCCCGCCGATGAGGCCGTCGAGCGACACCTGGAAGTGCAGCCCGCGTCGGGCGTTGACCTGCTTGATGTTCTGCAGGAGCTCGTCCGAGACCGCGACGACCGCGTCGCGCACCTCTTTCACGCGCTCGTCGGGGTCGTCCCAGAGGTGCGGGTGGGTGAGGATGTCGAGCAGGTAGTCGCGGTCGAGCGCCGCGGTGAGCTTGCGGAGCTTGTCGTCGTACTCGATGGCGGCGATCCCGCGCTGCCCGCCGCCCGCGCGGTCGAGCCTCACGAACAGCTCCTCGACGTTGACGGCGATCCTCGCGACGTCGTCCGCGGTCTGCGCCGCGCCGGCATTGCCGCGCGCACCGACCTGCGCGTACTCGGCGGCCAGCGACCTCAGCGTCGCCACGTGCCGCCGGATCGGATCGGGCAGCCGCCCGCCTGCGGCACCGCGTGCTCGGCGCCGGCGTGCTCGGATCACCCCGATCGCCGCGCCGGCACCCGCGACGAGGACGGCCGCGCCGATCACGAGCCCCAGCACGATTCCACCGCCGCCGTCGCCGCCGCCGGCCAGGGGGGCGGGCTCGGCAGCGGCCTGCACGCCCTGCACGGTCTCGGCGAGCGCGACCCCGAGGTCGTCGGCGCCGGACTCCGCCTGATTCGCGATCTGCATCGCCTCGCCCTCGCCGAGCACGTACGACCCCGCCGACAGGTCGTCGCCGACCGCGACGATGATCGTGTCGTACTCCGTCGTCTCGGCGAGCTGGGTCAGGATCTCGGGTCCGGATGCCTCGAGCGCGGCGTTGTCCGAGAACACGGCGACGCCGATCGAGTCGTCCCCGACCTGCGCCAGCAGCGCGTCCCGAAGCGCCGACGCACCGTCCACCTCGGTCGAGACGTAGACCGGCGTGGTCTGCAGCGCGTCGGATGCGTCGTCGACGTATCCGTCGGCGGCGGCGAAGAACCGGGCGTCCATCGGCCGTCCCTAGAAGTTGTTGATGACCGAGGCGAACACGAGGTCGATCTTCGCGGCATCCGAGGCGTCGAACCACTGGCCGCCGGTCGCCTCGGCGATGCGCTGCAGGGAGCCGGTGTCGGCGCCCTCGCCGTACGCGATCGGGAAGATCCGCACTGGGGCCGCGTCGCCGCCCTCCCGGGACGTCCCGCCGATCTTGGCGATCAGCGAGTCGATGGAGATCGACGAGTCGGTGTCCTGCCCGTCCGAGAGCACGACGATCGCGTTGATGCGACCCGGCTCCGCACGTGCGGCCATCTCGTCGTAGGCGACGGCGATCGCGTCGTACAACGGCGTTCCCTCGCGGTTCGCGTACCGCAGGTCGTCGATCGACGCGCTCAGCGTCTCGCGGTCGGACCCGAGCTCCGAGACATCCCGCAGCACGATCAGGTTCTCGCCCGCCGACGAGACCACGCCGGTGGTGAAGGCCCACATGCCGACCTCGTCGGTCGAGCGGAAGTGACCCAGCGTCGTCTGGGCGCCGTCGATCGCACCGTCGAGCTTCGACCGGCCGTCCCCGATCCCGTCGTCCATCGATCCGGAGACGTCGATGAGCTCGAGCACCGACGACGGCTTGCGGATCTGCGTCCACTGGTCGAGGGCCGCCGACACGACGTCGACGGAGGGGCGCGGAAGCGTGATCGCAGGGCCCGCGGGGTCGACGCCGTACTGCTCGGTGAACAGGTCGCCGAGCGGCACCGACTCGTCGAGCGGACGGAATCCGTACTCGGGCAGGATGCGCTGGGCGGGCTCGGTGGCGAGGAAGTCGACGAACGCCTCCCCCGCCGTCCGCTGGACCTCGGTCACCCAGTCGGCGCCGAGCACGGTGATGGGGTTGTCGGACCACATGGAACCGCCGGACGGGTAGATCGCGACGAGCTTCTCCTTCGGCGGCGTCAGCGTCTCACCGGGCTGGACGGTGTGCGAGTCGGGGTTGCCCTGGTTGTAGTTGAGCATCGAGGTCTCCTCGAGCGCCACCGCCGAGACGTAGCCGGAGCCGCCGGCTCCGTTCTGCGTCTCGTCGTAGAGCGTCGTGAGCACCTTCCCGGTGGTGTCGCCGTAGTGGATGACGCACTCCTCGAACACCCGCGAGAACTCCTCGGCGGCCGCGACGTCGCCCGCGGTGAGGTCGGCCGTCTTCCCGGTCGCCTCGTAGGACTGCATCAGGATCGCCGAGAGGCCCGTGGTCGACGTGTTCGGGTTGGTCTTCGAGATCTTGAACGAACCCCAGATCGGCTTGCCCGCGCTGCTCCATCCCGCCGGGTCGGCGCACAGCCGCTCGAAGTCCGAGATGCCGATCTCGGCGTCCGGCCAGCCGAGTGCCTTCGCCATCGTCTCGGGCATCGCGAAGATGATCGGCGTGTGGGTGAACGACACCGGCTCGCCGACGAGCGAAGCGGATGCCGCGGCCGCGACCCGCTCGGTCCAGACCGTCGACGCGGGCGACCAGAGGGCCGGCCAGCGCCGCGTGTCCTCGTCGGGCCAGTCGCCGCCCGCGGTGAGGAACCGCGTCGCGTCACCCGACGACACGTTGACGGGCCGGATCGTCGCGCACTCGTCGAGCGCCGCGTGCTCCGGCGACTCCTTGAACGCCGCAGCGAGCGCGTCGAGCATGTTCACCTTCTCCGACGAGGTCGCGACGACGACGCTCGTGCAGCCGTCGTCGGCGAAGTCCCCGCCGTCGATCGGGCCGCGATCGACGTCGTCCTGACCGAAGGTGCAGGCACTCAGCGCGACTGCCGTCGCAGCGATGACGGCGACCACGAGCCCGCCGCGGACCCCCCGGCGAGTCGTCGACGTGATCGCGGGTCGAGCGGCGCTGCGCCGCGGAACGGGTGCCATGTGAACAGGGTAGGTCGCGCGAATATCGATCGCATCACGGAGGGGACACTCGCCCGCGCCCGGCCTCAGAGCAGCCGGCGCCGCACGACTCCGGCGCTCCAACGACCCAGCACGGCGCCCGCGACCGTGTCGGAGATGTGGTGCTGCCCGCGGTAGATGCGCGAGAACGCGATGCCGGCGGGGATCGCGTATCGCAGCACGGGACCGAGGGCTCGTGCGCCGCGGACCCCGTGCCGGTCGAGCAGGTCGGCGAGCGTGGTGTGGAACGCGACGGCGGCCGCCGTGTGCCCCGACGGGAACGACGCCGTCGCGTGCGGCTGCTCGGGTCGCCACACGCCCCGCGGCCGCGGCCGCCCCACGAGGGCCGCGGATGCGACGAAGCAGGCGGTCTCGATCGCGAGGGCCGCCCCGGGGGCGACCGCGGAGCGCCGGTCGCGTGTCAGCCACCAGGTCGCGCCGCACCAGAACGCCCCGTTCGCGATCGTCTGCGGCACGCCCGAGTACCACGAGAGCGGGTGGGTGAGCCGATCGAGCAGCTCGCGGGCCTCCGGCGGTTCGACGGGCACGCCGCGATCACCGTCGTCCGGCCCGTGGCCGAACGTCGATTGGAGCGCGCGCACCGCCCGGTCCTCGACGGGGTCGTCGCCGCCGATGCGTCGCACTGCTCGACCGACCGCCGCGAGCACCGCGATCGCTCCGAGCGACGGCAGCACGGTCGAACGGAGGAACGGGCGCATGCCCGCAGCCTATTCGCGCGGCGGCAGGTTTCCCGTGCCGCGCCCGTAGGCTCGTGGACCATGGCCCTCGGTGCGACGATCCACACGTTCGATGTGCAGCTGGCGGACGTCGACCGCGGCCGCTACGAGAGCCTGACCCTCCGCATGGCTCGGCACCCGTCCGAGACGGACGCGTTCATGGTGACCCGCCTGCTCGCCTACTGCCTCGAGTACGAGGAGGGCATCGCCTTCAGCGAGGGGATCGCCGCGACCGACGAGCCGGCCGTCCTCGTGCGCGACGACACCGGGCGCGTGCTCGCCTGGATCGAGGTCGGCGCCCCGGATGCCGACCGCCTCCACCGCGGGGCCAAGCTCGCCGATCGCGCCGCCGTCTACACGCACCGCGATCCTGCGAAGGTCGCCGCGGCGTGGGCGGGGAAGCGGATCCATCGCGCCGAGGAGATCCCGCTGGTCAGCTTCGACCCCGGGTTCGTCGACGACGTCGCGTCGGTGCTGGAGCGCCGGAACACGATGACGCTCTCGATCACCGAGCGGCACGCCTACCTCGAACTCAACGGCTCGAGCTTCGACGCGGCGATCCACGAGCAGCGCGCCGGGTAGCCGGCCGGTCCACCCCGGCGCCGGCGCGGCACGGTGTCCGCCCGGAACGCGAAAACGGCCCGATCCCATATGGATCGAGCCGTTCCTCGGTGGTGCGCAAGGGGGGAGTTGAACCCCCACGCCCTCACGGGCACACGGACCTGAACCGTGCGCGTCTGCCTATTCCGCCACTTGCGCATACCGCTTCGCACGAGGTGCGAACCAGCCAACCGAGACTAACACAGGTCATCGGGGCGCCCGAATCCGCGGATGCCGCGTGGCACGCCCCGTGCGGCGGGCCACGAGCGGCCACCGGAGTCCCTTCGCATCCGCCCCGAACCGCGACCGCATCTCGCGCCGCCGACGACTGCGGGCTTAGCCTTGCACCACGGCACCGGCGCCCGACCCGCCCCCGATCGAAAGGATCGCCCGTGACCCACCCCCGCGACGCGCATGCGCCCGTCGATCCGCACGACGTCGACCTCGGCGGCATCCGCGGCTGGTTGTTCGACCTCGACGGGGTGCTGACGCCGACCGCGGTCGTCCACATGCACGCGTGGGCGCGGCTGTTCGCGCCGTTCCTCGAGGCGCGCGGCGCCGAGCCGTACCGCGACGCCGACTACTTCGCCCACATCGACGGCAAGCCGCGCTACGACGGCGTCAGGTCGCTGCTCGAGAGCCGCGGCATCCGCCTGCCCGAGGGCGAGGTGTCCGACGCGCCCACCGAGGAGACCGTGCACGGGCTCGGCAACCGGAAGAACGAGGCCTTCAACGCGACGCTGGCCGAGGAGGGCGTGGAGCCGTACCCCGCGAGCGTCGCGCTGCTCGACGCGATCGAGCGTGCGGGCGGGGACGTCGCGGTGGTGTCGAGCTCCAAGAACGCGCCCGCGGTGCTCGAGGCGGCAGGGCTCGCCGAGCGCTTCGAGGTCGTCGTGGACGGCGCGGTCGCCGCCCGCGAGGGCATCGTCGGCAAGCCGGCGCCCGACATGTTCGAGCGCGCGGCCGAGCTCCTGGGCCTCGCGCCCGAGGAGTGCGCCGTCATCGAGGATGCGGAGTCGGGCGTCAAGGCCGGCGCGAGCGGTCCGTTCGCGCTCGTCGTCGGCGTCGACCGCGGGGTGGGGCGCGAGGCCCTCACCGAACTCGGCGCCGACGTGATCGTCGACGAGCTCGACGAGCTCATCCCGGCCCTCGAACGCGCCGGAGAGACATCCGCCATCGTCAACGACGCAGCCGACCCCCAGACCCCGACCGCCGCAGCACCCGCCGCACCAGAAGAGGAGGACCGCGCATGAGGTTCGCCGACACCGATCCGCTGAACCGCACGATCTTCCCGGTCGACGAGTGGGCGCTCGTCGAGACCGAGTTCGGCGTCGACGACATGGGCCGCACCGAGACCCTCTTCGCCGTCGGCAACGGCTACCTGGGCCTCCGAGGCAACGTCGAGGAGGGCCGCGACGGCCACGTGCACGGCACGTTCATCAACGGCTTCCACGAGACGTGGCCGATCCGCCACGCCGAGGAGGCGTTCGGGTTCGCACGCGTCGGGCAGACGATCGTCAACGCGCCGGATGCCAAGGTCCTCCGCCTCTATGTCGACGACGAGCCGCTCGTCCTCACCGAGGCCGAGATCATGGGGTACGAGCGCCGGCTCGACTTCCGGCTCGGCGTCCTGAGCCGTCGGATCGAGTGGCGCACGCCGTCGGGCAAGCGCGTGCTCATCACGAGCCGCCGCATGGTGAGCTTCACCGACCGCCACCTCGGCGTGATCGACTACGAGGTCGAGCTCCTCGACGCCGACGCGGCGGTGACGATCTCCAGCCAGATCCTGAACCGCCAGGACGGACGCGACGAGTACCGGAGCGGAGTGACGGAGGCGCCGGGCGCCTTCGACCCGCGCAAGGCCGAGACCTTCACCGAGCGCGTGCTGCAGCCGCGCGTGCAGAAGCGGACGGAGGACGGCCGCTACGTCCTCGGCTACCAGACGACGAACTCGAGGATGGCCATCGCGGTCGGCGCGCAGCACTCGATCACGACCGACAACGAGTTCAGCGAGAGCAGCTCGATCGGCGACGACCTGGCCAAGCACATCTACCGCGTCCGCGCCCGGCAGGGCGTGCCGATCCGCATCACGAAGCTCGTCAGCTACCACACGGCCAGGAAGGTCCCTGCGCGCGAACTCGTCGACCGGTGCGAGCGCACCCTCGACCGGGGGGTGGAGGTCGGCGTCGCCGAGCTGTTCGCGCAGCAGCGCGCCTGGCTGGAGGACTTCTGGGCGCGCTCCGACGTCGAGATCGCCGGCCAGCCCGAGCTGCAGCAGGCGACGCGGTGGAACCTGTTCCAGCTCGTCCAGGCCACGGCCCGCACCGACGGCGGCGGCGTCGCCGCGAAGGGCGTGTCGGGCTCGGGCTACGGCGGCCACTACTTCTGGGACTCCGAGATCTACGTGATGCCGTTCCTCAGCTACACCGCGCCCATCGTGGCGCGGAACGTGCTGCGATTCCGGCAGCGGATGCTCGAGCCCGCCCGCGCCCGCGCGCTCGAGATGAACCAGCACGGGGCCCTCTTCCCGTGGCGCACCATCAACGGCCAGGAGTCGAGTGCGTACTACGCGGCCGGCACCGCGCAGTACCACATCGACGCCGACATCTCGTACGCCCTCTGCCAGTACGTGGCGGCGACGGGCGACGAGGACTTCCTCGCGCGCGGCGCGATCGACATCCTCGTCGAGACCGCCCGCATGTGGGAGGACCTCGGATTCTGGCGCACCAACACCGACGACGTGTTCCACATCCACGGAGTCACCGGCCCCGACGAGTACACGACCGTCGTGAACGACAACCTCTACACGAACGTCATGGCGCGCGCGAACCTCGCCGCGGCGGCCGGGGCGGTCGACAACCTCCAGGTGCTCGACCCGCACGCGCACAAGCGGCTCGTCGAACGGCTCGGGGTGACGCCGGCCGAGGTCGCCGGCTGGCGCCGCGCCGCGGCGTACATGCACATCCCGTTCGACGACATGCTCGGGGTGCACCCGCAGGACGCCGCGTTCCTCGAGAAGGAGCTGTGGGACCTCGAGCACACGCCCGACAACCGCCTCCCGCTGCTGCTGCACTACCACCCGCTCGTCATCTACCGGTTCCAGGTGCTGAAGCAGGCCGACGTGGTGCTCGCCCTGTACCTGCAGGGCGATCGCTTCACGACCGAGGAGAAGCTGGCCGACTTCGAGTACTACGACCCGCTGACCACGGGCGACTCGACGCTGTCGGCAGTGGTGCAGTCGATCATCGCGTCCGAGGTCGGGTACCACGAGCTCGCGCTGCGCTACTTCCGCTCCGCGCTGTTCGTCGACCTCGCCGACCTGCACCACAACGCCGCCGACGGCGTGCACGTGGCCTCGACGGGCGGCGTCTGGGCGGGGCTGGTGTCCGGTTTCGGCGGCTTCCGCGACCACAACGGCCGGTTCACCTTCGACCCGCGGCTCCCCGACGGCTGGGAGCGGCTCTCGTTCCGGCTCACCATCCGCGGCACGCGGGTCAGGGTCGACCTGACCGAGGAGGCGATCCGGTTCCAGCTCGAGACGGGTGGGCCGAACGCCTCGCTGCTGATCGAGGTGCGCGGAGAAGAGGTCGTGGTGACCGCCGACACGCCCGTGACGGTCCGGCTCGACGGGCACGGCGCGCGGCGGGTCGGGTCACCGACGATGCAGAACGTCCGCGGTGCGCGGCGTGCCGACGGCACGCTGCTCACGGCGTCGATCCCGACCCTGTCGCTCGACATGGACGAGGACGAGCAGGCCGCGGCCTTCGACTGAGTCGAAGCTCTCGGAACCGCATCGTTCGTGCCGGAGCCCGGCGCATTGGCATGGCCTGCGGTTAGCATGTGAGTCGAAAACGCACCGGACGGGAGACCTGTGGGCCTACTGGACAACTTCGAGAAGGGTCTCGAGCGCGCGGTCAACGGCGCGTTCGCCAAGACCTTCCGCTCGGGGCTGCAGCCCGTGGAGATCACCGCGGCGCTCAAGCGCGAGATCGACACGAAGGCGGCCGTCGTCTCCCGCGACCGCGTCCTCGTGCCGAACCGGTTCATCGTGCGGATGTCTCCCGCCGACCACCAGCGCATGGACTCGCTCGGCCCGGCGCTCGTCGACGAGCTCACCGACCTGGTGCAGAAGCACGCTGCGAACCAGCGCTTCCAGTTCGCCGGTGGCATCACGATCGTGCTCCACCCCGATCCGGGCCTGTCCGAGGGCATGGTGCAGGTCGAGTCGCAGAACGTGAAGGGCCGCATCGCCTGGACTCCCGTGCTCGACGTCGACGGCCGGCGCCATCCGATCCTCAAGGGCCGCACGGTCATCGGCCGCGGCAGCGAGGCCGACCTCACGCTCGACGACTCCGGCGCATCGCGTCGGCACGCCGAGGTGCAGTGGGACGGCCAGCGCGCTCGCGTGCGCGACCTCGGCTCCACCAACGGCACCCAGCTCGACGGCCGCGCCGTCAAGGAGTCGGTGCTCGAGCCCGATTCGGTCATCACGATCGGTCGCTCGCGTATCGTGTTCCGGGTGCTCGCCCAAGCCGACCCGACCGACACCACGGCCTCCCGCATCGACCCGGCTTCCCCGCGCCGCGACGACGGCGGATTCTGGGGGCCCGATCGATGAGTGAACTCACGCTGCTCGTCCTGCAGCTCGGCTTCCTGCTCCTGCTGTGGGTGTTCGTGTTCGCCATCGTCTATGCGCTCCGCAGCGACCTGTTCGGCCAGCGCGTCCGCAAGCTGCAACCGGATGCGGCGGCCGCCTCGGCCGGCGCCGCGCCGGCGGCGAGCGCGACGGCCGCGACCGCCGCGGTCTCGAAGCCGGCCCCGGCGCCCACGGGCGACGGGGGCGACGCCACGTCCGAGAACGCCTCGCGGCTCGTCATCACCTCGGGGTCGAAGTCGGGCGCCGAGTTCCCGCTCGGCCGCGACGAGATCACGATCGGCCGCTCGAGCGACTCCGCGATCATCATCCGCGACGACTACACCTCGACGCACCACGCCCGCCTGATGCTGTGGAACGGCCGCTGGATGATCCAGGACCTCGACTCCACCAACGGCACGTTCCTCAACGGCTCCCGAGTCACCGTGCCCACGCCCATCCCGCTCGGAGCCACCGTCAAGGTCGGAGCGACGACTTTCGAGCTGCGGCGGTAGCCGATGGCCAGCGTCAAGGCGAGCGCGGCGGTCTCGCACGTCGGTCGGGTCCGCGCGAGCAACCAGGACTCCGGCTACGCCGGCCGCCGGCTCTTCCTCGTCGCCGACGGCATGGGCGGGCACGCCGGCGGTGACGTCGCGAGCGCGATCGCGACCCGCCGCATCGCCGACTCCGACGCCGACTACGACTCGACGGCCGACGCCGCCGCGGCGCTCGAGTCGGCCCTCCTCTCGGCGAACCGGAACCTCGAGGAGACGGTCGCCGAGCACTCGGAGCTCACCGGCATGGGCACGACGACGAGTGCGATGCTCGTCCAGCAGGACCGCGTCGTCATCGCGCACATCGGCGATTCGCGCGTCTACCTCTTCCGCTCGGGCGAACTCAGCCAGGTCTCGACCGACCACACGTTCGTCCAGCGACTCGTCGATGCAGGACGCATCACGGCCGAGGAGGCCATGGTCCACCCGCGGCGGTCGGTGCTCATGCGCGTCCTGGGCGACGTCGAGGCATCCCCCGAGATCGACACGATGGTCATCGACACCCACCCGGGCGACCGGTGGATGCTGTGCTCCGACGGCCTCTCGGGCGTCGTCTCGTTCGACGACATCCACGAGATGCTCGCGGCGGATGCCGGTGCGAAGCAGGTCGCGGACCGGCTCGTCAAGGCCTCGCTCGACGGCGGCGCGCCCGACAACGTCACGGTGGTGGTCGTCGACATCGGCGACCCGCCCGCGCCCGACACGCCGCCGCTGATCGTGGGGTCGGCTGCTGCTCCGCTCGCATTCGGCACCGCACCCGAACCGGCACGACGACCGGGCATCCGCCTCACGCCCTTCCGCCCGCACCCCGTGCAGGAGACCCACTTCGAGCCCGACTCGGAGGAGTTCTACGACGAGCTGATCGAGGAGGACGAGCGCCGGCGGCGGCGGCGGCGCTTCATGTGGGGCTTCTGGATCGCGTTGCTCGTCGGCGCGATCGTCACCGTGACCGCGCTCGGCTACCAGTGGACGCAGACGCGGTACTACGTCGGCGAGTACAACGGCCGCGTCGCGATCTACCAGGGCATCCAGCAGGACCTCGGTCCGATCTCGCTGCACCGCCTCCACTCGGAGACCACGGTCGACATCGCCGACCTGAAGGCGTACGACCAGCAGCGCGTCGAGCAGACGATCACGGCGGGCACCCTCGAGGAGGCCGCGCGCATCGTGGATCGATTGGAGGAGTCCGTTGACTGACCGAGGCGCGGCCCGTGCACCCGAGCGCGCCCCCGCGACGGGGAGCGTGCGTCGCATCCGCATGCCGCAGAAGCTGCGGAACCTCGAACTCGGCCTGCTCATCGTCGCCTGCGTGATCAACGCCGGCGCCATCGTGCTGGTGCAGCTCGGCGCGCTCGGGAGGGTCGACACCCAGCTGGTCCTGCTCGGCGCGGGCCTGTCCGCACTGGTGTTCGGGCTGCACATCGCCATGCGCTTCGTCGCACGCGACGCCGACCCGTTCCTCCTCCCCGTGGCGACGGTGCTGAACGGGCTCGGCATCGCGATGATCTACCGCATCGACATCGCCTACGGCGACGCGGGATGGGACAGCGCAGCGGTGCGCCAGATCGTGTGGAGCGTGATCGCGATCGTCGCGGCGCTCGCCACGATCCTGCTGATCCGCAACCACCGCACCCTGTTCCGCTACACCTACCTCTCTGGACTCATCGCGATCGTCCTCCTGCTGCTGCCGCTGGTACCCGGGCTCGGGCAGACCCGTGGCGGTGCCCGCGTCTGGGTCGGCATCGGCGACCTCGTCACGTTCCAGCCCGGTGAGATCGCGAAGATCGCCCTCGCGGTGTTCTTCGCCGGCTACCTGGTCCGCAACCGCGACTCCCTGTCGATGGTGGGTCGCACCTTCCTCGGCATGCGGTTCCCGCGCGGACGCGACCTCGGACCGCTGCTCGTGGTCTGGGCGCTGTCGATGGCGGTCATCGTCTTCCAGCGCGACCTCGGCACCGCCCTCCTCTACTTCGGCCTGTTCCTCGTCATGCTGTACGTCGCCACCAGTCGGCTCTCCTGGGTCGTCCTCGGCCTCAGCCTGTTCCTCGCGGGCGCCATCATCGCCAGCCAGACGCTCGACTACGTCAACGGACGCTTCCAGAACTGGCTCAACGCGTTCGACCCCGCCGTGTACGACGCGCAGGGCGGCTCGTTCCAGCTCGTCCAGGGCCTGTTCGGCCTCGCGAACGGCGGTCTCATCGGGACGGGCCTGGGTCAGGGCCGCCCCGACCTCACGCCGGTGCCCCAGTCCGACTACATCATCGCGAGCCTCGGCGAGGAGCTCGGCCTCGCCGGCCTCTTCGCGATCCTCGCCCTGTACGTGCTCTTCGTCGCCCGGGGCTTCCGCATCGGCTTCGCCGGGCAGGACGATTTCGGCAAGCTCCTCGGCGTCGGCCTCTCGTTCGTCGTCGCGCTCCAGGTCTTCATCGTCGTCGGCGGCGTCACCCGCGTCATCCCCCTCACCGGCCTCACGACGCCCTTCCTCGCGGCCGGTGGTTCCTCGCTCGTCGCGAACTGGATCATCGTCGCGCTGCTGCTGCGGCTCTCCGATACGGTCCGCAACCACCCGAGGCTGGTGATCGACGGATGAACCGCGAACTCAAGCGGGTGACGATCGTCTCCCTCCTCATGTTCCTCACGCTCTTCGTCGCGTCGACGATGATCCAGTACGTGCAGGCCGACGACCTCGCCGCCGATCCGCGCAACGCACGGACGCTGTACCAGAGCTACTCGGTCGAGCGCGGGCCGATCCTCGTCGGCGGCGATCCGATCGCGTTCTCCGAGCCGTCCGACGACGACTACAAGTTCCAGCGGATCTATGCGAACGGGCCGCTCTACGCGCCCGTCACCGGGTTCATCCCCGTGAACGGCGAGGCGACGGGCCTCGAGGGCTCGCTGAACGCTGAACTCAGCGGCACGTCGGAGTCGCAGTTCTTCGACTCGCTGAATCGGCTCATCTCCGGCCAGGACCCGATGGGCGCCTCGGTCGAGGTGACGATCGACCCGGTCGCCCAGCAGGCCGCATGGGACGCACTCGGCGACTACACGGGCGCGATCATCGTGACCCAGCCGAGCAGCGGCCGGATCATCGCGATGGTCACCAAGCCCACCTACGACCCCAACAGCCTCGCCGTGCACAACGGCGACGAGGTCGAGCAGACGTACCAGAACCTCGTCGAGGACCCGGGCGACCCCCTCTTCAACCGCGCGACCGGCGGCGACATGAACCCGCCCGGATCGGTGTTCAAGCTGGTCATGACCGCTGCGGCGCTCGAGTCCGGCCAGTACACGCCGGACAGCACGTTCCCGAACCCCGCGGAGTTCACGCTCCCCGAGACGAGCTCGGTCGTGCGCAACTCGAGCGGCGGCACGTGCGGCAGCGGGTCCGAGGTCACGTTGGCGACCGCCCTGCGGCTGTCGTGCAACATCCCGTTCGCCGAACTCGCGCTGGAACTCGGCGACGACGCGATCCGCGCGCAGGCCGAGAAGTTCGGCTTCAACTCGAACTTCACGATCCCGAATCCCACCGAGACGAGCACGTACCCGGCGAACCCCGACGCGCCGCAGACCGCGCTGAGCGGCTTCGGCCAGGGCGACGTCCGTGCCACGCCGATGCAGATGGCGATGGTCTCCGCCGCGATCGCCAACGGCGGGATCGTGATGGACCCCGACCTCGTCGAGTCGATCACGGCGCCCGACTTCCGCCCGATCGAGGAGTTCGACGCGACGCAGTTCGGCCGTGCGATCAGCGAGTCGACGGCCCGGACCATGACCGAGATGATGGTCAACGGCGTCGAGAACGGCGCCGCGAGTAATGCAAGAATAGACGGCGTCAGCGTGGCCGGTAAGACGGGTACAGCGGAGAACGGCGAGGACGATCCCTACACCTTGTGGTTCACAGGTTTTGCCCCCGCCGACGACCCTCAGTATGCGATCACGGTGCTCGTGGAAGACGGCGGAGGGCTTGGTCAGGAGGGGTTCGGCAATCTGATTGCCGCGCCATTGGCGAAACAGGTACTAGAGGCGGTGCTGAACAAATGAGACCGAGTGCTGGGCTCACCTTCGGAGGACGGTACGAGCTGCAGTCCCGGATCGCCATCGGCGGCATGGGCGAGGTGTGGCAGGCCACCGACCTGGTCATCGGCCGTCAGGTCGCGCTGAAGATCCTCAAGGACGAATACCTCGGCGACCCGGGCTTCCTCGAGCGCTTCCGTGCCGAGGCACGTCACGCCGCGCTCGTGAACCACGAGGGCATCGCGAACGTCTTCGACTACGGCGAGGAGGACGGCAGCGCCTACCTCGTGATGGAGCTCGTGCCCGGCGAGGCGCTCTCCACGATCCTCGAGCGCGAGCACGTGCTCTCGACCGACAAGGTCCTCGACATCGTCGCCCAGACCGCGGCGGCCCTCCAGGCCGCGCACGCGGCCGGCCTCGTGCACCGCGACATCAAGCCCGGCAACCTCCTCATCACGCCCGACGGCCGCGTGAAGATCACCGACTTCGGAATCGCGCGCATCGCCGACCAGGTCCCGCTCACCGCGACCGGCCAGGTCATGGGCACCGTGCAGTACCTCTCGCCCGAGCAGGCGTCCGGACACCCGGCGTCGCCCACGACCGACATCTACTCGCTCGGCATCGTCGCGTACGAGTGCCTCGCGGGTCGGCGTCCGTTCACGGGCGAGTCGCAGGTCGCGATCGCGATGGCGCAGATCAACGAGACCCCGCCCGACCTGCCCGTCACGGTCTCCGAGCCGGTGCGGAACCTCGTCTACTCGTGCATCGCGAAGAACCCGGCCGATCGTCCGCAGACGGCGGCGCACCTCGCGCGCGCGGCCACAGCCCTGCGCCGGGGCGACGTCCAGGCGGCGGCCGCGGCCGTGCCGGCCGTGCTCGGCGCCGCGGCGGGCGTGACCGCAGCGACCATGCTCATGCCCCAGTCGGGTGCGAACACTGCGGCGACGACGGTGCTGGCCACCGGTGCGGCCGTTCCCGACGGCGAGGAGGAGCCGCCCGCCGAGCGCAAGCGCAGCCCGTGGACGTGGCCGCTCATCGTGCTCATCATCCTGCTCGCGCTCGTCCTGATCGGCACGCTGATCGCGCTCGCGCTGAACAGCGGCAACCGCCCGGCGGCATCGACGTCGAGCGGTCCGCCGCCGTCGACCACGTCGGCACCGCCGACCTCCTCGAGTGCGCCGCCGCCCGAGACCACCACCGCTGCCCCGACCACCGAGCAGATCGACCGTGCCGCCTACATCGGCCGGAACGTCGACGACGTCCGCGCCGAACTCGAGGCACTCGGGTTCCCCGTGACCACCCAGGAGGGCGCGCCGGCCACCACCCCCGACCAGGCGAACACGGTCTCCGACGTCAATCCGAGTGGTCCCGTCGAGATCGGCACCACCATCACGGTCACCTACCTCGGAGCACCCGAGACGCCGAGCGCGCCGGCGAACGCGCCGACGGTGAACCCGGCGGATGTCGCATCCGGCGGGATCGTCCAGGTCAGCTGGCCCGCTGCCTCCTGCCCCTCCGGTCAGCAGCTGAGCGGCTACGAGGTCGCGGTCACCAACGACGCGACCGCGCCGAGCCCCGTGGGTGCCGGGACGACGAGCGTCAACGTGCAGGCCGGCAGCCAGGACTTCGAGGTCACGTACCGCTACTTCTGCGGCCAGCTCGACTCGCCGTTCTCGCCCGCCGCCCCCGTGACGATCCAGCCCTAGCCTCCCCGGAACGAGCCCTACACGAACGGAGACACCGTGAACGATGACGATCGCATGCTCGCGGGTCGATACCGCGTGGGTGCGCTCATCGGGCGCGGTGGCATGTCCGACGTTCACGTGGGCACCGACAGCCGTCTCGGCCGTCAGGTGGCGATCAAGCTCCTGAAGCCCCAGCTCGCCACCGATCCGGCGTTCCGGATGCGGTTCCGGCAGGAGGCCCAGTCGGCCGCGCGGATGGCGCACCCGACGATCGTCCGCGTCTTCGACGCCGGCGAGGAGACGGTGCTCGACTCGTCCGGCCACGAAGTGCAGCTGCCCTTCATCGTGATGGAGTACGTCGAGGGCCGCCTGTTGAAGGACATCATCCACGACGGGCCGCTCGACCCGGCCGCCGCGGCCCGGGTGATCGACGGGGTGCTGACGGCACTGGAGTACTCGCACCGCGCCGGCGTCGTGCACCGCGACATCAAGCCGGGCAACATAATGATCACCACCGGCGGCCAGGTCAAGGTCATGGACTTCGGCATCGCGCGGGCCGTGTCCGACTCGGCGACGACCGTCGCGCAGACCACGGCGATCCTCGGCACCGCCTCCTACTTCTCGCCGGAGCAGGCCAAGGGCGAGACCGTCGATGCGCGCACCGACCTGTACAGCACGGGTGTGGTCCTGTTCGAGCTGCTCACCGGTCGGCCGCCCTTCCGGGGCGACACGCCGGTCGCAGTGGCGTACCAGCACGTCAGCGAGCGGCCGGTCAAGCCGAGCGTGATCAACCCGAAGGTCTCGCCTGCCCTCGACGCGGTGGTCATGCACGCCCTCGCGAAGGACCGCACGACCCGGTACCAGACCGCCGCCGAGTTCCGCGCCGACGTCGAAGCCGCGGCATCCGGCCGGATCCCGGTGCCGAAGAAGACCGACGAGACGGCGCTGTTCTTCGGGACGCCCACGGGCTCGCTGTCCACGTCCGAGCTGGCGCTGCGCCAGCTCACCGAGGACGACACCATGACGCGGACGCAGCGACGTCCGCCGGCGATCTGGATCTGGTCCGGCATCATCGCGGTCGTCGTCATCGTCGTCGCCGTCATGTACTGGGCGTTCAACCTCCAGCCGAGCGACACGCTGCCGTCCAACGCGCGGGAGGTCCCGCAGTTGAGCGGTTCGACGTGGGAGGAGGCGGCCAACGAGCTCCAGGCGCTCACCCTGCCGCCCACCCGGATGGATCGCGTGAGCGACACGGTGCCCGCCGGCCAGGTCATCGAGACGGAACCGGCTGCCGGAGAGATCGTGGACACCGGGACGCCGGTCAGCGTGTTCGTGTCCACCGGTCGCGAGGCGGTCTCGGTTCCCGACGTGGTCAACATGCAGCTCGAGCAGGCGA
This sequence comes from Agromyces binzhouensis, assembly GCF_042672355.1. Taxonomy (NCBI): domain Bacteria; kingdom Bacillati; phylum Actinomycetota; class Actinomycetes; order Micrococcales; family Microbacteriaceae; genus Agromyces; species Agromyces binzhouensis. The sequence goes on along the minus strand of NZ_JBHXVJ010000001.1, from coordinate 432,004 downwards.
AGACCGCGATCACCGATGCGGGACTCGCCCCGGGCTCCGAGACGCGGCAGAACTCGCCCACCTTGGGCGCCGGGGTCGTCATCTCGACGGCCCCGGAGGGCGGGTCGTCGGTGGATCAGGGCAGCACCGTGAACTTCACGATCTCGTCGGGGAACGTGACGCTGCCCGACCTGACCGGGCAGTCGTTGCAGGCCGCATCCTCGTACCTCGGCACGTCGTCGCTGCAGTTGACGCCCACGCCAGTGCCCGATGCCAGTTGCGCGTCGCAGCCGGGGTCGCCCGTCATCCGGCAGTCACCTGCTCCGGGAGACGTGCCGCAGAAGTCGGCGGTCGAGCTCGTCTACTGCGCGGGCTGAGCGATCAGCTCGCCCGCACGAGCGGGTTGAGCGACTGCGCGCGCTCGCGCGCCTCGGGCAGTCCGGCGATCGCGAGCCAGTTGCCGAGCATCTTGTAGCCGCCCTCGGTGAGCACGGACTCCGGATGGAACTGCACGCCGAGGATCGGCGCGGTCGCGTGCCGGAGCCCCATGATGACCCCGCCCTCGGTTCGGCTGGTGACGACGAGCTCGTCGGGCACGGTGCCGTCGACGACCGCGAGGGAGTGGTACCGCGTCGCGGTGAAGTGCTGCGGGACGCCCTCGTAGAAGGGGCTGTCGTCGTGCACGACCTTCGACGTCTTGCCGTGCATGAGCTCTTCGGCGTTGGTCACGACGGCGCCGAACGCCTCGGCGATCGCCTGGTGGCCGAGGCACACGCCGAGGATCGGCTGACCCGACGCGAGTGCGGCCTCGACGACGGGGATCGAGACGCCGGCATCGGCGGGCTTGCCCGGGCCGGGCGAGATGAGCACCGCGTCGTACTCCGCGATGCGGTCGGCGACGTCCTCGACCGCGATGTCGTCGTTGCGGACGACCTCGGTCTCGGCGCCGAGCTCCTGCAGGTACCCGTTGAGGGTGTACACGAAGCTGTCGTAGTTGTCGATGACGAGGATCCGGGTCATTGCTCCACCGTGACGTCGATTGGGTTCACGATCCCATCCACCCAGGGGAATACCCAGGTGAAGAGGACGAAGATCACGCCGGCGAGGATGGCCAGCACGAGGATGACGCGGAACCAGGCCGGTCCCGGCAGGATACGCCACAAGGCCGCGTACACGCTCATCGCCCCCATTCCGCGACGTCGGCCGCGATCTCGTCGGGCGGGCCCGCCGAGGCGGGACGCCAGGACTCGAGCACGCCGTAGGCGATGATGCGCTCGGCCGTCGAGTACAGCGGGTTGCAGCTCGTGAGCGTGATGATGCGGTCGGCCGGTGCGAGTCCGGGATGGTGCGGCACCGGTGCGAGCACCCCGACGGTGTCGGGCGTGACGTACTCGAGGTCGCGGAACCGATAGGTGTACCAGGCGTCGGCGGTCTGGATGAAGATGCCGTCACCGAGCCGGAGCCGGTCGATCTCGTGCATCCCCCCTCCGTAGGCGCTGCGGTGCGCGGCGATCGCGAAGTTGCCGGTCGCGCCCGGCATCTGGGTGCCCTCGTAGTGGCCGACTCCGGTGTCGACGTCGTTGAGCACGTCGAGCCCGGTTCCCTCGGCGACGGTCCGCTGCGAGTCGTCGCCGAATCGGGGGACGTACATGACGGCGAACGCCTCGCCGTAGGGGCGCACGTCGGCGTCGACCGGCGGTTCGGCGACGACACCCTCGGCCCCGTCGCGCTCGCCTTCGCCGCCCGTGCCGTCCCCGTGCGTGCGGGTCTGCTCCTGCCAGGCGACCGACAGCTCGGATGCCGCTGCGGACTGCTGCGCCCCGGTGATCGCGTCGTTCCACCACAGTTGCCAGCCGAGGAACAGCAGCACGAGCGCTCCCGCCGTCAGGAGGAGCTCGCCGAGCACGCCGATGACGCTCGTCCGCCGCCGCGGGTTCGGTGGGGCCCCAGCCCGCGCGGGCGGCGCGGCACTCCTCGACATGTGCGCGAGTCTATTGCCGGCCGACTCCAGCTCGGATCGGAGGCGGAATCCGGTGCAGTAGAATCTCCCGCATGGCACGCACCAATTCTTCGAAGCCCGCGCGCGCGGAGCAGCCGAGCGGCGAGGACGCGCCGAATCCCGTCTGGTTCAAGCCCGTGATGTTCGGCTTCATGCTGCTCGGCCTCGTCTGGATCATCCTCTTCTACGTGAGCCAGGGTGCGCTGCCGGTGGCCGCGCTCGGTTCGTGGAACATCCTCGTCGGGTTCGGCATCGCCTTCATCGGCTTCCTCATGACCACACGCTGGCGCTGACGCCGGCCTGAACGACCTCGAAGCGGGGCGGATGCTGCGGCATCCGCCCCGCTTTCCCCATCTCTGCACAGTGTTATCCACATCTTCCACAGGGTTCTCCACACCGTCCACACCCTGTGGAAACTCGGAAAGCCCGGAATTCCGGACATCGTGCGGAATCACACCGGTGTAACTCTCCCCAACTGTGGACAGCGTTGTGGATAACCGGGATCGGTCGCTCACATGGCGACGCTCGCGGCAGATCCGAGGGGCCCGCGACGGCCTCAGAAGACCGGGAAGAAGAAGTACCTCAGGCTGAGGATCAGCAGCACGAGCACGAGCGCGGCGAGCAGGACCACCTGCAGGGTGCGCTGGTCGCGCTTGCGGGTCTCGACGTAGATCAAGCCGACGAGCGCGCCCACGACGAGGCCTCCCAGGTGCGCCTGCCAGGCGATTCTGAAGCCCGGGACGAACCCGATCACCAGGTTGATGCCGACGAGGATCAGCAGTTGCGTCGCGTTGCCGCCGAGCCGGCGCTGGATCACGAGGAAGGCGCCCATGAGACCGAAGATCGCGCCCGATGCGCCGACGACGCCGGTCCGCGGATCGGAGAGCCACAGGACGGCGACCGAGCCGCCGAGTCCGGAGATCAGGTAGAGCGAGAGGAACCGCCAGCGCCCGAGCACGTTCTCGAGGAGCTGCCCGAAGATCCACAGCGTGTACATGTTGAGCGCGACGTGGAAGATCAGGTTCGTCGAGTGCACGAGCATCGACGTGATCATGCGCCACGGCTCGAAGTTGAACGGCAGCGAGTAGACGCCCGCGTAGAGGAGACGGTCGGTGATCGCGAGCCCGGGGATGAGCTGCAGGAGGTACACCGCGAGGGTGATGCCGATGATGGAATACGTCACCACCGGTGCGCCGCGGCCCGCCGCAGCGCGGGCGCGCGTCAGCACCGCGGGCTTGGTCCGCGGTGCCGACGCGCGCTGCTCGCGCATGCATTCCGGGCAGATCACGCCGACCGGAGCGGGGGTCTGGCACTCCCCGCAGATGGTGCGACCGCAGCGCTGGCACAGCACGAAGCTCTGCCGATCGGGGTGCCGATAGCAGGTGCTCGCGCGCTCGGGCGCCGGGTCGCTCACCGGGGTGGGGCTCAGGCCTGCTCGACGGTGATCTTCTCGATCACGACGTCGTCGAGCGGACGGTCCCGGCCGTCGGTCGGGACCGAGGCGAGCTTCTCGACGACCGCCTGGCTCGCGGCATCCGTCACCTTGCCGAAGATGGTGTGCTTGCCCTGCAGCCACGTGGTCGGGCCGACCGTGATGAAGAACTGCGACCCGTTGGTGCCCTTCCCGCCCTGGATGCCGGCGTTGGCCATGGCGAGGACGTAGGGCTCGGTGAAGTCGAGCTCGGGGTGGATCTCGTCGTCGAAGCGGTAGCCCGGTCCGCCGATGCCCTGGCCGAGCGGATCGCCGCCCTGGATCATGAAGCCGGGGATGATGCGGTGGAACACGACGCCGTCGTACAGGGGGTCGGTGGTGGTCTGTCCCGTACCGGGGTGGGTCCACTCGATCTCGCCGGTCGCGAGGCCGACGAAGTTCTTCACCGTCTTCGGTGCGTGGTTCCCGTAGAGGTCGACCTTGATGTCGCCGTGGTTGGTGGTGATCGTCGCGACTGCGGTGGGATTCGGCATACCGACGATTCTCTCATGCACGATTCGGCACGAGACTGGCAACCCCCGCCCTTTCCACCCACATCCAGCCGGTTCGGTGGCAGGATGGAGGAGTTCGCTGCACAACGATGGAGGTCGAGATGAGCCTGTCACGCAAGCGCCGGAAGGAACTCAAGCGACTGCGCAGCAGTGCAGGGGATCTGTGGGGGAACCAGCAGGACGTGCTGGATCACGCGAGCAAGATCGCCCGGGAGGCGAGCCGCCAGGTCAACCTGCTCACGCAGGAGGAGGTCGTTCCGCGGGTGCGCACGGGCTACCAGACCTATGTCCGGCCGGGTTTCGACCAGGCTCGGAGCTATGCGCGGACCGCGGGCGACCAGGTCGAGCGGTCGATCGGCAGTGCGCTCGGCTCGTTGCTGTCGATCGGCGACATCGCCAACGACACGCGCGTCCGCCGGGCGCTCGAGCGCGTCTCGCCGCGTGCCGCGGCGGAGGTGAAGCGCAAGCAGGGGCCGGGCGTGGGCACGTACCTCGCGATCGGTGCCGGCGTCATCGCGGCGGCCGGCGTCGCGTACGCGGTCTGGCAGACGTTCCGTGCCGATGACGAGCTCTGGGTCGCCGACGAGGAGCCGGCCACGGCATCCGACTCGGGTGCCGCACCGTCGCCCGTCATCTGACCCCACGGTTTCCCGACGGCCCCCCATCCACAAGTGGATGGGGGGCCGTCGTCGTCTGCGACCACCCCGCGCGTTCAGTGCTGACACTGATTTCGGACGGATTCCCGGAATCCTCTTGCGTGTGAGGAGCGAACGACGCTATGGTCGTGACTCGGTTCGACCACCACGGTCGGCCACGGCCCAGGAGAGGAGGCGAGACCCCATGATGATGCAGCGAATCCAGTCGCCCATCCGCGCGGTCGCCTTCCTCGGCGCTCCGTTCGCGGCCTGCTAGCTCGCGCCCTCCGGCGCTGACCGCACAAAGCAGGTCCACCGCCTGACGAGCACGCCCGCATCGCGGGCGACGTCCGTCCCCCGGCATCCCGATCCGACGGATCGCCGAGCCTCTCCCGCCACTCGTGCCCTCGTGCCGTGAGCCCGCCATCGGGCGACGGATGCCGCGGCGCGCGTCCCGGGAGCCCGCACACGTCACCTCCCGGCGCGTCGCACCCGCGCGCGCCACCGTCCCATCCGATGAAGGAACACACCGTGAACACCACACTCACCGCAACCCGTTCGACCGCGCAACAGGTGGCGGCCGGAAGCGGCCGCCTGCAGGAGCGCGTCGCACGACGCACCGGGCTCGCACTGCTCGCCTGGAGCCGCGCCGCCGAGGCGCGACGCGCCCGCTCCGAGCGCACCCGCGCCGACGACCTCGCGCGCACGGCCGGACTCCAGCGCGAGGCCGACCGACTCCGCGACGCGAACTTCAGCACCCTCGCGCTCGTGGCCCGGACGTTCTGATCACCATGAACGCCGCATCCGGACCGATCACGACGGTCCCGTCCGCTCGCCGGGCGGGACCGTCGCCCGTCTCCGGCGTGGGCGTCCCTCAGGCGCGCGACGGCGCGCCGTCAGCCGGCTCGTCCGCATTCATGCGCAGCGCGATCTCGAGCAGGCTCACGCGCGTGAGCGAGTCGACCTCGTCGAGCGGGACCCACCTGGCCTCATCGCTCGAGCCCCCGACCTCGTGCTGCAGCCGCCCGCCGACGACGTGCGCGCGGTACACGATCCGCATGGCGTACAGCGGCGCCGAGCCGTGGTGCCGCTTCGCCGCCGGCACGATCATGGTGTCGATGCCGAGCAGCCGGTCGATCTCGGCGTCGTAGCCGGTCTCCTCGCGGATCTCGCGCTTGGCCGCCTCGAGCGGATGCTCCGCCCCCTCGATCCCGCCGCCCGGCAGCGTCCACGCGGACCGGCCGTGCTCGTGCCAATGGGAGAGCAGGATCTCGCCGTTCCGGATGATGACCCCGTACGCGGCGATGCGGATGTCCATGCCGCCACTGTATTACCCGGCGATGAGCTCGAGCACTCCCGTCCTCGACGCCGTCGGCGGGTGCTGCCTCGCCAGCCAGCCGGAGGCGCGTCCCTCGCCTGCCGCGACGGGCAGTTGGCCGGCGTGCAGTTCGAGGAGCACCTGCCCGCCCGCCGCGAGCCATGGACGGGCGTCGGCGATCAGCCGGCGCACGTGGCCGAGCCCGTCCGCACCGCCGCCGACGAGGGCGCTCGCCGGCTCGTGATCGCGCGCCTCGCGCGGCATCAGGTCGAGCTCGCCCTCGGGCACGTACGGCGGGACCGCCGCGATCGTCGTCAGCCTCCCTCGCAGCCGGGCGGGAACCCCGTCGAGCGCGTCGGCGAGGTGCACGCGAGCACCCTGCGGCAGGTTCCGCCCGGCCAGGGCCAGCGCGACCGGGTCGCGATCGGCCGCGTGCACCTCGGCGCCTGGTACGGAGGCCGCGACCATGGCGGCGAGCGGCGCGACGCCGCAGTACGCCTCGAGCATCACGGGTGCGCGGGTCGCGCGGACGCGCCGGACCGCGAGGCGCGCGAGGCGAAGGCTGCGCTGGCGCGGCACGAAGACGCCGGGGCCGACGCTCAGCCGGAGCGACCCGAAGCGAACCCATCCGACGAGCGGTTCGATCGGCTCTCCGGCGACACGGCGACGTACGAGCTGCTCGAGCTCGGCGTCATCCCTCGCCGCCTCGACGAGGATCGCCGCCTCGTCTTCGGCGAAGACGCTGCCGGAGGCGCGAAGGCGCGATGCGAGCTCGTCGATCCGGCGATCTTGGCGAGGGGCCACTCCCCCAGTCTGGCGCAGGAGCGCCGGCGGGACGCGAGGCGATGGGACTGTGGAGCCTAGGAGATTCGAACTCCTGACATCCTGCTTGCAAAGCAGGCGCTCTACCAACTGAGCTAAGGCCCCGTGGCGGATGCCCTGGGGCATCCGGTTGTGGAGTTGTGGAGTGGGGATACGAGGACTTGAACCTCGGACCTCTTCGTTATCAGCGAAGCGCTCTAACCGCCTGAGCTATATCCCCGAATTTCGGCCGAAGGAAAGACTACCCGAAGGGGTGCGAATCTCCGAATCGAGCCGAGGACGGCGTCAGTTGTTGGTGAAACCGACGAGGATGCCGCCCGTGATCTTGACGCTGAGGTTGTACAGCACGGCCACGACCGCGCCCAGCGCGGTCGTCACGACGAGGTTCAGGAGCGATGCCACGACGGCGAAGCCCATGACGTTGCCGACCGACAGGATGGAGCGCAGGTCGGTGCCCGCGCCGGCGACATCCTGGACCAGGCTGTTCAGGTTCTCGAAGAGGCCGGTCGACTGGACGATCGTGAAGACGAGGAACGTCGCGACGATGTTCACCACGGAGAGGCACACGGCCACGAGGAAGGACAGCTTCACCGCAGACCAGAAGTCGATGTACACCAGGCGCAGGCGCACCTGCTTGGCCGGGGGCTTCCGGTTGGACTTGCCGGCAAGTTTCTCGGCGACACTGCTCATGACGCTCACTCCTCTCCCGCGGTCTCCGCCGCTTCGGACTCAGCGGCCTCTTCCACCAGGTTCCGCTCGGAATTCTTCGCGATCGCGATGATGCGATCGTCCGCGACGAACTTCGCGAACACGACGCCCATCGTGTCCCTGCCCTTGGCGGGGACCTCGGCGACGTCAGAGCGTACCACCTTGCCGCTGGCAAGAACCACGAGGACCTCGTCCTCTCGCGCGACCGTCAGAGCGCCCGCGAGGTCGCCGCGATCGTCGCTCAGCTTGGCCACCTTGATGCCGAGTCCGCCGCGCTGCTGCTTGCGGTACTCCTCGATCCGGGTGCGCTTGGCGTACCCGCCCTCGGTCACGACGAAGACGTACGTGTTCGCCGCGCTCTGCTTCTGCCCCGAGTCGTCCGCCGGCGCATCCGCCCCGGCATCGCCGTTCGAATGGGGCACGACGGATGCCGCGAGCAGCTCGTCGCCCGAACGGAAGCTCATGCCCTTGACGCCCGAGGTCGAGCGGCCCATCGGGCGGAGCGCGTCATCCGTCGCCTCGAATCGGAGCGACATGCCCTTCCTCGAAACGAGGAGGATCTCATCGTGCTCGTCGACGAGCATGGCCGAGACGAGCTCGTCGCCCTCGCGGAGGTTGATCGCGATGACGCCGCGGGAACGGTTGGTGTCGTAGGCGGTGAGCTCGGTCTTCTTCACCAGGCCGTCACGGGTGGCGAGCACGAGGTAGGTCGCGACCTCGTAGTCGCGGATGTCGAGGATCTGGGCGATCTGCTCGTCGGGCTGCAGCTCGAGCAGGTTGGCGACGTGCTGGCCCTTCGCGTCGCGACCGCCCTCCTGGATCTCGTACGTCTTCGCGCGGTAGACCCGACCCTGGTTGGTGAAGAACAACAGCCAGTGGTGCGTCGTCGTGACGAAGAAGTGGTCGACGACGTCATCCGCCCGGAGCTGGGCGCCCTTCACGCCCTTGCCGCCGCGGTGCTGCGACCGGTAGTTGTCGCTGCGGGTGCGCTTGACGTAGCCGCCGCGCGTGACGGTGACGACCATCTCCTCCTCCGGGATCAGGTCCTCCATCGACATGTCGCCGTCGAAGCCGTGCAGGATGTGCGTGCGGCGCTCGTCTCCGTACCGGTCGACGATCTCCGCGAGCTCCTCCGAGACGATGGCGCGCTGACGCGACTCGTCGGCGAGGATCGCCTGGTACTCGGCGATCTCACGCTCGAGCTCGGCGAGGCGGTCGATGATCTTCTGACGCTCGAGCGCCGCGAGGCGACGCAGTTGCATGGTGAGGATCGCGTCGGCCTGCAGCTGGTCGACCCCGAGCAGCTCCATCAGGCCGATGCGCGCCTGCTCGACGTCGGGCGAACGGCGGATGAGCGCGATGACCTCGTCGAGCATGTCGAGGGCCTTCACGTACCCGCGCTGGATGTGCGCGTCGGCCTCGGCCTTGTTCAGGCGGAAGCGGGTGCGCCGGACGATGACCTCGATCTGGTGGTCGACCCAGTAGGCGATGAACCCGTCGATCGGCAGGGTCCGAGGCACGCCGTCGACGATCGCGAGCATGTTGGCGCCGAAGTTGTCCTGCAGCTGGGTGTGCTTGTACAGGTTGTTCAGCACGACCTTGGCGACCGCGTCGCGCTTCAGCACGATCACGAGCCGCTGGCCGGTCCGGCCCGACGATTCGTCGCGGATGTCGGCGATGCCGCCGAGCTTGCCGTCCTTGACCAGGTCGGCGATCTTGATCGCGAGGTTGTCGGGGTTCACCTGGTACGGCAGCTCGGTGATGACGAGGCAGGTACGGCCCTGGATCTCCTCGACGTTCACGACCGCGCGCATGGTGATCGACCCGCGACCCGTGCGGTAGGCGTCGAGGATGCCCCTGGTGCCGAGGATCTGCGCGCCGGTCGGGAAGTCCGGGCCCTTGATGCGCTGGATCAGCGCCTCCTGCAGTTCCTCGCGCGTGGCATCCGGGTGCTCGAGGTACCACTGGGCGCCGGATGCCACCTCGCGGAGGTTGTGCGGCGGGATGTTCGTCGCCATGCCGACCGCGATGCCGACCGAGCCGTTGACGAGCAGGTTCGGGAACCGCGCCGGCAGGATCGTCGGTTCCTGCGTGCGACCGTCGTAGTTGTCGCCGAAGTCGACGGTGTCCTCGTCGATGTCGCGCACCATCTCGAGCGCGAGCGGGGCCATCTTGGTCTCGGTGTATCGCGGCGCCGCGGCGCCGTCGTTGCCGGGCGAGCCGAAGTTGCCCTGGCCGAGCGCGAGCGGATACCGCATCGACCACGGCTGCACGAGGCGCACGAGGGCGTCGTAGATCGCGGAGTCGCCGTGCGGGTGGAACTGTCCCATGACGTCGCCGACGACGCGCGAGCACTTCGAGAACGCCCTGTCGGGCCGGTACCCGCCGTCGTACATCGCGTAGATGACGCGGCGGTGCACGGGCTTCAGGCCGTCGCGCACATCGGGCAGGGCGCGCCCGACGATGACGCTCATCGCGTAGTCGAGGTACGACCGCTGCATCTCGAGCTGCAGGTCGACCTGGTCGATGCGACCGTGGATGCCGGGGCCGGTGCCGTTCTCGTCGTCGCCGGGGTTCACGATGTCAGATGTCAAGGAAGCGCACGTCCTTCGCGTTCTTCTGGATGAAGCTGCGGCGCGACTCCACGTCGTCGCCCATCAGGGTCGAGAAGATCTCGTCCGCCGCAGCCGCGTCGTCCATGGTGACCTGGAGCAGCGTGCGGCTCTCCGGGTTCATGGTCGTGTCCCACAGTTCCTGGTGGTTCATCTCGCCGAGGCCCTTGTAGCGCTGCACCGAGTTGTCCTTCGGGATCCGCTTGCCCGAGGCGAGGCCGTCGGCGAGGAGCGCGTCGCGCTCGCGGTCGGAGAACACGTACTCGTGGTCGGCGTTCGACCACTTGATGCGGTACAGCGGCGGCTGCGCGAGGTAAACGTAGCCGAGCTCGATCAGCGGACGCATGTAGCGGAAGAGCAGCGTGAGCAGCAGGGTCGTGATGTGCTGGCCGTCGACATCCGCATCGGCCATGAGCACGATCTTGTGGTACCGGACCTTCTCGGGGTCGAAGTCCTCGCCGAGGCCGGCGCCGAACGCCGTGATCATCGCCTGGACCTCGGCGTTGGCGAGCGCCCGGTCGAGGCGCGCGCGTTCCACGTTGAGGATCTTGCCGCGGATCGGCAGGATCGCCTGCGTCTCGGGGTTGCGACCCTGGACCGCCGAGCCGCCGGCCGAGTCGCCCTCGACGATGAAGATCTCGGAGATCGACGGGTCCTTGGACTGGCAGTCCTTGAGCTTGCCCGGCATGCCGCCCGACTCGAGCAGGCCCTTGCGGCGCGTGGCCTCGCGCGCCTTGCGGGCGGCGAGGCGCGCGGTCGCGGCCTGCAGCGCCTTGCGGATGACCTCCTTCGCCTGGTTCGGGTTGCGGTCGAACCAGTCGCCGAGCTGCTCGCTCGTCACGCGCTGCACGTACGACTTCGCCTCGGTGTTGCCGAGCTTCGTCTTCGTCTGGCCCTCGAACTGCGGCTCGGAGAGCTTGACCGAGATGACGGCGGTGAGGCCCTCGCGCACGTCCTCGCCCGAGAAGTTCGCGTCCTTCTCCTTCAGGAGGCCCTTCTCGCGCGCGTACTTGTTGACCAGGGTCGTGAGCGCAGCGCGGAAGCCCTCTTCGTGCGTACCGCCCTCGTGGGTGTTGATCGTGTTCGCGTACGTGTGCACCGACTCGTTGTACGCGGTGGTCCACTGCATGGCGACCTCGAGCGCGATGTGCCGCTCGGTGTCCTCCGCCTCGAACGAGATGATCTCGTCGTTGACGAGGTCGGTCTTCTTCGAGCGGTTGAGGTACTCGACGTAGTCGACGAGGCCGCGCTCGTAGAGGAAGCTGTCGTGGCGGTGACCCTGCTCGTCCTCTTCTCCGTCGGAGATCTGCGAGACGTCGCGGAGGTCGGTCAGGTTGATGCGCAGTCCCTTGTTGAGGAACGCGTACTGCTGGAAGCGGGCCCGGAGGGTCTCGTAGTCGAACTCGACGGTCTCGAAGATCTCCTCGCTGGGCCAGAAGGTGATGGCCGTGCCCGTGGCCTCCGTCGTCTCGCCCTTCGCGAGCGGCGCGTCGGGGACGCCGACTGCGTACGACTGGCGGTACACGTGGCCCTGCCGCTTGACCTCGACCTCGAGGCGCGTGGAGAGCGCGTTCACCACCGAGGAGCCGACGCCGTGCAGGCCGCCGGAGACCGCGTACCCGCCGCCGCCGAACTTGCCGCCGGCGTGCAGCACCGTGAGCACCACCTCGACCGTCGAACGGCCTTCGGTCTTGTGGATGTCGACCGGGATGCCGCGGCCGTTGTCGACGACGCGCACCGCGCCGTCGGCGAGGATCGTGACGTCGATGGTGTCGCAGTAGCCCGCGAGCGCCTCGTCCACCGAGTTGTCGACGATCTCGTACACCAGGTGGTGCAGGCCGCGCGGACCCGTCGAGCCGATGTACATGCCCGGCCGCTTGCGGACCGCTTCGAGGCCCTCGAGAACCTGGATCGCGTCGGCGCCGTATTCCGGCGTCTGCTGGGCCTTCGTCGGTTCCGCTGTCATGGGTGAATCGGGCTCCAAACCGTCGTTCTGGCGACCCTTGATCCTATCAACAAGAGGGGCCCTCCAACGCGCTCCGCGCCGATCTGCGGCCCCGAGAGAGCGCAAGTGACCGATTTTGCCCTGTCAGCCGTAGGTGTCGCGCGGACCGCGCCCTGGAACCGATCTGGGACCCCTTTTCCAGGTGGGGGCATCCGGCCCTTGGAAACGGATGGTGTCGACGCCTGCGCGGGGATGCCGCTCGAGGATCGCGCGGATGAGCTCCTCGCGCATCATCCGGAGCTGGGTCGCCCACGCCGTCGACTCGCAACGGACCTGGAGCACGCCCCCCTCGATCGCGATGGGCTCGGAGTGGCGGGCGATGTCCTCTCCGGCGATCTCGGGCCACGCGGAGAGGAGCTCCTGCTGCGAGAGCGCGCCGGTCCACCCGAGCTGGGCCGTCAGGGCATCGATCGCGGCACCGAGCGGCTTCGGGTCGCGGCCCGGCGTGAACGGCTCGCTGCCCTCGACCTCGCGCGTGCGCACGCGCGCACGCCCCGGCCGGCCCCTCGGCTCCCCGCCGAAGATCTCGCGGAAGTGCTGGTACGTGCGGGCGGCCTCAGACACCGGGTGCCTCCGAGGGCAGGGGTGCACCGGACGGCTCGGCGTCGACGAGGGCTCCGGCGTCGTCGATGACCGCGCCGGCCGCGATCCGGATGACGCGCCTCGAGAGCGGTTCCGGCACGTCCTCGATCACGGCGGCGGTGATGAGCACCTGCTCGTAGCCGCCGACCGCGGCGGCCAACCGCTCCCGCCGCATGCGGTCGAGTTCGGCGAACACGTCGTCGAGCACGAGCACGGGGTCGCCGGTCGTCGAGTCGCGGCGGAGGAGCTCTGCCGAGGCGAGCCGCAGCGCGAGCGCGAACGACCAGGACTCGCCGTGGCTCGCATACCCCTTCGCCGGCAGGTCGTTGAGCAGGAGGAGGACGTCGTCGCGGTGCGGGCCGGCCAGCGTGACGCCGCGCTCGAGTTCCCTGCGACGGAGCGACCCGAGTGCCGATGCGAAGCGTTCGGCCGTGGACGGCCGGCCCGGCGTCTCGGACTCGGCGACGGCCGTGCCGGTCGCGGATGCCGCATCCGACGGCTCGTCGTCTGGGTCGGCGCCGTCGATCGAGAGGACAGACTGCAGCTCGGGGCGGTGGTCGTCGTCGACGATCGACCGGTACGCGGCCGCGAGCGGCTCCCGGAGGTCGGCCACCAGTTCCTCGCGACGATCGATGAGTTCGGCGCCGAGCTCGACGAGCCGTTCGTCCCAGATGTCGAGCGTCGTCAGCTGCGACGCGGCGAGACCGCGCGCGCGGGCGCTCTTCAGGAGCGAGTTGCGCTGCTTGAGCACGCGGTCGTAGTCGGCCATGACGCCCGCGAGGCGCGGGGTGCGCTGCACGAGCAGTCCGTCGAGCACCCTGCGCCGCACCGACGGTTCACCCCGCACGATCGCGAGGTCCTCCGGCGCGAAGAGCACCGTGTGCGCGTAGCGCGGCAGGTCGCGCGGTTTCGCGGCTCCTCGGTTCACCTGCGCGCGATTCGCACCCTGCCGGTTGAGCTGCAGCTCGAGCAGGACCTCGCGCTCCCCGGTCGAGAGGAGCGCGCGGATGATCGCGGCATCCGCCCCCGACCGGATCAGCGCCTGGTCGCTCGAGACGCGATGCGAGCCGAGCGTGGCGAGATAGCCGATCGCCTCGACGAGGTTGGTCTTGCCCTGGCCGTTGCGCCCGACGATGACCGTGGCGCCCCGCTCGAACGACAGCTCGGCCGATCGGTAGTTGCGGAAGTCGGTGAGCGAGAGCCTCGCGACGTGCACGGTGCGGCTCCCTTCCTGCGAACCCCCACGGTACCCGCCCGCGCCGACATCGCGGCACGGGGTGCCGGGCTACCGCAGCAGCAGGTTCGGCTGCAGCAGGTAGCGATAGCTGTCGGCGCCCGCCTGTTCACGCGACGTCTGGCTCGTGATCAGCACCGGCCCCGGCTTGTTCGGGTTCTCGGTCTTGGTGAAGGAGATCCGCACGAACTCGCTCGGCACCGCCTGCAGGCCGTCGAGGAGGAACTGCGGCTTCAGCGAGACGACCGTGTCGTCTCCGGTGAGGATCGCGTCGATGGACTCGGACGCCTGGGCCTGCTCGCTGCCGATCGCCTCGAGGGTGAGGCCGTCGGCCGTGAAGGAATAGCGGAGCGCGGCCTCGCGCTCGAGCACGAGCGCGACGCGACGGGTCGCCTCGATGAGCTCGGCGGTGTTCATCACCGCGTAGTTGTCGACCGTCTCGGGGAACAGCCGGCGGACGGGCGGGAAGTTGCCCTTGATGAGCAGGCTGGTGACCGTCTTCCGGTCGGCCGAGAACGCGATGAGCTCGCGATCGTCTCGACTCGTGATCGCGACCGAGATGGTGCCCGAGTGGCCGAACGTCTTGCCGACCTCCTGCAGCGTGCGGGCGGGCACCAGGGCCGTCGTCGTGTCGGACTCGCCCGCGACCCCGCCGCCGTCCCACTCGATCTCGCGGATCGCGACACGGTAGCGGTCGGTGGCGACGAGGCTCAGGTTCGTCTCGCGGACCTCGAGCTGGACGCCGGTGATGACGGGGGTGACGTCGTCGCGGGATGCCGCGACCGCGACCTGCGCCACGGCCGATGCGAACTCCTCGGCCGGGACCACGCCGGTCTGCTCGCCGATCTCGGGGATCGACGGGTACTCCTCGACGGGCATCGACAGCAGCGTGAAGCTCGCGGACCCGCAGGTCACGGAGATGCGCGATTCCTCGGTGGACACCCGCACGGGCGCGTTCGGAAGGCGCCCGGCGATCTCGGCGAGGAGCCGGCCGGACACGAGCACGGTGCCCGGCTCCTCGACGTCGGCCTGGATCTCGGTCCGTGATGAAACCTCGTAGTCGAAGGAGGAGAGGACCAGTCCGTCGCCCTCGGCCTGGATCAGCACGCCGGAGAGGATCGGGAGGGTCGTGCGCTGCGGCAGCAGCTTGACGGCGAACGACACGGCCTCACTGAAGACGTCGCGATTGACCTGGAACTTCACGGTTCTCCCGTCGTGGAGGTGCTGGGTGGGTCCCATGCTATCCGGACGCCTGTTTCCGGCGCGGTGATTTCCCGTGCCTCGAGTGCGCGCCGAACCCGCCCGATCCCAGGTTGCCGAACGCCGTGGGTTAATCCAGATATCTCTTAACGGTGTTAACCGGTGTGGAAACTGTGGATGGCGTTCGGAGATCCGCATGATCACGCCGATGCGAGGCCGTCAGGGCTGTGCACGGCGTGTGGAAACCGAGGGGAGCGGCATCGTTCGTCGACGACCGGTGTTCGGAGTTGTGCACAGGCCGAGGCCGCGTCTCAACAGTGGTGGCGCGGTTGCTCGTTAACAATCCACAGATTTTCCACACCTGTGCGGAATCGTGTCGGCGGGCTCCCGGGAGGGTGCTCGAGGGCGCGCCGAGCGGCCGCGCGAGCGCGGCATCCGTCGTCGACCGGGCTCAGCGGTAGCGGGCGGTCTGCTTGATGCGGGCGGTGAGTTCGGTCACCTGGTTGTAGATCGACCGGCGCTCCTTCATCAGCTCCGAGATCTTCTTGTTGGCGTACATCACCGTGGTGTGGTCGCGGTTGCCGAAGAGCTGGCCGATCTTCGGCAGGCTGAGGCTGGTCAGCTCGCGGCACAGGTACATGGCGATCTGACGCGCCGTCGCGACCGCCTGCGATCGGCTCGAACCGTACAGGTCGTCGACCGTGAGCTTGAAGTAGTCGGCGGTCGCGGTGATGATGTCGACCGGCGCGACCACGTTGTCCGTGTCGTCGGTGATCAGGTCCTTGAGGACCGTCTGCACGAGCGGCATGTCGACCGGCGTCCGGTTCAGGCTCGCGAAGGCGGTCACCCGGATCAACGTGCCCTCGAGTTCGCGGATGTTGCTCGAGACCTTCGAGGCCATGTACTCGAGGATGTCGTCGGGCACCTGGAGGTGCTCGTTCTGCGCCTTCTTGCGGAGGATCGCGATGCGCGTCTCGAGGTCGGGCGCCTGGACGTCGGTGATGAGACCCCACTCGAAGCGACTGCGCATCCGGTCCTCGAAGCCGGTGAGGTGCTTCGGCGGCACGTCGCTCGTGATCACGACCTGCTTGTTGTGGTCGTGCAACGTGTTGAAGGTGTGGAAGAACGCCTCCTGCGTCTCCGCCTTGCCCTGCAGGAACTGGATGTCGTCGATCAGCAGGATGTCGATGTTGCGATAGCGCTGCTGGAAGAGCGAGCCGCGGTTGTTCGCGATCGAGTTGATGAAGTCGTTGGTGAACTCCTCGGAACTCACGTAGCGTACGCGGATGCCCGGGTAGAGGCTCATCGCGTAGTGACCGATCGCGTGCAGCAGGTGGGTCTTGCCGAGGCCGGAGTCGCCGTAGATGAACAACGGGTTGTAGGCCTTCGCCGGCGCCTCCGCGACGGCCACCGCCGCGGCGTGCGCGAACCGGTTGGACTGGCCGATGACGAAGCTGTCGAACGAGTACTTCGGGTTCAGGCGCGCGTCGCGGGGGCGGTCGATGCTGCCGCTGCCGCTGTCGAAGATCGGTTGCGGCCCGGCCTGGGGTTCGTCGAGGCCCATCGACTGTCCGGACATCCCCGCGCCGCCCATTCCCGGTGCGCCTCCGCCGACGGATGGCGGGCCCCCCATCGGTCCGCTCGCGACCGGATCGGCCGGGCGCAGCTCCTCGAGCTCGGGGTTCACCACGACGTAGAAGGAGGTGACCGGTGACGGGGCCTCGATCGCGCTCATCGCGGAGAGGAGCGACACCCGCATCCGCTGGTTCAGCATGCTCGCGGTGAAGTCGTTCGGAACCTCGAGGTAGAACGTGCCCGCGGCGATGCCCTTCGGCTCGACCAGGTTCAGGAAGCCCTGCAGCATCGGCGTGATCGCCGCGTCGTCGGAGAGTCGTTCGAGGACCGTCGCCCACGTCTCGCTGATGGGCTGTTCCGTCATCGCTCCCCGCAATCTGTCGCACCGTTCGGCGGCCGCTCGTCGCTCCCCCGAGCGATTCGGTGGAGCGGCCCGAAGGCGTCTGTTCACAACGTTCTCCACCACCTGTGAGCAGACTTGCGAGAACCGCGTGATTCCGCCGCGCAGGCTGGGGATAACTGGTGTCACACGCTAGCGAATCGGACCTGCTGCGACAAATGCCCGCTGGGGGATCCCGGACGCTCCCGGCGTGTCGCTCCTCCGGTGAACCTGTGGATCGGTGCAGAATGTCGTTTCCCCAGTGCGCCCGGTTTGACCGCGGCATCCGCAAGCCGTAGTTTTAATCAGTTGACCGCAGCCCTTTCGGGCACCGAGTTCTCCCCGCCGGCGCACCTGTGACGCGTCCGTGCGCGGAATTTCCCAGCCGGAGAAGAAGATGAGCAAGCGTACGTTCCAGCCCAACAACCGTCGTCGCGCCAAGAAGCACGGCTTCCGCGCTCGCATGCGGACCCGTGCCGGTCGCGCGATCCTCTCGGCCCGCCGCACCAAGGGCCGCACCGAGCTCTCCGCGTAAGTTCCTCGGTGCTCGCCAAAGCCAACCGCATCACGAGCGCCGATGACTACCGGTTCATCGTGCGCCGTGGTGCGAAGGTCGCTGGTGCCCACACCGTGAGCTACATCCGCTCGCGGGAGGCGGGCTCCGACGCGCGCTTCGGCTTCATCGTGTCCAAGAAGGTCGGCACCGCCGTCCGCCGGAACCTCGTTCGACGGCGGTTGAAGGCGGCCGGCCGCGAATTCGTCGACGGCGGGGCATCCGCCGTCGACGTCGTCGTACGTGCGCTCCCCACCGCCTCCGGAGTCGGCTTCGCAGAGCTCCGCGACGAGCTCGGCGAAGCGCTGGCATCGCGCGGTGCTCGGCGCCGCACGGGCGGCGCCGCACCGACTGTCGCCCGAGCGGAAGACCTCTGACGTGAAGAACCTCGCCTGGTTCGTCTGGCTCCTGCCCCGCAACGCGGGCGTGCTGCTCATCCGTGCCTATCGGGCCGTGGTCTCCCCGCTCTACGGCGACGTCTGCCGGTACTACCCCTCCTGTTCGGCCTACGGCCTCGGCGCGGTGCAGCACCGCGGCCTGGTCGTCGGATCGGCGCTCACCGCGTGGCGGATCGTCCGGTGCAACCCGTGGTCGGCCGGCGGCATCGATGACGTGCCCCTGCCTCGCGTGCGCCGATTCCACGTCACACGGGTCGGCCTCGTCATCCCGGCGGACTGGGCCGGCTCTTCCGGCCCCAAGGGTCGCCACGCGGACCGCAGCGGGCGTCGGCGGGTCGGCTCGACCACGCCGGTCGCATCGGCGGATTCGCACGGACACCGCCACCACACCCCGCAGGGCGACACCGTGGCATCCGCCTCGCCTCGCCTCGCCGCACCCGAACGCTCCCCCATCACGTCCCGGAAGGACTGACCCGCCCCCATGGACATCTTCGGCACACTGCTATGGCCCATCAAATGGGCCATCGAGCTGATCCTCGTCGCATTCCACTCCCTGTGGACCTTCCTCGGGATGGACCCGAACGCGGGAATCACGTGGGTGCTCGCCATCGTCGGCCTCGTCGTCGTGGTGCGCGCGGCCCTCATCCCGATCTTCGTCCGCCAGATCAAGAGCCAGCGCCGCATGCTCGAGGTCGCGCCGCAGCTGAAGAAGATCCAGGACAAGTACAAGGGCAAGAAGGACCAGTTCTCGCGCGAGGCGATGTCGCGCGAGACCATGGAGCTCTACAAGCGCACCGGCACGAACCCGCTCTCCTCGTGCCTGCCGCTGCTGCTCCAGATGCCGATCTTCTTCGGCCTGTTCTCGGTGCTGAACGACGCGTCGATCCACGCGGACCGCGGCGGCGTGGGCGTGCTGACGCCGACGCTCGCCGACTCGTTCTCGAACGCGACGTTCCTCGGAGCCCCGCTGAACTCGACCTTCATCGGCGAGTGGAACGCGATGATGGCGGGCGAGCCGTTCAGCGCCTCGACCATGTTCGTGGCCGTCACGATGATCATCCTGATGACCGCGTCGCAGTTCATCACGCAGCTCCAGATCGTCTCGAAGAACATGTCGCCCGAGACCAAGGCGAGCCCGATGTTCCGGCAGCAGCGCATCCTGCTCTACCTGCTCCCCCTGGTCTTCGCGTTCTCGGGCGTGGCGTTCCCGCTCGGCGTGATGTTCTACTGGCTCGTCTCGAACTTCTGGACGATGGGCCAGCAGTTCATCGTCATCCGGAACATGCCGACGCCCGGCAGCGATGCCGCCAAGGCCCGCGAGGCGCGTCTCGCCCGCAAGGGCAAGCTCGTCGTCGAGACCAAGGCCGACGCCGACGATGCCGAGCCCCAGAAGCCCTCCACGACGCAGCGCCAGCAGCCCATGGGCAAGAACCGCGCGAAGAAGCAGAACAGGAAGTGACCTCGATGACGGACGTCCAGCACGACGCCGCGACCCGATCCCTCGAGCAGTTGGAGGAGGAGGGCGACATCGCCGCCGACTACATCGAGGAACTCCTCGACATCTGCGACCTCGACGGCGACATCGACATCGATGCGCGCAACGGTCGCGCCTACGTTTCGGTGCACGCCTCCGACGCCGCCGACCTGGCGGTGCTCTCCCGCCCCGACACGGTCACCGCGCTGCAGGAACTGACCCGGCTCGCGGTGCAGACCAAGACCGGTTCCTTCTCGCGGCTCATCCTCGACGTGGGCGGATCGCGCGATGCGCGCCGCGACGAGCTCGGCCGCCTCGTCGCCCGTGCGGCGGAGCGCCTCGAGGCCGGCGCGTCCGAAGCGGCACTCCCCCCGATGTCGTCCTACGAGCGGAAGCTCGTGCACGATCTCGTCGCCGAGCGGGGCCTTCACTCGGAGTCGCGGGGCGAAGGTGCGGACCGCCACACCGTCATCACGCGTGTCGGCTGACCGCCGCCTTCCGTTCCACGTGAAACATGACTGACCAGACGCCCGCCCAGCCGTCCGGGCTCGAGCCCGAGCCGGCGGCTGCTTCAGTGGTGTTCGGCGACCGCCTCGATGTCGCACGCGCGTTCACCGAGAGCCTCGCCGAACACGGCGAGGAGCTCGGGTTGATCGGCCCGCTCGAGCTGCCGCGGCTCTGGACGCGTCACGTCGTCAACTCGGGACTGGTCGCTCCCCTCCTCCGGCCGGGTCGTGTCGGGGACGTCGGATCCGGCGCCGGCCTTCCGGGACTGGTGCTGGCGATCGCCCGTCCGGACGTGCATCTGACCCTCATCGAGCCCATGGAGCGTCGGGTCGCCTGGCTCGAGCGTCAGGTCGGTGAACTCGCACTCGACAACGTCGAGGTGGTTCGTGCTCGGGCCGAGGAGGTCAAGCTCAAGGGGCGGCTCGATCAGGTCACGGCTCGCGCGGTGAGCGCGCTCCGGACGCTGATCCCGATCACCGCTCCCCTGCTTCGACCGGGGGGTGAGCTCGTCCTCATGAAGGGCAGCGGTGTCGCCGGCGAGATCGGTGCAGCAGAGAAGGCGATCCGCAAGTACCGGTTGAGTGACGTCGAGGTGGTCGTCCTCGGCGAGGGCGTGGTCGACGACGTGACCCGGGTCTTCCGGGCGCGCGTGCCGTCGGCATGACCGCAGCCGGGCGCCGGCGCAGTTCGGCGTCGACCAGGGCCGCCACGGCCTCGTAGCTTCGCGGCCGCTGAGTCGGTGCACCGCAGACGTCACGGACGGCGGCGGTCCAGGCTCGGTCGGATGCTCGCAGCCGCCTGGTGCCGATCGGCGTTCGCGCGAGGTCTCCCATCACCGCGGAGTGCGAGATGATCGCGACATGCCTGCCCACGAACTGACCCAGCCGCCCAAGGCCCGGGCGGGTGATCGAGTCGCCGTGCTCTCCCCCGCCTGGGCCGCGCCGGCCTACTTCCCTGCGATCCATGAGCAGGCGATGCGACGGCTCGTGGAGCTGACCGGTCTCGTGCCGGTGGAGTACCCGACGACCCGCCTTCCGGACGCCAGCCCGTCCGCCCGTGCTGCTGACCTCATGTCGGCGTTCTCCGACCCGTCGATCCGGGCGATCCTCGCCACGATCGGCGGAGACGACCAGATCCTCGTGATCCCTCACCTGGAGGCCGAGGCGATCCGGGGCGACCCGAAGCCGTTCGTCGGCTACAGCGACAACACGAATCTCCATCACTGGCTGTGGACGAACGGCGTGGCGAGCTTCTACGGCGGCAGCACGCAGGTGCATCTCGGCGCCGGACCTGATGTCGATGCCGTCCACGCCCGATCGCTGCGCGCCGCACTGCTGGACGGGGGCGTGCTCGACGTCGTCGAGCCGGGCGAGTCCGAGGACTTCGGAGTGCCGTGGACCGATCCGCGGTCGTTGTCCGAGTTCGGTGAACGCGAGAGCACGGAACCGTGGAGCTGGGCCGGCGGCACCGGTGCGCTGAGCGGAAGGACGTGGGGCGGTTGCCTCGAGGTGATCGACCAGGTGCTCGTCGCAGATCGGTTCCCCTTCGCGCCGGAGGTGCTGGAAGGCTCGGTCCTGCTGGTCGAGACGAGCGAACTCCTGCCGCCGGCCGACTGGGTGACGCGCGTGCTGCGTGCCATGGGTGAGCGCGGGCTGCTGTCACCGCTCGCGGGCGTGATCGCCGCCCGCCCGCCCGCCAGTTCCCTGGAGGTGATGCCGCCCTCGGACGATCGCGTCGCGTACCGGGCAGCGCAGCGCGACGCCATCGTCACGACGATCGGACGCTACAACCCCGGGGCGGTGGTGTGCGTCGGCCCGCCCTTCGGCCATACCCGACCCCAGTGGATCCTGCCGTACGGTGGCGAGGTCTCGTTGGACCCCACGGCTGGATCGATCACCGCGGACTACGGCACGGCGGATTGAACGGCGACGTCGGAACGATGTTCCACGTGAAACGCACCGGTACCCGGTGTACCGCCGGTGCCCCGACGGACGCGGCCTACTCGCCGCTTGGAGTCCGAGGTCGATCCCATGCCGAGTCCTCCGAGGGAGCGATCCCGGCGGTCTCCTGACTTCGTCGATCCGTGTCGGACGCGTGGCCCGTCGATGTTCCGGTGGGAGGTTTCACGTGGAACGGTGGCGCGGCGGGCGAGTTCGCGCGAGGAGCCATCGAGCCGTGGGATCCGTGAACCGGTAGTCATCGGGTTGCCGTCGAGCGCCGCCCTGTCCTCAGGCGCTCGGACTGCTCCGGTGCACCTGGGTCCAGCCCCTGACGGGCCGGGCCCGGCAGGTGCGGCAGAGCGTGCGGACGGGCCGGCACGCGATCATGGACGAGTGCATCCGGATCGGCGGAGCCGTCGGCTCACCGCAGGATCGACCGCCGCTCATTCTCCCGATCCGTCCGCGGCCGGAAGGTCGGCAGGTCCTGGGACGACATCGCCGCGGTGAGAACCTTCCGCCCTGAAGCCGGCTCGTGACGGCACAGCGGGACGGGGCGTCTCGGTGCTCCCGGGCCGCGGCGCCTCCGACTGGCGCCGCGGTGGCCGCGTCGCGGGGGCCGGAGGATCGATCGAGGGGCGTGCACGGCGTCCGAGGTGTTTCACGTGAAACACCTCGTGCCCGGACGTCGCGAGAGCTCGATCGGAAGCGCTGCGGTTCGGTCGCAAGTCCCGCTGTCTCCTGCAGCGTCCGAGTGCGGCTCGGACAGAGGTCGTGGGCGCCGTACGACGTCGACGCGATCGCGGACGACCGTCGTGGTCGACCCGCGCGGTCCCGGATGAGGACCTGCGCAGCGCGGGATGAATTCCACCAACCGGGGCTCGGGTTCACGGAACCCTGCGCGGCGAGGGTTTCACGTGGAACGGATCGATACGGCGTCCGAATCTGGTCGAGTGCACGTCTGAGGCACCGGGACGTCCGAGGGGGCCGCAAGAGGACGGTGAAGCCCGCCCATGCGTGTCCGGCGAGTCCCGCGCGCTCGCCACGTGTTCGTCGCTGAGCTGGTGAGCCCTGTGGCGCATCGGCGACGCACAGGTGGGTGCCGGGTGGGCCGAGCTCCCGCGTCATCCCGGCGGAAATCGTCTTCGTTGCCGTGGCGGCGTTGCACGTGAAACGCCCTGCCGGGCGCAGGGGGAAGCAGTCGAGTCGATCCAGTTCCCGGTTCGGCGGCGAGACGCCGCTTCGGCATCCGTGGCGGCGATTAGGCTTGGGGCTCGGAGTGATCGCAGGGCACGGCGTGCGATCTCGGATGGGGCAGGAGTGCGGCATGGCGAACGGTGGGCGCGGCTGGTTCCAGCGCAGGAAGCCGCAGTCCGATGCCGTCGAGCCGACGACCGATCGGCGTGAGCCGGAGCCCACTCGGATCGAGGCGTACGAGGCGGAACGACGAGTCGAGGAAGCCGCCGAGGCGGCGAGGCGGCAGGCGCACGATGCAGGCCGGCCCGACTTCGATTCACTGCTGCGCCCCGCCGCCGAAGAGCCCGGCTCAGGACCGGCGGCGCAGCCCGGCTCCCAGGCGTCTCCCGCGAGCCCCGCCCCCGGATCGTCAACGTCTGCATCGCGCGCGGATGACGACCCCGACCGGCGCTGGGCTCCGCCGGAGGACACCTGGCGGCGCACGGCTGAGGCCGGTGCCGACACCGAGACGTCGACGACGGTCCGGACGCCCGGTCCGGACGACGGCGAAGCGCACCCGCTCGCCGAAGCCTCCGTGCCACGTCCTGCCTCCAGCCCCGGGGCAGGTCCACAGGTGGCGGATGGCGGCGGTGCGAGCGCTCCGCCGAAGGTCGGCCGCTACGACTGGGACGCCGCAACCGCGGCCGCGCTCTCCGATGAGTCCGCGCCCGCGGCGGGTCCGTCGAGCCATCCCCTCCCCCACGGGGACCCGGACAAGCTGCTCGAGGACATCATCCGCGAGATCGTCGGCGATGCGACTGCCGAGACGGTCTCGAGCCTTCAGCAGCCCCGAACCCACTCCGGCCCGGAGGCCGGCTCCCAGGTCGAACCGAGTGCGTCGCAGCCGATGCCGGAGGCCCCGGTCGCACGGACCGCGGCACCCGATCGACCGGGAGCGACGCGCCCGGTCGAGGCGCATCCGCCGGTCGACGTCGACACGAGCGAAGTGGCTGCCGAGGGGGCACGCGAGGCGGCGTCCGTGCCGGCGGAGCCGTATGCTGTCGTGGCGGGTGACGAGGCGGGGGCGGAGCGCCGGGTCGTGGACACCGAGCGCGCAGAGCCGGTCTCCCATCCATTCACCGCAACGACGAGCCATGTCGTCATCGCCGGCCCCCAAGGGTCGGTTTCACGTGAAACATCGGAATCATACGGAGGAACTCCCCTGGCCGATCAGCTTGCCGACGAGACACGGCGCCGACTCGCGCTCGACCAGGCCGTGCTGCCGCTTCCCGCGACCACGAGGGTCTTCACGATCTCGAACCAGAAGGGCGGCGTCGGCAAGACGACCTCCGCCGTGAACCTGGCCGCTGCGCTCGCGCGCGCGGGAGCGCATGTCCTCGTGGTCGACCTCGACCCGCAGGGCAACGCGTCGACCGCGCTCGGCGTCGATCACCGATCCGAGTTGCAGAGCGTCTACGAGGTGCTCGTGTCCGATCTTCCCATCGCCGACGTCGTGCAGCCCTCGACCGAACATGAGAACCTCGACTGCGTGCCGGCCACGATCCACCTCGCCGGTGCCGAGATCGAGCTCGTCTCCCTGGTCGCCCGCGAGCAGCGGCTCCGTCGCGCGCTCGACGCGCACCTCGCGGCGATGGAGCGCCCCTACGATTACGTCTTCATCGACTGCCCGCCCTCGCTCGGACTGCTGACCATCAACGCGTTCGTCGCTGCGCGGGAGGTGCTGATTCCGATCCAGTGCGAGTACTACGCGCTCGAGGGCCTGTCGCAGCTGCTGAGCAACATCGAGCTGATCGAGCGCCACCTGAACCCGGAGTTGCGGCTCACGACGATCCTCCTGACGATGTACGACTCGCGGACGAACCTCGCCCAGCAGGTGGCGCAGGAGGTCCGTGACCACTTCCCCACCCAGACCCTCGACACGATCATTCCTCGTTCGGTCCGGGTCTCCGAGGCCCCCAGCTACGGACAGAGCGTGATCAGCTACGACTTCGCGTCGACCGGCTCCCTCTCCTATCGCGAGGCGGCCGCGGAGATCGCGTGGCGCGGGGCGCAGGATGCGTCCGAACAGAAGGAGTCCCACTGATGGCGACCAAGCGCACGGGTCTCGGCCGCGGAATCGGCGCCCTCATCCCGACCACTGAGGACGCGCCGCCCAGGGTCACACGTCCGGTCGATGTCTTCTTCCCCGACAGCGACGCCCCGACGACCGCGGTCGCCGCGGTCGAGCATGCCGTCGAGGCCAATCTCGTCACGGTCCCCGGAGCGCACCTCGCGCGGCTGAATCCCGATGACATCGTTCCGAACGCACAGCAGCCGAGGTCGGTGTTCGACCCCGAGGACCTCGAGGAGCTCGTGCACTCGGTCCGGGAGTTCGGCGTCCTCCAGCCGATCGTGGTCCGGCCGCACCCCGACGAGCCCGGCAAGTACGAGCTCGTCATGGGTGAGCGTCGCCTGCGCGCGACCAAGGCCGCGGGCCTCGACTCGATTCCCGCCGTGGTCAAGGAGACGGCGAACGAGGCGATGCTCCGCGACGCCCTCCTCGAGAACCTCCATCGCTCGCAGCTCAACCCCCTCGAGGAGGCATCCGCCTACCAGCAGCTGCTGGCGGACTTCGGCATCACCCAGGAGGAGCTCGCGTCGAGGATCGGCCGATCACGCCCGCAGATCTCGAACACGCTCCGGCTGTTGAAGCTCCCCGAGCCGGTCCAGATCCGGGTCGCGGCGGGTGTCCTGACCGCCGGCCACGCCAGGGCGATCCTCGCGGCGGGCGACCCCGAGGCCATGCAGCGACTCGCGGACAAGATCGTCAACGAGGACCTCTCGGTACGCGCCGCGGAGGCGATCGCCGCCTCCGAACCGAAGCCGGCGCGCGTGAAGCCTGCCGCCGGAAAGCGGCAGGAGTTCCTCGACGACCTGTCGACGCGACTCGGCGATCGACTCGACACGCGCGTCAAGATCTCGCTCGGTGCGCGGAAGGGTCAGATCAACATCGACTTCGCGACGGTTCAGGACCTGCGCCGCATCCTGTCGGAGCTCGGCGAGGACCTCGACGGGCTCTGATCGGGCCCCGGCCGAGGTCAGGCTCCGCGCCGCGCGGCCGTGCGGACCAGTGCGTCGTAGACCGTCGCGGCATCCGTGTCGGACGCCTCGATCGCGAGAGGTACGAGTGACGTCTCGGTGAGACCCGGGAGCACGTTCGCCTCGAGGAACCAGGGCGTGCCCTCGTCGTCGACGATGAGATCGACGCGTGACAGATCGCGGAGTCCGAGCGTGCGGTGCGCGGCCAGGGCCGCAGCGGTGGCCCGCTCGACGGCCTCCTCGGACAGCCGGCATGGCGAGAAGAAGGTGGTCTCCCCCGCGTTGTATCGCGCCTGGAACGAGTAGACGCCTGCCGACGGGACGATCTCGACCGCCGTGAGCGCGCGCGGCGCGCCATCCGTCTCGACGACCGCGATGGCGAGTTCGGTTCCGATGACGCGTCGCTCCACGACGGCGATGTCGGCGTAGGTGAACGCATCGACCATCGCGCGAGGGAGGTCGGCGGTCGACTCGACGATGGTGACGCCTTGGGCGGAACCGCCTGAGCCGGGCTTCACCACGAGGTCGCCCGGGAGCGCCTCGCGCACCACCTTGAGCACGCTCGCCGCACCGAGTTCGCGGAACGCCTCGTGCGAGAGCACGATGGACTCGGGCACCGCACCGCCGGCGGCGGCGATGAGCGAGCTCGCGACCGGCTTCGACCACGCGCGCCGCGCCGCCGCGCCGGTCGAGCCGACCGTGGGGATGCGCAGCGCCGCCAGGAGTTCGAGCAGGGTGCCGTCCTCGCCGCTCGAGCCGTGGAGCGCCGGGAACACCACATCGGGTCGATGCTCGGCGAGGTACGGCAGCAGTCCGGCATCGGGATCGCGGAGTTCGACGCGGTGGCCGGCCTCGGCGAGGGCGTCGGCGACGCGTCGCCCGGAGCGGAGCGAGACATCGCGCTCGTGCGAGATGCCACCGGCGAGCACGACGACGGAAAGGCCGGTGGAATCGCTCATGATCAGGGGTTCTCCACTACTTGAGGTCGGTGGGCGGTGCAAGTTCGATGCCGGGTCGATCGGGGAGCTGGAGCGTGCCGGTCCCGGCGAAGGTGTCGAGCAGGTCGAGCTCGCCGTTGACGACGGTCGCCAGACGTCGGATGCCCAGGCGGATGGCATCGGGCGTCGGATAGCAGAACGAGAGCCGCATCGCGTGCCGCCCGCGCCCGTCGGCGAAGAACGCGGTGCCGGGCGTGTAGGCGACGAGTTCGCGGACCGCCCTCGGCAGCATCTGCTTCGAGTCGAGCACGTCGGGCAGCGTCACCCACACGTAGAACCCGCCGTTGGGGTTCGTCCACGAGAGCTGGGGCAGGTACTCCCCCAGCGCCTCGATCATCGCGTCCTTCCGTTCGCGGTAGACACCGCGGAAGGCGTCGACCTGCCCACGCCAGTCGGCCTGCGACAGGTACTCCGAGACGACGAGTTGGCTGAACGAGGACGGGGAGAGGATCGCCGACTCGGCCGCGAGGATGAGCTTCTCGCGGATGGCGTGGGGCGCGAGCGCCCAACCGACGCGGAATCCCGGTGCGAGCGTCTTCGAGAACGATCCCAGGTAGATCACGCCCTCCGGGTCCATCGAGCGCAGGGCGTCGGGAGCGGGCTCGTCGAAGTGGAGGAGCCCGTAGGGGTTGTCCTCGAGCACGAGGATCTCGTTCGCACGGCAGATCTCGAGGATCTCGGGCCGCCGTGCGGCGGAGAGCGTGACGCCCGCCGGGTTGTGGAAGTTCGGGATCGTGTAGAGGAACTTGATGCGACGGCCCTGCCCGCGCAGGTGCGCGATGGTCTCGCGCAGCGCCTCGGGGATGAGACCGTCGTCGTCCATCGCCACGTGCACGACCGACGCCTGGTAGGACCGGAAGACGCCCATGGCGCCGACGTAGGACGGCGCTTCGGCGAGCACGACGTCGCCCGGGTCGAGGAAGAGCTTGGCCACGAAGTCGAGCGCCTGCTGCGATCCGGTCGAGGTCACGACGTTGTCGACCGATGCGCGGATGCCCTCGAGCGACATGACCTCGAGGATGTGCTCGCGGAGTGCCGGGATGCCCTGGCCCGAGCCGTACTGCAGGGCCACGGGGCCCTGTTCGCGCATGGTCCGTTCGAAGGCGGTGGTGATGAGCTCCTGCGGGAGTGCGGACACGAACGGCATGCCGCCGGCGAGCGAGACGACCTCGGGACGCGAGGCGACGGCGAACAGCGCGCGCACCTCGGAGGCGGCGAAGCCGGCGGCTCGGTCGGCGTAGTTCGCGTACCACGGATCGAGGTTGTTGCCGGCCCGCTGGGGCACTCCGTCAGAGGTCACTGCTGGTTCCGTTCTGCTCAGGCATTCCATGCTAGCCAGCAGGACGGAGCAGCCAGGACCGGATGCCGCTGCGTGACGCCCCCGCAGACCCGACGCGACGACGAAGGGCTGTAACCGCGGCATGCGGTTACAGCCCTTCGCGACGAGCGGGGCTCGATCAGCCGATGAACTCGGCGAGGTCCTGCTCGAGGATCGGCTTCGGCTTCGCACCGATGACCGTGCGGACGACCTCGCCGCCCTTGAAGACCTTCATGGCCGGGATGGCCGTGATCTGGTACTTCATGGCGAGGCCCGGGTTCTCGTCGACGTTGAGCTTGACGATGTCGAGCTTGTCCGAGTGCTCGGTCGCGATCTGGTCGAGGATCGGGCTCACCGCGCGACACGGACCGCACCACTCGGCCCAGAAGTCGACGAGGACGGCCTTGTCGTTCTGCAGCACCTCCTGGTCGAAGGTGGCCTCGGATACTGCACGTGCAGTCATTGCGTTCTCCTTTGGTGGAAGCGTCGGTCCGGAGCGTGCGCGGCCATATGTCGATGCCGGTATCCGCCCCGGAGTGGGGTTCTCAGCGAGCGGCGTCCGCGAGGTCGACCGCGACGAGCTCATCGACCTCGGCAGCCTCGGCGGCTGCCGCAGCCGGCTCGCCGTCGGTGTCCTCGAGGGCCGCGAGGTAGTGCTCGGCATCCAGCGCGGCGACCGTGCCGGACCCTGCCGCCGTGACCGCCTGGCGGTACGTCGGGTCGATCACGTCGCCCGCGGCGAACACGCCGGGCACCGAGGTCCGGGAGGAACGGCCGTCGACGGCGATGGTGCCCTCGGCGGTCAGGTCGAGCTTGCCGTGCACGAGGTGCGTCCGCGGGTCGTTGCCGATCGCGACGAACAGGCCGTCGAGGTCGAGCGCGCTCACGTCGCCCGAGACGGTGTCGCGCAGGGTGACACCGGTCACGGCGGTGTCACCGTGGATCGCGGACACCTCGGCGTTCCAGACGAACTCGATCTTCGGGTTGTCGAACGCGCGCTGCTGCATGATCTTCGACGCCTTGAGCTGGTCGCGGCGGTGGATCACGTAGACCTTGTCGGCGAAGCGGGTGAGGAAGGTCGCCTCCTCCATCGCCGAGTCGCCGCCGCCCACGACCGCGATCGTCTTCTCGCGGAAGAAGAAGCCGTCGCAGGTGGCGCACCACGAGAGGCCGTGACCCGAGAGGCGCTCCTCCTCGGGCAGGCCGAGCTTGCGGTAGGCCGAGCCCGTCGCGAAGATGATCGCCTTCGCCTCGTGCTCACCCCCGTTGCCGAGCTTCACGCGCTTGACCGGGCCCTCGACGTCGAGCTCGACGACGTCGTCGTAGACGACCTCGGTGCCGAAGCGCTCCGCCTGGGCCTGCATCTTGCCCATGAGGTCGGGGCCCATGATGCCCTCGGGGAAGCCGGGGAAGTTCTCGACCTCGGTGGTGTTCATGAGTTCGCCGCCGATCTCGACGGAGCTGGCGATGAGCAGCGGCTTCAGCTCGGCGCGGGCCGCGTAGACGGCGGCGGTGAATCCCGCCGGCCCAGACCCGATGATGATGATGTCGCGCAAACCCGCTCCTGTCGTTCCGTGCGATGCCCGCGGCATCCTACTTCGCGGATGCCACGACATGGTGAACACAGTCTAGGCGGCGCCTATTCCGGGCCCCGCGGCGCTCACGGGCGGGTCACAGGCTGGGCGGCGACGGAGCGGATCCGCGGGCTCGCACCCCGCGTCATCCGTCGTCATCGGCGCCGGAGCCGCGCGAGCACGGGCTCGGCGAACCCGCGCAGTTCGGGAGAGCGCAGCAGCCAGAGGATGCCGCCGTAGAGGACCGCCATCGCCGTTCCGGTGATGGCCATGACGAGGATCGCGCCCCACCGGTCGGCGATGGCGAACCCGCCCTCGGCGAAGCCTCCGAACGCCCACACGATCGCGGCGCCGGCGACCCCCGGCACGATCACCGCGGCGAAGTCGCGCGCGAGGCTCGTGAGCACGCGTGTCGCGTCGAGCCGCTCGAGCTTGGGTCGCAGCAGGAGGACGGCGAGTCCGAGCTGGATGGTGCCCGCCACCGTCGTCGACAGCGCGACGCCGACCGCGATCCACTCCACCGGCAGCAGCAGGCACGACAGCGCCGCGACGGTGAACACGACCACCTGGACCAGGGTGAACATGAACGGGGTCCTGGTGTCGCCGAGCGCGTAGAAGGTCCGCTGCACGACGAAGAGGATGCTGAACCCGACGAGTCCGACGGCGAAGGCGATGATCACGTTGCCGAGCGCGGACGCGTTGGCGAAGTTCCCCGGCTGGAAGACCGCCGCGAACGGGTAGGCGACCACGACGAGGACGGCCGAGGCGAGCATGAGGATGAGGCCGACGGCGCGCACGGCGCCCGAGAGGTCGGAGCGGACCCGGTCGAGCTCGCCGTCGCGTGCGTGCTCGCTCATGCGCGTGAAGTAGGCGGTCGCGATCGAGACCGTGATGACCGAGTGCGGCAGCATGAAGATCAGCCACGCGTTCTCGATCGCGGCGACCGACGCCCCCTGCTCGGACGCCGTGCTCACGACCCGCGTCTGAACGATGCCGGCGAACGTCGTCAGCAGCAGCATCCCGAACGTCCACCCCGCCATGCGCCCCGCGGACCGCAGGCCGACGCCGCGCCAGCGGAAGTCGGGTCGGTAGTGCAGGCCGATCCGACGCCAGAACCAGAACAGCACGAGCGCCTGGGCCGCGATGCCGAGCGTCGCGGACCCGGCGAGGAGCGCGATCATGCCCGGAGTCCAGTCGGCGGCGGAACGGGTGCCGGCGGGATCGAAGCCGAACAGCATGCCGAAGGCGACGAGGCCGATGAGTGCGACGACGTTGTTCAGGACCGGCACCCACGTGAACGGCCCGAAGCTCCGACGCGCGTTCAGCACCTCGCCGAGCAGCGTGTAGAGCCCGTAGAAGAAGATCTGGGGCAGGCACCAGAACGCGAAGGCGGTCGCGAGCGCGAGGGTGTCCGGCGCGAAGCCACCGCCGTAGAGCCAGGCCAGCACCGGCGCGAGCGCCGTCGCGACCACGGTCGCCGCGCCGATCACGACGAGCGCAAGCGTGACGAGCTTGTTGATGTAGGCGCTGCCGCCGTCGGCGTGGGCGGCCGCGCGGACGATCTGCGGCACGAGGACGGCGGAGAGCACGCCGCCCGCGACGATCACGTAGACCGTGTTGGGCAGGCCGTTCGCGACGGCGAACGCGTCGGCGCTCGCCGAGCCGACGACGCCGATGGTCGCGGCGAGGACGATCGCCTTCAGGAACCCGAGCAACCGCGAGACGATCGTGCCCGACGCGAGGAACAGGCTCGCCCGGGCGATGCGGTCGTCAGCCATGCGTGGGGTCCTCCGGTCGGGCGGGTTCCGGCTCGTGCTCGGGCGCGGGTTCGGCCTCAGGCTGGGACTCGGGCCCGGACTGAGCTCCCGCCGTCGCGGCGCGCTCGCGTCGGCGACGCAGGATCGTGCGCAGGATGCCGGCACCGAAGACGACCACCGCGAGGACCGCGAGCACGGTCGCACCGACGCCCTCCCAGTCGGCGTGGACGTTCGCCGGGATCCGGACGATCGAGCCGAGCGGCGTGCCGCCGGGTGACGCGAGCGAGACCTCGAGGGTGACCTCGCCGCTGCCGACTCCGGCCGCGACGGGGACCTGGACCGTGCGACGACTCTCGCCCTCGACGGTCGCCTCGACGGTGTCCTCGACGAGCAGCCGGCCGTTGGACGGGTCGACCGTGACGACGACGTTCACCGGATACGGGAGGTCGTTCTCGACCGTGATCGGGATGCCGGTCTCGCTGGCGACGACGAGCACGCTGCTCGTGGGAACGGCGGAGACCGAGTCCGTGATCGCGCGCTGGTCGATCAGCCATCGGCCGACGGCCTCGGTCCACTCGGTGGGAGCATCGAGCCATTCCACGGCCAGGAGCGCGAGGAGGTCGCGTCGCGTCGGTGCGGTGAGCAGCGTCGGATCGTCGAGCACGTCCGAGAACTCCTCGACCGCGAGCTCGGCGCCGAGCATGCGATCGACGTTCCCGAGTCGCTGGGCCTCCTCAGGCAGCGAGACGAGCGTGCGCGGGACCGGCGGTGCACCGACCGCCTCGGCGAGCGTCGCCGGGCGCGACCAGCTGGACGCATCCAGCACGGCGATCGTCTCGCCGACGCGGTCCGCGTCGGCCCCGGCCGACCGGTCGAACGTGGCGACGAGGGTCGTCGAAGCGTCGTCGCGTCCGAGCGCCAGTTCGGCGATCAGGCGAGACGCGGCGCTGCGCCACTCCGCGTCGGTCTGGGCGGCCGCGGCGACCCGGAGCGGCTCCTGCAGCCGCCTGTCGGCGACGACCGCCCCGCGACCGTCGATGGTCGCGGCTGCGTTCGCCGCCCCGCCCGTCGGCTCGACGTTCCCGGGGGCCAGGATCGCGGTCGTCAGTCCGCCGGCCGCGAAGCGGTCGAGGTCGCCGGCTGCCACGGTGTCGTCGGCCGGCCAGGCGAGGTCGGTCCGGGTGAAGTCCCAGTCGAGCAGCTCCGCATCGGTGGGCGCCTCGCCGGGCGCCGTCGTCGCACCGGCGGGGCCCTGCGGTTCGGCGAAGTCGGCGGGGTCGACGCTGTCGGCGAAGCCGATCGGTTCGAGCGGTGCGTCGAGCCCGGCCTGCGACTGCGCGGCGAGGTCGGCGTCGGCGTATGCGAGGGGGAAGACCTCGTTCGGCATCTCCGCGAGTGCCTCGAGCCAGGCCACGGCCGACTCCGGGGCGGAGGATCCGAGCGCGCGGATCGACAGGGGGATGCGCGGGTCGATGCCCACCGCGACCCCGGCCCCCGACACGGCCTCGAGCTGGCGGGTGAGCAGCCCGGTCGGGCCCGTCCACGACGCCAGCCGATCGGCGGGGAGGATGCCGCCCTCGTTCGCCGGCACCGTGAGCGGGGAGACGAGCGCGAGCCCGGGGCGATCGTCGTCGGCCACGAGCGTGTTCGCGACGGCCGTGGTGCCGGCCGCGACATCCGTGCCGCCCGACTCGAGCGACGCGGCGAGCCCGATCGCCGGGTCGCCGGCGGCGGTGGCTCCGGCGGGGACCGTGAACCGCAGCGTCGTGACCGCGCCCACGGGGAGGGCGTCGGTGGTGCGCTCGGAGACGGTCCGGGCGGACGCCGGCAGACCGACGTCGGCGGTCCACGCGTCGAGGTCGGCGGTGTCGTCGATGCCCGATGCGGCGACGCCGATCGAGAGCGTCCCGGCGGCGAGGGCGCTGTCTCCGCCGTTCACGATCTCGACGACCACGTCGATCGGCGCACCGCCGGCCACCGAGGTGCCGCCGGCCGGGGCGACGCTCACGAGGACTCCGCCGACGGGCTCGGCCGCGAGGGCGGCCGACGGACCGGTCGGGCCGTCGATCGGCGCGACGGCGCCGGCGAGGCCGAGGGCCACGGCGGCGGCCCCGGCGGAGAGGAGGGCGAGGAGTCGGCGCAGGCGTCGCGGAGGGGTCGACTCGGCCGGCATGGAGGCGATTCTACGGTGACGGACCCGGGAGGTCGTGGGGCGTCGCCGGGCTGCCGCGGCCGCCGGACGCGGCGCACCGCGGGCACCCTGCCTAACATGGAGCAATGCAGAGTGTCGCGGAGGCCCTCGACCGGCTCGCGGGTCTGGCGGCCTCGCCGACGGTCGCCACGCTGGCCGACGCCTTCCGGGCGGCCGGATTCGAGCTGGCCCTGGTCGGCGGCCCGGTACGCGACGCGTTCCTCGGTCGAGCGACGAACGACCTCGACTTCACGACGGATGCCACGCCCGACGAGATCCTCGCCGTGGTGAAGCCCGTCGCCGAGGCGCACTGGGACATCGGGCGCGCGTTCGGCACCATCGGCGCGATCGTCCACGGCCACACGGTCGAGATCACGACCTACCGCGCCGACGCCTACGACGGCACCTCCCGCAAGCCCGAGGTCGTGTTCGGCACCTCGCTCGAGGACGACCTCGTGCGGCGCGACTTCACGGTCAACGCGCTCGCACTGCGCCTGCCCCAGCGCACCCTCGTCGACCCGTCGGGCGGAGTCGAGGACCTCGTCGCCCGGGTGCTGCGGACGCCCGCAGCGCCCGAGGTCTCGTTCGGCGACGACCCCCTGCGGATGATGCGGGCCGCGCGCTTCGCGGCCCAGCTGGGCTTCGAGGTCGAACCGGACACCCTCGCCGCGATGGCCGCGCTCGCGCCCGAGATCGACCGGATCTCCGCCGAGCGGGTGCGGGACGAGCTGTCGAAGCTCCTGTGCACGGGCGCCGCGAGCCGCGGCATCCGCCTGCTCGTCGACAGCGGGATCGCGGCGCGCGTGCTCCCCGAGGTCCCGGCACTGCGGCTCGAGATCGACGAGCACCACCACCACAAGGACGTCTACGAGCACAGCCTGACCGTGCTCGACCAGGCCGTCGACTACGAGGTCTCGCGCGGGGTGCTGGCCTCCCCCGACCTCGTGG
Organism: Agromyces binzhouensis; assembly: GCF_042672355.1. Taxonomy (NCBI): domain Bacteria; kingdom Bacillati; phylum Actinomycetota; class Actinomycetes; order Micrococcales; family Microbacteriaceae; genus Agromyces; species Agromyces binzhouensis. The sequence goes on along the minus strand of NZ_JBHXVJ010000001.1, from coordinate 397,043 downwards.
TTCGCCTCGCGGCGCTGCTGCACGACATCGGCAAGCCCGCGACGCGGAGGCTCGAGCCGGGCGGTGCCGTGTCGTTCCACCACCACGACATGGTGGGCGCGAAGCTCGCGAAGAAGCGCCTGCGTGCGCTGCGGTTCGACAACGACACCATCAAGGCGGTGTCGCGGCTCATCGAGCTGCACCTGCGGTTCTTCGGGTACACGGATGGCGCGTGGTCCGACTCGGCGGTGCGCCGGTACGTGCGCGACGCGGGCGACCAGCTCGAGCGGCTCCACATCCTGACGCGGGCGGATGTCACGACCCGCAACCGCCGCAAGGCCGATCGCCTCGGGTTCGCGTACGACGACCTCGAGGAGCGCATCGCCCGGCTCGCCGAGGAGGAGGAGCTCGCGGCCGTGCGCCCCGAGCTCGACGGGCAGCAGATCATGGAGATCCTCGGCGTCCGCCCGGGTCCGGTGGTCGGCGAGGCGTACCGGCACCTGCTCGAGGTGCGTCTCGACGAGGGCCCGATCGGGCCGGATGCCGCGCGCGAGCGCCTGCTCGCCTGGTGGGCCGCCCGCGGCGACGCCTGAGCCACCTCCCGCCGCCGATGTGCGCGGTGCCGAGGCATCCGTTACACTTGACAGGTTGTCTGCGTGCCCGAATCCGGGCCTCCGCAGTTCGACGCATGAACACCCTCCTGTCACAGAACGTCTGTGACCGCTGAGTCCGAAGGAGGTGGGTCTGTCATGCACCAGTATGAGCTGATGGTCATCCTCGATCCGTCGATCGACGAGCGCACCGTTGCTCCGAGCCTCGACAAGTTCCTCAACGTCATCCGCAACGATGGCGGCACCGTCGACAACGTCGACATCTGGGGCAAGCGTCGCCTGGCGTACGAGATCGACAAGAAGTCCGAGGGCATCTACGCCGTCGTCGACTTCACCGCCGAGTCCGCGACCACCAACGAGCTCGACCGCCAGCTGAACCTCAGCGAGGCCGTCATGCGCACGAAGGTGCTCCGCGCCGAGGAGGCGATCGCCCAGGTCGCCGCCGTGAAGAAGGCCGAGGAGGCGAAGGCCGCGAAGAAGGCCGCCGCCGCCGCGAAGGCCACCGCCAAGAAGGACGCCTAGTCCCCATGGCCGGCGAGACCGTCATCACCGTGGTGGGCAACCTCACCGCCGACCCCGAGCTGCGCTACACGCAGAGCGGACTGGCTGTCGCGAACTTCACGATCGCGTCGACGCCCCGCACGTTCGACCGTCAGGCGAACGAGTGGAAGGACGGCGAGGCCCTCTTCCTGCGTGCGAGCTGCTGGCGTGAATTCGCCGAGCACGTCGCCGGATCGCTCACCAAGGGAACCCGGGTCATCGCTTCCGGACGTCTCAAGCAGCGCTCCTACGAGACGAAGGAGGGCGAGAAGCGCACCAGCATCGAGCTCGAGGTCGACGAGATCGGCCCGAGCCTGCGCTACGCCACCGCGTCCGTGACGCGCGCCCAGTCCAACCGCGGCGTCGGCGGCGGCGGCGGAGGAGGCGGCTCCTTCGGGGGCGCCCAGCAGTCCTCCGACGACGCGTGGGCGCCGAGCGCGCCCGCCCAGTCCTCGGGCGGCGGCGACGTCTGGAACACCCCGGGCACCAACTACGGCGACGAGACGCCCTTCTAGGCCGCCAGGCCGGCGACGGATGCCACGTGGCATCCGCTCGCACCCGAAACTCACACACGATTAGGAAAGAACCATGGCTGGAAAGAGCAGCGGCGACCGCCGCAAGCCTCGCGGCGGCAAGGGCGCGAAGAACGCCGCCCCCGCGAAGTCCGTCAAGGTCGGCGTCATCGACTACAAGGATGTCGCGACCCTTCGGAAGTTCATCTCGGAGCGCGGCAAGATCCGCGCCCGTCGCATCACCGGTGTCTCCGTGCAGGAGCAGCGCCTCATCGCCCGCGCAGTGAAGAACGCGCGCGAGATGGCGCTCCTGCCCTACTCGGGCTCCGGCCGCTAAGGAGCACGGAAATGGCAAAGATCATCCTCACGCATGAGGTCTCCGGTCTCGGCGAGGCCGGCGACGTGGTCGAGGTCAAGAACGGGTACGCCCGCAACTACCTCGTCCCCCAGGGCTTCGCGACCCCGTGGACCCGTGGCGGCCAGAAGCAGGTCGACCAGATCAAGGCCGCGCGTGCCGCGCGCGAGCTGCACTCCCTCGAGGACGCACAGGCCCTCAAGGCCAAGCTCGAGTCGGCGAAGGTCAGGCTTGCCGTCAAGGCCGGCCTCGGCGGCCGCCTGTTCGGCTCGGTCAAGCCCGCGGATGTCGCGTCGGCCGTCGCCGACGCCGGCCTCGGCGAGATCGACAAGCGCAAGGTGGAGTTCACCGCTCCGGTGAAGTCGGTCGGCGACCACGAGGTCACCGTCAAGCTGCGCGACGAGGTCACCGCGACGGTCACCCTCCAGGTGGTCGCGGCGAAGTAGTCGCTTCCGACGCACGTACGACGCGGCGGTGGGCTGAGGCCCCCGCCGCGTCGTCGTTCTGCGTGCCGTTCGGGGTCGCCCTACACCCGTCGGTCCGGCCGCCGCAAGTCCGCATTTCGGGGTGCTGTCCTCAGGTTTGTACACAGGAGGGCGGAAGCGGCGGAGGGAAAACGGAAGAATTTTCCCCCCACAGGTGTGGATTCGAGAAACCGCAGGTCAAGCACGAATTCACGCCATGTCATTCACAAGATTTCCACAGTTCTCCACAGGGACTGTGCACATGTTCCACGGCGTTTCGCCCACGTCCTCCACAGAGTTATCCACAGGGCGGCTTGTGCTGCGGGAACCCCTTCCTTATGGTGAGTCAGTCTCCTTCGGAATGACGCCGTGAACGGGCCCCGCCAGAGCCGTTCGACGAGGTGTCGGGGGGTCCGGCGAGACTGGTCGCGGGGCGATGGATCATGCCCGGCGGGCGAGCGGAGGTAGGAATTGTCGATCGCGCATCTGGGGATCGCCGAGCCGGTCGACGAGGCCGAGTCCCGTCGCGGCGAGCGGACCCCGCCGCACGATCTCCTCGCCGAGCAGAGCGCGCTCGGCGGCATGATGCTCTCGAAGGACGCGGTCGCCGACGTCATCGAGACGCTCCGCGGAATCGACTTCTACGTGCCCAAGCACGAGGTGGTCTTCAACGCCATCCTCGCGCTGTACTCCCACGGCGAGCCCACCGACGTCATCGCCGTCACCGATGAGCTCACCAAGAACGGCGAGCTGCAGCGGGCGGGCGGCGTCGAGTACCTGCACACGCTCACGAGCCTCGTGCCGACGGCGGCGAACGCCGGGTACTACGCCTCGATCGTCGCCGAGCGGGCGCTCCTGCGCCGCCTCGTCGAGGCCGGCACGCGCATCGTGCAGATGGGCTACGCGGGCGAGGGCGAGGTCGTCGAACTCGTCAACAACGCCCAGGCCGAGATCTACTCGGTCACGGGCTCGGTCGAGAGCGAGGACTACGTCCCGCTGACCGACGCGATCGGCACCGCGATCGACGAGATCGAGGCGGCGAAGCACACCGACGGCAAGATGACCGGCGTGCCGACCGGCTTCGCCGACCTCGACGACCTCACCAACGGCTTCCACCCCGGGCAGATGATCATCGTCGCCGCGCGTCCGGCGATGGGAAAGTCGACGCTCGCGCTCGACTTCGCCCGGTCGGCGGCGATCACGCACGACCTGCCGACGATCTTCTTCTCGCTCGAGATGGGGCGCAGCGAGATCGCGATGCGACTGCTCTCGGCCGAGGCATCCGTGCCCCTGCAGAACATGCGCAAGGGCACCGTCGACTCGCGCGACTGGACCACCATCGCCTCGACCCGCGGCCGCATCAACGACGCACCGCTCTACATCGACGACTCCCCCAACATGACGCTCGTCGAGATCCGGGCCAAGTGCCGCCGCCTCAAGCAGCGCGTGGGCCTCAAGATGGTCGTCATCGACTACCTGCAGCTCATGACGAGCGGCAAGCGCGTCGAGAGCCGGCAACAGGAGGTCTCGGAGTTCTCGCGTGCGCTGAAGCTGCTGGCCAAGGAGCTCCAGGTGCCCGTGCTCGCGCTGTCGCAGCTGAACCGCGGTCCCGAGCAGCGCGCCGACAAGATGCCGGCGCTCTCCGACCTCCGCGAATCGGGTTCGATCGAGCAGGACGCCGACATGGTGATCCTGCTGCACCGCGAGTCGGCGTACGAGCGCGACAGCCCGCGCGCGGGCGAAGCCGACCTCATCGTCGCCAAGCACCGCAACGGACCGACCCGCACCGTGACCGTGGCCTTCCACGGCCACTTCTCGCGGTTCGCCGACATGGTGCAGGTGTAGCCGAGCTGCCCCCACTGCGCGCGGCCCGTCCCCGACGGGCCGCGCGCTCGCTGCCACCACTCGTCGAGCGCCTCGGCCACCGGCCCGCCGTTCGAGCGGCTCCGGCGTCGTCGTCGGCATCCGCGGGTGCAGAGCACTGCTCACCCGCCGAAACGGACGACGACCGGCGTCAGTGGACGCCGCGGAACCTGGCGGCGCCGACGATCAAGGCCAGTGCCCCGCCGATCGCCGAGACCAGCGGCACCGCGGCCACCGCGAGGGCGATCGTGTTCGGCCGGAAGCGCAGGCCGTCGGGGCCGTTGATGTACGCGCCGATCGGCACGGAGAACCCGCCGCCCCCGCCGCCGCTGCCCTCGCCGTGCCCGGCCACGGCCCTGCCGCCCTCCGGCATGTCGCCGGAGCCCTCGCCCGCGCCGAAGCCGAAGACGACGAACGCGACCGGCACCGCCTCCTGCCCGTCGACTGTGGCCTTCTCGCCGTACGCCATGCGTGCGCCCCACGAGGGGACCGATTCCGCCAGGTTCTCGATGAGCTTCCCCATGGGATCCGACCGTACGCGCCTTCCGACGACGCGGCCAGATGCGGACGATGAAGCGTCGATCGACGGCGCGGCCGGTGATGAGGATCTCGGGCTGATCGCCCGTCACGGCCCGGCGTCGCCGGTCGGGCCGAGCAGGTCGCGGACCACGGCCCGACCGACGCGATCGCCGGAGACGAGCGCGCCCTGGATCGACGCGGTGTCGCGGTGGTCGCCGGCGACGTAGAGCCCGTCGCCCAGCCGTGCGGGGTGCCGCGTGCGGAGGGGTGGGAGCTGCGCGGGGAGCGCGTCGTGGAGGTCGTCGCGTCGGAGCAGGCTCCAGCCGGAGGCATCCGTCGCCCAGATCTCGCCGAGGTGGCGGCGCACGTCCGCCTCCGTGGGGGCCGCAGCGGGGTCGGTGCGTGCGGCCCGCGGGAGCAGGTTCGTCGCCGCGACGAGGTGCATCCCGCTCGGCGCCGAGGCGGGGACGGTGTGCGAGAGCACGACCGCGTTCACGATCGGGCCGGCTCGGCGCCCGTCGACGGCGAGCATGGCGGACGCCGTGGGCGGCTCGGTGGCCGCGAACCACCGGGTCTGCAGCCCGCGCGTCTGCGGAGCCGGCACGTCGACGAGGCTCGCGACGGCCTCCGGGCCGACGGCGACGACGACGGCGGATGCCGCGACGCTCGAGCCGTCGGCGAGGTCGAGGTGCACCCGGCCCGCCGGCCGGCGCGGTCCGATCCGCTCGACGGCGGCCCCCGTGCGCACGTCCGCTCCGGCGACGCGCGCCGCCGCCGCGAGCTGCGCGGGCAGCGCGCCGATACCGGCGGCGGGCAGTCCGGGCCCGCCGAGTGCGAACATGCGCATGAGCAGGCGCACGAACGCGTCGGAGGTGTCGCCGCGGTCGTCGGCGAGGACGCCGGCGAGGAACGGTTCGAGGACCTCGGTGCGGAGCGGGCCGCGCAGGCCGAGACGGTCCCAGGCCTCGGCGAGGGGCCGGTCGGGTCCGGCGATCACCGAGCGCGGCCGCACGATCACCGGGGCGAGCCACCGCACGACGGCGGCGAGGTCGCGGGGCGCCAGCAGCCCACTGCGCAGCGTGGCCGCCAGTGAGCCCGGATGCCGCAGCGGGTGCGCGAGCACCGCGACATCCGCCCCCGTCGACCTGCGAACCGCGACGCCGACCGGGAACCTCCGCAGGTCGAGGGCGTCGACGTCGACCCAGCGACGCACCGCCGGGTAGGCCGGGTTCAGCACCTGGAAGCCGCGGTCGAGGCGGAAGCCGTCGACCTCGTCGGTGCGCTGGCGGCCGCCGACCTCGTCGGCCGCCTCGAGCACGGTGACGCCGAGGCCGGATGCGGCGACGCGGGCCGCGCAGCGGAGCCCCGCGAGGCCGGCGCCGACGACCACGACGTCGGTCTCGTCCGACCCGCTCACGTCCACCAGCCCGTCCGCCGCCCGCTCAGCCGAGCAGCTCCTGCGAGACCTCGTCGATCGCGCGGTCGAGGATCTCGACGCCGAGGTCGATCTCCGCCTCGCTCGAGGTGAGCGGCGGTGCGATGCGGAACGTCCCGCCCATGCCGCGCAGCTGGACCACGTTCATGTGCAGGCCGAGCTCGAGGCACCGCCGGGTGACCCCCGCACCGAGCTCGTCCGACCCCTCCTTCGTCTCGCGGTCGAGGACGAGCTCGACACCCTGCAGCAGCCCGCGGCCGCGGACGTCGCCGACGACCTCGTGCCGGGCCTGCAGGTCGAGGAGCCCGGCCCGGAGCCGGTCGCCGAGCGTGGCGGCCCGCTCGTCCATCCGATCGCGCTCGAGCACGTCGAGCACCGTGTTGCCGACGGCCGCGACGAGCGGATCCGACACGTGCGTCGTGAAGAAGAGGAACCCGCGATCGGCGGCCTCGGCCTCGATCTCGGCACTCGTGACGACGGCCGCCAGCGGCAGCCCGGCGCCGAGCGTCTTCGACAGCGTGAGGATGTCGGGCACGACGCCGTCGCGCTCGAACGCGTACCACGTGCCCGTCCGGCACATCCCGGTCTGCGCCTCGTCGAGGATCAGCAGCATCCCCCGTTCCCGGCACTTCGCCTGCAGTGCGGCGAGGTAGCCGAGGGGCGGCTCGATGATGCCGCCCGAGCTCAGTATCGGCTCGACGATGCACGCCGCGAGGCTGCCGACCGACTGGGCGTCGACGAGCGCGAAGGCGTGGTCGAGCTGCTTCCGCCAGTCGAACGCGCCGTCGGGCGTCGTGAAGTCGGGCCGGTAGGCGTTGGGGGTGGGGATGGCGAAGTTGCCCGGCGCCGTCGGGCCGTAGCCCTTGCGGCCCGAGCTGTAGGTGGCACCGGCGGCTGCCGCCGTCATGCCGTGCCATGATCCGGCGAACGAGACGATCTCGTGCCGCCCGGTGACGAGCTTCGCCATCCGGATCGCCGCCTCGTTCGACTCGGCGCCAGTGGTGAGGAGCAGCACCTTCTCGAGCGGGTCGGGCAGGGAGTCGGCGAGGCGGCGGGCGAGGTCGACGACCGGGCGGGAGAGCATGCCGCTGAACAGGTGGTCGAGCGTCGCCACCTGCCGGCTGACCGTCGCCACGATCTCGGGGTGCGCGTGGCCGAGGATCGAGCTCATCTGCCCCGACGTGAAGTCGAGCAGGCGCCGCCCGCCTTCGGTCTCGATCCAGCTGCCCTCGGCGCGCACGATGACCTCGGGCGTGAACCGGCCGCCGTAGCGGATGAGGTGACGGTCCACGTCGGACCAGAACGCGTCATCGCCGGCGCCGGAGCGGTGGCGGGAGGATTCGGCGAGCGACATGACGCGACGCTAACGCACGGGCCCCGGAGCATCCAGAGCCCGCGGCGAACAGGCCCGCTTGTGTCGGGGCGGATCGCGGCCTACCATATCCACGCGCGATAATCGAAAGACACATTCTATTATCGAACGCAACGACATCACATCACGACGACGTGAGGAGCACACGTGCAGTTCCACCACCACGGATACGTGTCCGGCGATCCCCGGGTGAAGCCCGCCGCCGGCGTCGGCATCGACCGCCCCGGGGAACTGCCCGACGAGGTCGATGTGCTCGTCGTCGGCTCGGGCCCGGCCGGGATGCTGCTCGGCGCGCAGCTCTCGCAGTACCCCGATGTCGTCACCCGCGTCATCGAACGCCGTGACGGGCGACTCGTGCTCGGCCAGGCCGACGGCATCCAGCCGCGCAGCGTCGAGACGTTCCAGGCGTTCGGGTTCGCCGAGCGCATCATCGCCGAGGCCTACAACATCGGCTACATGAACTTCTGGGGTCCCGACCCGGCAGACCCGAACACCATCATCCGGACCTCCCGCACCGAGGACTACGGATACAAGATCAGCGAGTTCCCGCACCTCATCGTCAACCAGGCGCGCGTGCTCGACTACTTCGCCGAAGCCGCCGCCAACGGGCCGGGCCGCATCGTGCCCGACTACGGCGTCGAGTTCACCGGACTCACCGTGCACGAAGACGGCTCCGAATCCGCGGGCGACCACCCCGTCGAAGTCCGCGTGCGCTACACCGCCGGCGAGCGCGCCGGCGAGGAGCGCACGGTGCGCGCCAAGTACGTCGTGGGCTGCGACGGCGCCCGCAGCGGAGTCCGCCAGGCGATCGGCCGCAAGCACGTCGGGGGCAGCTCGGCGCATGCGTGGGGCGTCATGGACGTGGTCGTGAACACCGACTTCCCCGACTGGCGCACGAAGTGCGCGATCAACTCCGTTGCGGGCAACATCCTGCACATCCCCCGCGAGGGCGGGTACCTCTCCCGCATGTACATCGACCTCGGCGAGGTGGCCGACGACAGCCACGAGGTGCGCCGGACGCCGATCGAGACGATCATCGCCAAGGCCAACGACATCCTGAACCCGTACACGCTCGACGTGCGCAACGTCGCCTGGTTCAGCGTCTACGAGGTCGGTCATCGGGTCACCGACCACTTCGACGATCGCGAAGAGGGGGAGGATGCCGCTCCGCGGGTGTTCCTCACCGGTGACGCGTGCCACACGCACAGCGCGAAGGCCGGCCAGGGCATGAACGTCTCGATGCAGGACGGGTTCAACCTCGGGTGGAAGCTCGGCTCGGTCGTCACCGGCCGGGCCCCCGCCGACCTGCTCGCGACCTACTCGGCGGAACGGCAGCCGGTCGCGCAGCAGCTGATCGACTTCGACCGCGAATGGTCCTCGCTCATGGCGCGCAAGCCGGAGGAGATCTCGGACCCGCAGGAACTGGCCAAGCACTACCTCGGCACCGCCGAGTTCCCGTCGGGGTTCATGACGCACTACGGCCCGTCGATGATCACCGGCGACGCGGCGCACCAGGCGCTCGCCACCGGGTTCCCGATCGGCATGCGCTTCAAGTCGTCGCCGGTGTCGCTCGTGTGCGACGGGAACGTCGTGCACCTGGGCCACCACGCGAGGGCCGACGGACGATGGCGGATCTACGCGTTCGCCGACGCGCCCGCTGCCGGCGAGGCATCCGCCCTCGCGGACTGGGCGGAATGGATGGCGTCGCCCGACGCCCCGCTGGCGCGGTACACGCCGGACGGGCTCGACGTCGACGCCGTGTTCGACGTCAAGGTGATCTACCAGCAGCCGCACGAGGGCGTCGACATCATGGCCGCGCCGGAGGTGTTCCGGCCGAGGACCGGGCCGTTCGCCCTCATGGACTGGGAGAAGGTGTTCGCGGCCGGGCCGAGCACGTGGTGCCCCACCGACATCTTCGACGAGCGGGGCATCTCACGCGACGGTGCCGTCGTCGTGGTGCGGCCCGACCAGTACGTGGCGAACGTCCTGCCGCTCACGGCGACCGACGACCTCGCGGCGTTCTTCGCGCAGCACCTGCTGCCGCAGCGGGCGGTGACGGATGCCTCGGCCGACCCGGCCGTCGAGGGCGACCTCGTCAGCCGCTGAGCGGGTGCCGAGCTTCGATCGATCGACCCGTCACCGCGCGCGGCGCGCTCAGGCCCCGTAGCTGCGGGACACCGCGCGCGCCGCGGCGGCGAGCCGTTCGGCGATCTCGCCCTCCGGCCGCGGCATCGACACGTGGATGACCGCGATGGCCGCGGGCGGCTGGCCCGGCAGGGTGAGCGGCACGGCGACCGACCGGAGCGAGGGCACGACCTCGTCGTGGCTCAGCGCGTAGCCGCGGGCGCGGCTCTCGGCGATCTCGGCGCGCAGGGCGTCGGGCACGTCGACCGGCCAGGCGCTCTCGGGCATGGCGAGCAGGATCGCCTTGCCGGGACCGCCGCGGGTGATCGGATGCCGGTGGCCCGGACGGTACGAGACGACCGTCATGGTGTGCCGCGGGGCTGCGCTGAGCAGCGTGACGGCCTCCTCGTTGTCGGCGAGCACCGCGATGAGGCAGGTCATGCCGAGCTCGTTCGCGACCTCGGTGAGCTCGGGCAGTGCGACCTGCTGCAGGTCGCGAGCGACGCCGGCGGCGAGGGCGGCGAGCCCGGTGCCGAGCGCGAGCCGGCCGGCTGCGTCGCGCGTGACGAGCGTGTGCTCCTCGAGGGTGCGCACGAGCCGGTACGCGACCGAACGGTGCACGCGCAGGGCGGCGGCGACCTCGTCGATCGTCAGGTTGCGGTCGGCGTCGGCGAGCACCTCGAGCACGCGGATGCCCCGGCTCAGCGTCTGCGATCCGGCCGGCGCGGTCGGCTTGCCTGCGTCCACGTCGATCCTCCGTCACGTCGCCGCCCGAGCCGGAAGAACGCGGGCACTCGGTCGATAGTAGAACGCGTTGCGCGGAATCCGAACGGCCGGTGGCATCACGCGAGTAGGCTGACCGGCGTGAGCGGGTTCTCACGCGAGGAGGCGGCCGGCCGCGCCGGCGTCGACGTCACGTACGTCGAGCGCTTGGTGAGCCTCGGCATCATCGCACCCACGGGGCAGGATCGCTTCTCGGCGGGCGATGTGCGACGGATCCTGATGGCACGGTCGCTCGAGGAGGTCGCCATTCCGCTGGAGCGACTCGCCACTGCGCTCGAGCACGGCGCCCTCTCGCTCGGGTTCTTCGACGCGGAGGCGTACGAGCGATTCGCTCCGCTCACCGGCGAGACGTTCCAGCAGGTCAGCGAGCGCACCGGGGTGCCGATCGACCTCCTCACGACGATCCGTGAGGCGATCGGCTCGCCGTTGCCCTCACCCGACGACCTCATGCGCGAGGACGAGATGGCCGTGGTGCCCTTCCTCGAACTGCAGATCGCCGAGGGGTTCCGGCCGGCATCCATCGAGCGACTGCTCCGCGTCCAAGGCGAGAGCACCCGACGGATGGCGGAGGCCGAAGCGGCGTGGTGGAACGCCGAGGTCGTCGAGCCGGCCATGGCGGCGGGCAGATCGGCGGACGAGATCGGCAACCCCGAGTTCGCAGATCGGAGCACCCCGCTCGCGGAACGGGCGATGCTCGGCCTCTACCACGCGCAGCAGGCGCGGGCGTGGACGTCGAACATCATCGAGGGCTTCGAGGTGCTGATGGCGAGGGCCGGCATCCACAGCCACCTCGAACGGCCGCCGGCGATCTGCTTCTTCGACATCACCGGGTACACGCGACTCACCCAGGAGCGCGGCGACGAGGCCGCCGCCGACCTGGCCGCGACGCTCGCGCGCCTCGTGCAGCGCGGCTCGGTGCGGCACGGCGGCAAGCCCATCAAGTGGCTGGGCGACGGCGTCATGTTCCACTTCCGCGAACCCGGGCCCGCGGTGCGGGCGGGGCTCGAGATGGTGGACGAGCTGACGACGGCCGGGTTGCCGCCGGCCCACGTCGGCCTCCACACCGGCCCGGTGCTCTACCAGCAGGGCGACTACTTCGGTCAGACGGTGAACCTCGCATCGCGCATCGCCGACTACGCGCGACCGGGCGAGGTCCTCGTCACCCAGGCGGTCGCCGACGCCGGCGACGAGGAGGGCATCAGCTACCGCGACGTCGGACCAGCGGAGCTCAAGGGCGTGCCGGGCGCGATGCACCTCTTCCGCGCCGAGTTCGCCTGAGGGCGGCCGACCCCGCACCGGCTCTTTCCGATTCGCGAAAGAATGCGGGGTCTTTCCGCGTCGAGGAGCACGAAACATGGAGTCGGCGCCATCCGGGCACCTAAAGTGATCGCGTGCAGCACCGTCGCCGCTCCGGCCCCCACCGGACGACGTGCTCGCACGGACCCGTCCACGAGGTGCCGCATCGCACCGACCCGTGGTCGGGCGATGAGAGGGAGTACGCATGACGCGCATCGGCGTCGTCACCGAGCAGGGCTCGGAGACCCGGGTCGCCGCCACGCCGGCGACCGTGAAGCAGTTGATCGGGCTCGGCTACGAGGTCGTCGTCGAGGCGGGAGCGGGCGAGGCGTCGTCGTTCCCGGACGACGCGTACGTCGCTGCGGGCGCCGGACTCGTCACGCGCGAGGCCGCGTTCGCGAGCGAGATCGTGCTCAAGGTCAACCCGCCCGCCCCGGACGAGATCGCGGCGCTCTCCCCCGGCACCACGCTCATCGGCCTGCTCAGCCCCGCGCTGCGACCCGACCTCGTCGAGGCGCTCGCCGCGCGCGGCGTCACGGCACTCGCGCTCGACGCGGTGCCGCGCATCTCGCGCGCGCAGTCCATGGACGTGCTGAGCTCGATGGCGAACATCGCCGGCTACCGCGCGGTCGTCGAGGCCGCGCACGAGTTCGGCCGCTTCTTCACCGGGCAGGTGACGGCGGCGGGCAAGGTGCCGCCCGCGAAGGTGCTCGTCGCCGGTGCGGGCGTCGCCGGCCTCGCGGCGATCGGGGCCGCGTCCAGCCTCGGTGCGATCGTGCGCGCGACCGACCCGCGGCCCGAGGTCGCCGACCAGGTCAAATCGATCGGCGGCGAGTACCTGAAGGTCGAGGTCGAGGTCGAGCAGTCCACCGACGGGTACGCGAAGGCGACGAGCGAGGCGTACGACCGGCGCGCGGCCGAGATCTACTCGGAGCAGGCGCGCGACGTGGACATCGTGATCACGACGGCCCTCATCCCGGGTCGTCCCGCGCCGCGCCTGATCACCGCGGCGGATGTCGCGAGCATGAAGCCCGGCAGCGTCATCGTCGACATGGCGGCGGGCATGGGCGGCAACGTCGAGGGCTCGGTCGCGGGCGAGCGGGTCGTCACGCCGAACGGGGTCGTCATCCTCGGCTACACCGACCTCGCCTCGCGCCTGCCCACCCAGGCGTCGCAGCTCTACGCCACGAACCTCGTGAACCTCGTCAAGCTCCTCACGCCGGGCAAGGACGGCGAGCTCGTGGTCGACTTCGACGACGTCGTGCAGCGGTCGGTCACGGTCGTCCGGGACGGCGAGACGACGTGGCCGCCGCCGCCCGTGCAGGTCTCGGCGGCGCCCGCCGCGACCGCGGCGAAGACGGATGCCGCGGCATCCGTCGACCGCCCGAAGCCGAAGCGGCAGCTCTCCCCAGCCGGGCGCGCCGCGCTCATCGGGGTCGGGATCGCGGGGCTGTTCCTGCTCAACGCCCTCGCCCCCCAGCCGCTCCCACAGCACATCACGGTGTTCGTGCTCGCGGTGGTGGCGGGCTTCTACGTGATCAGCAAGGTCGCCCACGCGCTGCACACGCCGCTCATGAGCGTGACCAACGCGATCTCGGGCATCATCATCGTCGGCGCCATCGTGCAGGTCACCAGCGAGGTCCTCGCGGTGCAGGTCCTCGCGTCGATCGCCATCCTGATCGCCAGCATCAACGTCTTCGGCGGGTTCGCGGTGACTCGGCGAATGCTCTCCATGTTCGCCAAGGGCGACCGGGCGAGCAGCTGAGCCGCGGACCGACCGAAGACGTCATCGAGGAGCCCCCTGTTGCCTGAGTCCCTGACCCCCGAATCGATCGCCGGAGCCGCGTACATCGTCGCGGCCCTGCTCTTCATCCTCAGCCTCGCCGGGCTGAGTCGCCACGAGACCGCACGAGCCGGTGTCGGCTACGGCATCGCCGGCATGACCATCGCGCTCGTCGCCACGATCTGGGTGACGTTCCAGGGCGCGTGGGACCAGCCCGGCACCCTGCTCGGCCTCGGCCTGCTCGTCGTCACCGTGCTCATCGGCGGGTCGATCGGCCTGTGGCGCGCGCGCATCGTCGAGATGACGGGCATGCCCGAGCTGATCGCGCTGCTGCACAGCTTCGTCGGCCTGGCGGCCGTGATCGTCGGATGGAACGGTCACCTCGACCCGCCGGCGCTCGACGGCTCGCTCGCCGACATCCACCACGCCGAGGTCTTCATCGGGATCTTCATCGGCGGGGTGACCTTCACGGGCTCGATCGTCGCGTTCCTGAAGCTCTCGGCGCGCATGAAGTCGGCGCCGCTCGTGCTGCCCGGGAAGAACGTGCTCAACCTCGGCGCGCTGGTCGTGTTCGTGGGCCTGACCGTCTGGTACGTCATGGACTCGCAGCTCTGGCTGCTGGTCCTCGTGACGGCGCTCGCGTTCGCACTCGGCTGGCACCTCGTCGCCTCGATCGGCGGCGGCGACATGCCCGTCGTGATCTCGATGCTCAACAGCTACTCCGGCTGGGCGGCGGCCGCGGCCGGCTTCCTCCTGAACAACGACCTCCTGATCGTGACCGGCGCGCTCGTGGGCTCGTCGGGTGCCTACCTCTCGTACATCATGTGCAAGGCGATGAACCGCTCGTTCATCTCCGTGATCGCGGGTGGCTTCGGCATCGAGGCGCCCGCCAGGGCCGACAGCGACCTCGGGGAGTACAGCGAGATCCAGGCGGTGGACGCCGCGGAGATGCTGAAGGGCGCGAGCAGCGTGATCATCACGCCGGGCTACGGCATGGCGGTCGCGCAGGCCCAGTACCCGGTTGCAGAGCTGACGGCGAAACTGCGCGAGCGCGGCATCGACGTGCGCTTCGGCATCCACCCCGTCGCCGGCCGCCTGCCCGGGCACATGAACGTGCTGCTCGCCGAGGCGAAGGTGCCGTACGACATCGTCGAGGAGATGGACGAGATCAACGACGACCTGGCGGCGACCTCGGTCGTGCTCGTCATCGGCGCGAACGACACGGTGAACCCCGCCGCGGCCGAGGATCCGGGCAGCCCCATCGCGGGCATGCCGGTGCTGCGGGTCTGGGAGGCCGACAACGTCATCGTGTTCAAGCGCTCGATGTCGACCGGCTACGCCGGGGTGCAGAACCCGCTGTTCTTCCGCGACAACGCGCAGATGCTGTTCGGCGACGCGAAGGAGCGCGTCGAGGACATCCTGAAGTCGCTCTGACGCAGACGGCCGGTCGGTGACCGGCTGAGGGGGTGACGGATGCCGCGGCCAGCGTCGCGGCATCCGTCGCCGTGCGCTCGGCGCCCAGCATCCTCCGGGCGACGTCCCGCGTAGGATTGAACGGTTCCCCAGTCGAAAGAGGTCGCCGTGGCCGATGCCCGCGATGCCGCGCCCGAGCGCGCAGGCGCCTGGCTGCTCCCGGTGACCCGCGGGGCGCTCGCCATCCTCCCGTCGGTGGTCATCACGTTCTCGCAGGACCACTCCGCCGCACTCGGCCTCACGGTCTTCGGCTGGTGGGCGATCGTCGCGGGCGTCGTGGTGGGCGCGCTCTCCGGTCGGCTCGTGGCCGACCGCACGGCTCGCCTCACCTTCGTGGCGAACGGCGTGATCACGGCAGCTGCGGGCCTCGTCGCCCTCTGGCTCGCCGGAACCCCCTCTGCCGGTGTCGCCACGTTCACCTTCACGGTGGCGGTCTGGGCCGCCGTCACCGGCATCCTCGAGCTCTTCGCCGGGATCCGTGCGCGCGGCCGCGTCGCCGCGGCGCGCGACTGGCTGGCCGTCGGCGGGCTCACCGCCGCGCTGGCCCTCGCATTCGTCCTCCTCCCGCTCGATCCCGTCACCGCGGTGGGCCTCTTCGGCGCCTACCTCGTCGTGGCCGGCGTGCTGCTCGTGATCGGCGGGTTGTCGTTGAAGTGGGCCGCGACCGAGCCGAGCGGCTCCGGCGACGCGGCATCCGGATCGGAGCGATCGTGACCAACTCCCCCGACGGCGGCCACCGTCCGAGCCGGCGAGACGTGCTGCGTCCCGTCGAGTACGTCGGCGGCGCCGCGATCGCCGCCGTCTTCACCGCCTTCATCGTGCTGTTCGGCACGCGCGACTGGACGCTCACGCTCATCACGCTCGGCGGCGTCTTCATCATCGTGCTGATGGTGCTCGCGCTGCTCTCCATGGCGGTCAAGCCCAATTCGAGCGAGCACGGCGACGGCGCGGGCGGCGACCCCGAGCGGCGGCAGGGCGGCGACTCGCCGCACTGAGCCGCCTGCCCGAGCGCCACCCGCCCGAGGGCATCGCGCCGCACCCATTCGAGTGCGATTCCCGGGGTGGAGCGCGGGAGCACGCGGCGCTCCACCCCGGACATCGTCCGTGAACGCGAGCGCGCTACCCGCGCAGGCGGTCGACCAGCTCGTCGGCGATGCCCGTGTACGTGGCGGGCGTCAGTGCGAGCAGCCGCTGCTTGGCGTCGGCCGAGACGTCGAGGCCGCCGACGAACTCGGCGAGCTCCGTCGCACCGACGCGCTTGCCGCGCGTGAGCTCCTTGAGCAGCGCGTACGGGTCGGCGATCGACGAGCGGCCCGCGGCCACCTCGGCGCGGATCACGGTCTGGATCGCCTCGCCGAGCACCTCCCAATTGCCGTCGAGGTCCGCCAGCAGGAGGGCGCGGTCGAGGTCGATCTCGCCGAGCCCGCGGAGGATGTTGTCGAGCGCGAGCACCGAGTGGCCGACGCCGACGCCGATGTTGCGCTGCGAGCTCGAGTCGGTGAGGTCGCGCTGCAGGCGGCTCGTGACCAGCGTCGCGGCGAGCGAGTCGAGGATCGCGCTCGAGAGCTCGAGGTTCGCCTCGGCGTTCTCGAAGCGGATCGGGTTGACCTTGTGCGGCATGGTCGACGAGCCCGTCGCGCCGGCGGCCGGGATCTGGCGGAAGTAGCCGAGCGAGATGTAGGTCCAGATGTCGGTCGCGAGGTTGTGCAGCACTCGGTTGGCGTGCGAGATGCGGGCGTACAGCTCCGCCTGCCAGTCGTGCGACTCGATCTGCGTGGTGAGCGGGTTCCAGGTGAGCCCGAGCGACTCGACGAACTCGCGCGAGACCGTGGGCCAGTCGACGCCGGGCGCCGCGACGACGTGCGCCGAGAAGGTGCCGGTCGCGCCGGAGAACTTGCCGAGGTACTCGGTCGCCTCGACCTGGCGGAGGATGCGATCGAGGCGGTAGGCGACGACCGCGAGCTCCTTGCCCATGGTCGTCGGGGTCGCGGGCTGACCGTGCGTGCGCGAGAGCATCGCGGCGTCGCGGTGCTCCTCGGCGAGACCGATCAGCTTGGCGATGACGGCCCGGTACTTCGGCAGCCACACCTGTGCGACGGCGTCGCGCACGGTCAGCGCATAGGAGAGGTTGTTGATGTCCTCGCTGGTGCACGCGAAGTGCGTCAGCTCGGCGAGGTTCGAGAGCCCGAGCTCGTCGAGCTTGCCGCGGACGAAGTACTCGACGGCCTTCACGTCGTGGCGCGTGGTCGCCTCGAATCGGGCGAGCTCGTCGATGTCGGCCTGGCCGAAGTCGGTGACGACCGCGCGCAGCGCCTGCTTCGCGTCATCCGCCAGGGGGCTCGTGCCGAAGAAGCCGCGATCGGTCTGCGCGATGAGCCACTCGACCTCGACGTGCACGCGCGCCCGGTTGAGGCCGGCCTCGGACAGGTGCTCGCCGAGTTCGCCGACGGCGGCGCGGTAGCGCCCGTCGAGCGGGCTGAGCGGCTGGGGAGGCAGCGAAGTCATCGGTTTCCTTGTCTGAGAGCCGGCGCGAGTTGCCGGAAGAGCGCCTGAGTCGACCGCTCTATCATCCCAAGAACCCGGTCGAAGGTCGCATCGTCGCTGTAGTACGGGTCGGGGACGTCCTGCAGCGGGGTCAGTTCCGGGTCGAACTCGAGCAGGAGGCGCACCTTGTGCGCGTCGACCGGCGTGCGCGCCCAGTTGCGCAGCACGCGCGACTGCCCGCGGTCGAAGGCGACCACGAGGTCGAGCATCGGGAAGTCGTCGGGGTCGAACTGGCGCGCGCGGTGGCGGCTGCCGTCGTACCCCGCACGCTCGAGCGCCTCGAGCGTGCGATGGTCGGCCTGCTCCCCCACGTGCCAGTCGCCCGTCGCCGCGGACACGATCTCCAGGCGGTCGGCGATCCCCGCACGTTCGGCGAGGGCGCGCAGCACCACCTCTGCCATCGGGGACCGGCAGATGTTGCCGGTGCACACGAACGAGACTCGGAAGCGCTGCGCGGATTCCCCGGCGGGGTCCGCAGGCGTCATGGAACCCTATTCTGGACCGAATCCGGGGCGTGGAACAGAGCGGGATCGGGTGCGGGTATCGCACCGGTGCCGCACCGGACCCCCGCGGTGACCGTGCGCGAAGGGAGACGGCCGTGACGGATGCCCCGCCGCCCGACCTCCACGTCGACGAGGCGCTCGCCGCGCGGCTGGTCCGGGCCCAGCACCCCGACCTCGACGGCGAGGTGCGGTTCGTCGCGAACGGCTGGGACAACGCGATGTTCCGGCTCGGAGACGACCTCGCGACCCGGATGCCTCGGCGGCGCGAGGCGGTCGACCTCATGGCGCACGAGCAGCGCTGGCTCCCCGAGCTCGCCGCGCGCCTGCCGGTCGCCGTGCCCTCGCCGGTGCGGAACGGACGGCCGGCGCCCGAGCTCGGGTACGACGCGCCCTGGAGCATCGTGCCGTGGTTCAGCGGGGCGAGCGGGCTCGCGTTCGACCTGGCCACGCGCGGCGTCGCCGTGAACGCTCTCGCCTCCTTCGTCGCCGAGCTCGGCGCGACCCCGGCGCCGGCGGACGCGCCGCGCAACGCCTGGCGCGGCGTCCCGCTCGCGCACCGGGACGACGACGTCCGGGCACGACTGGCGAGCGGGCGGATCCCGGATGCCGCGGGACTGGTGTCCGTGTGGGAGCGCGCGCTCGCGGCATCCGCGTGGGCGGGTCCGGCCGTGTGGTTGCACGGCGACCTGCACCCGCACAACCTCCTGCTCGCGCCCTCCGGCGCGCTCGTGGCCGTGGTCGACTTCGGCGACGTCACGGCCGGCGACCCGGCGACCGACCTGGCGACGGCGTGGCTGACCTTCGGTCCGAGCGCTCGGCGGCGCTTCCGGACCGAGCTCGAGGAGCGCCGCGGGGTCGACGAGGCGACTTGGGACCGCGCACGCGGATGGGCGCTCGTGATCGCATCCGCGGTCGTGGACCGCACCGGGCCGTCGGGACCGTTCGGAGCGGTCGCGTCGGTCGCGTTGGAGCAGGTGCGCCTCGACTGACGCACTCCGGCGCGGGCGTGCCGTCCTCCCCAGCCCGACTCCGGTCGAGCGGCGCATGCGATCGGGGTTCGCGCACATGCCGGCCCGGGCCGAGGGCGAGGATCGCGGGGTGATCCCGTCCACGTCCGCCTCCCCCGCCGCAGCCGAACTCCGACTCGGGGCGATCGATCAGGCGCTCTGGGCCCTGAGACGACTTCGCGTCGAGGTCGAGCAGGTCCGGCCGGGACTCGTGCTCGAACGTCTCGAGGGATGGCACGACGACGCGGCAGAGCTCTACGCGGATCGTGCTCGTGAACTCCGCTTCGCGCTCGCCGGTGCCGAACGTTCGCTGCTCGATGCCGAGGATCGGCTCGCGGTCGAGCGCGAGCGTGCACGGGAGGCGTGCGCCGCAGCCCGCTCGATCGTGACACCGGATCGTCCGGTGTCCGGCGCGGGCGGCGAGTGGTGAGCGGACTCGACGTCCGCAGCGGCGGCCCGCACTCCGTCGAGACGGAGTCGCTCATCGCCGAGGCCGTGCGCCTGTCGGCGGTGGCGCACCTGGTTGACGGGTGGGCCGCCCGTGCCGCAGCCCTCCGCGTGGAGGCGGAGACGGTGGCGACGTCCGACCCGGCCGATCGCGCCCGGGGCGCGGCGATCGACCTCGACACCGCCCAGGCAGGTTTCGGATCGGCGGGCCGGGCCGCATCCGTGCTCTCGGCGTCGCTGGGGCTGAGCGCGACGCGGTACGTGATGGCGGAGGGCCTGGTCGCGGGCCTCGCCGAGGCCGGACGCCGGGTCGCCGCCGGGCTGCTCGGCGTCGCCGCGTCGGGCATGGTGCTCCCCGCAGCCTCCGCCGCCGCGATCGCGCTGGGTCCGGTCGCCGTGGGCAGCATCCTCGCCCACATCTCGGATCCGGACCGCTACGACGAGGCCGTCCACGCCGTCCTCGCGGAACACGGCCTGCCGATCCTCTCCGACCCGGCGTTCGTCGAACTCGTCCGCTCCGCCGCCGATCAGGCCGACGAATTCCTGGCCGGATTCTTCCGCGCGCAGGGGCTGTTCGCCGCAGGTTCCGGCTTCGACGCGCCTGAGAACGCAGGAATCGTCCTGGCCGCGGCGGGGGTCGTGGGCCTCATGGCGGGGTCGCGCAGCCTCCGGGAGACGGCCGTCACCGAGCCGCGGTCCGTGCGCGGACCACGGACCGACGCGAGCGGAGTGCCCGCTCCGGTGCGCGGCATCGCCGACCTCGCCGATCGGATCCCGCCCTCCGCCGCTGGCGGGCCGCAGGTCCGGATCGAGCGCTACGACTCCGCCGGCGGAGCGCGGTGGATCGTGTACTCGGCGGGCACCGCCGACTTCGCGATGACGCCCGCCACGGAGCCGTACGACATGACCGCGAACCTGCACGCGATCGCCGGGGCATCCGTCGTGCACGACCTCATCGGCCTGCCGTCGGAAGCGGCGGCGTCCGAGCGTACGCTCCGTTCAGCGATGGCCGAGGCCGGGGTGAGGGCCGGCGACCCCGTGATCGTGGTCGGCCACTCGGCCGGCGGCATGGTCGCGGCGAACGCGGCCGCCGATCCCGACCTCGGGGTCGTGGCCGCGGTCAGCTTCGGCGGACCCGTCGCCCAGGTGGCGACCGGTGACACGCCACTGCTGTCGGTGACGCACCGCGAGGACCTCGTGCCGGCCACGGCGGGATCGGGCGTCGCGGCCGGCGGTCGCATCGAAGTGGGGCGAAGCCTCGGCGCGCTCGTCGCCGCGCCGGGCGATGCGGTGCCCGCGCACGCGATGGTGCGGTACCGCGAGACGGCCCGCCTGATCGATCGCGACGACGACCCGAAGCTCGCGGAGTTCCGCGACCTGCTGTCGGACTTCACCGAGGGGACCGCCCCCGCCGCCGTCTCGTACTGGCGGAGCGAGCGGGTGCCGGAGTGACCGGAGCAGGGAGGGGGCCGCCCGGCCGGCGGGCGAGCCCGGCCGGCGAACTCAGTCGGTCGGCCGGACGATCAGTCCGATCAGCCAGCTGATGAGGCCGAGCACCAGCGCACCGAGCACGCCCCACCAGAATCCGTCGACCACGAGTCCGAAGCCCATCAGGCTGCTGATCCAGTCGACGAGCAGCAGCAGCAGCCCGTTGACGATGAACGAGATGAGCCCGAGCGTCAGCACGTAGAGCGGGAACCCGACGATGCGCACGAACGTGCCGATCGTCGCGTTGACGATGCCGAAGATCGCGGCGATGAGCAGGTACGTGAGCACGGTCGCGAATTCCGAGTCCTCGTAGGGCACGACGCTCACGCCGGAGACGATGAGGGTCGTGAGCCAGAGTGCGAATGCGACGACGATGACCTTCAGGAGGAAGCGCATCCCCCAACTATGGCAGCGGGTGGCCCTCGAGCGAAGGGGTACGGTGGATGCCGTGACCGCATCGGAGCCCACGCCCCCGCAGGTGCGCCTGCGCCCGGAGATCGCCGCGCTTCCGCCGTATCGTCAGGGCCGGCCGGCCCCGGCGGACGGCTTCAAGCTGTCGAGCAACGAGAACCCCTGGCCGCCCGTCCCGGCCGTCGAGGCGGCCATCTCCACCGCCGCCTCGGAGGTCCACCGGTATCCGGACGCCACCGCGCTCCTGCTCCGCGAACGGCTGGCCGAACGGTTCGGCGTGAGCGTCGACGAGGTGATCATCGGCGCCGGATCGGTGTCGCTGATCGCGCAGTTCGTGCTCGCCGCAGCCGGCCCGGGTGACGAGGTCGTCTACTCGTGGCGCTCGTTCGAGGCGTACCCCGGGCTCGTCACGGTCGCCGGCGCGACAAGCGTGCAGGTCCCGAACCGGCCCGACCACGGCCACGACCTGGACGCGATGGCGGCTGCGGTGACCGACCGCACGCGCGTCGTGATCGTGTGCTCCCCCAACAACCCGACCGGTGTCCCCGTCACCGCCGACGAGTTCGAGCGGTTCATGGCGCGGGTGCCGGCGGACCGGCTCGTGCTGCTCGACGAGGCGTACGCGGAGTTCGTGCGCGACCCGGCATCCGTCGACGGCAGTGCGCTCATCGGCCGGTACCCGAACCTCGTCGTGCTCCGGACCTTCTCGAAGGCGTACGGCCTCGCCGGCGTGCGCGTCGGCTACGCCATCGGCCCGGTCCCGATCCTCGACGCCGCACGTGCGACGGCGATCCCCCTCGGCGTGACCGCCGTCGCCACCGCGGGTGCGCTCGCTGCGCTCGAGCCGGCCAACGAGGAGGAGCTCCTCCGTCGCGTCGACACGCTCGCCGAGCGCCGCGAAGCCGTGCGCGACGCGCTCATCGAGCAGGGATGGGACATCCCGGTGGCGCAGGGCAACTTCGTGTGGCTGCCGACCGGTGATCGCACGATGGAGGTCGCCGAGGCGCTCTTCGACGGCGGCATCGTCGCGCGAGCGTTCCCCGGCGATGGCATCCGGGTGTCGGTCGGCGAGCACGAGTCTGTGGACGTACTCCTAAGGCTTCTCGGGGAGCTTGTCTGACCTCCACAAGAAGGGCCCCACATCGAGCGGGTACCGTGGAACGGTGGCAGCCCCCTCACGCGACTTCACCGCTCCGACGGTCCAGCTCCTGACGCCCGAGGGCGACCTTCGTCCGACGCCCGAGGCGGAGGAGTACCTGCCGCTGGTCGAGGCGCTGCCCGATGCCGCGCTCGAGCAGTTCTACCGCGACATGGTGATCTCGCGACGGGTCGACGTCACCGGCGCGAACCTCCAGCGCCAGGGCCAGCTCGCGCTCTGGGTCCCGAGCCACGGCCAGGAGGCCGCCCAGGTCGGCTCCGCGCGCGCCGCGCGCCCGCAGGACCACATCTTCCCGTCCTACCGCGAGCACATCGTCGGCATGATCCGCGGTCTCGACCCGGTCGCCATCCTGAAGCTCTTCCGCGGCGCCACCCTGGGCGGCTGGACGCCCGAGGAGAACGGCAACTTCCACCTCTACACGCTCGTGCTGGCTTCGCAGACGCTGCACGCGACCGGCTACGCGATGGGAATGCAGTTCGACGGCGCGACCGCGACCGGCGACCCCGAGGCGGATGCCGCGGTGCTCGTCTACTACGGCGACGGCTCGACGTCGCAGGGCGACGCGAACGAGGCGCTCGTGTTCGCCTCGAGCTACAACACCCCCCAGGTGTTCTTCGTGCAGAACAACCAGTGGGCGATCTCGGTCCCGGTCTCGCGTCAGTCGCGCAGCCCGCTGTCGCTGCGCGGCGGCGGCTTCGGCATGCCGGGCATCCGGGTCGACGGCAACGACGTGCTCGCGAGCTACGCCGTGACCCGGCGGGCGCTCGAGGAGGCCCGCGCCGGCGAGGGACCGTCGTTCATCGAGGCGGTGACCTATCGCATGGGCGCGCACACCACCGCCGACGATCCCACCAAGTACCGGACGGACGACGAGGTCGCGTACTGGACCGCACGCGATCCGATCGTGCGCTTCCGCACGTGGCTCGAGGGCCGCGGAGCATCGGCCGAGTACTTCGACCGCGTCGACGAGGAGGCCGCGGACGTCGCGGCCGGCGTCAGGACGCGCGCGCTCGACGTCACCGCTCCCCCGCGCAGCGACATCTTCGCCCACGTGTACGTCGAGTCCCACCCGCTGGTCGAGGCGCAGGCCGCGTGGCTCGAGGAGTACGAGAACTCGTTCGAAGGAGACCAGGCATGACGGTCGAGACCATCGCCGACGCGTCGGCCGCGGCGCCCGAACTCCGTGGCGTGCACACGCTGTCGATGGCGAAGGCCATCAACGCCGGGCTCCGTGAGGCGATGCGCAACGACCCGAAGGTCCTGCTCATGGGTGAGGACATCGGGCCGCTCGGCGGCGTGTTCCGCGTGACCGAGGGCCTCGTGGCCGAGTTCGGCGAACGCCGGGTGCTCGACAGCCCGCTCGCCGAGTCGGGCATCGTGGGCACCGCGATCGGCATGGCGATGCGCGGCTACCGTCCGGTGCTCGAGATCCAGTTCGACGGGTTCATCTTCCCCGCGTTCGACCAGATCACCACCCAGCTGGCGCGCATGAACCTCCGCCACGACGGCGGAATGCCGATGCCGGTGGTCATCCGCGTGCCCTACGGCGGCCACATCGGCTCCATCGAGCACCACCAGGAGAGCCCGGAGGCGTACTTCGCGCACACACCGGGTCTTCGCGTGGTGAGTCCGTCGTCGCCGCACGACGCGTACTGGATGATCCAGGAGGCGATCGCCTCGAACGACCCCGTGCTCTTCTTCGAGCCCAAGAGCCGTTACTGGCCCAAGGGGCCCGTCGACCACGACCACGCCGGGCTGCCGTTGCACGCGAGCCGGGTCGTCCGTCGCGGTGATGACGTCACCGTGGTCGGTCACGGCGCGATGATCGCGACGCTGCTTCAGGCGGCGGACATCGCCGCCGAGGAGGGCCGGAGCCTCGAGGTCGTGGACCTGCGCTCCCTCTCCCCCATCGACTTCGGCCCGATCGTCGACTCGGTGCAGCGCACCGGACGTCTCGTCGTCGCGCAGGAGGCGTACGGCTTCGTGAGCGTCGGGTCCGAGATCGCCGCGACGGTCGCCGAGCGGGCGTTCTACTCGCTCGAGGCGCCGGTGCTGAGGGTCTCGAGCTTCGACACCCCGTTCCCGCCGGCCGCACTCGAGACCGAGTACCTGCCGAGCGCCGACCGGGTGCTCGAGGCCGTCGACCGGTCGCTGTCCTACTGACCCGGGGGTCGCACGCCGACCCCGCACCTTCGAACCTGAGGAGCACGATGAGCGAGATCCGATTCCCGCTTCCCGACGTGGGCGAAGGCCTGACCGAGGCCGAGATCGTGCAGTGGCGCGTCGCGCCCGGCGAGCGCATCTCGCTCGACCAGGTCTTCGTCGAGATCGAGACGGCGAAGTCGCTCGTCGAGCTTCCGAGCGCATTCGAGGGCACCGTGACGGAGCTGCTCGTCGAGGAGGGACGAACGGTCGACGTCGGGACGCCGATCCTGGTGATCCAGACGGATGCCGCCGACGGCATGTCGACGCCCGACGGCGCGCCCGCACCGGCGGAAGCGCCCGTCGCGGCTCCCGCGGCACCCGCGCCGACGGCCTCGAACTCGGCGCCGAGCGACGACGTCGGTGCCGTGCTCGTGGGCCACGGCAGCAGCGGGCCGGGCCAGAGCCGTCGCCGCCGGCATCCCGCGCCGGGCGGTGCGCACGAGCACCTCGCTCCCCCGCCGGCGCCGCCCGCGGTCCCCGCGACTGCGCCGGCACCGCGTCCCGCGGCGCCCGCATCCGCGCCGGCAGAGCCGATCCGAGCCGCTGAACGCCACGATGACGGCGTTCCGGTGATCGCCAAGCCCCCGATCCGGAAGCTCGCGAAGGACCTCGGCGTCGACCTGTCGCGCGTCGCGCCGACCGGTCCGATCGGCGACATCACCCGTGACGACGTCATCCGCGAGGCCAGTCAGGCCAGCGTCTTCCGCAACATCCAGACGCCCGAGCTGCCGGCCGACCGCGAGACCCGCATCCCCGTCAAGGGCGTGCGCAAGGCGATCGCGCAGACGATGGTGCAGAGTGCATACTCCGCGCCGCATGTGTCCGTCTTCGTCGACGTCGATGCGACGCGCACCATGGAGTACGTCAAGCGGCTGAAGGCCTCCCCCGACTTCGCGGGGGTCAGGGTGTCGCCGCTGCTCATCATGGCGAAGGCGATGATCTGGGCTGCACGCCGGAACCCGACCGTGAACGCGCAGTGGACCGACGACGAGATCATCGTGAAGCACTACGTGAACCTCGGCGTCGCGGCGGCGACCCCTCGCGGGCTGATCGTCCCGAACGTCAAGGAGGCGCAGGCCATGACGATGGTCGAGCTCGCCACCGCGCTCGAGCAGCTCACGCTGACCGCGCGGGAGGGGAAGACGCAGCCCGCCGAGATGCAGGGCGGCACGATCACGATCACGAACATCGGCGTCTTCGGCATGGACACCGGCACGCCGATCCTCAACACCGGCGAGGTGGCGATCGTCGCACTGGGCACCATCCGGCAGAAGCCGTGGGTGGTCGACGGCGAGGTCCGGCCGCGGTTCGTGACGACGATCGGCGGGTCGTTCGATCACCGGGTCGTCGACGGCGACGTCGCCAGCCGCTTCCTCGCGGACGTGGCGTCGATCATCGAGGAGCCGGCGCTCCTGCTCGAGTAGCGGGCGCGCCGAACGCCGGACGCCTCGCAGGCTCGACTCAGAGCCGGATCTCGAAGGCGACCATGCCGTCGGATCGGCCGACCTCGCCCAGGCCGGCCTGCTCGAGGACGCGACGCGCTGGGAGGTTCGCGATCTCGCATTCGGCGCGGGCGATGAGCGCGCCCGCCTCGCGGAGCACGTCGAGCGCGGCGTCGACCACGTGCTGGGACAATCCGGCGCCTCGGGCGGCGGGCACGAGTCCGAACGCGAACTCGACCGCGCCGCGGTCGTCGGGAGGCCCGAAGAGGTTGACGCCGCCGACGGCGGCGCCGGCCTCTCCGTCGGCGCCGAGGCGTCGGACGAGGTAGGGGCCGTAGGGCGCCGGGTCGCCGTCGCGCCGCGCTGCGCGAAGGTAGTCGGCGAGGAGCTCGGGTTCGTCGGTGAACGAGTAGCCGCCCTCCCAGCCGTCGACCGGGTCGACATGGCCGTCGAGCAGGCGTTCGGCGTCGGAGGGGGTGAACGGGTGCAGGGTGATGGGACTCGTGGCGGTTTCCACGGCTGACACTCTCGCATGGACGACCGACGAGCGACAGCCCCCGTGCACAGAACGTCACGCGAACGACCGGATGCCCGACAGATGGTTTTGACAATCATTATCAATAACGCGTACCCTCGTGGCATGTCCAGCGCTTCCATTCGTCGCACCCACTGGTCCGCCCTCGCCCTCGGGGCGGCATCCGTCACGCTGCTCGCGGGATGCGCGACACCCGGCGGCTCGGAGTCGGACGGCGTGCAGGTGGTCGCGACGACCACGCAGGTCGCGGACTTCGCCCGCGAGGTCGCGGGGGAGTCCGCCGAGGTGACGGGCCTCCTCCAGCCCGGCCAGAGCGCGCACTCGTTCGACCCGTCCGCCGCGCAGCTGCTCGCGCTGGGAGAGGCCGACGCGCTCGTCGTGAACGGCGCCGGGCTCGAGTCGTGGATCGACGACGCGGTCGACGCGTCCGGGTTCGACGGCGTCCTCATCGATGCCAGCACCGGCATCGAGCTCGAGGCCACGGAGGACGACCACGACCACGATCACGACGCCGAGGCGGACGGCGACGGCGACGACCATGCCGACGACCACGCCGACGGGAACCCGCACGTGTGGACCGATCCCGTGCTCGCCGAGCGGATGGTGGCGAACATCGCCGAGGGGCTGGCCGACGTCCCCGGCATCGACGCCGACGCGGTCGCCGCGAACGCGGACGAGTACACGGCCCGACTCGACGCCCTCGACGCGTGGATTGACGAGAACGTCGCGACCGTGCCCGTCGAGGAGCGACTCCTCGTGACGAACCACGACGCGTTCACCTACTTCCTCCACGCCTACGACATCACCTTCGTCGGCAGCGTGATCCCGAGCTTCGACGACAACGCCGAGCCGAGCGCGGCAGAGATCGACGAGCTGGTCGAACGCATCGTGGCGACCGGCGTGCAGGCGGTCTTCTCCGAGGCGTCCATCTCGCCGAAGGCGGCCGAGACCATCGCCGACGAGGCGGGGGTCGCGGTCTACTCCGGCGAGGACGCGCTCTACGGCGACTCGCTCGGCCAGCCGGGCACCGAAGGCGAGACGTACCTCGGCAGCCAGTTGCACAACGCGCGCCTGATCCTCGAGTCGTGGGGCGTCACGCCTTCCCCGTCGCCCTCCGTGCTGGGAGGATGACCGCATGAGCGACTCCGGACCCATCCTGGTCCTCCGGGACGCCGCGTTCCGGCATCCCGGAGGGGCCGGCATCGCCGGCTTGCGACTGTCGGTCGCGCCCGGCGAGGCCGTCGCGGTCATCGGGCCGAACGGCGCGGGCAAGTCGACGCTCCTCCGGGGCATCCTCGGCCTCGTGCCGCTCGTCGAGGGCAGCATGCGGGTCGGCGGTTCCGAACATGCTTCAGACGGCATGATCGGCTTCCTGCCGCAGTCATCGGACCTCGACCCCGACTTCCCGATCAACCTCGAACAGGTCGTGATGCAGGGACGCTACCGGCGGCTCGGCCTGCTGCGCTGGCCCGGACGCCGCGATCGGGAGGTCGTGCGCGGCGCGCTCGAGACGGTGGGTCTCGCGGACCGCGCCCGCCGGCGGTTCGGGGAGCTCTCGGGCGGTCAGCGCCAGCGGGGGATGCTGGCGCGCGCGCTCGCCTCCGAGCCCGTGCTCCTCCTCCTGGACGAGCCGTTCAACGGGCTCGACCAGGCGAACCGCGACGCGCTCATCGAGACCGTTCGCACCCTGAAGCGCCGCGGGGTCGCGATCATCGTCTCGACCCACGACCTCGAACTCGCGCGCCAGGTGTGCGACACGGTGCTCCTGGTCAACGGCGGCCAGGTGGGCTGCGGCCCCGTCGACGACGTGCTGACGCTCGAGAACGTGCAGGAGTGCTTCGAGGGCGTCGGCGTCGAGATCGACGAGCACACGGTGGTCGTCCCGGGGCACGAGGGGCATTGATGCCGGTTCGGGCATGCGACCGGGGGAGTGGTTCGCGATGAGCCTGGGCGACGCGCTCTTCGGCGCATTCGCGCTGCCGTTCATGGGCCGCGCACTGCTCGTGCTGCTCGTGCTCTCGATCGTCGCCGGGATCGTCGGCGTGCTCGTCAACCTGCGCGGCCTCGAGTTCATCAGCGACGGGCTCACCCATGCGGTCTTCCCGGGGCTCGCGATCGGACTCGCGGTCGGCGGCACGGCGGGACTCGTGCCGGGCGCGGCCATCGCAGCGCTCATCGGCGCGGTCCTGCTCACCCTCTTCCTCCGGGCGGGGGTGACGTCCGACGCCGCGGTGGCCGTCGTGCTCACGGCCACGTTCAGCGTCGGCGTGATCGTGGTCTCGCGGAGCGAGGACTACGCGGGGGAGCTCGAGGCGCTCCTGTTCGGCCGCGTGCTCACGATCGCGCCCGAGGATGTCGTGCCGCTCGTCGTCGTGTCGCTCGTCGCGGCCGTCGCCGTCGGGGCGACGCTGAAGCAGCAGGTCTTCCGTGCGTTCGATCCGCACGGCAGTCGCGCAGCAGGGGATCGCGGACTCGCCCTCGACCTCGTCCTGAACGCGTCGATCGCGCTCGTGGTGGTCGCCGGAGCCAGCACGGTGGGGACCCTCCTCGTGCTGGCGCTGCTCATCGTCCCCGGGGCATCCGCCCGACTCGCGACCGTGCACCTGTGGCGGCTCTTCCCGATCGCGGCGGCGGTCGGCGCCGTCAGCGCCTGGCTCGGGCTCGCCGTCGGATTCGGCGCGTCGGTCGGCGCCGGCATCGACCTCCCGGCCGGAAGCACGGTCGTCGCGGTCTTCGTCGTGGTGTACGCGCTGATGCTGGCGTACCGGGTCGTCCGCGACCGGACGACCCGCTCGGCACCGGCGCCCGTCCCGGCGCGCGCCG
Source organism: Agromyces binzhouensis (assembly GCF_042672355.1). Classification (NCBI taxonomy): domain Bacteria; kingdom Bacillati; phylum Actinomycetota; class Actinomycetes; order Micrococcales; family Microbacteriaceae; genus Agromyces; species Agromyces binzhouensis. Next base: position 367,370 of record NZ_JBHXVJ010000001.1, on the reverse strand, counting down.
GCGCCCGAACGGCGGGGGAGCGGTGATGGGCTACTTCGAGCGCGCGCTCCTCGCGGCCGTCGTCATCGGCGCCGGCGCCGGCTTCGTCGGCGCGCTCGTGGTGCTCCGCCGTCGCACGTTCTTCGCACAGGCGCTCACGCACGCCACCTACCCGGGTGCCGTGGCCGCGGCGGCGCTCGGACTCAGCGTCCCGTTCGGTGCGGCCGTGGCATCCGTCGTGATCGTGGCGGTCGTGGTCGCGATCGCGCGAGTCCGCCACCAGGGGGCGCAGGTCGCCGCGGGCATCGTCCTCACCGGCGGGTTCGCCGCGGGTGCGCTGCTCCAGGCCCTCATCCCGGGGATCCCGGTCCGCCCCGAGTCGCTCCTCGTCGGGTCGATCCTGACGGTCGGCGATGCCGACATCGCGCTCGCGGCGGTGGTGCTCGTCGGAGCGATCGCGCTGGTGGCGGCGTTCGGTCCGCGGATCGCCTTCTCGACGTTCGATCCGGGCGGCTTCAGGGCCGCCGGGTTCCGGGAGTGGCCGGTCGAGCTCCTCGTGCTCGGGCTCACCGCGGCATCCGTCGTCAGCTCGCTGCCGGCCGTCGGCGCGATCCTCGCGATCGCGCTCATCGCCGCCCCCGCGGCCGCCGCGCGCGCCGTCGTGTCGACCTATCGAGGGGTGCTGTTCGCGGCGCCCGTGATCGGGGCCGCGTCCGGCGTGATCGGGGTGCTGGCCTCGCGTGCGCTGGCGGTGGCCGCGGGGCCGGCGATCGCGCTCGCGGCGACCGCGTTCTTCCTCGTCGCGCTCGGCGGCTCACAGCTGCGGCGGCTACCCTCGAGGCGGGCTCCGATACCGGTGGAGACCGCGGAGGACGCACGGATCGCATGAAACGGAACACCTGGCAGCGCGAGGCGGTGCGCGATGCGCTCGACGGCACCGAGGGCTTCATCAGCGCGCAGGCGCTCCACTCGGCGCTGCACGCGAGCGGGTCGCCCATCGGGCTCGCGACCGTGTACCGGGCGCTCGGCGACCTCGCGGCGAGCGGCGACGCCGACTGCCTGCAGTCTCCCGAGGGCGAGGCGATCTACCGCGCGTGCAGCACCGGCCATCACCACCACCTCATCTGCCGGAACTGCGGGCTGACCGTCGAGATCGCGGCCGACGAGGTCGAGACGTGGGCGCAGCGCGTCGCGGCGGAGCAGGGCTTCACGGCGCCGGCGCACGTCGTCGACGTCTTCGGGCTGTGCGCGGAGTGCTCGCGGCAGTCCGTGGAGGGCGCTCGCGCCTGAGCCCGCCCCGCACCGGCCGCGCCGTCAGGCGAGGCGCTCGAACGACGCGAGGTGGTTCTCGGAGCCGGCGAAGAGCCGCTCGAGCACGCTGATCACGGCGGACTCGTCCTCGGCGGCGATCGCCGCCCCGAGGTCGGCGAGGTCCTTCTCCTCGATCGCGATGCCGACCTGGATCGCCTCGTCGAGGCTGGTCGACCCGCGCTCGACGAGCTCGTCGTAGAGCGCCTGCAGGTCGGGATCCGCGAACACGCCCACCTCGTCGGCGCGGGGGTCCTCGATGCCGCGCGCCGAGAGCAGCGGCGCGACGAGTTCCTGGTGCGTCGTCTCGCTCGCGGTGATGTTGGCGAAGACCCGGGCGTCCCAGAGGTCGCCGAGCACCAGGTAGACGTCGTGCGCCAGCTTCTCCTCCTCGATCAGGTAGCGGAGCGCGGCTGCGGTGTCGTCGGCGTCCTCCGGAGCGGGGTCGACGGATGCCTCGGTGGCCGGGGTCGTCGGTTCGGCCGATATCTCGGCCGTCGACTCCGAGACGGCGTCCGTCGGCGATGGCGTGCAGGCCGTGAGCGACACGACCGAGCCCGCCAGGGCGATCGCGGCGACGGTGCTGACGAGGGTGCTCCTGCGGGTGGGCATGGCGTGCGCCTTTCGGGGACGGGACGAAGCGGTCGTGGCTTCGCGGTCCGGGGATCCGGCCGCAGTTCGACGCTACCAATACCCCTAGGGTATTGCGAGGGACGGAGGTCCCGTCGCGTCGTCGCGTGGCCGTCGGCACCCGCACAGTGGGAAACCGCAGGTCAGCACCGAATCGCCCGGGACGATTTGGGAACCGGCCGAGAACGTGGCTACGGTTGACGACGGTCCACGTGGACCACACACCCAGTCCGCGCCCCCGGTCGCCAGGCATTCCTCCGAGTGCCCACCGGGGTCGTACGGTTCCCTGCGTGGTGTCCGGCTCCTATGGCCGGGCGCGCTGGACTCGGTGCTCGCCCGGTGCACAGCATCACCGCGGCTCGAGCCCGTCTCCCGGATCGCGCGGAACCCGGCCGTGACCCTGAGCACGCTCCTGCCCGCCGGCCGCAGCGCACCATGGCCGGCGCGACGAGCGCGCTTCGGAGCGCCTGCACACATGCTCGAATCATCCGTCCCCCACGCGGACGGCGTCGCGACCCCGGATGTCGCCGCGCCGCCCGGCACGAACCCCGACCCCGACCCCACCCCCGACGCCGTCGCAGCCGCCGCCGCGGCCCGCCACGCGCCACCCGCCCTCGAGGTCCGCGGACTCACCCGGTTCTTCGGCCGCAAGCCCGGCGAAGCGCTCCAGCGCCTCGCCGACGGCGCGAGCCGGGACGACATCGCCCACCTCGGAACCGCGGCCGTCGTCGACGCCGAGTTCGACGTCCGCCGCGGCGAGATCTTCGTCGTCATGGGCCTCTCCGGGTCCGGCAAGTCCACGCTCATCCGCATGCTCAACGGCCTGCTCGAGCCGACCGCCGGATCGGTCGAGGTCATGGGGGAGCGGATCACCGGCGTCTCACCCAAGCGCCTGCGCGCCATCCGCCGCGACCACGTCTCGATGGTCTTCCAGCACTTCGCCCTGCTGCCGCACCGCACGGTGCTCGACAACGCCGCCTACGGCCTCGAGGTCCAGGGCGTGGGCGCCGACGAGCGTCGCGAGCGCGCCTCGCGGGTCCTCGACCGCGTCGGCCTCGCCGGATGGGGCGAGAAGATGCCGTCCGAGCTCTCGGGCGGCATGCAGCAGCGCGTGGGGCTCGCCCGCGCGCTCGCCGCGGACACCGACATCCTGCTCATGGACGAGGCGTTCTCGGCGCTCGACCCGCTCATCCGCCGCGAGATGCAGGAGCAGCTCGTCGAGCTGCAGCAGGAGCTCGGCAAGACCATCGTCTTCATCACGCACGACCTGAACGAGGCGATGTTCCTCGGCGACCGGATCGCCGTCATGCGCGACGGTCGAATCGTCCAGCTCGGCACGGCTGAGGAGATCCTCACCGACCCGGCCGACGACTACGTCGCGCAGTTCGTGCAGGACGTCGACCGGGCGCGCGTCCTCACGGCGGGCAACGTCATGGAGGCGCCCCGCGCGATCGTGTCCTCGTCCGCCGGCCCGCGTGCGGCGCTCCGGACGATGCGCGACCTGCAGACCTCGACCGTGTTCGTCGTGGCCCCCGGCCGGCGCCTCCTCGGCGTCGCGCACGATCGCGAGGTGCTGCGCCTCGTGCAGCGCGGCGAGCGTACGCTCGACGCGGCCATCCGCGACGACATCGCAACCGTCGCCGCCGACATCCCCCTCTCGGAGATGCTCGGCAGCGCGGTCGAGCACGAGCTGCCGCTCGCGGTCGTCGACGACCGGCACCGCCTGCTCGGCGCCGTTCCGCGGGTCACCCTCCTCGCCGCGCTCGGCAACGTCCCGGCGAACACCGGCGAGCTCCCCGCGATCACGTCGCCCGCCACGGTGCCCGTCGACGTGATCACCGAGACGCTGCGCTCGACGGAGGAGGCCGAGGCCGATCCCGCGCCGGGCCTCGAGGAGGCGCTAACGACGGGTGCCGCCGCCCCGATCGAAGGGAGCCGCGCATGAACGAGTTCCGACTCCCCCTCGGCGAGCTCGCCGAGGGCGCCATCGACGTGCTCACCGAGGTGCTCGACGGCCTGTTCGACGTGATCCGCGCGATCTTCGCGGGGTTCTACGACCTCGTCGACCTCGTCCTGTCGACGCCGCCGTTCTGGGCCGTGATCCTCGTGATCGCGGCGCTGGCCTGGTTCGCCAAGGGCTGGAAGCTCGCGGCGGGCACCGTGGTCGGCCTCCTCGTGATCGTCGGCGTCGACCAGTGGGAGAACGCGATGGACACCCTCGCCCTCGTGCTCGTGTCGAGCACGATCGCGGTGGTCGTCGCGATCCCGCTCGGGATCCTGGCCGCGCGGAACGACGTGGCCAGCCGCGTCATCCGCCCGATCCTCGACTTCATGCAGACGATGCCCGCGTTCGTGTACCTGATCCCCGCGCTGATCCTGTTCCGGGTCGGCGTCGTGCCGGGCATCGTCGCGACGATCGTGTTCGCGATGGCCCCGGGAGTGCGGCTCACCGAGCTCGGCATCCGCGGCGTGGACCGCGAGGTCGTCGAGGCGGGGCACGCGTTCGGCTCGTCGCCGTGGCGCATCCTCCGCCAGGTCCAGCTGCCGCTCGCGATGCCGTCGATCATGGCGGGCGTCAACCAGGTCATCATGCTCTCGCTCTCGATGGTCGTCATCGCCGGCATGGTCGGCGCCGGCGGCCTCGGCGGCGACGTCGTGCAGTCGCTCACGCGCATCGACGTGGGCCTCGGCTTCGAAGCCGGGCTCTCGGTCGTGATCCTCGCGATCGTGCTCGACCGCATCACGGGCGCGTTCGGCTCGGGCGATCGACGTCCGCGGCGCACGAGGCGAGCGGATGGCGCATCCGCACGCCGCACCGACGAGCCGTCCGCGTCGTCCGAGCGCGAGCCCGAGCTCGCGCCCACCACGTAACCAGACCATCCGGTACCGTCCCGTCGCCCCAGCGGCGGGCCTCCCCGGCATGCCCGGGACGCGGCATCCGCCGCTCCCGGAACCCCGCGCGGACCCGCGCGCGGAGCCCCGACACCCGTGCCACAGCACACGGGAGGAAAGGAACACCCTGCACATGACCAAGCGTCACCTGATCTCCACCCTCGCCCTCGGCGGCGCCACGGCGCTCGCCCTCTCCGGCTGCGCCTCGGGCGCCGAGGCCGAGACCCTCGACAACGGCGACCGCCAGGACCTCACCATCGCCGTGTTCAACGGCTGGGACGAGGGCATCGCAGCGAGCGAGCTCTGGAAGGCCGTGCTCGAGGAGCAGGGCTACGACGTCGAGCTCGAGTACGCCGACGCCGCCCCGGTCTTCCAGGGCCTGAGCGACGGCGACTACGACGTCACGCTCGACACCTGGCTGCCCATCACGCACGCCGACTACGTCGACCAGTACGGCGACGACATCGTCGACCTCGGCGCCTGGAACGAGGACGCCAAGCTCACGATCGCCGTGAACGAGGACGCCCCCGTCGACTCGCTCGCCGACCTCGCCGCGAACGCGGACGCGTTCGACGACCGCCTCGTCGGCATCGAGCCGGGTTCGGGCCTGAACCGGGTCACGACCGACAGCGTCATCCCGACCTACGGCCTCGACGGCATGGACTACCTCACCTCGTCGACCCCGGCCATGCTCGCCGAGCTCACCGCGGCGACCGACGCGGGCGAGAACATCGCCGTCACGCTCTGGCGCCCGCACTGGGCCTACGACGCGTTCGCGCTCAAGGACCTCGAGGACCCCGAGGGCACGCTCGGCGACGCCGAGGGCATCCACTCGTTCGGCAGCTCGAGCCTCGAGGAGACCCACCCGACCCTCGCGGGCTGGCTGAAGGACTTCCGGATGGACAGCGAACTGCTGTACTCCCTCGAGAACGCCATGTTCAACGAGAACGACGCCGACGACTACGGCCCCATCGTGGAGCAGTGGATCGCCGACAACCAGGAGTACGTCGACTCCCTGACCTCCTGAGGTCGGGCCGCGCCGTGACGGCGCGATGAGCCGAGAAGCGGATGCCGCGGGCGCACGTCGTGCCCGCGGCATCCGCTTCGTCGTGCTTTCGGCCCTTGAGGCGCCGATCGGCGGGGACTATGGTCCGCATCGGTGCGGCCATCGACGGCCGACGCGATGGAGGGGGAACCATGCGCCACGACGACGAGCTCGAGCCGACGTTCACGCGGGCGGGGGAGGCGACGACCGCGCGGCACACGCGGATCCCGGAGCTGCCGATGCTGCCGGAGACCGCGTACCGCATCATCCACGACGAGTCGATGCTCGACGGCAACGCGCGCCTGAACCTCGCGACGTTCGTGACGACGTGGATGGACGAGCACGGCGATCGGCTGTACCACGACGCCTTCGACAAGAACATGATCGACAAGGACGAGTACCCGGCCACGGCGGCGATCGAGGAGTACTGCTGGCGGATCCTCGCCGACCTGTGGAATGCGCCCGACCCCGACGACGCGATCGGCACGTCGACCATCGGCTCGTCGGAGGCGTGCATGCTGGGCGGGCTCGCGCTGAAGCGCCGCTGGCAGCACGCCCGCCGGGCGGCGGGGAAGTCGACCGAGACGCCGAACCTCATCATGTCGAGCGCGGTGCAGGTGTGCTGGGAGAAGTTCTGCAACTTCTTCGACATCGAGATGCGCTTCATCGACACGAGCGACGAGCACCCCCTGATGGACGGCACCGGGCTCGAGGACGTGGTCGACGAGAACACGATCGGCGTCGTCGTGATCATGGGCGTCACGTACACGGGCTCGTACGAGCCCGTGACGAAGGTCGCCGCGAAGCTCGACGAGATCCAGGCGGCGACCGGCCTCGACGTCCCGATCCACGTCGACGGCGCGTCCGGCGCCATGATCGCGCCGTTCCTGCAGCCCGACCTCGAATGGGACTTCCGGGTCGAGCGGGTGCAGTCGATCAACACCTCCGGCCACAAGTACGGCCTCGTCTACCCGGGCGTCGGCTGGGTGGTGTGGCGGAACACCGCGGCGCTCCCCGAGGACCTCGTGTTCCGGGTGAGCTACCTCGGCGGGTCGATGCCGACGTTCGCGATCAACTTCTCCCGGCCCGGCGCGCAGGTGCTGCTGCAGTACTACCGGTTCCTGCGGCTCGGCCGGCTCGGGTACACCGCGATCCAGCAGGCGTCGCAGGACGTCGCCGTGTTCCTCTCGGGCGAGATCGGCAAGCTCGATGCGTACGAACTGCTGACCGACGGCACCGACATCCCGGTCTTCGCATGGCGGCAGACGCCCGGCCACACCGACAAGTGGACGCTCTACCACCTGTCCGAGCGGCTTCGCATCAAGGGATGGCTCGTTCCGGCGTACCCGCTCTCGGGCGACCAGTCCGACCAGACCGTCATGCGCATCGTCTGCCGCAACGGCCTCAGCCATGACCTCGCCGAGGACCTGTTGCGCGACATCCGCGAGGAGACGGAGTTCCTCGACGGCCTCGACGCGCCGATGCCGCACGAGGGCATCGTCCAGGCATTCCACCACTGAGCGGGAGCCGCCGTGGCACCGGAGACGGGTGGAGGCCGGCGGCAGCGCCTGCGCCGCGAGGCGTGGGGGTTCGCCGCCGGCTCGCTCTGCTTCCTGGTCGGCGCGGTCCCGTTCTACGCCGAATGGGCGGGACCGGTCGTGGTCGGGTGGACCTTCTTCGGAGGGTCCATCCTGTTCACCCTCGCCGCGTTCATCCAGCTGAGCCTCAGCGGACGGCACCTGCCGCGGAAGGGCACCGGTCGGGCGGATGCCGCCGACTGGTGGGCGTCGGCCATCCAGTTCGTCGGCACGCTGTTCTTCAACGTGAGCACCTTCGGCGCCCTCCTGGCGGCGATCGCCGACCCGACCCGGCTCGGCGTCGGCTGGCGACCGGATGCCTGGGGGTCGATCGCCTTCCTCCTGTCGAGCGCGCTCGCGCTCGTGGCGACCAAGGACCGCGGACAGCTCTGGGACACCCAGGCCCGCACCTGGCGTGCCACCTGGCTGAACATGTTCGGCTCGGTCTTCTTCGGCTTCTCGGCGATCGGCGCCTACGTCCTGCCCGACACCGGGACCTTCTACAACCTGCTCTGGGCGAACCTCGGCACCTTCCTCGGAGCCGTGTGCTTCCTCATCGCGGCGCTGCTGTCGCGCCGGACGATCGGCGCCGACGAGCCCGCCGCCGCGCCCGGTCCGGTCGCGGCCTGAGGGGAGGCCTCGGCCGGCGCGACGGGCGTGATTCGGCCCCCCATCGGGCCATCTGGTAAGCTGAACCTTTGGCTGGGTACTTCCACTGCCCAGACCGCGACGATCCCCTGCCGTGACACGCGAGAAATCGCGGGTTCCGACGCGGGCTCGTCAGCAGACAAGAGACCTTGGGAGGGGCCGTCCGGCCCCTCGGTATTGGAGGAAAGACCAATGGCAGCAGTGTGCCAGGTGACCGGAGCCGTTCCCGGCTTCGGACACAACATCTCGCACTCGCACCGCCGGACGAAGCGCCGCTTCGACCCGAACGTGCAGAAGAAGACCTACTACGTGCCCTCGCTTCGTCGTAACGTCACCCTGAACGTGTCCGCCAAGGGCATCAAGGTGATCGACGCTCGCGGCATCGAGGCCGTCATCAAGGACATCCAGGCTCGGGGGGTGAAGCTCTGATGGCGAAGGCACAGGACATCCGCCCCATCATCAAGCTCCGTTCGACGGCAGGCACCGGGTACACCTACGTGACCCGCAAGAACCGCCGCAACAACCCCGACCGTCTCGTGCTCAAGAAGTACGACCCCGTGGTGCGCAAGCACGTCGACTTCCGAGAGGAGCGCTAAGACATGGCGAAGAAGAGCAAGATCGCGCGCAACGAGCAGCGCAAGGTGGTCGTCGACCGCTACGCCGCGAAGCGCGCCGAGCTGAAGAAGACGCTCGTCGACGCGAACGCGACCGACGAGGCCCGCGAGGCCGCCCGTGTCGGCCTGCAGAAGCTGCCCCGCAACGCCTCGCCCGTGCGCGTGCGCTCGCGTGACGCCATCGACGGCCGCCCCCGTGGCGTGCTCACGAAGTTCGGCGTCTCGCGCGTCCGCTTCCGTGACATGGCGCACCGCGGCGAGCTGCCCGGCATCACGAAGTCGAGCTGGTAACTCCACCCGCTTCCCGAGAGGGGCGTCCCGGTTTCCGGGGCGCCCCTCTCGTCGTTCCCGCGCAGTGCTCCGGTGCGGGCGTCCGACGGATGCCGCGGCATCCGTCAAGCCCCCCGCGAACCTGCCCGAACGGGCCGGAAATCCGCGTGTTTCCGCGGGACTCTGCTACATTCGAGGCGGCCTGAACGGCTACGGGGGCGATCGATGCGATCCGTTCTCCGTGTTTCCACACGACAGCTGTATAAACAGCGAAGGTCCGAGGAGGACATTCAATGGCTGACAAGTCGCTCAACAAGTCGGAGCTCGTTGCCAAGATCGCCGCGTCGACGGGCCAGAGCCAGACGGCCGTCGACGCCGTGCTCAACGGCTTCTTCGACACCCTCGCCGAGTCGGTCGGCTCGGGCACCAAGGTGTCCATCCCGGGCTGGCTCGCCGTCGAGCGCACCCACCGCGCCGCCCGCACGGGCCGCAACCCGCAGACCGGTGAGACCATCCAGATCGCCGCCGGCAACTCGGTCAAGGTGACCGCAGGCTCCAAGCTCAAGGCCGCCGCGAAGTAACCCGCGCGCGTCCGCAGACGCATTCCGCGACTCCCGAAGGGGCGCCCGGCACTGCCGGGCGCCCCTTCGTCGTGCCAGGGGGCGGATGACGGCGGCGCACGCGGGGACCGCCGGGCGATCGCTCCCAGCCGGCTCGCCTAGGCTCGTACGGTGATCCGTTCCGCCCGCGTGCTGGGCCCAGCCGCACTCGTCGCCGTCGCGCTCGCCGCGATGACCGCCGCACTCGCGTACGGCGGCGGCGCGGAGCCGTACCCGATCCAGGACCCGGGCCCGATCGCACGGTGGGGCGTCCCCGTCGCGAAGCTCGTCGTGAACCTCGGCGCCGCGGGGATGATCGGCGCACTGGTGCTCGCCGTCTGGGCGTTGAGCCCGAAGCGACGCGAGTTCGACCTCGCGCTCGACGTGGCCGCGGCATCCGCCGCCGTGCTCACCGTCGCGAGCGCCGCGACCGGCGTGCTGACCTTCATGCTCGTCACGGGCGCCGAGTTCTCGCTGGGGGACCGCTTCGGCCAGCAGCTCGGCCAGTTCGTGACGTCGATCGAACTCGGGCAGGCGTGGCTCGCGACGACCCTCATCGCGGCCGCGGTCACCGTGCTCTGCTTCGCCGTGCGGAACCACACCGCCCTCGTGTTCGTCGCCGTGCTCGCGGTCGTCGCGCTCGTGCCGATGGCGCAGCAGGGCCACGCGGCCGGCGCATCCGGGCACGACGACGCGGTCACGGCGCTCGGGCTGCACCTTGTCTTCGCGGCGGCCTGGCTCGGCGGCCTCCTCACGATCGTGCTGCTGAAGCCCGCGCTCGACGGCGACCGCCTCGGGGTCGTGCTCACGCGCTACTCGACGGTCGCGCTCATCGCGTTCATCGTCGTCGCGATCTCCGGCTACGCGAGCGCCGCCCTCCGGATCGGCACCTGGGACCAGCTCGCCACGCAGTACGGCGTACTGGTGGTCGCGAAGGTGGCGGCGCTCGTGGCGCTCGGCCTGTTCGGCGCCGCGCAGCGGCGCGTCATGATCGACCGGATGCTCCGGGCGGACGCGGCGCGGAGCGACCGCGGTGCACCCGGCGGGTCGGCGAACCGGACGTTCTGGCTGCTCGTCGTCATCGAGCTGGCCTTCATGGGCATCGCCTCGGGCGTGGCCGCGGCCCTCGCGCGGACGGCCACGCCGATCGACGAGGACGTCTCGGGCGGACTCGCGCGGACGCCCGCCGAGATCCTCACGGGCGAGCCCCTGCCTCCCGCCCCCGATGCCATGCGCTACTTCACCGAGTGGAGCCCCGACCTCCTCTGGCTCATCGCGTGCGGCTTCGGCATCTTCTTCTACGTCGCGGGCGTGCTCCGGCTCCGCCGTCGCGGCGACCGCTGGCCGATCTACCGCACCGTGCTCTGGATCGCGGGCCTGCTGCTCCTCGCGTGGGTCACGAGCGGCGGCGTCGCCGCGTACGAGCAGTACCTCTTCTCCGCGCACATGCTCGGGCACATGATGCTGACCATGGCGGTGCCGGTGCTGCTCGTCCCCGGCGCGCCGGTCACGCTCGCGGCCCGCGCCATCCGACCCCGGAAGGACGGCAGCCGGGGTGGGCGCGAGTGGATCCTGCTCGCCGTGCACTCCAGGTTCGCGTCGATCATCGCGAACCCGATCGTCGCTGCGGTGCTGTTCGCGGGCTCGCTCTGGGTGTTCTACTACTCGCCGCTGTTCCGGTGGTCGATGGAGGACCACATCGGGCACGAGTGGATGATCACCCACTTCCTCATCACCGGGTACCTCTTCGTCCAGTCGCTCATCGGCATCGATCCGGTGCCGTACCGGCTGCCGTACGCGTTCCGGTTGCTCCTGCTGCTCGGCACGATGGCGTTCCACGCGTTCTTCGGCCTCGCGATCATGATGGGCACCGGGCTGCTGCTCGCCGACTGGTACGGCGCCATGGGGTGGGGCACCGACGCGCTCGCCGACCAGCAGCTGGGCGGCGGCATCGCCTGGTCGATCGGCGAGATCCCCACGGTTGCGCTCGCGATCACCGTGGCGGTGCAGTGGTCGCGCGACGACGCGAAGGAGTCCAGGCGTCGCGACCGGCACGCCGACCGCACGGGCGATGCCGAGCTCGAGGAGTACAACTCTCGGCTCTCGGCGCTCGCCGAGCGCGACGGGGTGCGCTGAGCGCGTCAGCGCAGCTGGATCGAGATCGATCCGTCGGGCCGCACGGTCGCCTCGAGCGCGAGCGTGAACGACTCGTCCTGTTCGAGCGTCGAGAACGTGCCGTCGAAGAGCGACTGCACGTCGACCGAGATGTGCGCGAGCCCCGCGGTCGGCGGCATCTCGAACCTCATCTCGCTCGGGACGAGGGTGACCACCGGGGACTCCACGATGCTCCACACGGGATCGTTCACGACGCGGTCGTCGATCACGACGCCGAACGGGCAGCCGGCCGGCTGCAGCACCGGCTGGCTCGCGCACTGGTCGACGAGGTACTCGTCGACCTTCACCTGGACGCGTTCCACGAACGCCTCCGTGGGGAGGGAGTCGACCGTGACGGCGGCCCTCGCCCCCGGCTCGGCGACGACCTGGACCGGGGCCGCCTCGAGGAGGGTCGACTGGTAGCCGAACTCGTACACGGCGGGAGCGATCGCGAGGTACTGCGTGGTCTGCCTGAACGCGGACAGGTCGTCGCCGGTCTTCGCGGCCCGTGCGTCGAGCGTCAGGGACCCGACCGTGAACAGCGGACTCTGGGCGGCCGTGACCTCGATCACGGCGAGCGGGCTCGTCGCGAACTCCCATCGGTGCAGCACGCCGTAGAGCGGCTCGATCGGGCTCACGACGAACGCGGTCTGCACGATCGCCGTGTCGAGCCGATAGCTCACGGTCACCGTGTGCCGCCCGTCGTCATGCGCCTCGTCGGAGACGACGCGTACGTCCTCCGGGCCGGAGTCGACGACGTTCGAGCGCAGCATCGCGGTCGAGACGTCGGCGGGGAGCCCCGCGCCGGCCAGGTCGCCCTCGTCGAGCCGGACGCCCGGCGTCGCCGCGGCGCTCACGATGTCGTCGCTCGCGATGGCGTCGAGGTAGCGCTCGACGAAGGCGGGAGCGCCGTAGAGGCTCTGGTTCAGCCCGCCGAGGGCGGCGAGGAACCCGGCGACGAGCATGACGGCGAGGCCTGTCCACCCGACGATCGCGACCGGCGACAGGCGTCCCTCACGTCGGCCCGAGCTCCCCACCCGGCAAGTCTAGACAGGGCCGCGTCACGGACCGGTCTCTCCACAACGTCGCGTGACGGGTCGACGGATGCCCCGGCCCGGGCCGCGGCGCGGCGATCGCGGTCTACAGTGAAGACGCCCGCCCGCGGCATCCGCCCCACGAACGGGAGCGCGCGGCGGCGCATCAGACCCCGCCGAACCCAGCGAGACCGAAGGCCGACCGTTGCAGCACGTGACCCTCACCGCCGAGCAGCAGGCGGTGTTCCGGGCGATCGAGCACACGCGCGAGCACGTGTTCGTCACCGGCCGCGCGGGCACGGGCAAGTCCACGCTGCTGAATCACCTGAACTGGAACACCTCGAAGCAGATCGTGATCTGCGCGCCCACGGGCGTCGCGGCCCTCAACGTCGGCGGCCAGACCATCCACTCGCTGTTCCGCCTGCCGATCGGCGTGGTCGCCGACCACGACATCGACCAGAACGACGCGGTCCGCAAGATCCTGAACGCCATGGACACGCTCGTGATCGACGAGGTCTCGATGGTCAACGCCGACCTCATGGATGCGATGGACCGCTCGCTGCGCCAGGCGCGCCAACGCCCGCACGAGCCGTTCGGCGGCGTGCAGGTCGTGCTGTTCGGCGACCCGTACCAGCTCGCGCCGGTGCCGGGCTCGGGCGACGAGCGCCGGTACTTCGCCGACACGTATCGCTCGATGTGGTTCTTCGACGCGAAGGTCTGGCAGGAGGCCGACCTGCGGATCTACGAGCTCGGCGAGATCCACCGGCAGCACGACGACGCCTTCAAGCACATGCTCAACGCCGTCCGGCACGGGATGGTCACGGCAGAGATCGCCGAGGTCCTGAACGACACGGGCGCTCGCCGGCCGCTGCCCGAACAGGGCGCGATCACGCTCGCCACGACCAACGAGACCGTGAACCGGATCAACCGGGCGGCGCTCCACCGCCTCCCCGGGCACTCGATCGCGAACGAGGCCGAGGTGAACGGCGAGTTCGGGGGCCGCGGGTACCCCGCCGACGAACGGCTGGAGCTCAAGGTCGGCGCGCAGGTCATGTTCCTGCGCAACGACACCGCCGGGTGGGGCGAGGCCCCGCGCTGGGTGAACGGCACGATCGGCACGGTCACGTCGCTCGAGCGCGAGGTGCGCGTCGACATCGACGGCGAGAAGCACGAGGTGGAGCCGGCCACGTGGGAGAAGTACCGGTACACGTGGGACCCGGTCGCCAAGAAGCTCGAGCGCGAGATCGTGGCCGAGTTCACGCAGTTCCCGCTCCGCCTGGCGTGGGCGGTCACCATCCACAAATCGCAGGGCGCGAGCTACGACGCTGCGATCGTCGACCTCGGCTCGCGCGTCTTCAGCCCGGGCCAGACCTACGTGGCCCTCTCGCGGCTGACGAGCCTGGACGGACTCTACCTCGCCCGGCCGCTCGTCCCGCGCGACATCATCGTCGACCGCGACGTCGAGCGGTTCATGTCGGGTGCGACCCGCGATGTCGGGGCGGCGGAGGAGCCGTCCGCCTGAGCGGCGTCCCGACCGAGCCCGGCGATCTGGGAGACTCGCCCTCATGGCATGGGTGTTCCTCGCACTGGCGATCGCAGCCGAGGTCGCCGCGACGAGCCTGATCGGATTCACTGCGGGCTTCACCCGGCTGTGGTGGACCGTCATCGTGCTCGCGGGGTACGGCTTCTCGTTCTGGATGCTCGCCCTCACGGTCCGCGAGCTCGAGATCGGCATCGTCTACGCGATCTGGTCGGGCGTCGGCACCGCCGCGATCGTGGCGATCGGCGTGCTGTTCCTCGGCGAGTCGATCTCGGTGCCGAAGCTCGTCGGGATCGGCCTCATCGTGGCCGGCGTGCTCGTGCTCAACCTGTTCGCCGCGGAGTCCGCCGCGCACGGCTGATCCGTCGCGCCGGTGCGGGCGCCGTCGGCACGAAGGTGCGGCCGGGGGCGTCATCGCCACGCGCCCCCGGCCGCGGTCAGGGAGGTCAGTGGTGGTGCGCCCGATCGGAGGGCGCCTCGCCGGTGCGCGTGCCGTGCTCCCCGTGCGGCACGGCGGACCGGCCGGCCTCGGTGGCGGCGAGGGCCGGGGTCGCGAGCGCCGAGACCAGCACGGCCCCGATCGCGAGGCCCGCGAGCGAGCGGAGGGACTCCGACCCGGTCGCGGCCCGCGCCGCGGGCGTGGTGCGCGCGGCGGATGCCTCCGGCTCCCGGCGATCGGCACGCCCGCCTCGTGCGGCGCGGGCGACCGACAGCGCCACGACGGCGAGGAAGACCCCCGCCGCCGCGAGCGGGAGGCCCGGGACATCCGCCAGCGCACCGGATGCGACGGCGGCACCGCCCGCGAGGAACGACGCGACCGACGTCGCGAGCACGGCGCGCGGGGCGAGGGGGCGGCTCGCGCGGAGGGACAGGACGCCCCAGCCGAGCGCGGCGACGCCGAGCCCGGCCAGGGCGGCCTGCGGTGCACCCCCGGCACCGGCGGCGAGTGCCGTGAGGACGAGGCCGCCGCCGATCCCGGCGAGCATCGGCCAGGTCCGGGTCATCGTCGCCGGTGCGTGCATGGCCGGCTCCCTAGGCCGTCGCCACGCGTACGGTGCGCTCCGCGCCGAGTCCCACGCCGAGCAGCACGATCGCGCTGGCCAGGTGCAGGAAGTGGTCGGGCGTGTTGAGCGCGAGGATGTTGGCCGGAGTGCCGGCGATGAAGAAGCCGACCACGCCGAGCAGCAGGTAGGCCGCGCCGACGATCGTGTTGACGGTCTTCGCCGCGGCGACGTTCGACAGGCCCGCGATGAGGAGCGCGGCGCCGATCGCGAGGTGGGCGATGTTGTGGAGCGGGTTCACGGCGAACACGCCGAGGAGCAGCCCGCCCTCGGTGGCGATGAAGTCCACGCCGCCCGTCACGGCGAAGCCGAGCAGGCCGACGAGGACGTAGACCGCGCCGAACACGGTCGCGGCGATGCGGTTGGGTGAGTTCTTCATGGCGATGCCTCCTTGTCGTCGCGCGGCCGGTGCCGTGCTGGGAGGGATTCGACGTGCCGCGGGGTCCGGATTGGATCGTGTGTCCTCCGGTCGGGGGACACGCTCGACGGGAGCCCGCCAGCGACCCGCGGGGTCGGGCGGAGCGCTGTGAGGCGGGACCCGCCGGTCGGGTTACAATCGCAGCGGACACACGGCGGGGGGCACGGTGGCTGCACGGACAGGGCGGATGCGTCGACTGGTCGCAGCGTCGATGGCGTCTGCCGTCGTGGTCGCGGCGCTCGCCGCATGCACCTCGCCCGAGAGCCCGACCGCGGGCTTCGAGCAGGTCGAGGGCGACTTCGCGGCCGACGTCGTCGAGCAGCTCGACGCGACCCTCGCCGAGGCCGTCCGGTTGAGCGGCTCGAGCGGCGCGGTCGCCGGGGTCTGGGCTCCCTGGGCGGGCAGCTGGACGGTCGGGACGGGCACGGTGGACCTCTCCGACGGCGCCGAGCGGGTCACGACCGCGACGAGGTTCCAACTCGCCGATGGGACCGGCCAGCTGACCTGCGCGGTCATGCTGCGGCTGGTGGACGCCGGCATCGTCGCGCTCGACGACCAGGTGTCCGACATGGTGAACGGCATCCCCGGCCTCGAGGGCATCACCCTGGAGCAGCTCTGCCGCAATCGCTCGGGGATCGCCGACTACTACGGGCCGCTCCGCGCGCACTTCGTCAAGAACCCGACGCGGATCTGGCCCGCCAACGAACTCCTCGCGAGCGGCCTCGCGGCCGGTCGGAAGGGCGACCCGGGGGCGACCTGGGTCGAGTCGCGCACCGGCATCCTGCTCCTCACCGCGGCGCTCGAGGACCGCACCGGACGCTCCTGGTCGGATCTCGCGGAGCAGTACGTGCTCGACCCGCTGGAGCTCGAGGAGACCGGCCTCCCCGCCGCCGCCGACACGTCCTACGCCGACGCCCTCGGCGGCTACGCCGCGACGTACTCCGACGGCAAGCCGGCGTGCGACGCGATCGTCGACGTCTCGGAACGCTCCAGCTCGATCGGCGGCACCGCCTCCGGCGCGCGCACGACGCTCACCGACGCGAAGGCCATCAGCGAATCCTTCGCGACCGGCGCGCTGTTCCAGGAGGCGACCGCACGCGACGTCTGGACGCTGACGCCGCTCGGCGGGGACGCGCCCGGCTGGCAGGCCCAGGGGATCGGCGCCCAGCAGTTCGGGCCGCTGCGCGGGGTCGCCGGCGAGTCCACCGGGGCGCTCTCCGCGATGTTCACGGATCCCGAGACCGGGCTCACGGTCGTGCTCGCGCTCAACAACTCCACCGGCGGCGAGACGCTCGTGCGCGAGGCGGCGTTCGCGCTCGCTTCGATCGCCTCCAAGGCGGCGCCCGCCGAGGGTCGCGACCGGCCGCTCGTCGAGCTCCCGTGGTCGCTCGAGCAGGCGACCCAGCGCATGACGGATGCCGCGCCCTGCCCCCTCCCGGCCGACGCCGAGGAATGAGACCTTGGACCCGCCGGCGGAACACGCGCGGGTCCAGAATGGCGCAGACGGGGAGCGGGCTCCGGCAGGGGGGAGGCGTTCGCATGTGCCGATGGCTGGCGTACTCGGGTGAGCCGCTCAGGACCTCGGCCGTCCTGCTCGATGCCACGCACTCGCTCGTCGCGCAGTCGCTCGACTCCCCGCTCGGCGCGGAGACGGTGAACGGCGACGGCTTCGGGATCGGGTGGTATCCGGCCGGCGCCGTCGCGGGGAGCATCCCGGCGGTGTTCCACAGCACCGAGCCCGCGTGGAACGACGACAACGTGCGCGAGCTGGCGCGGGCGGTCGAGAGCCCCTTGTTCTTCAGCCACGTGCGCGCGGCCGCCGGACCGCCGATCCAACGCACGAACTGCCATCCGTTCCGATGGGAGAACTGGCTGTTCATGCACAACGGCTTCCTCGCCGAGTTCGCCAAGGTCAAGCGGGACCTCACCTTCGCCGTCGACCCCTCCCTGTACCCGAACCTGATGGGGACCACCGACTCGGAGGTGCTGTTCCACCTGGCGATCACGAACGGGCTCGCCGACGACCCCGTCTCGGCACTGCGCGCCACCGTCGACCTGGTCGAACGCGTCGGCCGCGACCACGGGGTCATGTTCCCGATGCAGGGCACCGTCGCGGTCGCGGACGGCGCGACGATCTGGGCGCTGCGCTACTCCACGCAGGGCCGGTCGCGCACCCTCTTCCACTCGGCCGACATCCCGACCATCCGCCGGATGTACCCGGACGCCGAGCGGCTCAGCGAGTTCGGCGAGCACGCACACCTCGTCGTGTCCGAGCCGCTCAACGACCTGCCGGGTCTCTTCACCGAGGTGCCGGAGTCCACGATCGCCATCCTCGACCGAGAGGGATACCACCATGAGCCCTTCCGAAGCGCAGCCTGAGCCCCCGGCCCCGGCTCCGACTGCGTCTTCGGCCGGCGAGCCGCCCGAGGGCGCACCGGCCCCGACCTCGTGGGTGGTCGTCGCGGCGCTCTCCGCCGCGCAGTTCGTGATGGTCCTCGACAGCACGGTCATGAACGTGTCGATCTCGCAGGTCGTCGAGGACCTCGACACGACCGTCTCCGCGATGCAGGCCGCGATCACGTTCTACACGCTCACGATGGCCGCGCTCATGCTCGTCGGCGCGAAGCTCGGCGACGTGTGGGGGCGGCTGCGCGCCTTCGTGATCGGCGCGATCATCTACGCGGTCGGATCGCTCACGACGGCGCTGAGCCCGAACATCGCCGTCCTCTTCGCCGGGTGGTCGGTCGTCGAGGGCGTCGGCGCGGTGCTCGTCATCCCGGCGATCGCGGCGCTCATCGCGGACAACTACGAGGGACGGCGGCGGGTGACGGCGTACGCGATGATCGGCGCCGCGTCCGGCGCAGCCGTCGCCGCCGGACCGCTCATCGGCGGATTCCTGACGACCTACGCCTCGTGGCGGTACGTCTTCATCGGCGAGGTCGTCGTCATGGCGGTCGTGGTGCTGTTCGCTCGGCGCATCGCCGACCGGCACGAGCCGGTCCGCCTCCGCATCGACGTGCTCAGCGTGCTGCTCTCGTCCGCTGGGCTCATCGCGGTGGTGCTCGGGATGCTCCAGAGCAAGACCTGGGGCTGGATCATCCCGCTGCAGTCGCCGGAGATCGGCGGCGTCGCGATCGCGCCGCTCGGCGTCTCGCTCACGGCCTGGCTGATCATCGCGGGCGTCGGGCTGCTCGCCTGGTTCGCGCTGCGCCAGCGGCGGCTCATCGACGCGGGCCGCGAACCCTTCCTCGACGTCTCGCTGCTGCGCATCGCCCGACTGCGGAGCGGCCTGTCGTCGCTCGGCGCGCAGTACGCCGTGACCGCCGGCCTGTTCTTCATGGTCCCCGTCTACCTGCAGATGACGCTCGGGCTCGACGCACTGCAGACCGGTCTCCGCATCTTCCCGCTGTCGATCTCGCTCATCCTGTTCTCCTTCGCGGGCACGCGCCTGTCCACCCGCTGGTCGCCCCGGCGCATCGTCGTCGTCGGGCAGGTCGTGCTCGCGGCGGCCGCAGTGCTGCTGCTGGCGTCGGTCGACCAGGAGCTCAGGCAGGTGGCGTTCAGCGTCGGGATGTTCATCGCCGGTGCCGCGCTCGGCCTCCTCGCTTCCCAGCTCGGCAACGTCAACATGTCGAGCGTCGGTCCGGAGAAGTCGAGCGAGGTCGGCGGCATGCAGGGCGTGTTCCAGAACCTGGGCTCGTCGCTCGGCACCGCGCTCATCGGCTCGATGCTGATCGGCGCGCTCGCGACCTCGTTCGCGGGCGGGGTCGCCTCGAGCGACCTGCCCGACGACGTGCGCTCCGCCGTCGCCGAGGCAACGGACGACGGCGTCGAGCTCGTGCCGGCGTCGACCGTCGCCGAGATCGGCACCGATGCCGGCCTGTCCGACGACGACGCCGCCGAGCTGACGCGCGTGTACGGCGACGCCCAGTTGCAGGCGCTGCGGGTCGCGTTCGTCGGGCTCATCGCCATCGCGCTGCTGGCCCTGCTGCTCTCTCGCGGCGTCCCCGACGAGGTCGAGGGGCGCGCCCCGCCGTCGCGCGGGGGGCGGAACGCGAAGGTGCCCGAGGAGATCGAGGAACGACCATGACCGGACCCGCATTCGACCGACGCCGCACCGGACCCGAGGCCGCGGCCCGGCCCGAATCGGCCGGCATCCCCGATCCCGCGCCGCGACACGACTTCGCGGGACGGGCCGCGGCGGGACGCGCGGCGCGCTCCAGCGCTCCTCGCGGTTCGCACGCGGGCTGGTCGCCGCCCGCGGACCGGCCCGACCCGGTGTCGCTGCTCGAGGAACAGGCGACGACGCGCGTCCCCGAGCTCGTGCCGATCCGCTACGCGCGGATGCTCGTGTCGCCGTTCACCTTCTACCGCGGTGCGGCGCTGATCATGGCGTCCGACCTCGCGAGCACCCCGGTCTCGGGGATCGTCGCCCAGATCTGCGGCGACGCCCACCTGTCGAACTTCGGGTTGTTCTCGTCGCCCGAGCGCGACCAGGTGTTCGACGTGAACGACTTCGACGAGACGCTGCCCGGCCCGTGGGAATGGGACGTCAAGCGCCTCGCGGCGAGCTTCGAGATCGCGGCACGCTACCGCGGCTTCGACGACCGCGACCGGCGGCAGATCGTCCTGACCTGCGTGGCGGCGTACCGCGAGCAGATGCGGCGGGCGTCCGAGGCACGCGTGATGGACGCGTGGTACGACCACCTCGACGCCGCAGCGCTGCGCGAGTGGTTCGAGCGGGAGCAGGCGGCGAGCCGGATCGGCCGGAAGCAGCTGGCGCGGAGCGAGGCGACGCTCGCCAAGGCGCGTCGACGAGACAGCGTCCGCGCCTTCAGCAAGCTCGTCCGGAGCGAGGGCGGCGTGATGCGCATCGCCGCCGATCCGCCGCTCATCGTGCCGATCGAGGAGCTGGTCGCCGACGACATGACGCGCGCCGACGAGGAGCGCATCATGCGGAGCGCGTTGCAGGACTACCGGACGACGCTGCCGCTCGAGCGTCATCCCATCGCCGAGTTCGACTACGTCCACATGGCACGCAAGGTCGTCGGCGTCGGCAGCGTCGGCACGCGGGCGTGGGTCATCCTGATGCGCGGTCGGGACGATCGCGACCCGCTCATGCTGCAGGCGAAGGAGGCGCAGCCGTCGGTGCTCGAGCGCTTCCTGCCGCAGAGCCCGTACGAGAATCACGGCGAGCGCGTCGTGCGCGGCCAGCGCATGATGCAGGCGGCGAGCGACCTCTTCCTGGGGTGGCAGCGCGTCACGGGCATCGACGGGGTCCGACGGGACTTCTACCTGCGCCAGCTCGCCGACGGCAAGGGCGCCGCGGACGTCGAGCTCATGACGCCGAAGGCGGGCCTCCTGTACGCCCAGCTGTGCGGCGCGACGCTCGCCCGGGCCCACGCCCGTGCGGGCGACCGCGTCGCGATCGCCGCCTACCTCGGCGGGTCCGACCGCTTCGACGTCGCGATCGCGGCGTTCGCCGCCGACTACGCCGACCAGAACGAGCGGGACTACGAGGCGTTCGCGCGCGCCGTCGCGTCCGGCCGGTTGGCGGCCGCCGACGCGGAGTGAGCTCCGCCGACGCGGGGTGAACTCGGGCGACGCGGTGCTGCGGCATCCGGCCCCGCCTTGGTAGCGTGCAAGGGTTCGGCCGCGCGCGAGGATGCGGCGGCCAGCGGCGACGGCCAGGGGAGGCGCGAATGTCGGCAACCGCAGGCGAGCACGGAGTGGCACAGCCACGCGAGATGTGGACGGGCCAGGTCGGCTTCATCCTCTCGGCGATCGGGTCGGCGGTCGGACTCGGCAACATCTGGCGGTTCCCGGGGGTGGCGTACGAGAACGGCGGCGGTGCGTTCCTGATCCCCTACCTCGTGGCGCTCGTGACCGCGGGCATCCCGATCCTGTTCCTCGACTACGCGCTCGGGCACCGCTTCCGCGGCGCGGCGCCGACGGCGTTCCGCCGGCTCGGCGGCGGGCGCCTGAAGTGGCTCGAGAGCCTCGGCTGGTTCCAGGTGATGATCTGCTTCGTGATCGCGCTGTACTACACGGTCGTCATCGCCTGGGCGGCGAGCTACTTCGTGTTCTCGTTCGACCTGCGCTGGGGCGACGACACGGCCGGGTTCCTGGTGGGCGACTACCTGCAGGTGGGCGACCCGGGCTTCTCGTTCACCTTCGTGCCCGCGGTGCTCATCCCGCTCGTGATCATCTGGGTCGCCGCGATCGTGGTCCTGGCCTTCGGCGTCGCGCGCGGCGTGCAGCGCATCAACGTGATCTTCCTGCCGCTGCTCGTCGTGGCCTTCGCCGCGCTCGTGGTCCGGTCGCTGTTCCTCGACGGCGCCGGCGACGGGCTCAACGCCCTGTTCACGCCAGACTTCTCGGCGCTGGCCGACCCCAACGTCTGGATCGCCGCCTACAGCCAGATCTTCTTCTCGCTGTCGATCGCGTTCGGCATCATGATCACCTACGCGTCGTACCGTCGGCGCCGCTCGAACCTGACGACCCCCGGCCTCGTGGTCGCGTTCGCGAACTCGTCGTTCGAGATCCTCGCCGGCATCGGGGTGTTCGCGACGCTCGGGTTCTTCGCGTTCGAGCAGGGCGTCGACATCGCCGAACTCGAGGGCCTCACGGGCGTCGGGCTCTCGTTCATCACCTTCCCCGCGATCGTCTCGCAGATGCCGGGCGGCCCGATCTTCGGCGTCCTCTTCTTCGGCTCCCTCGCGATGGCCGGGTTCACGTCGCTGCTGTCCGTGCTGCAGGTCGTGTCGGCGGGGTTCCAGGAGAAGTTCGGACTCACCCCCCGCCAGGCGGCCACGCGCGTGGGCATCGTGTCGATGGTCCTCTCGGTGCTGCTCTTCTCGACGACGACGGGACTCATCGCGCTCGACACGGTCGACAACTGGGCGAACAACATCGGCATCGTCCTGTCGGCGGTGCTCGCCGGGATCTTCGCGTTCTGGGTGCTCCGCAAGGGACCCGAGCTCCGCTACCACCTGAACGCGGTCTCGACCTTCCGGGTCGGCGGGGTGTGGACCGTGCTGGCGGGCGTCCTCGCCCCGATCATCCTCGGCTACATGCTGATCCAGCGCATCGCCTCGCTCATCGTGGAGGGCTACGCCGGGTACCCGGACTGGTACCTCGCCGTCATGGGCTGGGGCACGGTCGCGTTCTTCGTCGTGGCGGCCCTCGTGCTGACCGGGATCCGGTGGCGGCGCAGCCCGGACGCGTTCCGGCCGTGGCCCCCGTTGCCCGACCGGATGCTGCAGGCTGATGCGACCGCGCCGAAGGAGGGGGGCCGCTCATGACCGGGACCGCGATCTTCTTCCTCGTCCTCGCGATCGTGCTCGTGTGGGGAGGATTCACGGTGAGCGTGCTGGCGCTGAGCCGGAAGCCCGACCGGCACGACTTCCCGCCGGGCGGGGAGGACGACCACCGCGAGGACATCGGGCCGGTCGAGCGGGACACGTAGTCGGCGGGGGCGCAACCCCCTGAGCCGTCGCGGCGGCTCACGGCATACTGTGGGAACCTCCGCCGGTGCGGAGGGCGAGAGGAGATGCGCCGTGACCGAAGCCGGGCCGGGGAGGCAGGGCGGCGACGCGCAGGAGGGCGTGTCGACGAGCGCCGAGCCGAAGGACGACAGATCGCGGGGCGACGATCGCGGCCGGTGGCGACGGTTCCACGAACGCTTCATCGTCGAGGAGCGGTACCTGTCGGCCAGGGCCCGCCGCAACCTCTACATCGTGGCCGCCGCGCTCGTCGCCGCGGGGCTCGTGGGCTTCTTCGTGGTGCTCGACTCGATCCTCGAATCCGACGACCTCTCCTACATCGACGCGCCGATCGAGGCGTGGTTCGACTCGGGACGCGCCGCATGGCTGACGACGTTCATGATCGTGCTCGCCGTCGCGTTCGGCCCCATCGCGATGCCCATCATCATCCTCGTGACGACGGTGGCGTGGGGCGTGTTCGCGAAGCACGCGTGGCGGCCGCTGCTCCTCGCGGGCGGGATGATCCTGGGCGTCATCGTCGTGCAGCTGCTCGCACCGCTCATCGCACGCGATCGGCCGCCGGCCGACGAGATGCTCTTCGGCTACGACCCCACCTCCTCGTTCCCCTCCGGGCACGTCATGGGCGTCGCCGACTTCCTCTTCATCGGCACGTACCTCGTGTTCTCGCGGCACCGTCGGCCCGTCGTCACGACCCTGGCGTTCGTCGCGGCCGCGGCCGTGGTGCTCCTCACGGCGGCGTGCCGCATCTACCTCGGGTACCACTGGGCGACCGACGCGCTCGGTTCGATCTTCCTCTCGCTCGTGGTCCTCGGCCTCGTGATCGGCGTCGACACCTGGCGCACCGTCCGCGTGGGCACGGCCGAGCAGATCGCCGAGTCGGACCGGCGCCCGGAGGCGTGGGGGCGCGATGAGCGGCGCTGACGGCGCCGGCTCGGGCCCCGATGCGTCGACCGCGGGCGCGACCGAGCAGGGGACTCCGCACGCGGGCCATCGCGCCCATGCTCCGGCGCCGCTCCGCGTCAGCCGCCGCCCGTGGCTGGCGGCGGGGATCATCGCCCTGGTCGCCGTCGCCCTCGTCGGCACGGTGATCGTCTACTCCGAGCGCCGGCCCTTCGGCTTCGAGGTCGACCTGATGACCTCGCTCTCCGCGGCCCGCACGCCGGCCGTCACCTCCGGAGCCCTCGTCCTCGACCTGCTCGGCGGCGGCGTGCTCTCGAACGTCGTCTTCCCGATCCTCATCGTGGCCGGCCTGCTCGTCTGGCGTCGGCCGTGGGCGGCGCTCTACTTCGGCGTCGCCGCGCTCGCGAGCGCCGGCGTGACGCGCCTGGTGAAGGTGCTGGTCGGCCGGGTCCGACCCGAGGACATCCTCGTCCACCCCGACTTCGGCTCCTTCCCATCGGGGCACAGCTCGGCCGCGGCGCTCATCGCGACCGCCCTCGGCCTGATCTTCATGCGCACGTGGGTGTGGGTCGCGGGCATCGCCTGGACCGTGCTCATGATGCTGAGCCGCATGTACCTCGGCGCGCACTGGTTGAGCGACACGATCGGCGGTGCGCTCGTCGGGGTCGGCGCTGCGCTCATCGTGTGGGCGCCCTTCGCCTACCGCCTGTACCGCGAGAACCGGATGCCGCATAGACCGCTCTGGAAGCCGGCCGGAACCGCGGCGAAGTCCTGACGCGGGGCCGCGTCATCCGCGAGGATCGGAACGGGGGCCGAATGGGAGCGAACGACGACCGGGGGCGGCGACGGATGCCGCGGTGGGTGCCGCCCGGCGTCGAGGTCGCGCGCAACTACCGCCGCGACTGGCTCGTTCCCGACCTGCGCGCGGGGATCGTCGTTACCGCGCTCCTCATCCCCGCCGGCATGGGGTATGCGCGCGTCGCCGGCCTGCCGCCCGAGACGGGCCTCTACGCGACGATCGTGCCGCTGCTCGCCTACGCCCTCTTCGGGCCGAGCCGCATCCTCGTCCTCGGGCCGGACTCGGCGCTCGCCCCGATCATCGCCGCGGCCATCCTGCCGCTCGCGGTCGGCGACGACGAGCGGGCGGTCGCGCTCGCCGGGTTGCTCGCGATCATGGTCGGCGCGATCCTCCTCCTCGGCGGGGTGCTGCGCCTCGGCTTCGTGACCGACCTGCTCTCCAAGCCCATCCGCGTCGGGTACCTGAACGCGATCGCCCTGCTCGTGCTCATCTCGCAGGTCCCGCCGCTGCTCGGCTTCTCGGTCGACGGGGAATCGCCCGTCGCCGAGGTCGTCGCGATCTGGTCGGCCCTCGTCGGCGGCGAGGCGGATCCGATCGCGGTGGCGTTCGGGCTCGGCTCGCTCGTGGTGATCGTCGGCCTGACGCTGCTCCGATCGCCAGTGCCGGGCGTGCTCGTCGCCGTCGTCGCGGCGACCCTCCTCACCTGGATCCTCGGTCTCGACGAGCGGCTGCCCGTGGTGGGTGCGCTGCCCGCCGGCCTGCCCGCGCCTGCGCTCGGCGGGCTCGAATGGGCGGATGTCGCGGGCCTCGCGCTCCCCGCCGCGGGCATCGCCCTCGTCGCCTTCACCGACACGGCGGTGTTCTCCCGCTCGCTCGCCGCGCGTCGCGGCGAGACGGTGAACGGGAGCGCCGAGATGGCGGCGATCGGCTCGGCCAACGTGGCCTCGGGGCTGTTCGGCGGCTTCCCGATCTCCGCGTCGTCGTCGCGGACGCCGGTCGCCGAGCAGGCGGGGTCGAAGTCGCAGCTCACGGGCGTCGTCGGCGCGGTGCTCCTCGTCCTGTTCATCGTGCTCGCGCCGGGCGTGACCGAGTTCCTGCCGTCGGCGACGCTCGCGGCGGTCGTCGTCACGGCGGCGGCGCGGCTCATCGACGTGCGCGGGTTCGTCCGGCTCGTCGGCATGGACCGGGTGGATGCCGCGCTCTCGGCGGCCGCGTTCGTCGGGGTCTTCGTCTTCGGCGTCATCGAGGGCATCGCCGTGACGATCGGGCTGTCGCTGCTGGCGTTCGTGTACCACTCCTGGCGACCGTACCGGGCCGAGCTCGGCAGGGTCACCGGACTCCGCGGTTACCACGACCTGTCCCGCAATCCCGAGGGCGAGCGGATCCCGGGGGTCGTGATCGTGCGGTTCGACGCACCGCTGTTCTTCGCCAACGGCGGCCTCTTCGACGACTTCGTGCGCTCGCGCGTCGTGGCGGCCGGCCCGGAGATCCGCACCGTGATCCTCGCGGCGGAGCCCATCACCGACATCGACACGACCGCTGTCGACGAGTTCGTCGAACTCGACGACTGGCTCGCGAGCCGTGGCATCCACCTCGTCATCGCGGAGATGAAGGACCCGGTCGTCGACGTGCTGCGGCGGTACGGGCTCGCCGACCGCTTCACGCCGGACCGGTTCGCGCCGACGGTCGGTGCCGCGGTCGACGAGGTCACCGGCACGCTGCGCGGCGACCTCGAGGGCACGAAATGGGACGGGAACGGGCCCGAGCATCCCGACGGGCCGGAGCGTCCCGACGGGCCGGAGCGTCCCGACGGTGCGCAGCGGCCCGACCGCTGACGCTCACCAGGTCGAGTCGCCGCGGATCACCGCGTCGGACCCGCCGTCGATGAAGACGACCTGGCCGCACAGGTGCGCGTTCTCCTCGCCGGTGAGCCACGCGAGCAGGTACGCCACGTCGCGCGGCTGGAAGATGCCGTTCAGCGGCATGGGCACCATCTCGAGGATCGCCGCCCGCGCCTCCTCCGTGTTCGTGTAGGCCTCGGTCATGGGCGTGACGACGACGCCCGGCGCGATCGCGTTGAGCGGGATGCCGGCACCCGCCCAGTCCGGTCCGGCCGCGTTGCGCCGGATCCACCGTGCGAGTGCGCGCTTGCTCGTGCCGTAGATCAGGTTCGCCTCCTCGGGCGTGCCCGCCTCGAGCTCCGCGGCGCGCGCGAGCGCAGTCGGCTCGTCGCCCGCCAGGAACGCGTCGAGCAGCGCGTCGTCCGGCGGGAACAGGGAGGCCATCGAGGCGGTCGCGACCGCGCGGGGCGCGTCCGACCCGGCGAGCAGGGGACGAAGCCGCTCGAGCGTCGCGAGGGTGCCGAAGTAGTTGACCGCGGCGGCCTTCGCGATCGGGGTGGCCAGTCCGGCGTTGGCGATGATCGCGTCGATGCTCCCGTCGGAGGCGTCGGCGACGCCCGAGACGAGGTCGGCCCGGCCCTGCTCGGTCGTCAGGTCGACGTTCACGTCGGCGTCGCGCAGGTCGACCCCGATGACGCGGTGACCGCGTTCGGCCAGGAGGTCGGCGGTCGCGCGACCGATGCCGCTCGCGGATCCGGTGACGACGTACGTGCGTGGCATGGCTGCTCCAGCTTCGTTGCGGATGGCGCGCCGTCATCCGGCGCGCGGGTCCGGGATCGGGTCCCGCTTCGAGCCTTCCCGACGGCCGTCGGTCCGCGCGGGTCGTTCGGCCCGTGGGACGGCGGGGTCGCCGCCTAGCCTCGGAAGCGGGAGGTGCGGGATGAGCAACGGGTCGAACGCGGGTCTCGCCGGTGGCGGCGCGATCTACGGTCTCGGGATCTTCGGGGCGTGGGTGTACTTCTGGCAGCAGGCTGACGCGTTCTGGGAGTACGTCTGGGCGATCTTCCAGGGCCTCTTCTGGCCGGCCTTCATGGTCTACGAGCTGTTCTCGGCCCTCGGCGAGTGAACGAGCCCACCCCCGGACCCAGCCGACGCAGCGTGCTGGCGATCGGCGCCGCGGCCGTCGGCGCCATCGCGGTCGGGGCGAGCGGCCTCGCGTGGTGGACCGCATCCCAGGTGACCGGGCCCGACCCGGTCGCACCCGACGGGACCGACGGAACGGACGCGTCCGGCCCCCCGGCCGACGGCTCCGCGGGGGAGACGTTCCGCGAGCCCGAGGTGCGCTCGAGCGCCCGCGGGCGACTCGACCTCGAGCTCGCCGCCGCGGTGACGACCGCGACGATCGACGGGCGCCGGGTGCGCGTCCTCGGGTACGAGGGCGGCATGCCCGGACCCACGCTGCGGGTCCGAGCCGGCGACCGGATCTCCCTGCGGTTCCGGAACGGGCTCGGCGCGACGACCAACCTGCACACCCACGGCCTCGAGGTCTCGCCCGAGGGGAACTCGGACAACGTCTTCGTGATGATCCCGGCCGGCGGGACCTTCGACTACGCGTACGAGCTCGGGGAGGACCATCCGCCCGGGGTCTTCTGGTACCACCCGCACCACCACGGCACGACCGCCGAACAGCTGTTCGGCGGCCTGTACGGCGCGATCATCGTCGAGGAACCGGATCCGCCCGCGGTCGACCGCGAGCGGGTGCTCGTGATCGCCGACATCTCGTTCGACGCGAACGGCGACGTCACCACCGCGACGAGATTCGAGCGGATGCTGGGCCGCGAGGGCGACCTCGTGCTCGTGAACGGCCTGCTCCTCCCGACGATGGCCGCGGCAGCGGGGGAGCGGGAACGGTGGCGGATCGTGAACGCCTGCACGTCGCGGTACCTGCGCCTGCGCCTCGACGGGCAGCGGATGCGGCTGCTCGGCATCGACGCGGGCCGCTTCCCCGAGCCGCGCGACGTCGACGAGATCGTCCTGCTCCCCGGCAACCGCGCCGACGTCCTCGTCGATGCGGCGGCGGGCGAGGCCGTGCTGCAGACCCTGCCGTTCGACCGCGGGAGCATGGGCGCGATGGGCGCGCCGCGGAGCGCGACGACCGGCGCCGACCTGGCGCGGTTCGTCGTGCAGGGGGATGCCGCGGCATCCGTCGCACCCCTGCCGGCGGCATCCGCCGCCCCTCGGGACCTCCGCGACGAGGAGGTGACCGGACGCCGGACCCTCACGCTCGCGATGGGCGGGATGGGCGGCGGCATGGGCCAGGGCATGGGGTTCACGATCGACGGTCGGACGTTCGCGGAGGGGCGGACGGACCTCGAACCGCCGGCCGGGGCGATCGAGGAGTGGACCATCGAGAACACCAGCACCATGGACCATCCGTTCCACCTGCACGTCTGGCCCATGCAGCTGGTCGAGGTCGACGGGGCGCCGGTGACCGGGGTGGACCGGCGCGACGTCGTGCCGGTGCCCGCAGGCGGCCGCATCGTCGTGCGCATCGCCTTCGAGGGCATCACGGGTCGCACGGTGTACCACTGCCACATCCTCGATCACGAGGACCTCGGCATGATGGGCACCATCCGCGTCGACTGAGCCCGGCCCGCCGCGGGGGGCCGCGGGTGCGACACGCAGGACCGGGACCAATGGCCGCCGGTCCGGGCGGCGCGCGAGTACCGTGTCACTCGTCAGCGCAGCCGTCGAAAGGAACGCCCCGTGGATCTGTGGCAGTGGTTCTCGTTCTTCTTCTGGATCTTCGCGTACGTCGCGTACCTGATGGTGCTGATCTACATCGTGATCGACATCTTCCGCGACCAGTCGCTGAACGGGTGGCTGAAGGCGGTCTGGATCGTCTTCCTCGTGTTCCTGCCGTGGCTCACCGGCCTCGTGTACCTGATCACGCGCGGCCGCGGCATGGCCGAGCGCTCGGCGCGGAAGCAGGTCGAGTACGAGACGCACACGGCCGAGGAGTACCGCCAGATCTCCTTCGCGAGCCCGTCCGAGGAGATCGCGAAGGCGCAGGCGCTTCGCGACCAGGGCGTCATCAGCGACGGCGAGTTCGAGGCGATCAAGGCGAAGGCGCTGGGGTCGAAGTTCTGAGCAGCGGGTCGATCGACGCGCGGCACCGTGCGCGGTACCGCGAGATCGCGACGGTCCTGCGCCGGCACAGCTTCGGCTTCCTCGCCGGGCTGGTCGGCGCGGGTCGCCGCACTCCCTTCCGGCGCGCGGCTCCGGACGCCGCCGCCCCCGACGGCATCGTCGGGCCGCCGGAGCACCTGAGGCTCGCCCTCGAGGAACTCGGACCGACGTTCATCAAGTTCGGGCAGCTGCTCTCGACGCGCTCCGACCTCGTGCCGCCCGCCTACGCCGACGAGCTCGCGAAGCTGCAGGACGCCGCTCCGCCGGTGCCGGTCGAGCAGGTGCGGGCCGTGATCCGGAGCGAGCTCGGTGCGGACGCCGACGAGATGTTCGCGGCGTTCGAGGACCAGCCGCTGGCATCCGCCTCGATCGGGCAGGCGCACGCGGCGGTGCTCGACGACGGCACGGAGGTCGTGGTGAAGGTCCGCCGCCCCGGCGCCGTCGCGCAGGTGCAGCAGGACCTCGAGATCATGCGCAACCTCGCCGACCGGGCGAGCCGGACGTGGAGCCTCGCGCGCGACCATGATGCGCGCGGGCTCGCGGAGGAGTTCGCGCAGACCCTGCTGGCCGAACTCGACTACCTGCAGGAGGGGCGGAACGCCGAGCGCTTCGCCGAGGACTTCGAATTCGAGACGGATGTCGCGATCCCGCGCGTCTTCTGGGACTACACGACCTCGCGGGTCCTGACCCTCGAGCGCATGACGGGACTCAACGTCGGGGATGCGGCCGCGCTCGACGCGGCGGGCGTCGACCGCAAGCGGGTGGCCCGTCGCGGCGCGGAGATCGTCCTCAAGATGACGTTCGAGGACCGCTTCTTCCACGCCGACCCGCACCCCGGGAACCTGTTCGTCCAGCCCGACGGCACGATCGCGCTCATCGACTTCGGCATGGTCGGCGAGATCGACGAGTCGCTGCGCGACCAGTTGGGCGCGCTCTTCGTGGCGCTGGTGCGCGGCGACCCCGGCCGGCTCGCCTCGGCGCTCATCGACCTGTCGCCGACCTCCGCCGGCGCGGATCGCGAACTGCTGCAGGACGACCTCGCCGACTTCCTCTCGCGGTACCGGCTCGACTCGCTCCGCGAGACCCCGTTCGCCCGCATGATCGCCGAGCTGTTCGGCATCCTGCGCCGGCATCGACTGCGGCTGCCGCGGGAGATGGCGCTGCTGTTCAAGGCGCTCCTCGTCATCGAGGGCCTCGCACTCCGGCTCGATCCGGAGTTCCGGCTCGGCGACACGCTGCGTCCGTACGCGCAGCGACTGGCACGCGAACGGCTGAGCGCCACCGTGCTCGCGAAGCGCATCGCGCGGGCGACCGCCGACCTCGGCGAACTCGCACTCGACATGCCGGGGGCCCTGCGCCGACTCCTCGAGCACGCCGACGAGGGCGGGATCCAGGTCCACCTGCGGGCCGCCGAGCTCGAGCCGCTGGTGGGCCGGGCCGAGCGCGTCGGCAACCGCCTCGTCGCCGGGATGATCAGCGCCGCGTTCATCACCGGCGTCGGCAGCCTCGTCGCGA
Source organism: Agromyces binzhouensis (assembly GCF_042672355.1). NCBI lineage: Bacteria > Bacillati > Actinomycetota > Actinomycetes > Micrococcales > Microbacteriaceae > Agromyces > Agromyces binzhouensis. The sequence continues at coordinate 335,852 of NZ_JBHXVJ010000001.1, read as the reverse complement.
GCGAGCGGAGGTGGCGTTCGTGGGAGGGCGTGATGTTGGGGACGGGGCTCGGCGTGATCGGGTCGCTCGGCGGCTACCTAGCGTTGACGATGCGCCGGACGGGGTCGCGGCGCCGGCGCTGAGGGCGGTGGAAACGGGGACTGTCGTCCCCCGCTCCGGGTGTCCTACACTCGGCGGGTGGCCGACCCCGACGGCGCACTCGCGCACCCCCCGATGCGAGCCGAGCGTGTCCCGCGCGCCCGGGCGACGATCGGTGCGGAGCCGTTCCACGCCGTCCTCGTCGCCGCGCAGGCGGGCGCCCGTTGGGCGAACTCCGAGCTCTGGAACGAGTACGCGCCGGCGGTCGCCGCGTTCGTCAGGTCCCGGGGCTCGCGCGAGCCCGACGACCTGACGAGCGAGGTGTTCCTGGCGGTGTTCGACCGATTGGGCGCGTTCCGGGGCGACGAGGCCGACTTCCGCGCGTTCGTCTTCACGATCGCCTACCGCCGGCTCACCGACGAGCTGCGCCGTCGCGGGCGTCGCGGAGAGCACGAGGAATGGCAGCAGGGGTTGGACGCGCGGCGTGCCCCGAGCGCCGAGGACGAGGCCCTCGGCCGGTTGGGCGACCGGTCCGCCCGCGAGCTCATCGACTCGCTCGTGCCGGATCAGCGCGACGTGATGGTGCTCCGGATCCTGGGCGACCTCACCGTCGACCAGGTCGCGGTCGTGCTCGGCAAGCGTCCGGGGGCCGTGAAGGCGCTGCAGCGGCGCGCCCTCGAGTCGCTGCGGAGGAAGATCGCGACCGGCCGTACCCCTGCGCGAGCGTTCGGCGATGGCAGGGAGTGAGATGACGAGGCACCGGATCACCGACGACGACGCAGAGGCGCTGCTGCACGGCCGTTCCCCCCGCGGGCGTGACGAGCTCTCCCCCCTCGCCGATGCGATCGCCGGGTTCCGGGCATCGTCATCCGGGGGGTCGCCGCGGCCGAGCGCCGCGGTGGCCCCCCGACTCGACCTCGGCCGTCGGCCCGAGGTCGAGTTCGTCCCCGATGCAGACCCGGACGTGACGGCGCCAGCCCCTGCGCGCACGCCGTCGGCGAGGAGACGAGTGGTGGTGGAGTGGTTCGCGGGCCTTGGGCTCGCGGCGAGGATCTCGATGGGCGCGGTCGCCGCGGTGGCCGTCGCCGCGACGGGTGCCGGTGCGGCCGGTGCTGCGGGCATGCTGCCCGAGCCCGCGCAGGTCGTGTTCGACGGGATGGCCGGCACGGAGCACGGCGTCGATCGTGCGGTGAGCCCGGGCCCCGTCGAGGGTGCGACGGACGCCGAGGACGAGGGCGCCGACGGCACCGGGCTCGAGCACGCCGAGGAGCAGGCCGGGTCGGGCCTCGAGACCGCGGTGGAGCACGCCGACGAGAACGCCGAGTCCGGCCTCCAGACCGCGGAGGAGAACGCGGGCTCCGGGATCGGCACCGGCGAGGAGGCGTCCGGTGGTGCCGTGCCCGAGGGTGCGGGCGACGCTGCCGACGACGCCGGCTCGCAGGCGGATGACGCGGGTTCCCGGGCGGATGACGCGGGATCGCAGGCCGACGACCGCCCCGCGCCCGGCGACGCCGGAGACTGACGGATCCGTCCGACCGGTTCACGACGGGCCCTCGCCGACCTCGGCGGGGGCCCGTCGACGTCCCGGCGGGGCATCCGTCGCCCTGCCTGAGCGATACCTGAAGGGTATTTTGACAATACCCCCGGGGTATTGTTACGCTCATGCCATGACCTCGAAGCGGTACCTCATCATCGGCGGCGTCGCGGGCGGCATGTCCGCAGCCACCCGCCTCCGTCGGCTCGACGAGCACGCCGACATCATCGTGCTCGAGCGCGGCGGCCACGTCTCGTTCGCCAACTGCGGCCTGCCGTACTACCTCGGCGGCGTCATCGAGGAGCGCTCCAGCCTCCTCCTGCAGACCCCCGCCTCGCTCGGCAGCCGGTTCGGCCTCGACGTGCGCGTGCGCACCGAGGCCGTCGCCATCGACCGCGACGCGAAGACCGTGCTCGTGCGCGACCTCGTCACGGGCGAGGAGACCACGGAGGCGTACGACGCCCTCGTGCTCTCGCCCGGCGCGACCCCGGTGCGCCCGCCCATGCCGGGCGGCGACCGCATGCTCACCCTCCGCGACATCGACGACGTCGACCGCGCCATGGCCGAGCTCGAGGTCGCCCCGCGTACCGCGCTCGTCATCGGCGCCGGCTTCATCGGCCTCGAGATGGTCGAGAACCTCGTGCACCGCGGCCTCGACGTCACGCTCGTGGAGCTGGGCGACCAGGTGCTCCCGCCGCTCGACCCCGAGATGGCCGCGCCCGTCGCCGACCGCCTCCGCGACGCCGGCGTCGACGTGCGCCTCGGCACCCAGGTGACCGAGCTCCACGCCTCGACCGCACTGCTCAGCGACGGCACGACCGTGCCGGCCGAGTTCGTGCTCGGCTCGATCGGCGTGCGCCCCGACACGAGGCTCGCCGCCGCGGCGGGCCTCGAGATCGGCGAGCGCGGCGGCATCCGGGTCGGCGACGACCTGCGCACGAGCGACCCGCACATCTGGGCGATCGGCGACGCCGTCGAGAAGGTCGACGCGATCAGCGGCGAGCACCGGCTCGTCGCCCTCGCGGGCCTGGCGAACCGCCACGGTCGGCTCGCCGCCGATGCGATCGCGGGCCGCGACGTGCGGGTGCGCGATGCGCTCGGCACCGCGGTGGTCGGGCTCATGGGCCTCACGATCGCGACGACCGGCTGGCCCGAGAAGCTGCTGCGCCGCGTCGGGCGCGAGATCCGCGTCGTCCACACCCACCCCGCCTCGCACACCGGCTACTACCCGGGCGCCGAGCAGATGGCGCTGAAGCTGGTCGTCGACGCCGAGACCGACGAGATCCTCGGCGCGCAGGGCATCGGCGGCGACGGGGTCGACAAGCGCATCGACGTCATCGCGACCGCGATGGCCGGCGGCCTCACCGCCTCCGACCTCGCCGACCTCGAGTTGGCGTACGCGCCGCAGTTCTCGTCGGCCAAGGACCCCGTGAACATGCTCGGCTACGTCGCGCTCAACGCCGTCGAGGGGCTCACCCCGTCGATCCAGTGGCACGAGCTCGACGCCGCGATGGAGGCGGGCGACGTGCTCGTCGACGTCCGCACGCCGGGAGAGGTCGCGGCCGGGGCCATCCCGGGCTCGATCAACATCCCGCTCGACGAGATCCGCGCGCGGATCGACGAGCTGCCCGCCGGGCGCCTCGTCGTGCACTGCAAGGTCGGCCAGCGCGGCCACACCGCGGTGCGCCTGCTCGCCCAGCTCGGCCGCGAGGCCGTGAACCTCGACGGCGGCTACCTCACGTGGCAGGCCGGCGAGTCCGCCCGCTCCCACGCCGAGGCCCGCGAGACCGCGATCGCCGCCTGAGCCATCCCGTCCACCCGGACCACCCCACGCACATCCCAACCTGGAGGAGAACCACCATGTGCAGCCCCGTCACCTGTTCCTGCGGCAAGACCACCTGGTCGGGCTGCGGCCAGCACATCGACTCGGTGAAGGACTACGTCCCGGCCGACCGCTGGTGCGACGGCGACCACGCCGACCGCTGAGCCGAGGCATCCGCCCCACCACCCGACCCCGACCCGGTCGCCGATCGCGACCGGGTCCCCACCTTCCGAGGAGAACCACCATGTGCCGAGCCGTCACGTGCCGCAAGTGCGGCAAGACCACCTGGGCCGGCTGCGGCCAGCACGTCGACCAGGTCCTGCGCGGCGTGCCGCGCAACCAGCGCTGCGCGGGCCACGAGGACGAGCCGTCGACCGGCTTCTTCGCGAAGCTCTTCGGCCGCTGAGCCGAGCCCGCGAGGCCGAGCCGATGCCACGGGCCGAACGGGAGGAGTTCCCGACCGCGGGCCGGCGTGTCACCCCCCGACACGCCGCCCCCGCGCGGGAACTTCCTCCCGTTCGGCCCGTCCTCGTCCGCGAGGACGTCCGTGAGCTGCGTGCCCGCGCCGCCGAGGCATGGGCCGCCGCGATGGGGGATGACACGTCCTGCGCCCTCGCCAAGGACGGACGTTCGCACCCCGCCGGGAAGTTCCACGAGGGACGCACGGCCGCACTCGGCGAGCTGCTCAGGTCCTGCCCGACGGATGCCGCGGGCGAGACGATCGTCGCGCTGGCCGCGTCGCTCGCCGACCGGTGGGCCACCCGCCCGCTCCCGGGCGGCGGCGACCGCGACTGGGAGAGCTATCGGTCGGGCGGCGTCGAGGCGCTGCGCGAGCTCGCGGCATCCTGACTCGCCGCCCCGGACGTGCCGCCGCGCGCGCGCGGGCGGCTCCCGTCCGCACGTGCAGGGCGGGACCCGACCTCCCCGGCCGAACCCCGCCCGCGTCCGATGACCCGCGGCGCCTCGGAGGGGTGCGCCGCGAAGTGCCCCAACGGTAGTCAGCGGAGAACCCGCGCAGGAAGCCCCCCATGGGGTGGCACGTGAACGGGTGACGATCGGGCGCGACGGCTGGTCGGCGCGTCCGCGGCATCCGTACGATGGCGGTGGGCCGCCTCGGGCGGCCGCGTGGACGATCGGGGACGGGGTCGGCATGCTGGCGGTGACGGTCACGGTGGTGATGGCGATCATCATCGTCTGGAGCGCCCTGTCGCGCCCGCTGGACCGCCGTGGCATCACCCCGGCGCTCTTCCTCATGGCCGTCGGCTTCGGGGTGAGCGCGATCGCGCCGGGCATCCTCGACGTCTCGCTCGAGACGGTGGTCGCCGAGCGCATCGCCGAGATCGCCCTCGTGCTCCTCCTGTTCAGCGACGCGACGCGCATCGACCTCCGCGTGCTGCGCAACCAGCTCGGGTGGCCGACCCGCCTGCTCTTGATCGGCCTGCCGCTCACCATCCTCGCCGGCACCGGGATCGCGGCGCTGGTGTTCCCGGGCATGGCGCTGGCGTCCGCATTCCTCCTCGCGATCATGCTCGCGCCGACCGACGCGGCGCTCGGCCAGAAGGTCGTCGCCGACAGCCGGGTCCCGTCACGCGTGCGGCAGGCGCTCGACGTGGAGAGCGGGCTCAACGACGGCCTCGCCGTGCCGCTCTTCCTCGTGGCCCTGTCGATCGCGAACGCCGAGTACGAGGCCGGGGTCACGGGCATGGTGGCCGGCAGCATGGCCGCGCAGATCGGCTGGGGGCTGACGGCCGGCCTGGTCGCCGCGATTCCCGGGGGCCTGCTCTTCCGGGCGGCCGACCGCCGCGGCTGGATCGCACGCGAGTGGCGGCAGATCCTGCCGCTCGCCGTCGCACTGCTCGCCTACGCGATCGCCCAGGACCTCGGCGGCAGCGGATTCATCGCGGCGTTCGTCGGCGGCATCGCCTTCGGCCGGCTCGCGGGGCCCAGCCGATCGAAGGTGACCGTGCTCTCGGAGGCCGCGGGCGACCTGCTCGCGGCCGTGACCTGGATCGCGTTCGGGGCGCTCGCGCTCACGCTCGCCCTGCCGTACGTCACCTGGCAGGTCTTCGTCTACGCGGTGCTCAGCCTCACCGTCGTGCGGATGCTCCCCGTCGCGATCGCCCTCGCGGGCAGCGGCGCGAGGCGCCCGACGGTGGCGTTCATCGGATGGTTCGGACCGCGCGGCCTCGCCTCGCTGGTGTTCGCCCTGCTCGCGGCCGAGAGCGGCGTGCCGGAGGGCGAGACCGTGCTGACCACCGTCGTCGTCACGGTCGCATTCAGCATCACGCTGCACGGCCTCACCTCGGCGCCGCTCGTCGAGGTCTACCACCGCTGGTACGACGCGCACACCGCGACGGGCTCGACCCCCGGCGAGTCCGTTCCGACGAGGCTGCCGCGGCATCGCCGGCAGTTCCCGGGCCTGAACGGCGCGGCCGAGAACGGGGATGGGGACGGGGCGCTGCCACCTTCTGCGCCCTGAGTCAAGCCTCGGCCGAGGATTCGTCGTCCTGCGACGTGTCGATCAGACTCGAAGCGGCGAGGCGGACGGTCTGGGGACGGATCCGCCGCCGCCATTCTCCGGTGGGTCGGGGGTGTCGAGAGTCCGGGGGGACTCGAGGACGCGCTCCCGGCTCTCCGTCCGGGGGCGCGGGTCCGCCGATCGGTGGCCGTGCCCCACCGCGATGCAGCGGTGATGCACTCAGGCCGCCGGCGGCTCCTCCGCGCCGGCTCCGTCGCGCTCGGCCCTCCGCGGCGCGAGGAACAGGTTCGCGAGGTAGCCGGTGAACGTGCCGAAGATGCCGACGCCGACGACGATCATGAGCGCGCCCGCGAACCGGCCCGCATTCGTGACCGGGTACTCGTCGCCGTAGCCGACGGTCGAGATCGTGACGACCGTGTACCAGAGCGCGTCCGACGCCGTGGTGATGTTGGCGCCGGGCGCGTCCTGCTCCAGGTAGAGCATCGTCAGGCTCCCGAACTGCAGCACCAGCACGCCCATCAGCAGGAGCGCGTAGAGGGCGCTCCCGGCGCGGTCCCGCACGAGGGTCCGCCAGATCGTGCGCGCTCCGAGTTCCCGGAACAGGCGGATGACTCGGATGATCCGGAACAGGCGCAGGACCTTCAACTGCGCGAACGGCAGGCTCGCCAGGAGGTCCGCCCATCCGAAATGGCGGAAGAAGTACGCCCCGCGCTGCGGGGCGGTCGCCAGCCGATAGGCGAAGTCGACGAGGAACACGGCACTGAAGACCGCGTTCATGACGGCGAGCACGGTGTCGAGCGCCGCGTCGTCGACGAGCGCGTACATGAGGACGAGGTTGACGATCGAGAGGACCGACAGCGCACCGACGAAGATCTCATACCCGGTGCTCTTCAGCTCGCTCCGCGGCTTCGCCATGCGTGGATCATGGCACGGACGTACCGTGCGGAACGGGAGCCACGAGGGAGGGCGGCGAGGCTGCGGGGGCGACTACGTCGCGATGGGCGCTGCGGACCGCTCGCGGACGCCGTCCGTCGGTTCGGCCGACCTGCCGACGAACCGTTCGGTGTCCGACACCGCCGCGGCGAGCAGCGCGACGAGCCGATCGTCGCGATCTCCGACCGCGGCCGTCGCGATCCCGTCGACCGCCCCGGTGATGACGTGGCGGCACTGCTTCACCGACGTGCGCGGGCGGCCCCGACCGACCTCGTCGATGAACCGGACCGCCCAGGTGTCGGCTGCCGGGGCGGACCGCAGTGCCGACTCGGCGAGTTCGCGCGCCGCCGCGGAGACGTCGTCGTCGCGGCCGGCGAGCGCGACCATCGCCGAGCGGAGACCCACCGCCTGCGACCGCTGGCGTTCCTCGGCGGCGACCGGAAGCGCCGCGTGCGCCGCCCGCACGGCGAGGAGCACGTCGAGGATCGGATCGTCGCTCGTCAGGCCGACGACCGACGGGATGAGCGCGGTGAGACGTGCGCGGCCCGCGTCACTCGTCCGATCGTTGACCAATCGGGCGAGGTGCGACAGGGTGCCGTGCGTGCACGCGGGGCGATCGCTCCAGGGTTCACCCGCGAGGAACGACGCGAACTCCATGAAGCACGCGCCTCGTCGCGGTGAGCGATGCCGTCCCGGTGAGAGGATCGGCACGACGTCCGGATGGAATTCTGCGCCTCGCATGGGACCTCCCTCCCTGCCTCCACTGTGCGCCTGTCGCGACGGCGAATCAAGGGGCGAGTGGAACCTCGGACGCGTGGATGAGGTCCGCGAGCTCCGCTCGGGAGGCGACGCGCACACGGATGTCACCGGCGTCCGCCGCTGACATCCGTCGACTGCCGATCGGTCGTCGGGGCGCGGCGGTCACCGCGGGTCTTGACGAGGCTGGCGACGGTCGCCACCGCGATCGTCGCCGCGATGAACAGCAGCGACAGCCAGATCGGGATCTCGGGGATCACGGTGACCGGCTCGCCGCCGTTGACGAAGGGAAGCTCGTTCTTGTGCAGGGCGTGGATGAGCAGCTTCACGCCGATGAAGGCCAGGATGACCGCCAGTCCCTGCGCGAGGTAGACCAGTCGCTCGAGCAGGCCGCCGATGAGGAAGAAGAGCTGCCGCAGCCCCATCAGGGCGAACACGTTGGCGGTGAAGACGATGTAGGCCTCCTCGGTCAGCCCGTAGATCGCCGGGATCGAGTCGACGGCGAAGATCAGGTCGACGAAGCCGATGGCGATGATGGTCAGCAACATGGGCGTCGCCCATCGCCGGCCGTCCTTCGACACCGTGAGCCGGTCCCCGTGGTACTCGTTCGTCACCCGGAGATGACGGCGGACGAAGCGCATGAACCTGCCGTCGGCGGGGTCCGCACCGCCGTGCGCGAACGCCTGCTGGTAGGCGAGCAGCAGCAGCAGCGCACCGAACAGGTAGAAGACGGACGTGAAGTTCTCGATCAGTGCGGCGCCGACGGTGATGAAGACGCCGCGCAGGATCAGTGCGATGACGATGCCGATCATCAGCACCTTCTGCTGGTAGGACTTCGGCACGGCGAAGCTCGTCATCACGATGAGGAAGACGAACAGGTTGTCGATCGACAGCGCCTTCTCGGTCAGGTATCCCGCGAAGTACTCACCCCCGTACGTCCAGCCGGAGACGACGCCGATGCCGACGCCGAACAGGAGCGCGAGACCGATGTAGAACGCCGACCATCGAGCCGACTCCCCGATCGTCGGCTCGTGCGGCTTGCGCACATGGGCGAAGAACTCGTAGATGAAGAACGCGACCGTGACCGCGATCGTGATGACCCAGACGAGAGGGGTGACGTTCAAGGGAAGCTCCAAACCTGGCGTGAACGGAATCGACGCCAAGGTCTTCTCCATCCCCTGATCGGGAACCGATGGCCCGGGATGCGACGTGCATCCGTAATGACGAGCGACCGTGCCGGAGTACTCCCCTTGGACTTCGGAGTCTAGAGGATCATCGCTGAGTGTTGCCTCCCTGGATGGATTCGCGTTCGCGGATCTCGACGCGGGCAGGTGGAGGTCGTCGGGCTTCGGGTTGCCGTGGTCTCGGGGTCAGTCGGCCCGAGCCGTGTCGAAGGCGCGTGCAGCGGCCGAGTACACCGCGTCGATGTCGGTGCCCGGCGGGAAGCGACGGGCCAGTTCGAGGTCGACCAGTCCGTTGACCGTCGCCCACGCGGCGCGGGCGAGGTCGAGATCGCCACCGGTGGCGAGGATGAGCGGCTCGGCGGCGCGGTCCTCCAGTTCCGGCGGGACGCGGCTGCGGTCCACGGGGTGCGTGTTCAGGAGGCGGTACAGGTGGGGGTGCGCCAAGGCCCACCCCCGGTAGGCGCGGGAAACGTCGGTGAAGGTCGCGGGAACGCCTCGGACCGCCTCGGCCAGCTCGGTCAGCCCGTCGATGGCCACCGCGGCCTCGATGGCCGCCTTGTCGGGGACATGCTTGTAGAGGGACGGGCCACGCATCCCGAGGGCGGCTGCGAGCCGTCGGATCGTGACCGCCTCGACCCCCTCCGTCTCGAGGAGGTGCCGTGCAGCGGCGACCAGCTGGGCCTTGCGCGCGGAACCCCCCGCCCTGGGCAGCCCCGTCTCAGTCGCCTCGCTCGGCGAGGTCATCTCGCGACCACCTTCTCCGCCCGGTGCTTGAGGGCGCGATTGAACGCGTCGAAGCCATCGTCGGCGTCCTTCGTAGCACCGCCCATCAGGCTGACGAGGATGCCGCTGAACTTCTCGCCGTGCGTCATCCGCGTGCCGCCATCGGCACCGCGCTCCAAGACGAAGAAGTGCTCTCCGTCGAACAGGCCGCCGAAGCCGAGCTTGCCGAGCCAGCGCAACTCGCGCCCCGGGGTGGCCGTGAGGACGGTCGGCTTGAACGTCATGCCGCGGCCGCCCGCGGGCGTGAGTCGGACGACGAGCGTGCTGCCGACCTCGGGAGTGCCCTCGACGCGGCTCATGAACGGGTTCCACTCCGAGTAGGACGCGAAGTCGGTGAGGACGGTCCAGACGGTGTCCGGGTCGGCGGCGATGTCGATCGTGGTCGTGATGGTGGTGCTCATGGCGCGGTCTCCTGCCGTTGGCGTCGAGGCTATCAGTGTTAGCCAATTGAGGCTAACGCTGATAGCCGGTGGCGCATTCCCGCACTCCGGTGGCGGCCCGCGGCCGCCGATTGGAGCCTCGGCCCGATTCAGGTGCTGTCGGCAGTGCGGCGGGTTGCGGACTTGGCGCGGACGTGCACGCGCTCGCCCTGCCGTCCGAAGAGGCTGAGCACTTCGGCCGGCTCGCCGTCTGCGCTGCCGAACCAATGCGGCAGCCGAGTATCGAACTCGGCCACTTCGCCCGCGGCCATCACCAGGTCGTGCGCGCCGAGGATGAGTCGCATCTTCCCGGAGAGGACGTAGATCCACTCGTACCCCTCATGGCTCTTCAGGTCGGGCTGGTTCTGGCTCGCGGGGATCAGGATCTTCCATGCCTGCACGCCGCCGGGATTCGGGGTCAGGGGGATGACCGTGCGACCGTGCACACGCCGGGGCTTCAGTCGCACGCGTGGGTCGGCGACGTCCGGGGCGCCGACCAGTTCGTCCAGTGGGACGCGATACGCCTGGGCGAGTGGGAGCAGCAGTTCCAGGCTCGGTTTGCGCTGGCCGGTCTCGAGACGAGACAGCGTGCTCTTCGAGATGCCGGTCCTTTCCGACAGCTCGCTGAGCGTGACGCCGAGCTTGGAGCGCAGGCGCTTGAGTCTCGGACCGACTGCGTCGAGGGCCGCGTCGATGAGCGTCGTGTCATCCATGCCCTCATCTCACTGCATCGATCCCAGTTTCAGCAACGAACATTGCTGTACGGGAGCCTCAACCTCATGGTTGGACCATGAACGAGTTCGATGTCGTGATCATCGGCGGCGGCGCCGCGGGCCTGACCGCCGCGGTCGTCCTCCTCCGCGCCCAGAGAACCGTCGCATTGGTCGACGCGGGCGCACCCCGCAACGCGCCGGCGACGGCCATGCACGGCTTCCTCTCGCGCGACGGAATGGCCCCGCGTGAACTGATCGCCGCGGGCCGCGGCGAGGTCGAGCAGTACGGGGGCGTGCTGATCGACGACACGGCGACGAACGCCGCGCCGGGATTCCGCGTGCACCTCGCCGGCGGCCGGGAACTCGGAGCGCGGAAGCTCCTGGTCGCGACCGGACTCACCGACGACGTGCCCGACATCCCCGGGATCCACGAGCGGTGGGGACGCGACGTGCTCCACTGCCCGTACTGCCACGGTCACGAAGTCCGCGGCGAGCCCCTCGGCGTGCTCGGCGGGAACGCCGAAGCCGTCCAGCATGCACTGCTGATCAGGCAATGGTCGGATGACGTCACGCTCTTCTCGCACACCGATGCCCCGAGCGAGGCTCATCGGGCACTCCTCGCCGCCCGCGGCATCCGTCTCGTCGAGGGCGTCGTCACTCGCATCGTCGTTCGCGACGATCGCGTGCGCGGCATCGAGCTCGCCGATGGCACCATCGTCACCCGAGCCGCCGTATTCGTGCGACCTCGATTCGTGCCGAACAGCGATCTGCTCTTCCGGCTCGGCTGCCGGATCGACGGGAACGGGTGGGTCGAACACGACGCCCTCGGCCGCACCTCGGTGCCCGGCGTACGCGTTGCCGGCAATGCCGTCGACCCCCGGGCGCAGGTGATCACGGCCGCAGGTCAAGGCTCCGCCGCGGCGATCGCCATCAACGCCGAACTCGTCGAGGACGACGTCGAACACGCCCTCTCAGCCCGCTCCGACGGCTGACCTCACGCCGTCCCGTCCCGTCTGCAGCACCGAACGACCAAGGAGAACCACCATGTCCGCAACCGAATCCGCCGCAACGATCGCCCCCCAGCTGCCGCCGCCGAGCACGCACCAGCTGGCGCTCATGATCTGGGTCGCCGTCTTCCCGACCCTCACTGCACTGAACCTGCTCCTCGGACCTGTGCTCGACGGCATGCCGAGCGTCGCCCGCACCCTGATCCTCGCCACCGTCGCGGTGCCGATCGTGATCTACGGCATCATGCCGTGGCTCCACCGTGCACGACGCGTGATCATCGCGCGGATCGCCGCACGGCGCGGCCTCTGAACCTCCCGCTCAACATCATCCTCACGTCCGAAAGGCAAATCCCATGAGCCTCGCGCAGTCGATCCGTAGCGGGTTCCGCCGCTACGCTGACTTCTCCGGCACCGCAAGTCGCTCCGAGTTCTGGTGGTGGATCCTCTTCACCGCGCTCGTCGCCACCGCCCTGGCCGCCCTGCCCGTTCCGACCTTCGCTTCCACAGAGGGAACGGCGTGGAGCGCGCCGACACTCACCCCCGTCTGGCAGCTCGCTGTGCTCCTGCCCACGCTCGCCGTCACCGTCCGTCGTCTCCGCGACGTGGGCTCGAGCTGGGGCCACATCTTCTGGGCCTTCCTTCCCGTCTGCGGCGCGATCGTGATCGCTGTGCTCTGCGCTCAGCCGTCGGCTGTTCGCGCCACCGCCCCGGTGCCCGTCACTCCTCCAGCGGTGCTCCGATGAGTGCAGAGATGACCACGGCTCTGCTCGAGGCCCATGACCCGAGGGGCGTGCGGCGTGCGCTCACGAGAACACGTCGAATCCTCAACCGTCGGCGCACCGTGACGCGGCAAGACCGCACCGATCGATGACGTCGGCATTTTGCCAGAAATCTCTTTTGATCAGGCAAAATTCACGAAGAGCGGATGACGGGAATCGAACCCGCGCTGTCTGCTTGGGAAGCAGAAGTCATCCAGTAGTGATTCACTCCGCGCCGCGATTGCCGGATCGGAGTCGATCCCCGCGACGAGTGCTCGACGATGGGCACGTGTGCCGGACGCCGCCGTCGTGGGGCCGAGTGACTAGCCGCCGATCCGGACCTCACCTCGCAGCGGGGCGCGCTGCTGCGACTCGGGGGATCGCAACGCCCCCGCACGGCACGCTGTCGTCCTTCCACCGTTCGCCGCACGGTTGGCGATCGAGGCTGCTCAGCGCAGTTCGATGACGATGTGTCCCTCATCGAGTCCTGTGTCTTCCGCTACTTCCCGGACGGGTGGGTCTTGTCCTGCATCTTCTTCAGTGGCGAGCTGGGGCTGTCGGAGCCGTTGGGGAGCGTGAGGTCGCCGACGTAGATGGTGCGATCCTTTTTCTGGCCGCCCATGACGCCACTCTTCCCATGGGCCACCCCGTTGTTCAGGTTGGCGGCCTGACGCGGTTCGGCGGGCGGAACCAGCGCATCGAGCCAGGCGTAGAAGTTGTCGCCGCACATGGTGTACGCACCGAACAGATTGGTCGAATTGAGCTCGTCGGCGCATTGCAGCGCCGTCACGTCCAAGACGGGCAGGCGGAATTGGGGGTGCGACTTGGCGGCGGTGGTGGTCCATCCGGGTGGGCCACTGGTCCAGTCGCCGGTGGTGTCGATGCCGCACCACGTCGACGTGCCCTCGTAGAAGCCGTCGTTCGCGCTGGCCGGCGGGAGAGCCGGGTTGGGAACGGTGTTCGTGCAGGAGTCGTTGGACCCGGCGGGCACCTGCAGGCCCGCGAAGGAGTTGAAGTAGTCGCCAGCCGTCTGCGGGTCGTAGATCGGGTAGAAGACCCCGGGGCTGAAGCCCGTGTCCATGAAGGCATACACCTGCGTTGTCAGGTGCACATTGCTGAACGGCTGGATGGTGAAGGCATAGTTGGTCACGAAGATCGTGTTCACCGGGATGCCGGAGAACCCGCGCGCGCTCATCAGATAGTCGGCACCGTTCGTGTACGTGCCCCAACTCGGGCCGGTGTTGTAGATGTCCTGGATCTGCCCCATCGGGGCGGCTCCCCACGTCCCGCCGTAGCTTGTGCCGTAGCCGCCGTAGGAGCCGCCGATCGCGGTGTCGCTGTAGGTCCCGGCAAGGATCCCGCACGGGGCGTTCGAGTTCAGTCCCGGGCAGCTCGAGTCGCTGTTGATCGAGTTGAAGACGCTCGGGTCGGACGCCCACAGGGTGGTGGATCCGACGTAGAGGTGGACGGGCTGGGAGTTCACGGTCGGATCTGTGGTGTACGGCGCGCCGCCGAACGTGAGCTGATCTGCGATCCGACCGCGTACCCCGGACTGTCCGTCCTCGCCGAGGACCGCCCAATCGGCGTTCTCGCACCAGGACAGCACGCCGCCGGTAGCGGAGGACCCGCAGATCGTCTCGGGCAGGTTCGTGATGGTCTCGACCGTCGACGTCGGCGACTTGGCTGCCTGCCAGGCCTCGAAGTTCATCGCCTCGACCACCATGGTGACGCCCTCGACCTGGATGGTCTCGTAGTAGCCGATCAGCGGCGCGATGACCGTGTTGTAGTAGACGTCGTCCGTCTGTCCCGCGTAGTTGGTCGGCAGGTTCGCGGGCTGCGACAGGCAGCTCTGCAGGAGTCCGGTGTTGGCGGCCGGTGCGATGAGGGTGGTAGCGAGGTCCTCGAGGTAGTCCTGGACACTCTTGCCACCGATACCCTCGTTGTTGTTGTTCAAGACCTGGTCGGCCCAGACCTGCATGTCGGCGACGGTGACCGTGTTGTTCTGCGCCTCGGCGACGATGCCCTGATAGGACTGCTGGGGCACCGACCCGCCGAGAGGTCCCGAGGACGCGGCGTTGGGGTCCCAGAGGTTGCTGATGGCGTCGACCATCGGCTCGGCGCTCTGGATCCAGGTATCGCAGTCGAGCTTGTCGACCGCGTTGGTGAGCGCGGCGATCTCCGACTCGATATCGGTGAGAGTCTGCTCGATCGCGTCGAGCTCGGTGCTGATCTGGTCCAGCACCGCGGCGTCCTGGTTCGCCGAGCCCGCGCTGGGCAGCACCCAGCCCGCGAGCGTGCTGCCGACCTGGCCACCGGCACCCTTGACGATGGAGCTGAGCAGGTCGGTGACGGCGGAGGTCGGGGGATCACTCAGCGTGGGAGGCGGCGGTGCCGTCTTGGCGATCGCGGGCGCCGAGTCCACGCTGGTGCCCACACCGACGGCGACAATCGCGAGCATGCCGATAGCGACCTGCGCCGCGCCACGAACAGACGGGAGTTTCATCTGCCTCACCTTCCCGACGATCCGTCAGCGCCGCTCGCTGGCGGGTGGGACGTACTTGTCCTTGGCGGTGTCACTGTTCCGCGCCAGCGCAGCGCCGCGAGGCCACGACCTCCCCAGATGCTGCCGACGCTAGTCCCGCCTTTTCACGCGCACAAGAGGACGCCTGCGTGCCTCAGCGACCTCACCTCCCGAAGAGCCAACCCCGCCGCGGCGCGACGCTGCGATCCTCGCGAGGTGCGCGAGCGAACCACAAACGCACGAATCCACGCGCGTACGCGACCCGCCGCTCTCGCGCAGTGCCCGGTTGGGGATCCATCACTGCGAGCCTGCAGGCGGCAATGCTCAGTAGTGTGACGCCATGCAGCGAATGCCGGCGTCCCTACTCGTCGCGCTTATCCTTTCGAGCGTCCTCGTAGCCACCGGTGCGCTGGTGATCCTCCTTGCGCCTCAGGCATCAGCGTCCTTCGGATGGTTCGCCTACCAGCTGCTCTCCGATGCGGTGTTCGTCCCCGGCGGGTTCACAGTCCTGACGCAGGCAGCCATTGCCGGCGGGGTCCTGGCGATTGTGGGCCTCATCGGACTCGCTGCCGTCGGTGGTTTCGCCCTCGGCCGTCGCCGTCGCGTGGCCGAGTAACCGATCGTTTGAGGAACCGCCGAAGCGGGCTAAGAGACCCGAAGTGCTCTGTTCGTTTGGTGTCGATGCGTGTTCCCCGCAGCATCTACGTCGAGACGACTATCAGGGCGGATCTCGACACGGTTTGGGCTGCGACGCAGGACCCGGTACAGCATGTGCTGCGAATGGATGCCGGCCACCGACGCACCAGGCAGGCTAGAGCCGCTCCGACACGAATTCCGCACCTGAGTATGCCGCTGAGGGCTCATCCTTCCGCCGGCGCAGACCGACGACGACGCTGCTGTCATCTCCTCAGTCGGCCGACTGCCCAGAGCCCGAGGTTCGGTAGCCCCGCGCGGGGTCAGACTTGCGCGCGCCGACGACGCGCGAGCGAGCGGTGTCGAGTTCGGGAGGTTGCCGCCGAGGCCACTGTCCGCGGGAATTTGTGACTATTAAGTGACTACGAGAGCGATGTAGCAATCGAGAGTCCCGGCTCCGTTGGAGTCGAAATCCCTGATCAGCCGGAGTAAACCCATCGAGGTGTATTCGCGTGGACTGTTTCCGCGCGATCTGTCGGATCGCGCGCCCACTGCCGGAGCATGGAAAGTGCCTCTGATCAGGGAATTGTCGAAGAGCCGATGACGGGAATCGAACCCGCGCTGTCTGCTTGGGAAGCAGAAGTTCTACCATTGAACTACATCGGCATGCGGCATCCGTCGACGCCGCGGACACCATCGTAGCAAGGCGCAGGCGCCCCCTCGGTAGGCTGACCTCGTGCTTCTCTCGGATCGCGACATCAGGGCCGAGCTCGACCGCGAGCGCATCCGGCTCGACCCGTACGACCCCGCCATGATCCAGCCGTCGTCGATCGACGTGCGCCTCGACCGGTACTTCCGGCTGTTCGACAACCACAAGTACCCGTTCATCGATCCGGCCGAGGATCAGCCCGAGCTCACGCACCTCATCGACGTGCGCCCCGACGAGGCGTTCGTGCTGCATCCGGGCGAGTTCGTGCTCGCGTCCACGTTCGAGGCGGTCACGCTCCCCGACGATGTCGCGGCGCGCCTCGAGGGCAAGAGCTCGCTCGGCCGCCTCGGCCTCCTGACTCATTCGACGGCCGGCTTCATCGACCCGGGCTTCACCGGTCATGTGACCCTCGAGCTCAGCAACGTCGCCACCCTCCCGATCAAGCTCTGGCCCGGCATGAAGATCGGCCAGCTCTGCTTCTTCCGGCTCTCCTCGCCGAGCGAGCGACCGTACGGTTCGGCCGAGTACTCGTCGCGTTACCAGGGGCAGCGCGGGCCGACCGCATCCCGCTCGTTCCAGAACTTCAGCCGGGCGGATGTCGGAGTGACCGACGCCGGCTCCACCGGGGCGTGAGCCGGCTGTGACCGACCTCGTCCTCGCCCACGACTACCTCGTGCAGGTGGGCGGCGCCGAGCGCGTCGTCGCCGAATGGGCGGCGGGGTTCGGGGCATCACGGGTCTTCACCCTCGCATACCGTCCAGAGACGACGTTCGAGCCGTTCCGCGACCTCGACGTGCGGGCGAGCATCCCGTCGGCGATGTCGGGTCAGGTCGAACGGATGCTCCCGGCGCTGCCGGCGATCGCGGCTCGAACGACGGTCTTCGGCGGAGACGTCGCCCTCGCGTCGTCGAGCGGGTGGGCGCATCGATTCCGCTATGAGATGCCGTACGTCGTCTACGTGCACAGTCCGGCGCGGTGGCTGTACGCCGCCGACGACTATCGGCTGCGGCTCAGCGCCGTGCGCCGTGCGGGGCTGGCCGTCAGCACGCCGATCCTCCGTCGCGGCGACGCCGAGGCGATGGCGCGGGCGACTGCGATCATCGCGAACTCCGAGGTGACCCGCGAGCGCATCCGGCTGGCGTACGGACTGGACTCGACCGTCGTGCATCCCCCGGTCGAGCCGGTGGCGACGGATGCCGCGCCCCCGCGGCGCGCGCTGCCCGACGACTTCGCCGTGGTCGTCGCGCGCGACCGCGGTTACAAGAACGTGCGCCTCGCCGTCGACGCCGCCCGAGAGGCGGGGCTGCCGATCGCCGTCGTCGGAAGCGGCTCCGAGACGCTCGACGATCCCGACGCGGGCGTGCACGGGCTGGGCCGGGTGAGCGACGCCGAGCTCTGCTGGGTCTACCGGCACGCCGCCGTGGTGATCGGAGCGGGCCGCGAGGACTTCGGCCTCACGGTGCTCGAGGCGGCGCTCGAGGGAACCCCGGCCGCGACGATCGCGGCGGGTGGGTATCTCGAGACGGTGAAGCCCGGCGTGAGCGGCGCGCATGCGGCATCCGCCACCGTCTCCGACCTCGCTGAGGCGATCGGGGTCGCGCGCGGCGCCGATCCGGTGGCCGTACGCGACTGGGGACGGACGTTCCGCCGGGACGCGCACGTCGCCCGCATCGAGCGGGTGATCGACCGCGTCATGAGAAGCGTGTGAACGACGCGCGCCGATGGTCAGGACCTGTGGAATGGGTACTGTAGCGGCATGACGACCGAACCCGCCGCGCCCCGACCTCGCTGGCGCCGGGTTCTCGGGAGCTTCTGGGGCCAGCTGGCGCTCGCATTCCTCGTCGTCGGTCTGATCCTGACGTTCCTCGCGAAACCGTACGTGGTGCCGTCGGGCTCGATGCTGGAGACGCTCGAGCCGGGCGACCGGATACTCGTCAACCGGCTCGCCTACCTGGGCTCCGAGCCGGTCACCGGCGACATCGTCGTGTTCGACGCGGGCGATGGGTGGGACGTTCCCGCCTCGGCAGCGGTCGATCCCGTCCGAACTGCATTGCGCTGGGTCGGCGAGGTCACGGGCTTCGGACCGTCGGGGCCGCGCACGCTCGTGAAGCGGGTGATCGGCTCACCCGGTCAGGTGGTCGCGTGCTGCGACGCGAGTGGCGAAGTGCTCGTCGACGGCCGGTCCATAGAGGAGCCCTACGTCTCCAATGACTTCGCATTCGAGGAGGGAACGTTGGACTGCACGACGACACCGCGCTCGTCACGCTGCTTCGACGAGGTCACGGTGCCCGACGACGCCTATCTCGTGCTCGGCGACAATCGCTCGGGCTCGCGAGACTCCGCCTACTCCTGTCGCTCGACCGGAGCGAGCGACGAATGCTGGCGATGGGCGTTACGTGACGGGATCGTCGGCGAAGTGGTCACCGTCCTCTGGCCGATCCCACGATGGAGAGCGCTCGGCTGAGGTCGGGGCAGCCGGACATGGTGTGCGCCACCGGAACTCGCCGGTCGCGCCCGTCGACGGGGCCTGTAGTAGCTTGGACGCGTCGTCGCACATCGGATCGCGCCGCAACGGGCGCCATTGCGCGAGAGGATGAATCCATGGATCTCCGCGGGATGGTCCGATGAACGCGGAAGGTGCTGCCGCCGCCGATCACCTGGACGTCACGGCGATCGGCGCGACGGTGCGCATCAGCTTCGCGGCCGACGTCCCGCATGAGACGCGAAGGCGCGTCGTGGATGCGTGGGCGGACGCGACGATGACCGCTGATGCGGTCGATGCGTTCGTCGAGGTCGTTTCGGGGGATCCCGTCGAATCGATGCTCGAGCGGCTCTCGGTCCGCGTGACGCTTGCGGCGCTCGGACACCAGCGCGGCGAACTCGTCATGATGCATGCCGCGGGGGTTGCGGCCGAGGACGGACGGGTGGTCGCCTTCGTCGGTCCGTCCGGGCGTGGGAAGACCACGCTGAGCGCCGCCCTCGGAGCGCATTTCGGCTACGTCTCCGACGAGACGGTCGCGGTCGACCGCGAGCTCACCGTGCACGCCTACCGCAAGCCGCTTTCGAAGGTGCGCTCGGATGGTCCCAAGGAGCAGGTCGCGCCGCGACGCGCCGGGCTGATGGACCTGCCCGCCGCTCCATTGCGGCTCTCAGCGCTCGTCCTGCTCGATCGTCAGCCCGATGTCTCCGAGCCCGTGCTGACGCGTGTTCCAGTGATCGATGCGATCGCCGAACTTGTTCCGCAGTTGAGCTACGTCACCGACCTCGAAGCTCCATTGCAGCGCCTTGCAGCACTGGGCGACGCCGTCGGCGGTGTCTGGCGAGTGACCTACGGCGAGGCGTCGTCGGTCGTTCCCATGGTCCCGGAGCTGCTCAGCGCATCGCCGAGTGCCGTGGATTCGTGGACCCCGCTTGCGCCGGTCGAGGCGAAGGCCAGGATCGGAACGACGGAGTTCCGGTGGGGGCCGGTGTCCGATGCGATCGCTGCCGACGGATCCGTCGCGGTCATGAGCGACGGGGTGCTTCGCGTGCTCGCGGGGATCGGCCCCTCGATCTGGCTGGGCATCAGCAGAGGCCTGACATTCGATCAGCTCGTGGGGCAGACGATCGCGGACTTCGGTCGCCCGCCCGAAGGCGATGCCTCGGATCTGGTCGCCGCGGTGATCGATGAGCTCGTCACTGTCGGTCTGGTCGTTCGTGGGGACCGGTCGAGTCGAGCACGGACGATCTGAATCGCGGGCGCTGCCCGTGACGCATTGTCGTCCGACGAGTCAGACGAAGCGGCCCGCAGGTCGATGGCCACGGAAAACGCTCGGCCGGAGCATCCGGCCGAGCGTCTTCCGTGGCTTCGCGAATGCTCAGGCGGCGCAGCGGCCGTCCGTGCAGTCAGCGATGTCGCTGGTGGGGATCTTGTCGTCGACCATCGGGCCGACGCCGTCCACGGTGTAGGTGATCTTGAGGAAGTTACCGCTGTTGGTGCTGTTGAACAGGTACTGCGACGTCTCGGTTCCCGCGGTGAAGCAGATCGGGAAGCTCACGCCCGGGCCCGGGATGAACTCCGAACCGTTCGCCTTCTCGACGTTCGTGACGCAGACCTCGGACGTCGTGTCAGGACAGATCGTGCCGTCCGTCGTGAACGTGAGGTAGTAGCCCCACGCGTCTCCGGTCGACTGTCCGGGGCACTTGCATGCATCCTCGCCGATGATGACGTTCGGGATACAGCTCGCGGCGGCGGTGGGTGCGTTGACGGCGACGGCGACAGCGGGAACTGCCCAAGCCATCGCCTTCGTGACGGTCCGGCGGCTGACGCCGGGCAATTCAGAATTCTTGGTCTCGGTCATGGCCTCTGGTCCTTCGACGAGTGTGCTGTGAGGATCGTGTGATATGGGTAACGCTCGTGAATGCTATCGCATGCTGAGTAATGCGCAACACTCGTGCAAGCCCCCACGTACGGGGGTCAGGATCGTCGCTGAAGGAGTTCTCGGACGCCTCGAATCGGACGATTGAGGAACTCGTAGAGAACGTCGCGACTGGTCGGCGGCCGGCCGAGGTGGTGCTCGAGGTGGGCCCGGTTGACGAGCGGGGCGCGCAGGGCGATGGTCACGCGAGCGCTGAGCTTCGGCTCCGCCAGGATTCGTCCCCACCATTCGTCGAGGCGGCTGCCCCCTTCAGTGACGGCCTTCCAGAGCCGGTACTCGGGCGCCCCTCGGTGCACGTCGAGCCGACCGAAGGCGGCATCGAAGGCGAGGCGTGCGCCGAGCGCATCGACCTCCTCCTCGATCGCCTTCCGCCGCTCCAGCTCGAGGTCGGGCCACGCACGCTCGAGCCCGGATGGACGGCGCGACCGTGCGGCGTTGAGGATGGAGATCACGGCTTGGGCGGACACATCCGGAACCGGGCAGCGAATGCGGGCGACGTCGACCGCACCGCGGGAGAACCAGAGGTGGTCGAACGCACGCGCGGCGTCGAGCCCGATGCCTGGAAAGGAGCGGTGAACGTCGAGGTACCCCCACGTGTCGTGCACGTAGGTCTGGGCATGGCCGAACGGCGAGCCGCCGACGAACGTGCTGTAGATGCGCCAGTCGTGGGCGCGGAGCGCCCTGTCGAGCACGGAGACCTGATCCGGGTGCACCATGACGTCGACGTCCGTGCCGGGTGGCGAGTTCGGCCGGATCGAGCGGTCGACGGTGTCGCCCTTGATATGGATCAGCCTGACGCCGACCTGATCGGCGAGCGTCTGGACCGCGGCCCTGCCGAGGTGGATGCGAGCGAGGTGGGGCACCGCCCTGGAGGCGGCATCGAGGTCGGCGCTCACGACGATATCCTCACGGCCGCGGTGTCGGACGCCGACATCCCTCAGGCCGACTCGGCTGCCACATGGGTGGACGAACGCTTGCGGCGGCTACCCTCCGCATACTCCTGCACGTAGGCGGCCGAGGCGTACGGCGAGGCATCGCCGCCCTTCTTCGGCACCTTGTTGAGCACGAGCCCGAGTGCTCGCCCATTGGCCTTGCGCACGGCGTCGAGGGCCTTCTCGACGAAGTCGTAGTTGGTCTTCCCGACGCCCACGACGAGCAGCGCGCCGTCGGCCTGTTGCGTGAGCACGGCACCGTCGGTCACGGCCAGCAGCGGAGGTGCATCGATGATGACGGTGGCGTGCTTCGCCAGGTCGTCGAGAAGCTGCCGCATCCGAGCGGACCCGAGGACCTCGCTCGGGTTCGGGGGGATGGTCCCGGCTGCGAGGACGAGCAGGTGCGCATCGTGCGGCGTGCGCTGGAGCACGTCGGCGACGGCGGCCCGACCGGTCAGCACATCGCTCAGACCGGCTCCCCCCGGCAGTTCGAGGTTCGCCGCCACCGTCGGGCGGCGCAGATCGCCGTCGACGAGCACCACAGGCTCGCCGCTCCGAGCCAGCGTCAGTGCGAGGTTGCAGGCGATGGTCGACTTGCCGTCACCCGGCAACGGACTCGAGACGACGATCTTGCGCGGGGGGTTGTCGACATCCATGAAGCGGAGGTTGGTGCGGAGTGAACGCAGCGCCTCGGCGACCGGGAACGTGCGCTCTCCGGTCGTCTCGGTCATGAGCTTGCTGGTGCCGGTGAGGGCGTTCGACGAGGGAATCACGCCCATCACCGGGACGTGCAGCTTCGCCTCGACGTCGTCGGTCGCCCTGACGCGGCGGTCGGACGCGGTGCGGATCAGCGCGAACGCGATACCGGCACCGAGGCCGAGAACGCCGCCGACGATCAGGGCCGTGCGAGTGTCCGGGAACACCGGCGTGGTCGGAACCGTGGCGGCGGCTGCCGAGTAGATGCTGATCTCGGTCGGAGAGTCCTCACCGTCCACAATCGCCACGGTCGTGGCGAGCGCGTCGATCCACGCTTGAGCGAGGGCTGCCGCCTCCTGCGGCGTGTTCGCTCGCGCGGTGAATCGGATGATCGAGGTGCTCTGCGGGTTCTCGACCGTGATCCTCGTGGCGACCGATTCGGGGCTCTCGGTGAGTCCCACGTCGTCGATCACACGCTCCGCGACCTCCTTCCACCCGGCCATGTCGAGAAGGGTCGGCACCTTCAGCCGGGCGGAGCTGTCATCGTTCAGGAGCTGACCGTTCTCGTACTCTGTCTTCGCCTGCACGACGCCGCTCGCGGTCGCCTCGTAGACCGGGGTCTGCAGAAGCGACCAGCCGTACGCGGTTCCGACGCCGAGCAGGGTCATCAGGGCGATGGCCAGCCAATGGCGTCGCAATCCGCGAAGGTAGTCGCGCAGCTCCATGCCGCCCCCTCGGGGTGTCAGCGTCCGTCGGCCGGGCGGCCGACGGCTCTATCGTATGGCAGTGGGAACGACCGGCCCCGTGGGTCGATCGGCGGAGCCAGTCCGGCGACATCGGCGCCGGAGGCATCCGCCGAGCGTTGGAGGGCCATCGCCCCGAGGCAGATGCCGGCGATGACGAACGGCACCGAGGTCTGGACGCCGGACCAGAAGAGGTCGAACTGAGCCTGGACGATCCGGCTCAGCACCGCCGCGAGCGCGAGCGTGCCGTAGGTCTTGTCCACTCGCCACAGCACGACGATGAATCCGACCCACATCGTGGCGAACGCCGCCAGCCCGACGAGGCCGGCGGAGGCGACCACCTCGAGCTCGGCCTGCGGAGGTTGGTACGGCAGCGTCGGGTCGACGTACCAGAAACGCAGCCCGTGTCCGAAGATCGGGGCGTGCTTCCAGTACGCGTAGACCTCGCGGAACCACTCGAGTCGCTGGAACGTCGAATTGTGCTGATTCTGCGATTCGATCTGCTCGAGGACCATCGACACCGTGAGCCAGATCGCCGGCACCGCGAGTGCCAGCAGCAGCCGCGATCGACCACCGCGGCGGACCACGATCACGATGGCCGCGACGACGAGCCCGATCCACGCCTGCCGCGACTGGCTCATCGCGATCGCGATGAGCAGAAGCCAGAGTGCCGGGCGGGTCCACCGCGTGGACAGACCGGCCCAAGGTGGGTGCACGTACGCGATCAACGCGACGAATGCGAGGGCAGTGCCGACGAAGTTCTTGTGCATCGGCCACGGGAAGCTGGGATAGACCGGGCCGAAATTGCCGCCCGCGTACTGGATTACTCCCGAGACGACCGTGCCCGCGGCGAGCACGCACCCGGCGGCGATCATCGCTGTGAACGCCCATTTCGCGTAGCCGGCGCGCCCGAGCGCCCAGCCGACCACGAGCGCGCCCGAGATGAGCAGCCAGGCGTGGAACCACTCGACGGTGTTCTGCACGAACGGGTTGACGATGACGGTGAAGAGGGTCGCGAACTGGTACCCGAGGTTGAACCAGAGCATCGCCCGGAGCTCGCGACTGTACGGCCGATGGCCCAGGAGGACGGCGGTCCCGAACGCGGCGGCGAGCGCGACGTCAGAGGCGGACACGTCGGCGCCGCCGAAGCCGGCCCGCTGGGCGACCAAGAGCGCGGGCATCGCCATGAGCGCGATCGCGAGCGGCTTCGACATGGTGACGACGACGCCGACGATGAGGGCCGCGATCGCGATGCCCGTCACGAGTGCACCGTCGCCGGCGCGATCGAGGAGGACGTAGGTGGCGACCACCGTGCCGATGGCGAGGAGCGACCAGCGCCAGACCCCCGCCCACCAGTCGGCGATGCGGTCGCGCCACGGCGCTCGCGAGTCGCTCACGGGCATCACGTCGCCTCCTCGACCAGCAGGCCACGGGCGACGAGGTCGTCGAGGAACGCGCCGACATGGGAGGCGATCTCCTCGGCGGGGCCGGCAACCCGGTCGACGACCCGGTCGACGAGGTGCTCGCGGTCGCCCTGCGTCGCCTCGGTGAAGATCAGCGCGGCGACCCCCTCCAAGACGAGGATCGGCCCCTCGGGCAACGGTGCGAGGTAGATCGCATCTCCCGTTGCCTCAAGGCCGACGTCCGCCGCGAGCACGTACCGCATCAGCCGGAAGCTGCCTCGCCGGGCGGACGCTCCCCGTGCAGGCTTTCGTAGATGTCGCCGACGAAGGACACGACGGCGGCTTCACCCTGCGCGGGACCGCCCGCGAGCAGCCCGTCGACGCCCAGCAGCACGGCCGCCGGCGTGCCCCAATCCGCGATCGACGCGCGCACGTTGCTGTCCCAGTCGTGCAGCGACTGCGGGTGCGTGACCTCGGTGAGCTTGCTCTCCTCGGGCCCCGGCGCCAGCAGCAGGCGAACATCGAGTTCTGGCAGGAGCGCACGGAATTCAGGCACGCGCTCGACCACCGCCAGGCACGGCGCGCACGTCTCGGAGAGCGCGAGGAGCAGGATCGGTCGCGTACGCGAGAGCTTCCGCAGGTTCGCCGGCGTGCCGTCACCGAGGACCACCGGGATGGCCGGCGTCCTCGTGCGCACGTAGTCGAGTTCGCCGTCGGCCGATTCCGGAGCTGCGCTCGGCGCCGGAATCGCGGCGACGTCCTGGGGCCCCGGCTCGCGCCACACGATCAGCGCCGTCGTGAATGCGGCAGCCGCGAGTGCCACCAGCCAGCTCCACTCGGGGCCGAGGGCGAGGAGCGCACCGCCGACGAGGGGCGCCGCCCAGATCGTCGACGCCGCGACGACGCTGAGGAACAGGAGCCAGGCGTTGCGAAGCAGCGTCACGCGGGTGACGGGGGCGGATTCGCCGAAGCACGCGCAGGTGGCCTCATCGCCCTCGCGAGCGTTCGCCAGGGCGCGGCCGATCAGCCAGGTGTACGCGGCCATCAGCACGGCGCTGGCGAGCGCGGCGAGCACGCCGAGCAGTCCGCCGAGCAGCGCAAGCGCGAGACCGAGGAGGAGTTCGCCCCACGGGTGCAGCCGCAGCAGCCACTCGCGACGGAACACGGCCGGGACGCCCAGCGCGGCCCACCCGGCGAGGTCGTCGGGTCGACGGAGCTTTCCGACGGCGCTGGCGATCATGACTGCGGCGAGGATGAGCGCGGGGGCGGCGATGAGAGCGGTCGGCACGGGATGATCCTACCGACGCGTCGCGTATACACTCAGTCTTTCGCGGGTCCGAACGGGGCTCGGCCGCAGCGACGAGGGAACGATGGGAACACGGGCACGGGGTGAAGGGCTCTTCTCCCAGTTGCGGCGACTGCTCGAATACGCGGGTGCGCGCCCCGCCGCGTGGGTCGCGTCGACCGTCATGGCCTCGCTCGTGCTCGCCGCACTCGACACGCTCGGCGTCGCCGCGATGGTGCCGCTCACGCAGCTGATCGGCGGGGCCGACACGGAGTCCGGCGTGCTCGCGGTGATCTCAGACATCTTCGGCACGAGCGAACCGACCGTGCTCATCCCCATCGTCGCCGCCACGGTCGCGGTGCTCTTCGTGGTGAAGAGCGTCGCATCGCTCATCTTCCGCTGGTGGTTGCTGGGTCGCACGACGCGCGTCTCGGCCGACGCCGCCTCCGCCCTCCTCCGGGGCTACGTGCTCGCCCCGTACGCGGCGCATCGCGCGCGCCGACTGCGCGAGATCTACCGGAGCGTGAGCGACGCCGTCACCCAGGCCACTTCAGTCCTGCTCGCGGTCGTCAGCATCTGCACCGACCTGGCCGTGCTGATCGCGATCACCGTCGTCCTGGCGATCACCGATCCCGTCGTGACCATCGTCACCGTGGCCGTGTTCGGGATCTTCGTCGTCGGCCTGCAGCGCCTCCTGCGTCGCACGCAGACCCGCCTCGGCGAGGAATCGGCCGAATTGAGCCTCGAAGCATGGCAGTACCTGCTGCCGAGCCTCGACGGCTTCCGAGAGGCTCGCCTCAGCTCGCGCGGAGAGGACTTCGTCGCCGGCTACCGGAGGGCGAGGTTGCGCGGAGCGCGTGTCGGTCGCGACATGGGGCTCATCGGCGATATCCCGCGATACACGCTCGAGATCGGGTTCGTGGTCGCGATCGCCGGCATCTCCGCCTATCTGTTCAGCGTCGGAACGCCGGCGGAGGCGCTCGTGGTCCTCGGTGTGTTCGCTGCGGCGGCGCTCCGCGCGCTCCCCACCCTCACGCGCGTGTCGTCGAACATCGCCACGCTGCGGACGGGGCAGGCGGGGCTGCGCATCTTCCTCGCGTCCGCCGACGAGGTGCGGCGAGGCGGCGAGCACGACGAACGACCGCGCGATGGGGTCCGCTACAGCGGCGACCTCAACCTCGAGGACGTCCAGTTCCGCTATCCCGATGCGGACGCACCCGTGCTCGACGGCCTGTCCCTCCGGATTCCGCAGAACACCACGATCGCGTTCGTGGGATCGAGCGGGGCTGGGAAGAGCACGCTCATCGACCTGGTGCTCGGGCTGCTGCAGCCGACGCACGGGTCGATCGAGTGCGGCGGCCGGCCCATCGCCGACGACCTCGCCGCGTGGTACGCCGGGTTGGGCGTCGTGCCGCAGGACGTCTTCCTGTTCAACGACTCGATTGCGGCGAACGTGTCATTCGAGGTCGAACCCGATCGAATCGACCTCGAACGCGTGGGCGAGGCACTCGCGATGGCGCAACTCGAGGACATCGTCGCGGCCATGCCCGATGGCGTGCACACGGTGGTCGGCGAGCGCGGGGTTCGTCTCTCGGGCGGTCAGCGTCAGCGCCTGGGTATCGCCCGCGCGCTCTATCGCCGACCGACCGTGCTCGTGCTCGATGAGGCGACCTCCGCACTCGACAACGCGACCGAGCACCAGATCTCCGAGACGCTCGCGAAGCTGAGCGGCACGATGACGATCCTGATCGTGGCGCACCGGTTGTCGACGGTGCGCCACGCCGAAACCCTGGTGTTCCTCAAGGACGGGCGCATCGAGGCGCAGGGGGCGTTCGATCAGGTCCGCGCCGCGAATGCCGAGTTCGCCCGTCTGGTCGAACTCGGTCGACTCGACTGATTCGCCTCGGGGTCAGTCAGCCGTCGCGTCCGGGCGACACGGCGTCGAGGACGTCGCGCAGGTGCCGCCAGGCCCACGCCCAGTCATGCGACGTCGCCCAGTCGCGACCGGCACGGCCGATCCGACGACGCAGCCCGGGGTCGTCGAGCAGGCGTCGAAGTGCGGCCTCGAGCTCGACCGGATCGTCCGGTGCGACGAGCAGCCCGGCAGGGCCGATGGCCTCGGGAATCCCGCCGACACGGCTCGCGACGACGGGAAGGCCGGTCGCGAGGCCCTCGCCCACGGTCAGTCCGCTCGGTTCGGCCCACCGCGACGGCACGCAGAGCACGTCGGCGGTGCGGAGCAGCCCGGGCAGCCCCGTCCGGTCGACGAACGGCCGGAAGTCCACGCGGGGACCCGACGTCGCCGCGAGTGCGCGAAGTTCGGTCTCGTACTCGGTGAGCGGGGCACTCGGGTCGAATCCGGCGCTGCCCACGACGACGACCTCGAGCTCGGACCGCTCGAACCCCGCCACCGCCCGCAGCAGCGTGTCGACGCCCTTCGCCGGCACGACGCGGCCGACGAACATCACCCGCATCGGGCCATCTTCCGATCGCCCCGCGCCGGGGGCGAACCCGGTCGTGTCGACGGCGTTCCCGACGACGTGCACCTTGCCTTCGTTCGCTCGCCCGACCAGCTCCCGGGTGCGGCGCGCGAGGTCTCCGCTGACGCACACGATCGCGTGGGCCGGGGCAAGGGCCCTGGCTGCCTCGCGACGGGTGTACGTGCGCAACAACTCGTTGTGCGCGTAGAGCACGACCCGGTGGTCGGTGTCGCGCAGCAGCCAGGCCGCCTGCGGCGCATTGTGTGCGAGCACGATCGAAGGCGGCTCCGAGCGGAGCGCGGCGATGAGCGGGCGGAAGTACGCCGCCGCCCCGATCCGAGGCAGCGCGAGTCGACCGAGCGCCGGATCGAGGTACTGACGCGCGCGGGCCGAGACGTGCCGGCCGGAGTACTCGATGGCGTCAGCGCTGTCGTATCGGGGCTGGAACGTCGAGCGCTCGACGACGACGGCATGTCGATCGTCGCCGCACGCCAGCGCGGCCCGTGCGAGTCCGTCGACCACGGTCGGGATCGCGGACCCGGTGCGCGGGGAGAAATGATCCCACGGCGTGATCGTGTGGATGACTCGGGTCATGCCGTGACGACGCGCACCAGCGACGCACTGCCACCCTTCATGCGGACAGTCTATGGTCGCCGTGCCGGCGCCGGAGCAGGCTGTCGACGACGCTCGTGCGGTGAACCGTCGTGGTGGATGGTGCGACCGTCGGCCTCGGTAGGCTCTCCCCGTGCGGGTAGGCGATTCGATCAAGGCGGTCCAACGCCGCTGGAACAAGCTCCAGAGTCGCAATCCGGTGACGCTCTGGGCGCATCGCACCTGGGCGGACCTCACGAGCACGGTGTCCCCGTCGGAATTCTGGTACGGGCGCTATCCCCACACCTTCCTGGAGAGACGGCCACCTGAGCCGGATGATCCGCCCTCCGAAGTGCCCGAGGTCATCTGGTGCTTCTGGACGGGCACCAACCCGCTGACGCCGAATCGCGCAGAATGCCTGGCGCAGATGCGGAGGATCAATCCGGGCACGCCGGTGGAGCTGATCACCCCGGAGCGCCTGCCGGACTTCCTGGTGCCGTCGCATCCGCTGCCGGCAGCGTACGACGACCTCTCGCTCGTCCACCGGTCGGACTACCTGCGCGCGTACTTCCTCCACCACCACGGCGGCGGGTATTCCGATCTCAAGCAGCTGATCGGGCCATGGCGCGGCCCGATGGACCGCTTGAGGGACTCGGACGCATGGTTGCTCGGGCCACCGCTGGCAGATCCGGCCTGGGCGGGCCAGGCGCCCGAACGTCTCGGCACGCACCTCAGGAGGTACTACCGGCGCATCGCGTCCGAGAGCACGCTCATCGCGAAGTCCCATTCCCCGCTCACTGCGGAATGGCTCCGCGAGGTCGACCGACGACTCGACTACTTCGCACCCGCCCTCGCAGAGTCCGAGGGGGGGATCTGGGGCCAGGACCCCGCGTATCCGATCACGTGGACGGGCCTGCTCGCCGACGTGCTGCACCCGCTGTGCCTGAAGTACGGCGATCGGGTCATTCTCGACGGGTCGGTCGGGTGGGACGAGGGTGCCGCCTACCGCTAGTCGAATGCGGTTCGGTGCGATCCGGCGATCGACGGACGCACATCATCCGCTCGGAGCGGTCGCGCGATCCAGGGCGTCGAGCAGCGGAGCGCTCGCGACCGGGTCCACCTTCCGGCAGAACGGCGCCCCCGACGCGACCACGGTCTCGAGGTCGTCCATGGTCCAGGTCGTCGGCTCGTCGCGCGCGATGTCCCAGATCGTGTGGGTGACCGGTGGGAGCGGGGCAGGTGGGCTCCGCCACGCGAGCGGGGTGACGAAGGCGGATTCGTCCGGGATGATCGTTCGTCGATACAGGCGCCGCAGCCGCGATCCGGGCGCGAGGTCCGTATCCAGCAGTCGATCCAGTTCCGGCCTCCGCAGCGCGAGCCACTGGCTGCCGTACCAGCAAGGCCGCTGCGGGCTGAAGGGCGAGGGGACGCGGCGCAGGCCCCAGTGGACGCCTCGCCCACGCGTGACGGTGCGGACACTGAGCAGTGGTTCCGTTCGGAGCGCCACGGCGTCGCGCACGCGCCGCAGGAACTCACCGAGCCGCCCGGCGGGACGGAAGCCGATCGCGGCCGCGGGAGTGCGGAACCACCGGTAGTCGTAGCGGGTGAGCGTGTCGGAACCGGTTCCGCGTCGGCGGCCCCACCGCGGCGTGTACCGGAGCGGCTCGGCCGCACCGATCCAGCTGTCGGCGGCCATCGCCTCGTCCTCCCATCCCTCGAGCGGGCGGACCGGGTAGTCCTGACCCGAGATGAGGCAGACGAGGTCCGGATCGGTCCGCTCGCGAGCCGCGGCCAAGGCGCCGAGCATGGCCTCGACCAGCTCCCATGAGCCCCAATCCGCCGAGTGCCCGTGCTCGACGATCTCGATGCGCTCGTCGGGGTCGTGACTCGGGAACACCTCGCGTCGGGCGTCGTGCGCGATATGGACCCTCGCGTTCGGGCTCGATGCGAGGATCGCCCGCGCCAGCCGACTGACCTGGGGCCAGTCCCTGTGGCTGAGGATCACGTAGCACACCCGAGGTCGCCGGCCCGCCGCGGGCGGAGTTCCACCTGAGTCCACCCCGCCAGCATAGGATCGACGGGCGCGTGGGCGATCGCGCAGGCAACCGGAGCCGAAGCATTCCGGGCGGGCGGAGCTGGGCAGCATGGACGAGGCACTTCGGCTCAGCGTGTGCGTCGTCACCTATGAGCGGGAGGCGTTCCTCGAGCGATGCCTGGCAGCGCTGGCAGAGGAGTTGGACGCGGGCGCCGAGGTCGTGGTCGTGGATGCCTCGAGCGAGGACCACTCGCGAGCGGCGCGCGCGGTCATGCCCTCGGCGACGTACGTGCACGCCCCCGAGCTGGCCGGATGGATGACCCGATCGCGCAACGAGGCGCTTCGCCACGTCCGCGGGGAGCTCGTCGCCTTCCTCGACGACGACGTCGTCGTGCGACCGGGATGGCAGTCCGCCCTCGAGGCGGCCTTCGCGGTCGATGGAGTCGCGGCGGTCGCCGGACGCACCTGCAACGGACTGCCCGGAGAGGAACGGTACGACCGTGAGATCGGTCGCCTCCTGCCCGACGGCACGCTCACCGACGGATTCGCGGCGGAGGGTTCCGAGCTCGTCGACGTCGACCACGGCATCGGTGCGAACATGTCGTTCCGCCGGTCGGTCCTCGCCGAGCTCGGCGGGTTCCGCGACGACTACCCCGGCACCGCGCTTCGCGAGGACACCGACATCTTCCTCAGGGTGCGGGCACTCGGGGCCCGTTCCGTGTTCGCGCCCGCGGCGGTCGTCGACCATCGGCCGGCCCCGCACGTGCGGGGCGCCCGGTTCGACACGCGCTACAAGCTGTACGGCCGACGCAACCACATGGTCCTGCTGGCCCGCGACGCAGGCATCGGCTCGCGCACGCTGTGGAACTGGGTCGGGGCCCAGTTCCGGAACGTCGGCACCGCGAGCGGACTGCGCGCGCGAGCGATGCGCCTCGCAGTGACGATCGTCGGGGTCGCGTGGGGCGCCGGCGCGATGCTGAAGGACGCACGGTGGCGGCCCACGCCGCCGCGGCGCACGGACCGGAAGGGCGACGAGCTGCGGCGCGTCCTCGGCGGCGCTCCCGCCTGAGCGCGACCTTCGCCTACTCGTCGAGGATCCGCAGCAGCGCCGAGGAGGTCGCCGACCAGGTGAACTCGCCCGCTCGCTCCGCGGCGGCGCGCTTCATCGACGTGAGGAGACCGCGATCGCGCACCCAGCCCTCGAGCACGGCGGCGACCTGATCGGGGGCATCGGCGTCGACCAGCGCCCCGGCATCGCCGACCCCCTCTGGAATGCCGCCCTTTCGCGCGGCGATGATCGCACAGCCGGACGCCATGGCCTCGAGGCTGGTGAGCGGGAACGGCTCGTCGACACGCGACAGCACGCAGGCCACGTCGTGCTGCCGGATCTGCTCGGCGAGCTCCTCGTGGGGCATCCAGCCGAGCATGCTCCCGTCGGCGGCCTCCATCGCGTCGCGCACGCTGTCGGCGTACGCGCGAGCATCCTCGGCGCTGTACCCGAACGTCCGCACCGCGCCGATGAGGGTGATCTCGACCGGGAGGCCCGCCTGGCGCAGTCGTGCCACGGCTGCGGCGGCGACCTCGTGGCCCTTGTTGGGATCGATGCGTCCGTGGGTGATCACGCGCACCGGATCGCGGACCTCGAGGTAGTCGGGCCGCGGGTGGAACCGTTCGTGGTCGACGCCGCTGTGGATCACGGTGATCGGCGTGGACGGAAGGTACCGTTCCCTGGTCCAGTCGACGACGGCCTGGCTCACGGCGACGACCGCGACGCGATCCGAGAGCGACGCGAAGGGGCGGGTCTCGGCGCCCTCGAGCCTGTTGTGCAGCCAGAGCACGGTGCGCCGAGACAGATCCGCCTCGGCCAATCGGTCGGCGGTGCCCGGATCGTTCGCCACCACGATGGCGTCGATGGGGTCCGGGACGGCACGGAGCGCGCGCATCACGCCGCGCAGGTACGGGCCGTAGTCGTGCCACGTCCACCCCTTCAGGCGGGCGTGGGCGGTGTTCGCCTTGCGCAGGAGCGTCGGCATCGGGTGCGCCGAGCCGTGCCGAAGACGGACGACGTGGCCCTCGGGGAAGACCTCGTTCCCGTCGTCGGGCGCGATGATCGTGACCGAATGCCCCGATCGCTCGAGATCAGCCGCGAGGTGCCGCGTGATGGTCGCGATGGCACCGGCCCATTGAGCGCTGTAGTACTCGCCGAGGGGAAGGACGAATGCGAGGTGCACGGCTCAGACCGCCTCAGCGTCGCGGATCCCCGCGGCGGACGCGAGTCCGCCCCACGTCTTGGCCCATGTGAGCGATTCCGCGCGTCGGCGTGCGCGCGCCCCCCACGATGCCCTCGCCTCCGGGTCGCGGATGAGTCCGTCGAGGACGTCGGCGAGCGCTCCCGCGTCATCGCGGGGGAAGAGGAGTCCGGCGTCCGAGATCAGTTCGGGCGTGCCGCCTGTGGCGCTGCCGACCACGGCCTGGCCGCTGGCGAGGCCCTCGAGGATCGTCAGCGCGCAGGGCTCGTCCCAGCGAGATGGGGTGACGTGGATGTCGCTCGCGGCAAGTGCGCCCGCGATCTGGCCGCGGTCCAGGTGGCCGGTACGCACGACCTCGATGCCCTCCCGCTCGAGGTCGGCGATGCGTGCATTCAGGCGGTCGTAATACGGATTGCCCGCCGAGAACCCGAAGTTCGTGTCGCCGACGATCTGCAGTCGAAACCGAGTGCCGCGTTCGGCGACGCGCACGCAGGCATCCGCCAGAACGTCAGGCGCCTTCTCGACCGAGAGCCGCCCGACGAAGCCGACCGTCGGGAGCGGTGAGGTCCGCTCGATCCCGAACTGCTCGGTGTCGACGCCGTTGAGCACCGTCGACACGGTGAACGGACGCAGCTTGTAGACCTGCTCGATCGCGCGTGCGACATACGCGCTGACCGCGACCGAGCGGAGACGGCGGTCGCGTGCGTAATTGCGACGGAACCGATCGCTCGACATTTCCAGGTTGTGGAACCAGTGCACGACCTGCACCGAGGGGAGCCGGCGGCTGAGGAAGACCGCGACCTCCGGGTCGTTGTTCACGATCGCGACCTGCGGGCGGAGCCGCTTGAGCTCGGCCAGGACGTCGCGTGCGTAGACCCACTGGTCCGGTGCCCGCCACCCGGTCAGCCGACGGCGGATCCGAAGCAGCTTGGCCGGCAGGGGCGACGGCCACTTGATGCCACGCACGAATCGCAGCTCGGGCCACTCGTACTCGTCGACGCCGATGGCCTTCCGCGTGATCACCGGGCAGTCGTAGCCCTGCGCGAGCGCCACGCGACCCACATTGAGCACGCAGGTCGCGATGGCGCCGCTCACGACGGGCGTGAACGTCTCGCGACTGTTGTTGACGAACACGATCGTCGGCTTGCCCGCCATATGGTCGTCGCTCCCTATGCGTCACTACTCCGGCACCGACGCCTACAGTAGTGCAGCCCTCGAACCGTCCGCGGACGACGTTGCTCCGTCGACACCGGCAAGCCGCCCAGGCGACTCGAACGACTACGGTGTTCACCCATGGAGGATTCGAGCCGGCGCTGCGTGGGGGAGTTGATCGGGCGATGAACGGGCGCACGGTCGGGATCGCCACGATCGACGACGATGGGAACTTCGGCAACCGGCTCCAGAATTACGCCTTGCAGTTCGCGCTGCGCGATCTCGGCTGGCAGCCGGAGACGATCAGGAACAGGGCGGGGCCGTGGCCCCGATCGACGCTGATTCCTCGGCTCGTGCACGATTTGGTCTCCGATCCGCCAAGTCTCGTCCAGCGAGTCCGGCGGCGACTGATCCCCGAGGCCGAGGTCGGCCCTCCGTTCGCCGGTGTGCGGCGAGATGCGATCGCGGAGTTCGCCCGTTCCTCGACGGCGCGTTCGGTCGAGGCATTCGATCACTCGGCACCGGACGGTTGGGCGGATCGCTACGACAAGGTCGTCGCAGGATCCGACCAGATCTGGAATCCCGCGTATCGTCGCGCGGGCGGATTCGACTTCCTCACGTTCGCGGCGCCGGACAAGCGCATCGCCTACGCGGCGAGCTTCGGGACTCCGACCATCCCTCGATACCTCCGTTCCCGCTACGCCGAACGGATCGCCGCGATCCCGCACGTCTCGGTGCGCGAGCCGCGCGGGTCCGAGCTCGTCGAGGAGCTCACCGGTCGGACCGTGCCGGTCGTCGTCGACCCCACCGTCCTGGTCGATCGAAGCGTATGGGACGCGTTGATCATGGACGCAGAGGTCCCGTCCCAGCCGTACGGCGTCCAATTCCTCCTCGCGCGGCCTCACGGGCAGGAGTGGTTGTCGTCGCTACGCGTCGACGTACCGCTCATCGACCTGAACGATCTTTCCGTGGCCGCGTCGGCACGGCTGGACCCGCGTGGGTTCGTCGCGGCGATCGCTCACGCAGAGGTCGTCGTGACCGACTCATTCCACGCGGCCGTCTTCGCGATGAGGTACCGCAGGCCATTGCTGGCGCGCCGCCGACATCCCACCGACGATCGCGTGCAGTCCCTGCTGGGCCTGTACGGCGTTCCGTCGAGCGCTGATCGATCTGGCGGGATTCGGTTCGAGGTCGATTTCGACTGGGCCCCGGCCGAGGCGTCCGTCGAACGCGCACGCGGCGAATCGAGGGGATTCCTGAGCAGCGCGCTGAACGAGTCGCCGCGGTGAGCGTCTGCGATCCGGCCCGACGCACCGTCAGGCCGCGCGAATCCGACCCATCACTCGCCCCATCGCCTCCGCTCGCTCGCTCCAGTCGGCCACGGGCCCCTCGATGCCGTCGGGGAACCGCCAACGAGCAGGCAACGACGCCGACACTGCATCCGCGAAGTGCTCCTCACTTGCGATCGTGATGCGCGGATCGTCCACGTCACGGAAGCCGGCGACGGGCGTCGAGACGACAGGTCGACCGACGGCCTGGTACTCGTAGAGCTTGATCGGGTCGAGGCTGTCGGTGAAGGTCGTCACGACGTGCGGCACCACGAGCACGTCGGCGTGCTGCAGGTAGCCGACGACCTGGTCGCGCGGACGTGGTCCGAGCAGCACGACGCCGGCTGCGCGCAGGAGCTCCCGCTCGGTCGTGGTCAGCGCGTTCGGGCCGACGAGCACGAGCGAGGCATCCGGTCCGATGGCGCGCGCGGTCGCCGCGCAGAGCGCGACGTCGAGCCGATCGCGGTGCAGCGTGCCGAGGTAGAGGGCGACGGGGCCGTCCGGCAGGTCGCCCGGCCTCGGCATCGGCCGGCGGTAGGCGGCGGCATCGACCGCGTTGGGGATGAGGGTCACCTCGCGAACCGCCGACTTGCGCCGCACCAGCTCGGGCGAGCACACGACGACCTCGCGCGCGAGCCGCATGAGCGTCGCCTCGCAGGCGGCGAGCCGCTCCAGCTCGGCGGCAGGGCGGTCGGCGGCGAGCCAGTCGTCCGTGACGTCGTAGAGCGTGGGCCATCCGGTTCGCTCGGCGAGGACCGCCATCCCGGGGTCGTTGATCCAGAGCAGCGGATGCCGCATGCCGAGTCGTTCGGCCGCGCGCGTGATGCCGTGGGCGAGACGGTCGTCGGCGCGGGGGTCGAGGCGGCGGGGCATCCGCTTCGTCAGCTGCAGTCGGTGCAGGCGGCCCGGTGCGACGCCGTCGATCTCGCCCAGTCCGGCTCCGACGCGCGGGCGTCGCTTCGACCGGAGGTCGTGCGTGGGGTCTGCGGGCGGTTCGACGAACAGGACGCGCAGCGCCGGGTCGCGTTCGAGCAGGCCGGCGACGAGGTGCTGGTTGCGCCGCCAGACCTGATCCCAGCCCTCGAGCGAGACGACGATGAGATCGGGCATGCGGCTCCGTCCGCGGGGAGGGGTGACGATTCAGGGTAGCCGACGCCCGCCGCGGCGAACTCGAGCGGTCGGGGCGACGATATCGTGGTGCCGGGAGGACCGATGCGCATCGTGCAGATCGTGCCGTTCATCGGCTCGGGGAGCGGGGTCGCCGGCGTCGCCTGGAACCTCGATCGCGAGCTGCGAGCGCTCGGGGCGGAGGTCGAGAACTTCACTCTGGCGTCGGCGGCGCACGGGCTGCGCGAGGTGCGGGTGCGAGGATGGCGCACTGCTCGCATCGCCCAGGCGCAGCGCATGATCTGGTTCAGCCTCGTCGGCACACGGCGGGCGAAGGCGTTCCTCGCCGAGCGGCCGGACGCGGTCTCGATCTGCCACAACAACGCGATGGCGGGCGATGTCTACGTCAACCACGGTGTGCTGCTCGCCGCGATGCGCGCTCGCGGCAACTCGACACTGCGATTCCTGCGCGATCCGACGCACATCTTCACTCACGTGCGCGACGTGATCCGCTATCGCTCCGGCATCCATCGCCGGATCGTCGTGCTGAGCGACGCCGAGATCGACGTGCTGAAGCGGACCTACGGCCGGGTGCGGCCTCCGATCACCGTGATCCCCAACGGCGTCGACCTCGAGCGGTTCCGGCCGCCCACCGATCTCGAGCGTCGCGAGGCGCGCGAGCGGTTCCAGCTCGATGACGACGACCGGGTCGCCGTCTTCGTCGGCCACGAGTTCGATCGCAAGGGCCTGCCGATCGTGCTCGAGGCGATGGCGTCGGCACCGACCGTGCTGCTGATGGTCGTCGGCGGGAACGCGCGCCTGCTCGAACGTGCGAAGGCCGACGCCGAGCGACTCGGCGTCGCCGATCGCGTCCTCTTCGTGGGCCAGCGCGGCGAGGTGCGGTCGTTCCTCGCCGCGGCCGACATGTTCGTGCTGCCGAGCCACTACGAGTCGAGCGGGCTCGTCTTCCTCGAGGCGCTCGCGTGCGGGCTGCCCGTCGTGGCCACCCCGGTGGGCGTGGCCGCCGAACTCGTCCGCGACGGCGAGAACGGATTCCTCGTCGGGCACGACGCCGCCGAGATCGCCGGCCGGTTGGAGCAGCTCGCGGCGGCAGACCTCGCCGCGTGGCGCGAGCGGGCGCGCGCGAGCGTCGCCGGATGGACGTGGGCCGATGTCGCCCGCCGCTACCTCGAACTGGCCGGGCAGGTCGCCGCCGAACGCGGTCGTTGAGGCACGTTCGCCCCGGAGCGCGCGAGCTGCCCCGGGCTCAGCGCAGCACGCTCCGGTACACCCGTTCCGTACCGGCCGCCTGGGCGACCAACGAGAAGCGGCGCTGCTGCACCGCGTGCGCGTCGGCGCCGAGGATCGACCGGGCTTCCGCATCGTCGGCGAGGTGCCGGAGCAGCCGACCGGCGTCGTCGGCGTCGTCGGCAGTGAAGAGGCAGCGCTCCTCGAGCCCCTCGAAGACGTCGAGGTGGCCGGCGGCGCCCGCCGCGACGACCGGGAGCCCACCCGCCATCGCCTCGATCACCGTCAGGCCGAGTCCCTCGATCGGGCACGGTGCGATGAGCAGCCCGGCGCGATCCATGACGTCGGGCAGGTCGGCGCGGTAGCCGAGGAATCGCACGGCGTGCTCGATGCCGAGATCGCGAGCCGATCCCTCGAGGGCGGCCTGTTCGGGGCCCTGCCCGGCGATCTCCAGGCGCCATCCGTCGTCTGCGAGTCCGGCGGCGGCGAAGGCGCGGATGCCGATGTGCCCGTGCTTCTCCGGCTGCAATCGCTGGGCCATGAGCACGGTGCGCGTTCGAAGCGAGCCGTCGCGGATCGGGCGCGTCTCCACGCCGGAGTGCACCACCGTGCTCTCGCCGTCGATCGCCGCGGCGACCGCGCGGCTGATCGAGATCTGCGCGTCGACGAACGGCCGGACCAGCAGGCTCACGGGCACCGGACCGACACGTCCGTGCGGCTTGGCGAAGTGGCGGGTGGCGACCACCGCCGGGCGTCGCGCACGACCGGCGAGGCCGGCCGCCACGCCGAGCTCAGCGGCGGTCATGTGCGTGTTGACGACATCGGATCTCGACGCGAGTCGACGGACCGCACGCGCCACATCCTGGGTGCCGGTCGCGGCGGTGTGGGGAACGCCGATCGGGTCGAGGGCCTCGCGCATCGGCTCGACGGCGCCGCCGATCACCGCGACGTCGTGCCCGTCGGCGCGCTGCTGGCCTGCGAGGCGGAGGACGAACCGCTCGACCCCGGAGAATCCGTCGGACCGGATCGCGTGCAGGATGCGCAACGACGCGCTCACCGGGTCCGCCGCTGCCCGCGAAGGTCCGAGAGCAGGTCGAGGTACCGGTCGGCGATCGCCGGCCAGCCGTGGTCCTCGGCCGTGCGACGGGATCGCTCGTGCCACCCGGTGAGGTCGCGCTGCGAGAGGTCGTGCAGGCGTGCGCCGATCTGCGCGGGGTCGAGCTCGACGAGGTGCCCGTTCTCGCCGTCGACGACGAGTTCAGGCGCGAACCCGACCCGGGTCGCGACGACGGGGAGCCCGCAGGCGAGCGCCTCGAGGAAGACGAGCCCGCTCGACTCGTAGTGGCTGGGCAGGACGAACACGTCCGCGGCGTGATAGCAGGGCACGACGTCGGATCGGCGCCCGACGAAGGCGATCCGTTCGATCACCCCGTGACGGCGGGCGACCTCTTCCGCCTGTCGGATCATCGCGGTCGTGCCGCCGACCACGATGAGGCCGACCCCGGGGGCCCGGACGAGCGCCGCTATGACGAGCGGCAGGCCCTTCCGCTCGAACTCGTGGCCGACGAACACGGCGAGCATGAGGTGATCGGGCAGGCCGATTTCGGCGCGCGCGGCGGAGCGCTCCTCTGAGGTGGCAGGCCTGAACATCTCGGTGTCGACCCCGTTCGGGATCACCCGGATGGGTGGACGCACACGGCCGTAGGTCGACACGAGCAGCTCCGCCTCGTGCTCGGTGAGGGCGACCACGGCGCGGTGGGCGCCCCCGCGGTACCGCAGGCGGTCTCGCGCCGCGGTGAACAGGTGCACGGGATTGCGCACCATCCGCCAGAAGTAGTTCCCCCGTGCCCGCATCGCGACCTGGAGCAGGCCGTGGTTCACATAGACGTCGCCCGCGAGCACGTCGTTGTGGCAGATGCTGACCGCGTCCGGTCGCTCGGCGAGGAAGCGCTTCGCCCTGGCGGTGCCCACCGTGCTGAACCAGATCACGTTCCGGGCTCGGTCGAGGTGCGTCCCGATCGTCGACCTCCGGCTGTCGCGAGGGGCCCGACCCGCCGTCGCGGCGGTGAAGCGCTCGACGGTCGCGCCCCTGGCTCGGAACTCGCGTTCGAGGTTGAACGCCACTCCCTCGACGCCGCTCCCGCGGGTGATGGCCGGTGCGATCTGCACGATGTGGAGTGGCGTCGTCGCGGTGGCGTCGGCCCGGATCGCGTCGGCGGGCAGGGTTCTGGGCAACTCGGAGGCGTTCGACGCCTCGGATGCTGCAGCCACGTCACTCCCTGCGTTCACGATCGCACGGCGCCTCGCCTCGCCGGAACTCAGCAGCAACCTTATCCCCACCGGCCCCGCGGGCCCGGTGCGCGGAGTGCAGCCCGTATGCTCGGTTGTCGTGCAGAACAGCGCTGGTGACCGCTCCCGCCGTGCTCCGGCGTTGCTCACCATCGCGACCGTCGCGACCGAGGCGCCGATGGGCGCGTCGGTCTACCAGGAGCGCATCGCCGAGCGCGCTGCGGGTGCGCTCGGCGACGGCTGGGCGGTCCGCAGGGCGGTCTTCCGCTCGATGAGCTCCTCCCTCCCGGGCAACCGCCGCCTTCCGTTCGGCCCGGTCACGAAGGCCTCGCCGGGGATCCGGCGGCAGCTGGGCCGCCTCCTCTACTCCGGCGATACCCTCACGCACCGGATGAACCTCGAGTTGCCCCCGGCGCCGGACGGCGATGTCATCACCCTGCACGACGTCGTCGCGTGGAAGTTCCCCGACGAGTCGCCGCCGGTCGCAGCAGCGGCCGAGGAGGCACGACGAGCGCACGCCGTGATCTGCGTGTCGGAGTTCAGCGCCAACGAGGCGATCGAGTTCCTCGGCATCCGCGACCCGTACGTCGTGCACAACGGCATCGACGACGCCTTCTTCGATGCTGCGCCCCTGAGCGAGGCGCAGCGAGCCGAACTGCGACTGCCCGAGCGCTACGTGCTGCACGCCGGCGGCGCATCGAACCGGAAGAACCTCTCGGCGCTCGCCGAGGCGTGGCCGCGAGTGCATCGGGAACGCCCGGACCTCACGCTCGTGCTGAGTGGGCCCGCCCACCCGGCGCGCACCGCGCTCTTCGAGGGCATGCCCGGGACTCGGCTGCTGGGCCGCGTCGCCGACGGTCTCGTCCCGGGGCTCGTCGCCGGGGCGGCGGCCGTCGTCGTCCCCTCGCTCTACGAGGGGTTCGGGCTGCCGGTGCTCGAGGCCATGGCCGCCAACGTGCCGGTCGTCGCCGCCCGCACGAGCAGCCTCCCCGAGGTCGCCGGCGACGCCGCCGTGCTCGTCGACCCCACCGGGCCGGGTGTCGCCGACGGGCTCCTCGCGGTCACCCGCGACGACCCGGCGATCGCCGCGCTCGTGGCCGCCGGGCGATCCCGGGCCGCCGGGTTCACGTGGGACGCTTCAGCGCGCGGGCATGCGGACGTCTGGCGCTCGCTCGCCTGATCGGCGTCGAGGTCACGCGAGCTCGTAGCGCGCGCGATACGCCGCCGCGACGCCTGGCCAACTGAACTCGGGCACTCGGGCATGACCCGTGCGCGCGAGCCGCGTTCGGAGTTCGGCATCGTCGTGGATCCGGCGCAAGGCGTCCGCGAGTGCGTCGCGATCGAGGGGGTCGACGAGGAGCCCGTCGACCCCGTCGTGCACGAACTCCGGCCCTCCCCCTCGGTTGGTCATGATGAGGGCGGCGCGGGCGCGCCAGGCTTCGAGGGCGACGATGCCGAACGGCTCGAGTCGACTGGGAACCGCGACCGCGATCGATCGCTGCATCACGTCGGCGACCTGTGCGGGGTCGAGGCGGCCGAGGAGTTCGGCCCGACCTCCGAGGCCGAGGTCGGTGATCCGTCGCTCGATCGTGCCGCGCTCGGGTCCGTCGCCGCCGATGAGCAGTCGTGTGTCGTCTGGCAGCCCGGCATCGGCGAAGGCGTCGAGCAGCAGGTCGAAGCCCTTCAGGGGGCCGAGGCGGCCGACCGCGGCGAAGTACGCCCGAGGGTCGTCCAGGGCACTGAGCCGGTGCGCTGGGTCGGGGAGTCCGACGGTCGTCGCGACTCCGTTCGGCACCACGCTGCCACCGACCAGGCCGTACGACGTGCGCAGTTCGTCGAGCACCCACTCCGACGGTGCGGTGACGAATCGCGCGCGTGCGATCGCGGCGCGAAGCGCACGCCGAAGCAGCGCGGACCGCGCGAACGCGCCCCGATCGTCGGCCGAGGTCTCGCCGTGCGAGGTCACGGCGATCGGCAGTCGCCAGAGTCGGCCGAGCACGAGTGCGTAGACGCCGTTCGGTCCGAAGCAGTGGACGTGGAGCAGCTCGGGCCGGAACGACCGCCGGGCCCGCGACCATGCGAGCCAGGCCGAGGGTACGGTGCGGACCAGGGACAGCAGCGAGCGGAGGTTGCGGGCAGGCAACGGCGTCGGCAGGTATCGCACCACGATGCCGTCGACGTCGCGAGTCCCGAGATGCTCGCCCCGGTCGACCGACCACACCTCGACCACGGTGTCGGCCCGCTGCGAGAGTTCGTGCGCGACCTGGCGGACGTGCTCCTCGACGCCGCCGAAATGCGGGGCGTACGACGACGTGACGAGCGCGATCCTCCGCACGGTGGCGTCGCGCTCGCTGTCCGGGGCCTCCGCTCGCCGGAACCGCGCTTCCACGCGCGTCGGCCCGAGCCGGTAGATCGCCGCCCGCCGCCGCGCGGCGCGGCCGCGTTCACCGGGGAGGACGACCGAGCGCGCGGTCGCGCCGAGCCACTGCCCGACGCGCGCCCACTGCCAGCCGACCGTGCCGAAGTGCTTGCGGAGGAAGCGCTCCTGCGACGCGTGGAAGTGCGCTTCGCGCCGCCGCGGATCGCCGCCCGTCCCGGCGCCGACGTGCACCGCGCGGGCCTCGGGCACGACCGCGTGCCGCCAGCCGAGCCGGTGCGCGCGGTAGGCCCAGTCGGCCTCCTCGGCGTAGAGGAAGTAGCGCGCGTCGAACCATCCGACCTGGTCGAGCGCCTCCGCCCGCAGCAGCATGACGGAGCCGATCACGTACGACGGGTCGCGGCGGAGCCGCGCGAGCCCGACGGCCTCGAGCCAGGTCCCCGTCGGCGACGGCAGCCACCACTCGACGCGCGCCTCGTGTCCCTGCTCGTCGACCTGGGCGGGGCCGACGCTCGCGAGATCGGGGCGCGCGCGCAGCTCGCGGTGCAGCAGCTCGACGTCGTCGGGCGAGATCTCGGCGTCGGGGTTCAGCAGCAGCACGTCGGCGCCGGGCGCGATCCGGTTCGCCAGACCGTGGTTGACGCCGGCCGCGAAGCCGCCGTTGCGGCCGGGATCGAGGTAGCGCACGCCGAGCTCATCGCACAGCTCACGGATCGCCGGCAGAGAGGAATTGTCGACGACCGTGACCGGGAGGCCCGCGACCGGCTCGAGCGCTCGACGCAGCAGCTCGGGGGCGCCGTAGGCGACGACGATGATCTCGAGCGCGGGCGTCGGCTCGGGGGCGACGGATGCCTCGTGCACGATCGAACGGTACAGGTCGAGGTAGTCGCGCCCGACCGCCCCCCAGCTGCAGTCCTCCGCACGTGCGAAGCCTGCGTCCCGCAGCGCGGCGGCGCCGGGACCGGACGCTGCGACGAGCGCCTCGGCGAGTGCGTCCGCGTCGCCCGCGGGGACGACGAGGCCCGCGCCGCCGACCACGTCGGGCAGGGCGCCGGCATCGCTCGACA
Organism: Agromyces binzhouensis; assembly: GCF_042672355.1. Lineage (NCBI taxonomy): Bacteria > Bacillati > Actinomycetota > Actinomycetes > Micrococcales > Microbacteriaceae > Agromyces > Agromyces binzhouensis. The sequence goes on along the minus strand of NZ_JBHXVJ010000001.1, from coordinate 292,123 downwards.
CGACCGGAACGCCGCAGGCCATCGCCTCGATGGCCACGCGCCCGAACTGCTCGGTCCACGACGGCGTCGGCAGTGACGGAACCGCGAGCACGTCGAAGGACCGAAGCACCTCGGGGATGTCCGCCGGGTCCGCGGCGCCGACGAGCTCGACGCGGTCTCCGACGCCGACGGATGCCGCGCGCGCGAGCAGCTCGGGCGCCAGCGGGCCGGTCCCGACGACGCGCAGGCGAAGGCGCGGTTCGCGCGCGAGCGCATCGAGCAGCACGAGCAGGCCCTTCTCGGGCACGAGTCGGCCGATGAAGCCCACGGTGATCGGCGCGGCCGGGTCGAGGGGCGCGTGCGTCGGCGGATCCGCCGGCCCCGGAGCATCCGCCGCCCTGAACCGCTCGAGGTCGACGCCCAGCGGGATGACCCGCGCACGGCCGACGAAGCCCTTGCCCTCCGCGATGCGCGCCGCCTCGGCGTTGCACGCCGAGATGCCGGATGCGGTGCGCAGCGCCCGACGCTCGAGCCAGCGGAACGGGATCGGGTAGCGCTTGCGCAGGTTCTGCGCGGTGTAGAGCACCACCGGCGTGCGCCGCGCGCGCCTGCGCAGCGCTCGCAGGAGGAGGATCTCGGCGGTCGCGAGCGCGAACGGCTCCTCGTGGACGTCGATGACGTCGAACTCGCCGCCGAGTGCCCGCCACAGCGGCAGCGGGTCGTAGACGAAGAGCGCCGGGTGCCCCCCGAACGTGCGCACGCCGCGCACGTGCTCGTCGGGTCGTGGCTGCAGCGCGACCGGAGAGCCTCCGGCGTGCCACTTTCGAGCGCTGCACAGCTCGACGTCGACTCCGAGCGCGGCGAGCGCGCGCTCGCGACCGCGCCACTCGTCGACGACGGCGCTGTGCGAGACCCTGAGTACGCGCACCGCACCCCCCTCTAGAATCCTCTGCAGAAACCTTATCCGGGGCCCCGCTCCCCGGTCGTGGCGAGCCGGGGGTGATCGCGCATGGATTCCGAGGAATTCCGCGTGCTCGTGGTCTGCACCGGCAACATCAACCGCTCCGCGCTCGCGGCCGCTCTGCTCCGCACCTGGGCCGATTGGTACCTGTCGCCGGAGGTCGCGGCCCACGTCGTCGTCACGAGCGCCGGCCTCGCGGCGCCCGCGGGCCGGCCCATGCGCAGCCGCACGCGGGAGATCGCCGAGCGCCTCGGTGCCGACGGCCAGTCGCATCGCGCGGCTCAGATCGACGAGCGCGCGCTCCGGCGCGCCGACCTGGTCCTCGTGGCGGATGTCGCCCACCGCGACGGCGTCCTCGCCATCGTGCCGTCCAGGCTGCGGTCGACATTCACGATCCGCGAGGCGGGAGGGATCGCCGCACGATTCGGGCCGTCACGGGCGCCGACATCCATCGACGAACTCCGCGCCAGGATCGCCGCCTTCAGCCGACGCCGCGAACTCGGTGCGGCCGACGACGGCGACATCACCGACCCGCAGGGGCGCGACGATGAGGCGTACCGCGACATGGCCCGTGAGGAGGTCCCGCCGCTGACGGCCATCGCCGCCTCGCTGTTCGGGATGCCGAAGGCCGAGGTCGACGCGGTGCTCGAGACGATCGCCGACCCGGAGGCCTTCCCGTTCGAGGCCCTCGAGCGCAGCGAGGCACCCGGTGGCTCGGCCTTCCGGGCGGCGTCGAGCGATCGCCGGCGCCGCTGGTTCGGCAGGCGCGACACGTGAGCGAGCCGAAGGGGCGGGTTCGCGTGCTCCACCTCGACCACACCGGCGCATCGGGCGGTGCCGAACTCGCGCTCATCCGGATGCTCGAGGCCCGGCCCGACTGGACGGCCGTGCTGCAGACGCCCCCGCTCGGCTCCGGCCCGAACGTGTGGGACGCGATGCCGCCGCGCGTGCCACGGCGGGCCGTCGGCATCCCGCAGCCCGCCGGTGCGAGCTCCGGCGGACCGCTCGCCGCGGTCGGGTTCGGGGCGCGGCTCGCGGTGCAGGCGATCGCCGTCCGCGGGTCTGCGGCGTTCCGCTCCGCCGATCTCGTCGACGCCAACACCGCGCGCGCTGCGGCATACGGCGCGCTCGCCGCGCGGTTCTCCCGCGCGCCGTTCGTCGTCCATCTGCGCGACCTCGTCGAGCCCGACGCACTCGGTGGCGCCGGGCATGCCCTCATGACCCGAGTTGTCCTGCCGCGCGCCGACGGCGTCATCGCGAACTCGCGCGCGACGCTCGCCTCAGCCCGGCCGTTCCTGCGGTCCGACGCCGTCGCCGAGGTCGTGCCCAGCGCATCTGGGCTCACGGTCGGCGCCGCGCTGCGCGTCAGCGCCGACGCGCCGCTGCGCACCGTCGGCATGCTCGCCCGCATCGATCCGTGGAAGGGCCAGGGCGAACTCCTGGAAGCGTTCGCCCGCGCGTTCGCGGGCCGCGACATCCGCCTGCAATTCGCCGGCGGCGCCCCGTTCGGACATGAGGGGTACCTCGAGGAGCTGCGCCGTCGGGCCGATGAGCTCGACGTCGGCGCGCAGGTCGACGTCCTCGGACACGTGGACGACGTGGCGCGACTGCTCGATACCTGGGACGTCGCCGTGCAGTACTCGACGCGGCCCGAACCGCTCGGCCAGAACGTGCTGCAATACCTCGCCGCCGGGCGTGTGGTGGTCGCAGCCGGTGAGGGCGGCCCGACCGAGTGGGTCGCCGACCTCGAGAACGGGCTGCTCGTGCCACCACGCGATGTCGACGCGCTCGCCGCCGCGTTCACGCGGCTCGACGAGGACCCCGCGTTGCGTGCCCGACTCTCAGGTGCGGCCGCCTCGACGCCTGGTCTGCTCGACGACCTCGCGGTGGCGCGGGCCCATCTCGAGGTGTACCTGCGGGTGCTCGCGGCGGTCGGTAGGTAGAACATTCCGGCGGATGCCTCTAGAGCGACGCCGACGCCGTTGCCTACGATGAGCGAGTGCCCGAGTCGCCCTACCTCTCCGTGATCATCCCCGCACGGAACGCGGCGACGACCATCGGCACCCAGCTCGAGGCCCTGGCGGGACAGCAGTGGCAGGGCCGATGGGAGGTGATCGTCGCCGACAACGGCTCTCGCGACGACACCGTCGCCCGGGCCGAGGCATGGCGGGACCGGCTCCCCGAACTGCGCGTGGTCGACGCCTCGTCGGTTCGCGGCGGAAGCCATGCCCGGAACGTCGCGGCCGAGAACGCGTCGGGCGACTACCTGCTGTTCCTGGATGCCGACGACGTCGCCGAGCCGGGTTGGCTCGCGGCCATGGCGGCCGCGGCCGCGGAGCACTCGTTCATCGCCGGAGTGTCCACCGCGTCACACGAGTCCGCGTCCGATCCGCGGGCGGGGATGGGACGGACGACCCGGTGGTCGGCGATCCTGCCGTCGAAGGGCTTCCTCGACGCGGCCGCCACCAACAACCTCGGCGTCAGCGCGAAGGTGTTCGACGAGGTCGGCGGGTTCCGCGAGTCGATGCTTGCGAGCATGGACACGGCGTTCTGCTGGGACGTGCAACTGCGCGGTCACCCGCTCGTCCGCGTCGACGGGGCGCACGTCAGCTATCTGATGCGGACATCGCTCCGCGAACTCTGGCGTCAGCAGTACCGGTGGGGCATCGGCTCGGTCCAGCTCTACGTGCTCTTCCGCGAGCACGGCATCCCGCGCTCGTCCTCCGCCGGCGCGATCGTCCGCGTGCTCGGCCTGGTCGCGATGGCTCCGTTCTCGATCTGGTCGGTCGACGGAAGACGCGACTGGGTCGGTCGAGCGGCGCGGCGCGCGGGGAGGATCGCCGGCTCGATCCGGTTCCGCGTGTTCGAGCCGTGACTTGACCGGGCGGGTCGGCGCGGCGACGCTCAGGTCGTGCTCGGGACGGCCCTGCTGGGGACGTCCCGCGCGAGCCCGTCGAGTCCGGCGAGTCCGCCCGTCACGAACGCGGTGACCGCATCGAGCGTCGCATCCGCGCCGAGCACGCGGTTGTGGCCCGCGCCGTCCGTGAGCACGAGGCGCGAGCGGTCGCCGTGCGCGTCGTGCAGCCGGGTGCCCTCGCTCGCGGGGACCTCGCGGTCGCCGCGGTCGTGCACGACGAGCAGCGGCATCCGCTCGGGCAGCGGGTTCGCGGCGCCGTCGAACCGGGGCCACGGGTCGGCGAGGTCGGGCAGGATGCGGCGCGCGAAGCGCGCGGCGAGCGCGTCCGCCGTGGCGGGGCGTGCGCCGATCCGCCCGGCGAACGCGTCGACGAGGAAGCGCGCCCGCGAGGGTCCGGCGATCGCCACGACGCCGCCCGCGGAGACGCCGTCGCCGATCGCCGCTCGGGCCGCCATGGCGCCGAACGAGTGCCCGATGATCGTGTGGAAGCGGCCCTCGCGGGCCTGCAGGGCGTGGATCGCGGCGAGCCAGTCGCGGATGTCGGTCCGCCGACCCGGAGACTCGCCGTTGGCGGGCGCCTCGAACGCGAGCAGGCGGAAGCCCTCGGCGCGCAGCTCCCGCACGATGGGCGCGAACTGCGACGCGCGGCCGCGCCATCCGTGGACCAGCAGGATCGTGTCGGGCCCGGTGCCCCATTCGTAGGTCGCGAGGTCGCGCCCGCGCACGCGGATGGTGGAGCGCGTCGCGGCGGCGTGCACCGCGCGGTCGGATGGGCGGACGGGCAGGCGCCCGCCGACGCGCATGAAGAGCGGCAGGGCGGCCGCGGCGGACGCCTCGGGGGAGATGAGTTCGGCCGCGCGGATGGCGGCGACGCGGCTGAGGAGTGCGGCGGCGGTCGCGGTCTCGGCGATGGTGGACACGGGGCTCTCCGATCAATGAATACGAACGGTCGTGTGTTGAGTATACGAACGTTCGTGCGTAAAATCGAGAGGGTGAGCGCAGAAACCTCCAGCGGAGTCATGGACGGCCGGCGCGTCAGGGGCGACGCGTCGCGACGACAGGTGCTCGCCGCCGCCGTCGACCTCGCGTCGGTCGAGGGCCTCGACCAGCTCTCGATCGGCCGCATCGCCGACGCGGCATCCGTCAGCAAGAGCGGCGTCGCCACGCTGTTCGGCAGCAAGGAACGGCTGCAGCTCGCGACCGTCGAGGCCGCCCGGCAGCGGTTCGTCGAGTCGGTCATCACGCCCGCCCGCGAGCTGCCGCGCGGGCTCGGTCGCGTCATCGCCCTCCTCGACGGGTGGATCACGTACTCGCGCGACCGCGTGTTCCCGGGCGGATGCTTCTTCGCCGAGGCGGCGGCCGACTTCGACGCCAAGCCGGGCGACGTGCACGACGCGATCGATCGCTCGCTCCTCGAGTGGAACGGGTACCTCTCGGTCTCGCTCGGCTACGCCCGCGACGGCGGCGAACTCCTCGCCCTCGACGACCCCGAGCAGCTCGCCTTCGAGTTCACCGCCCTGCTCGACCTCGCCAACCGCGACTCGGTCATGCACGGCACGAACGCCTCGTACGCGCGCGCCCGGCGCGGCATCGCCGCACGCCTGCGCGCCGCCGGCGCCGATCCCGCCGCGATCGACGTGTTCGCCGCCGTCTCCGACGACTGACGCTCCGCGCGGTCGCCGCGGGTCCGGAGGACCGGCACCCGCGACGACCCTCGCGACGAGAGGGCCGGCGTCAGCCGGCGACGAGCGCGCCGTCGCGCGAGAGGTCGACCTGCTCGTCGCGCGGCACGACCTTCACGCGCTCGCGCGCGACCGGACCCTCGAACGCCTCGCCGAGCGAGCGCTCGTGCGCGTCGAGCGCGAGCCATCCGGCCCAGGTAGTGAAGCGGATGCCGCGCGCCTCGAGCAATTCGAGCACCTCGTCGCCCTCGGCCGCATCGACCGTCGGTGCGGCCCCGGGCGCGGCGAGCACGCCTGCGTGCGCGTCGGCCACCAGGTTCGTGATCGTCTCGAGGGCGTCGCCCTTGGTGTGCCCGATGAGCCCGACGGGGCCGCGCTTGATCCAGCCGGTGGCGTAGACGCCGGCGACGGGGGCGCCGGAGGCATCCGTCACCCGCCCGCCGTCGTTGGGGATCACGCGCGCCGACTCGTCGAACGGCACGCCCGCGATCGGCGAGCTCGCGTAGCCGACCGCCCGGTACACGGCCTGCACGGGCACGTCGACGAACTCGCCCGTGCCGACGACCGAGCCGTCGCCGACCGGACGGGTGCGCTCGAAGCGCACGCCCTCGACGGCGTCGGCGCCGAGCACCTCGACGGGCGAGTGGAAGAAGTGCAGGTGCAGGCGGCGCGACGCGGTCGGCTCCCAGTCGGAGGGCGTGCGCCATCCGTTCAGTGTGCGCGTCATCACCTTGACCTGGTTGTTCGTCGCGAGCAGGTGCGCGGCGTGCTCGTCGCCCTCGGCCCGCGCGAAGTCGTCGTCGTACACGACGATGTCGACGTCGGGCACCTCGCCGAGCTCGCGCAGCTCGATCGGCGTGAACTTCACCTGCGACGGCCCGCGTCGGCCGAACACGTGCACGTCGGTCACGGGCGAGGCCAGCAGCCCCGCGTGCACGTTCGCCGGGATGTCGGTCGAGAGCAGGTCGGCCGGGTGCTTCGCGAGCACCCGCGCCACGTCGAGCGCCACGTTGCCGTTGCCGATCACCGCGATCGACTCGGCCTCGAGCGGCCAGTCGCGCGGCACGTCGGGGTGCCCGTCGTACCAGGCCACGAGGTCGGCCGCGCCGTACGAGCCGGGCAGGTCGATGCCGGGGATCTCGAGCGGAGCGTCCTTCAGGGCGCCCGTCGCGAAGATCACGGCGTCGTAGCGCTTGCGCAGCTCGTCGACCGTGACGTCGCGGCCCACCTCGACGTTGCCGATGAGGCGGATCGTGCCCTCGTCGAGCATCTCGTGCAGCGAGTTCACGATGCCCTTGATGCGCGGGTGGTCGGGCGCGACGCCGTAGCGGATCAGGCCGTACGGCGCGGGCAGCGACTCGAACAGGTCGATCGCGACCTCGCCGCCGGCCTCGTCGACCTGGCGGCGGAGGATGTTGCCCGCGTAGATGCCGGCGGGGCCGGCGCCGACGATCGCGACACGGAGGGAGAGGGTCATGGGGGCATGGCCTTTCGGAGGAGTGCAGGGGTAGGTCTGGACGGGACGGGGTGGACGGCGGGTCAGTCGATGGCCGGCGGCGCCGTGAGGGCGGATGCCGCGAGCTCGGCGGGCGCGTACGGGCTGAGCCGCACGACGTCGCCGACCACCACGACCGCGGGCGACCGCACGCCCCGCACCGCCGCCTGGTGGGCGATCGTGTCGAGCGTGCCGATCGTCACTCGTTGGCGAGGGCCGTACCCATCCTCCACGATCGCGACGGGGCACTCGCCCCCGCGCTCGCCGCGGGCGAGCGTGATCGCGGAGTTCGCGAGCGTTCCGACGCCCATGAGCAGCACGACCGTGTGGTCGCGTCCGCCACCCAGCGCGCGGATCTGGTCGTGGCCCGTGACGACCGTGAACGTCGTCGCGAGCCCGCGGTGGGTGAGGGGGATGCCGGCGATCGCGGGCACCGAGACGGCGCTCGTGATGCCCGGCACGACCTCGACGTCGACGCCGCGCTCGCGGCAGTACGCGAGCTCCTCGCCCCCGCGGCCGAACACGTACGGGTCGCCGCCCTTGAGGCGGACGACCCGCCTGCCGCCCTGCGCGAGCGTGACGAGCAGCTCGTTGATCGCGTCCTGCGGCACCGCGTGGTGGCCCGGCAGCTTGCCGACGTCGACGACCTCGGCCGAGAGCTGGACGCCCTCGGCGGCGAGCCCGTCGAGCACGGCGCGCGCGCCGAGGCGGTCGGCGACGATCACGTCGGCCGCCTCGAGGGCGCGGAGGCCGCGCAGGGTGATGAGCCCGGGGTCGCCGGGACCCGCGCCGACGAGCGCGACGTGGCCGCGGTCGGCGCCGCCCGCGTGGGCGTCGCGCCCCGCGGCATCCGTCGGGGGGTTCTCGAACGTGTTCTCGGTCATGGGGTTCCTCCCGTGAGTCCGCGGCGGCGCAGCATCCCGCGCTCGACCGGGGCGAAGACGAGCAGCTCGATCACGACGCCGATGGCGAGGATCACGAGGATGGTGCCGAGCACGCTCGCCAGGTCGGCGAGGTCGCGGCCCTGCTGGAGCAGCGAGCCGACGCCGAAGCCGATCGACCCGCCGAACGCGATGATCTCGGCGGCCATGAGCGAGCGCCACGAGAACGCCCAGCCCTGCTTGAGTCCGGCGAGGTAGCCGGGCAGGGCGGCCGGCAGCACGACGGATGCCGCGAGCTCGAGCCGCGACGCGCCGAGCACCGTTCCGACCCGCCGGAGCTGCGGCGGAACCTGGGCGACGCCGGCGACGAGCCCGTTCACGATCGACGGGATCGCGCCCATCAGCACGACGAAGTACACCGTGGCGTCCGACAGCCCGAACCAGAGGATCGCGGCGGGCACCCAGGCCACCGACGGCAGCACCTGCAGGCCCGAGATCAGCGGGCCGAGGGCACGGCGGAGCGGCGCCCACTCGGCGAGCAGCAGCCCGAGCGGCGTGCCGACGGCGACCGCGATGAGGAAGCCGAGGACGCCGCGCTCGAGGCTCGTCGTCACGGCGAGCTGCAGGCGGCCGTCCTCCCACGCCTGGCCGAGCGCTGCGGCGACGTCGAGCGGTCCGGGCGCGAGGTCGGGCCGGGGCTGCGCGATGACCGTGTAGGCCTGCCACGCGGCGACGAGCACGACGAGGAGCAGCACGGGCGGCAGCACGCCGTCGATCGCGCGACGCCACCACGGCGTGCGCCGTTCGGCGCTCGTCTGGAGTCGGTCGAGCCCGGCCTCGAGCGTGCGCAGGTCGTCATCGCCGCCCGAACGCGATCGGGTTGCCACATGTGGCGGGTTCGCGCGGCTGGTTCCCGGCGCAAGTGGCAACTCGCGGTCCGGGGCGGTGGCGGCGGTGGCGGAAGGCAGCAGGTCATGCGGCATTGCGACGGATCTCCCTTCGCAGGTGCTCGGTGATCTCGACCGAGAGCTCGGACACGGTGGGCGACTCGATGCGGCGGGGACCGTCGTCGGCGATGCGCCACTCGTTCACGATCCGGCCCGGACGGCTCGACATGAGCAGCACCCGCTGCCCGAGCCGCGCGGCCTCGCGCACGTTGTGCGTGACGAAGACGATCGTGCGGCCGGTCTCGCGCCAGACGCGCTCGAGCTCCTCGTGCAGCAGGTCGCGCGTGATCGCGTCGAGCGCGGCGAACGGCTCGTCCATCAGCAGCACCGAGCGGTCCTGCGCGAGCGCGCGCGCGAGCGCGACCCGCTGCCGCATGCCGCCCGAGAGCTCGTGCGGCCGCTTCTCCGCGGCGTCCGCGAGGTGCACGAGGTCGAGCAGCTCGAGCGCTCGGGCGCGGCGCGCGGCGCGCGGGAGGCCGGCGTCGCCGAAGCGCAGCGCGAGCTCGACGTTGCGGCGGGCGCTCAGCCACGGCAGCAGCGACGCCTCCTGGAACATCACCGCGGCGCGGCCGTCGACCTCGATCGTGCCGGTGCTCGGCCGCTCGAGCCCGGCGATCAGTCCGAGGAGCGTCGACTTGCCGCATCCGGACGCACCGAGGAGGCACGCGAACTCGCCGGGCGCGACCGCGAGGTCGATGCCGTCGAGCACCACGGGGCCGTCGGCGGCGTACCGCTTGCCGACGCCGGTCAGGCGGATGGCCGGCGCCGCGCTCATCGCGACCCGCCTTCGAGCCCCGCGCCCGCGATCGGGTCGTGCCCGGCCGCGGCGCGCAGGGCGTCGAGCGGGCCGAGGTCGAGGATCCCCGCGAGCTCGCCGCCGTTCGCCGTCCCCGCCGCGACGGCCCGTCGCTGGAGGACCGGCAGCGTCGCGGCGAACGGGTCGACGGTCGGGTCGACGTGCGCGAGCGCGCGGTCGAGCACGGCGTCGGGCAGCGGCGCGCCCGCGTCGGCGCGAAGGCGCGCGTTCACGAGCTCGGGCACCTCGTCGGGGTGCGTTCCGATCCAGTCGACGGATGCCGCGTGGCCGGCCACCAACGCGGCGACCGCGTCGGGGTGGTCCTCGAGGTACTCGGTGCGCACGACGAGCAGCGTCGTCGGGTACTCGCCGTCCGGCCAGAGCTCGGCCTCGTCGACGAGCACGCTCGCGCCCGCCTCGAGGACGAGCCGCGACGCCCACGGCTCGGGCAGCCACGCGCCGTCGAGGGCGCCGGCGGCGAAGAGCTGCAGCGTGCGCGCGTTGTCGGTCGGCACGATGTCGACGTCGCCCGCACCCGTCGGCGAGGTCTCGAGGCCGTGGTCGGCGAGCCAGGTGCGCAGGGCGACGTCCTGCGTGTTGCCGAGCTGCGGCGTGGCGAGGGTCGCGCCGCGCAGGTCGTCGGCGCCGTCGATCCCGTCGCGCACGACGAGCGCGGCACCGCCGCCGACCGCGCCCGCGACGATCCGGAGCGAGGCGCCGCCCGACTGCACGAAGCTGTTGATCGCCGGGCTCGGTCCGAGGTACGCGGCGTCGATCGCCCCGGCGCTCAGCGCCTCGACGGCGGCCGGTCCGGCGGCGAACGCCTGCGGCGCGAGTTCGGTCGAGACCTCGCCCAGCTCCTCGGCGATGAGGCCGGCCTCGAGGCCGACCAGGGCGGGCAGGTGCGTGACGTTCGCGAAGTAGCCGAGCCGGAGGGTCGCGGCATCCGTCGCCCCGGTCGCGCCGGGCCCCTCTGCGGCGGCCCGTCCGACGGAGCCGACCACCACGGGCACGATGACGATCGCCGCGGCGACCGCGACGCCGGCGACGAGTTCGCCGAGCTGTGCACCGAGCCCGCGGCGGGTCACGCCGTCGACTCCACGACGATGCCGGCGGCGAGCGTCGCGCCGTCCTGCGGGTGGATGACGAGGAACGCGCCCGCGCGGCGGTGCGCGGCGTACGGCAGGGCCGCGAGGTCGGTGGCGAGCTTCAGCCGGACGAGTCCGATGTCGTTGGTCGCGAGCGACGCGGCGGGCGTCGTCTCGAGCGTGTCGAGGTCGAGGCGGCCGCGGATGTCGGCGACGATCGCCTGCACGGTCGTGGTGCCGTGCTTCACGAGGACCCGCGCACCGGTCGTGAGCGGCCGGCCGTCGAGCTGGAACACGTCGGCGTCGAGCTCGCGCCGCGGCGCGGGCAGCGACCCGGCGGCGGCGATGACCGCGCCGCGTGCGGCGTCGACCGGGTCGGCGAGCTCGAGCGCGACCGAGAGCGGGGCGGATGCCTCGGCGAGCGCCTCGGACCCGCGGCGGATGCCCGTGACGGTCGTGCGCACGCCGGCGGGGAACACCTCGACCGGGTCGCCGACCCGCACCGTGCCCGATTCGATGCGCCCGGCGAACGCGCGGTGGTCGCGGAACGCGTCGGCCGCGGCATCCGTCAGCTCGGGCGAGAGGCCGCCCTGCGGACGGATCACGAGCTGGACGGGCAGGCGGAGCGCCTCGAGGTCGGTCTCGAGCTCGTCGATCGTCGAGAGCTCCTCGAGCAGTTCGAGCAGGCTCGGCCCGTCGTACCAGGGCGTGTTCGCCGACCGCTCGACGACGTTGTCGCCCGCGAGGGCCGACACCGGGATGACGTGCGCATCGGACAGGCCGAGGTCGCGCGCGAGGTCGGCGACGTCGGCGGCGACCGAATCGAACGCGGCCTGGTCGTAGCCGACCAGGTCGATCTTGTTGACGGCGACGACGACGTGCGGCACGCGGAGCAGCTGCACGACCGCGAGGTGGCGGCGGGTCTGCTCGAGCACGCCGTTGCGCACGTCGACGAGGACGACGACGGCGTCGGCGGTGGCGGAGCCGGTGACCATGTTGCGGGTGTACTGCACGTGGCCGGGGCAGTCGGCCAGGATGAACGACCGGCGGCCGGTCGTGAAGTAGCGGTAGGCGACGTCGATCGTGATGCCCTGCTCGCGCTCGGCGCGCAGGCCGTCGGTGAGGAGCGCGAAGTCGATCGCACCCGGCTCGCCGCCGAAGCCCCGCTCGGCGGACGTGCGCGTGACCGACTCGAGCTGGTCGGCGAGGATCGCCTTCGAGTCGTGCAGCAGGCGACCGACGAGCGTCGACTTGCCGTCGTCGACCGACCCGGCGGTCGCGAACCGGAACAGCGACCCGGTCGCCGGAGCGGCCGCGCCGCCGGTCGTCGCGGTGCCGGTCGTCGTGGGCGTCGTCGTGCTCATCAGAAGTACCCGTCCTTCTTCCGGTCCTCCATGGCCGCCTCGGAGAGGCGGTCGTCGGCGCGGGTCGCGCCGCGCTCGGTGAGCGTGGATGCCGCGACCTCGCGCACGATGTCCGACACCGTCGCGGCGTCCGAGACGACCGCGCCCGTGCAGCTCAGGTCGCCCACGGTGCGGTAGCGGACGGTGCGCCGCTCGACCGTTTCGCCCGCGCGGGGAGCGGAGACGTCGCTCACCGCGAGCCACATGCCGTCGCGCGCATAGACGTCGCGCTCGTGGGCGAAGTAGAGCGGCGGGAGGGCGATGCCCTCGCGCTCGATGTAGCGCCACACGTCGAGCTCGGTCCAGTTCGAGATCGGGAACGCGCGCACGTGCTGCCCGACCGTGTGCCGGCCGTTGTAGAGCGTCCAGAGCTCGGGCCGCTGGTTGCGCGGGTCCCACTGCCCGAACTCGTCCCGCAGCGAGATGATGCGCTCCTTGGCGCGGGCCTTGTCCTCATCGCGTCGCGCGCCGCCGAACACCGCGTCGTGCCGTCCGGCGGCGATGGCGTCGAGCAGCGGCTGGGTCTGCAGGGGATTGCGCGTGCCGTCGGCGCGCTCCTGCAGGCGGCCGTCGTCGAGGTAGTCCTGCACCGACGCGACCTCGAGGCGGATGCCGAGGCGCGCGACCGTCTCGTCGCGGAACCGCAGCACCTCGGGGAAGTTGTGGCCGGTGTCGACGTGCAGCACGGGGAACGGCACCTTCGCGGGCCAGAACGCCTTGGTCGCCAGGTGGAGCACCACGACGGAGTCCTTGCCCCCGGAGAACAGCAGCACGGGCCGCTCGAACTCGGCGACGACCTCGCGGATCACGTGGATGGCCTCGGCCTCCAGCGCGTCGAGCGCGTCGAGGGACGAGGTGCGTGCGGCGGATGCCGCGGCATCCGTCGTGGTCAGGTTCTCGCTCACAGGTGCAACCCGCATTCCGTCTTGGCGAGGCCGGCCCAGCGGCCGGACCTCGGGTCCTCGCCCGCGGCGACGGGCTTCGTGCACGGCTCGCAGCCGATGGAGGGGTAGCCGTGCGACATGAGGAGGTTCACGGGCACCCGGTGCTCGCCCGCGTAGTCGAGGAGGTCGTCGAAGCTCCATGCCGCGACGGGATTGACCTTCACGAGGCCATTCCGTTCGTCGTACGTCACGAGCGGCGTGCGGGTTCGCGTCGGCGCCTCGTCGCGGCGCACGCCCGTGAACCAGACCTCGTAGCCGCCGAGCGCGCGCTGCAGCGGCTCGACCTTGCGGCGCGCGCAGCACAGGGCGGGGTCGCGCGCGAACAGCTCCGCGCCGAACTCCGCGTCCTGCTCGGCGACGGTCTGCTCGGGCAGCACGTCGACCACGCGCACGTCGATCTGCCGGGCGACCTCGTCACGGGTGACGCGCGTCTCGGCGAAGTGGTAGCCGGTGTCGAGGAACAGGACGTCGACGCCCGGCAGCTGCTGCGCCACCAGGTGCGGCAGTGCGGCGTCGGCCATCGAGCAGGCGACCGCCGCGGCATCCGTCTCGAAGTTCGCGGCGACCCAGGCGACGACCTCGGCGGCGGATGCCTCGTGGTCGGTCAGGCTGCCGAGCTGGGCGTTGCCGGCGGCGGCGAGCGCGTGCAGCTCGTCGGCCGGACGGCGACCCGTGCTCGGGGCGGGCTCGAGCCCGAGGTTCCGCGCGCTCATCGCAGCGCCTCCTCGTCGGCGCGGTGCGCCCACTGCGCGAAGGTCTCGTCGGCGTCCGTGTCGCGCTCGTCGAGGAAGCGGGTGACCACGCGGGCGACGTAGTCGGCGATGCCGTCGGCCGTGACCTTCAGGCCGCGCACGGTGCGGCCGAGGCCCGCCTCGTCGCGGTCCTGCGAGGCGAGTCCGCCGCCGAGGTGCACCTGGTACCCGGGCACCTGCTCGCCGTCGATCGTGACGAGCTGGCCCTTGAGCCCGATGTCGGCGGTCTGGATGCGAGCGCACGAGTTGGGGCATCCGTTGACGTGCAGGCTGATGGGGTGCGGCAGGTCGAACGCGTCGAGGCGCTCCTCGAGCTCGAGCACGGCGGCCGTGGCGAACGCCTTGGTCTCGACGATCGCGAGCTTGCAGAACTCGATGCCGGTGCACGCGATGGTGCCGCGGCGGATGAGGCTCGGCCGAGCCTGCAGGCCGAGCTCGTCGAGGCCCGAGACGAGCGATTCGACGCGCTCCTCGGGGATGTCGAGGATGACGACCTTCTGGTGCGGCGTGGTGCGCAGCCTCGTCGACCCGTGCGACTCGACGAGGTCGGCCAGCGCGGTGAGCGTCGGGCCGGAGACGCGCCCGACGATGGGCGTCGCGCCGATGTAGAACCGGCCGTCCTTCTGGCGGTGCACGCCGACGTGGTCGCCGGTGGTCAGCGGGGTCGGCGCCGCCGGACCGTCGGGCAGCGGGTGCCCGAGGTACTCGGACTCGAGCACCTCGCGGAACCGCTCGACGCCCCAGTCGGCGAGCAGGAACTTCAGGCGCGCCTTGTTGCGCAGCCGGCGGTAGCCGTAGTCGCGGAAGATCTGCGCGACGCCGTGCCAGGCCTCGGCCACTCGGTCGGGCGCCACGAACACGCCGAGCCGCTCCGCGAGCCGAGGCGCCGTCGACAGCCCGCCGCCGACCCAGAGGTCGTACCCGACGCCGAGCTCGGGGTGCTCGACCGCGACGAACGCGACGTCGTTGATCTCGTGCACGACGTCCTGGCTCGGGTGGCCGGTGATCGCCGACTTGAACTTGCGCGGCAGGTTCGCGAGCGACTCGTCGCCGATGAACCGGCTCGTGATCTCGTCGATCTGCGGGGTCGGGTCGATGAGCTCGTCGGCGGCGATGCCGGCGACGGGCGAGCCGAGGACGACGCGCGGCACGTCGCCGCACGCCTCGGTCGTGCCGAGGCCGACCGCCTCGAGGCGGCGCCAGATCTCGGGCACGTCCTCGACGCGGATCCAGTGGAGCTGGATGTTCTGCCGGTCGGTGAGGTCGGCGGTGTCGCGACCGAACTCGGTCGAGATGCCGCCGATGACCCGGAGCTGCTCGGTGGTCAGCTGCCCGCCGTCGATGCGGACGCGGAGCATGAAGTACTCGTCCTCGAGCTCGTGCGGTTCGAGCGTGGCGGTGCGGCCGCCGTCGATGCCGGGCTTGCGCTGCGTGTACAGGCCCCACCACCGGAACCGGCCGTGGAGGTCGGTCGGGTCGATCGAGGCGAAGCCGCCGTCGGCGTAGATCCGCTCGATGCGCTCGCGCACCGCGAGGCCGCCGTCCTCCTGCTTCCACTCCTCGTTGGCGTTGAGCGGCGCCGTCCCGTCGACCTTCCACTGCCCGTTCGGGCGGGTCGACGGGCGCGGCGGGCGGACGCCGCGCGCCGGGCGGTCGGCGCTCGCGGGGCGCTCGGCACGCTCGGCGCGCGGTGCGCGCGTCGCGGCATCCGTCGTCTCGATCGTCACGGTTCCCCTCCTCGTCCGCACCCCGTTCGGGGCACGTGTCGACGAAGGTACGGGGGTCGGGCGGATGCCGGAACCCGGCTCCGTCACGCACGGTCACCCCGTGTCACGAGGCGTCGCACGGCGAAATATGACGTGCGGCGGGCGAGCCCGCGGGTCAGCCGGCGAGGGCCGCGACGGATGCCGCGAAGCGGTCGAGCACGACGTCAACGAGCTCGGGCGGCGCGTCGTCCGGACGCAGCAGCGGCTCGGCGAGCACGTCGGGCACGGCGCTCGCCGCGAGGTCCTGGAAGTACCCGGGCGCGAGCAGGTAGCTGGCGGCGGCGACCCGCGAACCGGTCCCGCGCGCGGCCCGGGCTGCGGTGATCGCGTCGGGCAGCCGCGGTTCTGCGGCCGAGAGGAACCCGATCGAGACGTCGGCGACGGATGCCCCGGCCAGCGCGTCGCGCACGCGCGCGCAGGCCTCGACGGCGCGCGCGTCGCTCGATCCCGCGACGACGAGCACGACCGGGTCGTCGGCGGCGGCGCCGGCCTCGGCGAGCCGGCGTCGCAGCACCGCGACCAGCCGGTCGTCGGGGCCGAGGGCGTCGGCGACCACGACCTCGCGACCGCCGTCGCGGGCCTCGGCCGCCGCCTCGGCGAGGTCCACGTGCACGTGGTAGCCCGCCGACAGCAGCAGGGGGACGATCACGGCGGGCTCGCCCTCCGGGAGCGTGTCGAGCGCGGCCGGCACGTCGGGCTGCTCGACGTCGACGTGGCAGAGGCGGGTCTCGGGCGTGGTATCCGGCCACCGCTCGGCGACCGCCGCGATGACGGCGTCGTACAGGCCGCGCACCGCGGCGCGCCCCTCGGGCGAGGAGGTGCCGTGCGACACGGCGACGAGCGCGGGCGGGCGTCGAGGCGTCATCCGCCCATGCTGGCACCCTCGCGCGCGAGGCGCGCGCCTGTCACGCCGGATGACGCGCCGACCGAGCGACGGCCGCCGCTCAGAAGCTCGTGACGAGCTCGCCGAGGACCTCGTCGACCTCGGTCGGGTCGGTCGCGTCGTAGTAGTGCGCACCGGTCGCGCCGGAGATCGCCCGGAGCGTGTCGACGTCGGCGTCGGCGCCGTAGGCGAGCGTGAAGACGAGCACCGGGGTCGAGTGGTGCAGCTCCTCGAGCGTGTCGAGCATCTGCTGCGACGACGTGCTCGGCGCCTCGGTCTCGTTGCGCCCGTCGCTGAGCAGCACGATCGCGTTGATGCGATCGCGGTCGTAGTCCTCGGCCTGCTGCTTCGCGAACGTGTCGACCGCCTCGTACAGCGGCGTCCACTCGATCGGCTTCAGGCCGCCCAACGCCGACTCGAACCGGTCGCGCGTGTCGGCGATGTCGGCGACGGCGCTGACCTCGCCGGGGGCGAGCGCCTGCGCGTCGACCTCGGAGAACGCCGCGAGCCCGACGTTGTCGCCGGCGGAGAAGTGGTCGAGGGACAGCTCGACCGCCTGCTTCGCGGCTTCGAGCTTCGACTCGCCGGTCTCGATGGGGTCGCCCATCGACCCGGAGACATCGAGCAGGAAGAGGACGTTGGCCCGCTTGCGGACCTCGGGGAACGCCTCGTGCATGGCCACGACCACCTGCTGCTCGGGGAAGGGGAGGCCGGCATCGGTCGACTCGGCGAGTGCGCCGACCTGCTCGACCTCGGAGTCGAGCTCTCCGTTGAGGTCGCGATAGCCGGCCTCGCGCACGATGGCCTGACCCTCCTTCGTGCCTGTGAAGCGCAGGAAGTCCTCGGCCGCGGCGGCCTCGCCCTCGTCGACCCAGGAGCCGGTGAGCACGACGGCGGGGTTGTCGGCGACGTAGTAGCCGTCGCTCGGGTAGATCGGCACGAGCTGCTCGGCGGGCGGGTCGGTCTCGATGCGCGTGACTCCGTCGCGGCTGGTGATGCCCCGGTTGTAGTCCCAGACCGACTTCTCGTCGACGATCACGGCCGAGAGGAAGTCGGCGGCCGACCCCCCGGCGTCGGCGGATTGCCTGGCGTGCCAGAGGAAGTGCTCGGGCGTGGCCATGTAGTGGCTCGTCGCGAGCTCGTGCTGCTTCACCTCGTCGGAGATCTCGTCGTCGGTGATCTCGGCGGCCGTGAGGTCGGCGAGCGACCCCGCCGCCGCCCCGTAGGAGGCGAGCATGGCGGCTTCGCCCGAGCTCGCGATGACCGGGCTGGTCTTGCCGAGCTTGAACTCGCCCCACTCCGGGTGGTCGAGGTCGGTCCAGACCGCGGCGTCGTCGGCGGTCTCGAAGACGTCGGTCCAGGTGGGCGGCTCCTCGTCCCAGCCGATCGCCGCCGCGAGCGGTTCGGGCATGGCGAGCACGATGTCGGACGAGCCGATGCTCGTCCCCTCGGCCGGGACGTTCGCGCTCCCGCCCCCTTCGCGCGCGACGCCGAGCCACGATCGGGCGTCGGGGATCCACACGACGGGCCGCTCGTCCTCGGGGGTCTCGGTGAATCCGACGGCGGCCTCCTCGGCCGCGATGCCCGACTTGTCCTTCGCGGCGACGACCGTGACGCATGAGCCGTCGACGTCGCGCGGCTCGGCGTTGTATCCCTCGGCGAGGCGTTCGACCATCTCGGCGTTCTCGAAGGACGACAGCACCGACACCGTCGTGCAGGGCTCGGCGCCGGGTTCCGCCGCGGGCTCGTCGTCGGGGAAGACGATGGGCTCCGGCTCGGCCGCCTCGCTCGGCGCGGCCGCCGGCCCACTGCCCTGGTTCGCGACGACCATCGCGGTGATGGCCCCGCCGATGACGAGGACGGCGATGACGGCTGCGGCGATGCCCATCCACATGCCGCGTCGCCGACGCCGACGGCGCTCCTCGCGCAGTCGGCTGCGGTCGCGTCGGTACGGGACGCTGCTCGGCGCGTCGGGCATCGTTCCTCCAGTCGGGACGGCTGGCTCGATCGTGAGCCTAGCTCAGCAGGCTGCGACCTCGCAGGGAACGTCCACGCACCCCCTGCGACGGCTCAGCCGGTCGCGTTGAGGAGGCCGATGAGGACGGCCGTCCACCACGCCGCCTGCGACACCAGGGCGCTCACGACGAACCACGTCCGCACGCCGCGCGGGAGCGCTCGGAAGCGTGCGGTCGGCGGCAGGCGCGCGAGGTCCGAGGTCCAGCGCGTCAACGCGACGCCGTTGAGGCTCAGCACCAGCACGGCGGCAAGCTTGACCTGGGTCGGCGTGGACGTGAGGTCGGGCTCGAGCAGCGCGCCGCTCGCGAGCAGTCCGCCGAGTCCGGCCCAGACCGGCAGGATCATCGTGCGGTCGGCCTGGCGCAGTTCGCGCACGGTGCTCCATCCGGTCGCCCAGAGGAGTGCGTGCCACTCGATCATGAGCACGGCGCCGAGCCCGACGACGAGCGACGCGAGGTGCACGAACAGGGCGACGCCGTGCAGCCAGTCCGGTGGGCTGAGGATGGCGCTGAGCCAGACGGTCAGCGCCCAGGCCGCGGACACCGCACCGTACGCGACGGCGCGTCCCCGCCGCCTGCGTGCCTGCTTCTGCTTGATCGTCGTCACGAGCCGAGCGCCGGCCTCTCGTCAGTCGCACGCGCTGGCGCGTGCGCACCCCGTTCCGCTGGCCATCACCCTATCGGGCGCGTGTTTCGGGCGCGCTCCATCGGGGTTGCGACCCGAGGCGGGGCGATCGGATGCCGCTACTCGGCGACGAGCGCGAGCGAGGTGTCGCCGCAGGGCACGACGTCCGCACCGCTCGCCAGGCGCGCGGCGCCGGTCGCGCGTCCCTCGGCCTCGGCTCCGCGCAGCGGTGCGAGCGCCTCGGGCAGTCCTTCGAGGCGCAGGAGGGCGCCGGTCGCGCGGTGCGGGTCGGTCGAGGCGACGATGCGACCGGATGCGTTCACGACCGTGAGGGTGCGGTCGGCGTCGCGCAGCACGGGCGCGAGGGCCTGCTCCAGCCGGGCCACGTACATGTCGGCGCCGACGAGCCCGACCATCTCGCCGTCGACGGTCACCGGGGTCGTCACGGTCACGGTGTAGTCGTCGGTGCAGAGGTAGTCGACGTAGGGCCCGGTCAGGTGCCTCGTGCCGGTGCGCTCGGGCACGCGCCACCATTCGAGCGTGGTGTAGTCGCGGAACGACTCGGCGTCGGGGTCGCTCACCGCGTCGAGGCGACGGATGCCGCGTGCCGGCACCCCGCGGAAGGGGTTGCCGTCGCTCAGCCACCAGGCGAGGTGCCAGGGCGCATCGGCCAGGTAGCCCGGCGCGGCGACGAAGCCGGCGCCCGTGATGAGCGTGCCGGGTCGGTCGAGTTCGGCGGCGACGGTTGCAGCGACGGCGGGGTCGAGGTCGGCGGCTCGGGGTTCGGGCTCGGACGCGAGCCGCGCCCGGAGTCCCTGCTGCCAGCCGTCGATGAGGGCGAACACCGGGTCGATCACGTCGGCGATGCGCCGGGCGATCGCGGCGGCGCCCGTGGCGAGTGCCTGCGTCATGACGCGCTCCCTTCCTCGTGCGCGATGGGCGGCCCCGCTTCGAGCCGCACCTTCTCGTCGATGAGCCATTCCACCGCCGAGCCGATGTGGGTCGTCGTCGATCGGCGGGCGGATGCGCCGTCCGCCGCTCGCATCGCGGCGATCACCTCGAGGCGGTGCTCCCTCGTGCGGTCACGGTACTCCTGTTCGCGCAGGCACATCCAGAGCAGGGCGCCCGTCTCGGCCTGCAGGCGCAGCTCCTCGTGGACGAGCCGGGGCGACTGGCTGATCGCGGCGACCTCGAGCTGGAACCGGCCGACCGCGCGGCGGGCGCCGCCGGGGGTGGCGAGGTCGGCTCGCGCGTCGATCTCCACGAGGCTCTGGAGGTCGTCGTCGCTCGCGCGATCGGCCGCGACCTCGGCCGCCATGCCGGCGATGGCGGCGTAGTGGAGCGAGAGGTCGCGCAGCTCGATGCGGCTGAGCGCACGGACGCGCTCCTCGGTCAGTCGGAGCGAGACGTCGTCGTCGTAGGTGACGAAGCTGCCGCCGTCCCGGCCCCGGCGCGTGCGCACGAGTCCCTTGTGCCGGAGTGCGACGAGCGCCTCGCGCGCGGTGACGGGGGCGACCCCGAGGAACTTGGCGAGGTCGGCCTCGCTGGGGAGGCGTTCGCCGTCGCGCAGCACGCCCGAGGCGATCGCGTCGGTCAGGCGCTGCTCGACCAGCTCGGCCCTTCCGGCGCCCTCGAGCGGCGAGAAGACGACGGCGCGGGCGGCGTCGGCGCGCGCGGTGGCGTGCGGCATCCGTCCTCCTCGATCGTGCGCCCGCGGATCCCCTCACCCCCCGGACTGGGGACGGTCGCGGGCGATTCCGTGATGCGACCGTAACACGAACCTCTGGACTATGACATATGGCTTCATATGATTAACCACACGCCATCGAAGGAGAGGCCCATGACCGACCCGCAGCCGGCCATCCGGCTCACCGGACTCACCAAGGAGTTCGGAGCCGTCACCGCCGTCGACCACGTCGATCTCGAGATCGCCGCGGGGGAGTTCTTCTCCATGCTGGGACCCTCGGGCTCCGGCAAGACCACCGTCCTCCGGCTCATCGCCGGCTTCGAGCAGCCCACGAGCGGCACGATCGAGCTCTTCGGCGACGACGTCACGAAGCGCGCGCCGTTCGACCGCGACGTGAACACGGTCTTCCAGGACTACGCGCTGTTCCCGCACATGAGCGTGCTCGAGAACGTCGCCTACGGCCTCCGCGTCCGCGGCATCGGGCGGAAGGAGCGCATCGAGCGCGCCCGGCGCGCCCTCGCATCGGTGCGCCTGGAGCAGATGGGCGACCGCAAGCCGTCGCAGCTCTCCGGCGGCCAGCGGCAGCGCGTCGCGCTCGCCCGAGCGACCGTCGTCCAGCCCAAGGTCCTGCTCCTCGACGAGCCGCTCGGCGCGCTCGACCTGAAGCTCCGCGAGCAGATGCAGGTCGAGCTGAAGGAGATCCAGCGCGAGCTCGGCATCACCTTCATCTTCGTCACGCACGACCAGGAGGAGGCGCTGACGCTCTCCGACCGCGTCGCCGTCTTCAACGACGGGCGCATCGAGCAGCTCGGCACGCCCGCCGAGCTCTACGAGCGACCCGGCTCGCGCTTCGTCGCCGACTTCGTCGGCACGTCGAACCTCTTCGACGACGCCGTCTCGCGCGCGCTCCTCGGTCGCGGCGGCGTGCACTCGGTCCGCCCCGAGAAGATGGCCGTCGGCTCGGGCGAGACCGGGGCAGACGTGCGCAACGCCCCCGGCACCGTCGTCGAGACGATCTACCTCGGCAGCGGCATCCGCCTCGTCGTCGACCTCGACGCCGGCGTTCGCGTGAGCGTGCTCGAGCAGAACGACCGCAATCGCGTCCACGACGACGAACGCGGCGACCGCGTGGTCGTCAGCTGGCACGACGACGACGTCGTCGCGCTCGGCGGGGCGGATGCCTCGTCCGCGCCGGCCGCATGAAGCCTGCACCACACCACAACACACAGAACCAGGAGAGAACCATGATGCGCACCCCGCGCACGGCGCGCCGCGGCGCGACCGTCGGCCTGGCGATCGGCTCGATCGCCCTGCTCACCCTGACCGCCTGCGGCACCACCTCGGGCGACTCCGCATCGACCGACGACGCGCTCACCGAGCTCGGCGAGGCCGAGGGCCAGGTCTCGATCCTCGCGTGGCCCGGCTACGTCGAGGACGGCTCGAACAGCCCGGACGTCGACTGGGTCACGCCCTTCGAGGAGGAGACCGGCTGCGAGGTCACGTCCAAGACCTACGGCACGTCCGACGAGGCCGTGAACCTCATGAAGACCGGCGAGTACGACGTCGTCGCCGCATCGGGCGACGCCACGCTCCGGCTCATCGCCGGCGGCGACGTGGCTCCCGTCAACACCGACCTCATCCCGAACTACGAGGGCGTCTTCGACTTCCTCAAGGAGAAGGAGTGGAACTCGGTCGACGGGCAGAGCTACGGCGTGCCGCACGGCTACGGCGCCAACCTGCTCATGTACAGCACGGAGGCCTTCGACGAGGCCCCGACCTCGTGGGACGTCGTGTTCGACAAGGCCAGCGAGAACGCCGGCAAGGTGACCGCCTACGACTCGCCGATCTACATCGCCGACGCCGCCGTCTACCTCATGACCCACCAGCCCGAGCTCGGCATCGAGAACCCCTACGCCCTCGACGAGGAGCAGTTCCAGGCCGCGGTCGACCTGCTCAAGGTGCAGCGCGAATCGGTCGGCGAGTACTGGTCCGACTACCTCAAGGAGATCCAGGCCTTCGAGACCGGCGACTCGGTCGTCGGCACGACCTGGCAGGTCATCCAGAACGTGCTCGCCGGCTCGGGTGCGCCGACCGAGGTCGTCCTCCCCGAAGAGGGCGCGACCGGCTGGTCGGACACCTGGATGGTCGCCTCCGACGCCGCCAACGTGAACTGCGCCTACATGTGGCTCGACTACATCGCCAGCCCCGAGGCGAACGCGACCGCGACGTCCTACTTCGGCGAGGCGCCCTCGAGCCAGGAGGCCTGCGAGTACCGCGACGACTGCGAGGCCTACCACGCCGGTGACGAGGAGTACGCCTCGCAGATCTGGTACTGGACGACGCCGATCGCCGAGTGCGTCGACGGCCGCACCGACGTCGAGTGCGTCGACTACGCGCAGTGGACCGCTGCGTGGCAGGAGATCAAGGGCTGACCTGGTCTCCACCGCGGGCCGGGGAGACTCCCTCCCTCCCCGGCCCGCACACCCCCGTCCCGGCACCACCCGACAGGAAGCAGCATGACGATGAACGCGACGGCACCGGCATCCGCTCGCGGCGAGGCATCCGGACCGCCCGAGCCCGCTCAGGCCGGCTCCGCCCCCGGTGGAGCGCCCCGGCGCGGCATCCCGCGGCCGAAGGCGACCCCGGCACGCCGTGCGTCGGTGTTCCTCAGCGCGCACCCCCGGGTGCGCCTCGGGTTCCTCCTCGCGGCACCGCTCTTCTGGCTCGGGCTCGTCTACGTCGTCGCGCTGGCCGCCCTGCTCGTCACGGCGTTCTGGTCGGTGAACAGCTTCACCGGCGAGATCACGACCGAGTGGACGCTCGACAACGTCATCACGGTGCTCACCGGCTCGCTGTACCAGACGGTGACCTTCCGGACGATCGGCGTCGCGCTCCTCGTCACGATCATCGACGTCGCACTGGCGCTGCCCATCGCGTTCTACATGGCGAAGGTCGCCTCGCCCCGCGCCCGCCGGATCCTCGTCATCGCCGTGCTCATGCCGCTCTGGGCGAGCTACCTCGTGAAGGCCTACGCCTGGCGTTCGGTGCTCTCGCAGGACGGCATCCTCGAGTGGGTGCTCGCGCCGTTCGGGCTGCACACGCCCGGCTACGGCCTGCCCGCCACGGTCATCACGCTGTCGTACCTGTGGCTGCCGTACGTGATCCTGCCGATCTTCGCGGGGCTCGAGCGCGTGCCCGACTCGCTGCTCGAGGCATCCGCCGACCTGGGCGGCAAGACCTGGCCGACCATCCGCCACGTGGTCTTCCCGATGGCGCTGCCCGCGATCATCGCCGGAACCATCTTCAGCTTCTCGCTCTCGCTCGGCGACTACATCACGGTGAACATCGTCGGCGGCGCGAACCAGATGCTCGGAAACCTCGTCTACACGAACGTGGGCGCGGCGAACAACCTGCCGCTCGCGTCGGCGATCGCCCTCATCCCGATCGCGATCATCTTCGGCTACCTCGCGCTCGTGCGTCGCACGGGTGCCCTCGACAACCTCTAAGGGGCGACGGATGCGACTCTCCCGACTTTCGCGCACGACGCTCGCCGTCGTGGCCGGCCTCATCCTCGTGATCGTGTACGTGCCGCTCGGCGTCGTGCTCGTGAACTCGTTCTCGACCTCGACGTCGCTCAGCTGGCCGCCGCCCGGCTTCACGCTCGAGTGGTGGCAGCGGGCGTTCCAGTCCGCGGGCGCGATGGAGGCCGTCGGCACGAGCGTGTTCGTCGCGGTCATCTCGACCGCGATCGCGCTGGTGCTCGGCACGCTCATCTCGTTCGCGCTGCAGCGGTTCGACTTCTTCGGCCGCCACACCGTGAACCTGCTCGTGATCCTGCCGATCGCGCTGCCCGGCATCATCACCGGTATCGCCCTGAACAACTTCTTCCGCACGATCATGGGCGTGCCACTGTCGATCTGGACGGTGATCATCGCGCACGCCACGTTCTGCATCGTGACCGTGTTCAACAACGTCATCGCGCGGCTGCGCCGCACCGGCACGAAGCTCGAGGAGGCGTCGGCCGACCTCGGCGCGGGCGTCTGGACCACCTTCCGGCTCGTGACCTTCCCGCAGCTCCGATCGGCGCTGCTGGCGGGCGGCCTGCTCGCGTTCGCGCTCTCGTTCGACGAGATCATCGTGACCACGTTCACCGCCGGGTCGGGCGTGACCACGTTGCCGATCTTCATCCTGAACAACATGTTCCGGCCGAGCCAGGCGCCGATCGTCTCGGTCATCGCGGTCGTGCTCGTGCTCGTGTCGATCATCCCGATCTGGCTCGCGCAGCGGCTGTCGGGCGACGAGCAGAAGCGCCGCTGACCGCGGGGGCGGAGCCGCGACCCCCACGCTCCGCCTCCGCCCGGGTGGAGAATGGGCGCATGGATGCCACGCCGACGTCGTCATTCTCCGCATCGCTGCCCGAGTGGCTGGTCGACGACCTGCCCCGGCTCGCGGCCGCACCGTTGCCCGACGACGCGGCGCGGATGTCGCTCGCGATCGAGCTCGCGGACCGGAACTGGCGGGCGGGCAGCGGCGGTCCGTTCGCCGCGCTGGTCGTCGACGCGGCATCCGGCGAACTCGTGTCGGCCGGGGTGAACCTCGTGCTCTCGAACGGGTTGAGCTCGCTGCACGCCGAGGTGACGGCGCTCTCGCTCGCGCAGCGGCGGCTCGGCCGGTGGGACCTCGGCGCCGGAGGCGCCGAACTCGAGCTCGTCGTCAACTGGGCGCCGTGCGTGATGTGCTACGGCGCGGCCATGTGGTCGGGCGTGCGCCGCCTCGTCATCGCCGGCGACGGCGAGGAGTGCGAACGGCTCACGGGATTCGACGAGGGACCCATGCCCGCCGACTGGAAGGGCGAGTTCGAGCGGCGCGGGATCCGCGTGCATTCGGGGGTGCGTCGCGGCGAGGCGATCGAGGTGTTCCGCGCGTTCGGCGCGTCGGACGCGGTCGTCTACAACGCGCGCGGCGCGACCGAGCGGTAGGCCCGGCCGCGCCGCGGTGGCGCGACTCGACGGTGGTCAGGTGTCGTGGCGGTCGTGGCCGCCGCGACGCCGAGCGCGACCGGGGCCGTGATCGTCGTGGTGACGGTCGCCGTCGTGGTGCACGTGGACGTGCACGTGGACGTCGTCGCGACGCCGTCCACGCCCGTGCCCGTGTCCGTGGCGGTGCCCGCGCCGGTGCACGTCGTGGCCGTGCTCGCAGGCATCGGCGTCATCACCGGGGCGGTGGTCGAGCGCCGACGGATGCCGCATCGGTCCGCCGTGGGGCGCCGCGACGGCCCAGGGCGGTGCGCCCCATCCGGTCGCGCCGCGCCGCATCCACGGCCTGCCGCCGAAGCCGCGGCGGAAGCCGGGCCCGCCTCGACGGCGACGCGGCTCGGGCGTCGACTCGTTCCAGCCGAGCTCGCGGGCGATCGCCTCGAGCGAGGCGGTCATCGTCGCGTACTCCTCCTCGGTGACGCTCGAGCGCACGCGGTCGCGGACGGCCCGCACGCGCTCGGTGAGCGCGTCGAGCACGTCGCGCCCGGTGTCGGTCAGCGTCCAGTCGCCCGGCTCGCCGACGATCCAGCCGCGCTCGACGAGGTCGTCGAGCTTGTGCGGCCGGGCGGCGAGACGTTCGGCGAGTCGCTCGTCGCGGACCTCGCCGGCGACGAGGTTGAGCCGGCGCCAGTCGCGCAGGCTCACGCCCTCGTCGGCGAGGGCGGCATCGACCTCGGCGGCGATGCGCCGCTCGACGACCTTCAGCCAGAAGCCGAGGGGGCGGACGCCGCCGGTCGGCGGCTCGTGCGCGCCGTGCGCGCCGTCGGCCCCGTCGGCCTCGCCGCGCCGGTCGTGGTGGTCGTGGTCTTCGTAGCTGTCGTGGGTGTTCATGGGAATCCTCTCGTGGCGACGGTGATGCGCTCACCGGCGGTGCATGTCGCATGACATGAATATGCACTATGACATGCAGTCACTTCACATGTCAAGTGACATGTAATCTGGACGCATGAGCGAACAGGACGGCGCGAACGGTCGGGGCGACGCGGTCGACCGCATCGAGCAGGCGCTCGCGTCGCTCAGGAGGGGCGGCCGACCGTCGTGGGGCGGCGGTCCGCACGGGCACGGCGGCGGCCACGCTCACGGCGCGGACGAGCCGCACCGCCACGGCGGTCCGTTCGGTGCGCCGTTCGGGCGCGGGGGGCCCGGCGGTCGCGGCGGTCCACGCGGCCCCTGGGAGTTCCGCGTCGGCCCGGTCGCCCGCGCACGGCTCCTGGCCATGCTCGACGCGGCGGACCGGCCGATGTCGGTGACCGAACTCGCCGGCGCGATCGGCGTCGACCAGCCCCGGGCGAGCCGACTCGTGCAGGCGGCGGTCGACGACGGGCTCGTGGTCCGCGAGGCCGATCCCGAGGATGCTCGTCGTACCCGCATCCGCATCACCGAGGAGGGTCGCGAGGCGGTGCACGCGGCGAACTCGAATCGGCGTCGCGCGATCGAGTCCGCGCTCGAGGGTTTCAGCGACGAGGACCGCGCACGCTTCGCGGACCTGCTGGGCCGGTTCGCGGACGGCCTTCGTCGAGCACATCCGCCGCACTCCTGACCCTGCTCATGTGAGCATGCCAGTGGCCGGCATCTGCACATTTGCGGGCACTGCGTGAACGTCTCGCGACAGGGGTTCCCGATCGACCGGGACCTCCATAGGCTGACGCCGTCCGGGGGTCAGGGTGGCCCCCTGGCGTGTGCCGGAGGTGCCGAGATGCAACGACCCGTCCAACGCCTGACCGTGGGGCTCACTGCGGCTGCCCTGCTGGGGGTGGGAATCGCGGTGCCGGCCGGTGCCGCGATCGCCGCAGAGGGAGACCCGACCGACCTCATCATCAGCGAATACGTCGAGGGGTCGTCCTTCAACAAGGCGGTCGAACTCTACAACCCGACCGACGCCGACGTGCCGCTCGCGGGCTACTCCCTCGAGGTCTACTTCAACGGCAGCGCGACCGCGACGTCCGGCGGCACCTTCGCACTGACGGGCACCGTCGCCGCCGGCGACGCCTTCGTCTTCGCCGACGAGGACCTCGGCGCGTATGCGGACCAGATCACGTCGAGCAGCCTGTGGAACGGCGACGACGCGATCGTCCTGAAGCACGACGGAGCCGTCGTCGACTCGCTCGGCGAGGTCGGATTCGACCCGGGCAGCGAGTGGGGTGCCGGCCTCACCTCGACCCAGGACAACACGATCCGACGCAACGCGAACGTCTGCGTCGGCGACGCCATCGTGGACGACGTGTTCGACCCGGCGATCGAGTGGACCGGATTCGCCGTGAACACCTTCGACGGCCTCGGCTCGCACACGGTCGCCTGTGGCGAGTCCGGCCCGCAGCCGTCCGTGATCAACGAGTTCTCCGCCTCGACCGCCGGTACCGACACCGAATACGTCGAGATCCTCGTGGAGCCGGGAACGGATGTCAGCGGCTACCGCGTCCTCGAGGTCGAGGGCGACTCGAACTCCTCGATGGGCGTCATCGACGAGGTCATCGCGCTCGAGCCGGCCGACGACAGCGGCCGCTCGCTCACCTGGCTGCCCGCGAACGCGCTCGAGAACGGCACGATCTCGTTGCTGCTCGTCAGCGGCTTCACCGGCGCGCTCGGGGACGACCTCGACGCCGACGACGACGGAGCCATCGACACGGCCGGATTCGAGATCCTCGACTCCATTGCCGTGAACGACGGCGGATCCGGCGACCTCGCGTACGGCGACACCGTCCTCACCGTCGGCTACGACGGTCTCTCCTTCGCTCCCGGCGGCGCGTCCCGGATCCCCGACGGCACCGACACGGGCTCGACGAACGACTGGGTCCGCAACGACTTCGACCGGGCCGGCATCCCCGGGTTCCCCGGCACCCTCATCGACGGTGAGGCGGCGAACACCCCGGGCGCGCGGAATTCGCTGAGCGTCGTCGTCGTGCCGCTGCCGCCGGCCGACTGCAACGCGGCCACGGTCACGATCGGCTCGGTGCAGGGCGCAGGCGACGCATCGCCGGTGGTCGGCTCGTCCGTCGAGATCGAGGGCGTCGTCGTCGGCGACTTCCAGGACGGCGGCTTCGACGGCTACTACCTGCAGGATGCCGGTGACGCCGACCCGGCCACCTCCGACGGCATCTTCGTCTACGTCCAGAACGGCCTGGACGTCGCCGAGGGCGACCTCGTGCACATCACCGGAACGGTGAGCGAGTACTTCGGCATGACCGAGATCACCGCAGCGTCCAACTCGATCTGCGAGTCCGGACTCGCGCTCCCGCCCGCCGCCGAACTGACCCTGCCGGCCACGCCGGAGGCGAAGGAGTCCCTCGAGGGCATGCACGTGACGCTCCCGCAGGATCTCGCGATCCTCGAGTTCTTCGAGTTCGGCCGCTACGGCACCGTGATGCTCGGCACCGATCGCCAGATGCAGCCGACCGCGGTGCACGAACCCGGAAGCGCAGAGGCGATCGCCCTCGCCGAGGAGAACGAGCTCAACCGCATCGGACTCGACGACGGTCGGAGCGCGGAGAACCCGGACCCCGCGATCCACCCGAACGGCGAGGAGTTCACCCTCGAGAACACCTTCCGCGGCGGCGACCTCGTCTCGGATGCCACCGGCGTGCTCGACTACCGCTTCGACACCTGGGCGATCCAGCCGACGCAGGGCGCCGGGTTCGAATCGGTCAACCCGCGCACGGACGTGCCCGAGGTCGGCGGCAACTTCACGGTCTCGAGCTTCAACGTCCTGAACTACTTCACGACGCTGGGCTCACGTGGTGCCGACACCGCCGAGGAGTTCGAGCGCCAGCAGGCGAAGATCGTCAGCGCGATCACGGAGATCGACGCCGACGTCGTCGGGCTCATCGAGATCGAGAACAACGGCACCGCGGTCCAGGCACTCACGGACGCGATCAACGCCGCCCTCGGCGAGGAGGTGTACGCCGCGATCGACACCGGGATCCTCGGGACCGACGTCATCACGACCGCGTTCATCTACAAGCCGGGCGCGGTGGAGCCGGTCGGCGACCACGCGGTGCTCGACAGCACCGTCGACCCCGACTTCGACGACGACCGCAACCGGCCGGCCCTCGCCCAGACGTTCGCCGACGTCGATTCGGGTGCCGAGGTCACCGTCGTCGTGAACCACCTCAAGTCGAAGGGCTCCGCCTGCGCCGAGGACCCCGACCAGGGCGACGGCCAGGGCAACTGCAACGGCGTGCGCACCCGCGCGGCCGAGGCCCTCGCCGAGTGGCTGGCCACCGGCCCGACCGGTGCAGAGCCGGGCCGCGACCTCATCATCGGCGACCTGAACGCCTACGACAAGGAGGACCCGATCCAGGCACTGACGGCAGCCGGCTACACCGACCTGCTGCTCCAGGAGCAGGGCGAGTTCGCCTATTCGTACGTCTTCGACGGCCAGCTCGGCTACCTCGACCACGCGCTCGCGGGCCCCGGCCTCGTGGCGCAGGTCACCGGGGCGTCGACGTGGTCGATCAACGCCGACGAGCCGAGCCTGATCGACTACGACATGACGTTCAAGAAGCCGGCACAGGACGCGCTCTACGCGCCCGACGCGTACCGCTCGAGCGACCACGACCCGGTGATCGTCGGGTTCGACTTCATCGCGCCCGAGCTCTCGGTGACGGTCGACCCGGAGCTGGTCTTCCCGCCGAACGCCAAGTGGCAGACCGTCGCGTTCGACATCGACGCGTCGGACGACTCCGGCGAGGTCGAGGTCGAACTGGTCGAGGCCACGGGCGAGGGTCACAAGGCCGACGTCGAGGTCGTCTCCACGACCGAGGCGCGCGTGCTCGCCCGCCAGGGCGCCGTGTACACGTTCCTGTTCGAGGCGACCGACCCGAGCGGCAACACCACCACGCAGGAGGTGACCGTCACGGTCGGACCGTAGTCCCGCCTCCGGAAACCCGACGGCGCGTCGCTCCCCTCCCCGGGGCGACGCGCCGTCGCCGTGTCCGGGCCGTTCTTCGCCCGGCGCCGTCGGCTACGCCCCCGACGTGGGACCCGCGGCCGCGACATCCGTCGCCCGCTGCGGCACGCGGACGAACAGCATGAGCACCAGCCCGGCGGCGAGCACGAGCACGATGCCGAGCACGCCCCAGTACGTCGCGCCGAAGATCACGATGAACGCCGACCACAGCATCGGCGAGAGGAAGCTCGCAGCGCGGCCCGTGGTCGCGTAGAGCCCGAAGATCTCGCTCTCGCGACCGGCCGGCGTGACCCGCGCGAGGAACGAGCGCGAGGCCGCCTGCGCGGGGCCGACGAACAGCGTGAGGATCAGGCCGAAGATCCAGAACGGCAGCTTGCCCGCATCGTGCAGGAAGAAGACGATGAGCCCGGCGGCCACGAGCCCGCCGAGCGCGGTGAGGATGACCGCGCGCGGACCGAACCGATCATCAAACCGGCCGGCGACGATGGTCGAGACGCCGGCGAGCAGGTTCGCGGCGATGCCGAAGATCATGACCTCGTTCGGGGTGAAGCGGAACGCGACCGCCGCGATCACGGCGCCGAACGCGAAGACGCCCGCGAGCCCGTCGCGGAACACCGCGCTGGCGAGGAGGAACCAGAACGTCGGCCGCGACTCGCGCCAGAGGCGCACGATGTCCTGCACCAGCACGCCGTAGCTGCGGAAGAACCCGACCCGTTCCCGACCCGCCGCCGGCGGCGCCTCGGGCACGTAGACGAGCACCGGCCACGCGAACACGACCGTCCACACCGCGCAGCCGACCGCGATGACCCGGTAGACGAGCCCGTCCTCGGTCGGCATCCCCCACCAGTCGAACGCCGTCGCGACCACCACGAGCACCAGTGCGACGATCCCGCCGAGGTAGCCGAGCCCCCAGCCGAGTCCCGACACCTTTCCGACCGTCTTCGGCGTCGAGACCTGCACGAGCATCGCGTTGTAGTTCACGCCCGCGATCTCGCCGAACACCGTGCCCGCCGCGATGAGCGAGACGCCGAGCACGAAGTACGACGCCGTCCCCTGCACGAAGAAGAGGCCGAGCATGCACGCCACGAGCGCGGCCGTCGCGCCGCCGAGCCAGAGCTTCCGGCGCCCCGCGACATCCGCTCGTTGACCGAGCACGGGTGCCAGCACGGCGATGAGGATGCCGGCGATCGTGATCGCCCAGCCGAGGCCGCTCGCGAGATCGGCGAGCGCGCGCTCGTAGGCCGGGTCGTCCTCGCCGAGCGCCGCGACCGCTGGGTCGAGGAACCAGTCGCTCGTGAGGTAGAGCGCCGTGAATACGAACGTGAGGATGACCGAGTTGAACGGCTGCGTCGCCCAGTCCCACAGCGCCCACGACCACACCTGTCGCTTCGGGACGACCCGCTCACCCTGCAGCTCGAGGCCCGTCACGGGGCGGAGTTCCGCGGTCGAGAGCGGGGGCGTGACGACGCCGGGCCGGGTCGGGTGCGGGGGTTCGGGCGACTGGGGCTGGTCGGTCATGGGCGAAGTCTTCCGACGTGGGGTGAACGGGCGGTGACGGCGCGCCCGGTCAGGGCCGATCCGCGTCGATCCCGTGCAGGCTAACGCCTCCGGCTCGGTGCGCGGTAGCCGGATGCCGTCGCGCCGCCGGTTCCCCCGGAAGCTCGCCTCAGGCGGCCGCCTCGGCGGCGCCCTCGCGCTTGATCGCCGACAGCTCGAACTCGAGCGTGATCTTCTCCGACACGAGCCATCCGCCCGAGTCGAGCGCCATGTTCCACTCCAGGCCGAACTCCCGACGGTCGATGCGCCGCGTGCCCTCGAAGCCGGCTCGGAGGGCGCCGAACGCGTCGGTCTCCACGCCGGTGAACTCGATCGGGATGGTGATCGGCTTCGTGACGTCGCGGATCGTCAGGTCGCCGGACACCACGAGCGCGTTGTCGGCGACCTCCTCGATCCGCGTGCTGCGGAACGTGATGTCGGGGTACTTCTCCACGTCGAAGAAGTCGGCGCTGCGCAGGTGCTCGTCGCGCTGCGCGTTGCGCGTGTCGATGCTCGCGACCTTGAGCACGATCTCGGCCTTCGACGCGTCCGGGTCGTCGAAGTCGACGTGCAGCGCGCCGGTGACGTCGTTGAAGGCGCCGCGGACGTTGGCCACCATCGCGTGCTTGGCCGAGAAGCCGATGCGCGTGTGAGCCGGGTCGAGGTCCCAGTCGCCGCTCAGGTCGGGTCCGGTGTCGGTCATGATCTCCCCAGGGTCGTTCACCAAAACTCCCACAGTCTCTCATCCCCCGGCTGGTCGGACGCTCCATGTGCGGTCGACGGGGCCGATCGGGCGCGATCCGCCCCGCCCGATCGGCCATCTCGTCAGCGTGTCACGTCGCCGACGAGCTCGGCGAAGAGCTCCTCCGCGTCGCACTCGAGCCGCTGCCGGGTGAACCACTCGCACACGTTCACGCAGTCGCGGTGCAGCAGGTCGAACCCGTTCGGGTTCGCGACGACGTCGACGACCTGCGGCAGGTCGATCGCGACGACCCGGTCCCGGTCGACGAGCAGGTTGTACGGCGAGAGGTCGCCGTGCGCGAGGCCGGCGTGCGCGAGCGTGCGCATGAATGCGGCGACCTGCTGGAAGATGTCGCGCAGTCCCTCCGGCGTCGTCCGCACCTGGGCGAGCCGCGGGGCGGCGACCCGCCCGTCGCCGATGAACTCCATGAGCACCTCGGTCTCGCCCACCTGGACCGGGTACGGCACGGCCGCACCCAGCTCGGTCAGGCGCGACAGCGCGGCGAACTCCGCGTACGCCCATTCGACGCGCGCGACCTCGCGCCCGTACGACGACGAGCGCTGGACCGCGCGAACGTCGCGGGAGCGGCGCGTGCCGCGCCCCTCGGTGTAGACCGCCGAGCGATGGAAGAGCCGGTTCTCCGCGCTGCGGTACCGCTTCGCGGCGAGCAGCACCGAATTGCCGGGCACGTCGGCAGGCGCGCCGGGCACGGCCCGCTCGATGAGCCACAGGTCGGCCTCCTTGCCCGTCTTCACGACGCCGAGCTCGGTGTCGATCGCCGCGGCGGAGGTGACGAGCCAGTCGGGCCGCGGCTGCGGCCCGCGCTCGCTGGGCTGGGTCGCCGGCCACGTGGACCAGCGTTGGTCCTCGCCCGGCTCGACGTCCGAGAAGGCGAGTGAGGCGGATGCCGCGCCGAAGGGCGCAGCGGATGCCGCGCGCGATCGCGCGGCGGAATCGTCGAGTGACGACAGCATGTTCACGGTGGTGTCTCCGAGATCGTGGAGGCCACCGTCGCGGATGCTAGCGGGCGGCCTCGCAGGGAAGGGTGTCTGCGATACGCGCGACAGGAACGGTGTTCATCGCTTCACTCCCTCCGGTCTCGGCCCGTTGCGGGCGTCGTGGGTCGCCCCGATCGGGCGACGGATGCCGCGTGGCGCGGCCCGCATGAGCATACGCCGCACCGCGGCATCCGTACAGGCTCTCAGTGGCACCAGTCGGAGGAGCCGCCGTTCTGGGTGAGCACGACCTCGCCGGTCTCGACGTCGACGACGGTCGTGAGCCGGCCGAGGAGGGATGGTGCGTTGGGATACCCGTCGGATTCCGCCCGCGCCGGCGCGGTCTCCACCGCGACCAGGCGGCCGTTCGGCGAGAGGCAGGTCGCGAGCCGCCGGCTGTCGCCGCCGGTCGCGTGGAGCACGACCGTCTCGACCTCGTCGACCCGGGCGAGGAGCGCCTCGGTCGCCACGGAGCCCGCACCGTCACCGGAGACGATGAGGACCTCGAGCAGGTGGGTCCCGTCGCCGTCGAGCTGCACGACGCGTCCCGGGTAGGCCCGGTCGGGCAGCTCGGCGGACGGCAGGACGTTCTCGCGGGTCTCGCCGGTCGCGAGCTCGAGGACCGTCCCGCGGTCTGGATCCGCCAGGATCAGCTCGGTCGTCCCGGGCAGGATGCCGCGGAGCTCGGTGTGGGTTCCCAACGGCTGCGCGGGCGAGAGGCCGAGCGCGTCCGCGAGGAAGACCGCGCCGTCCGGGTCGTGCACCACGATCGACGTCGTTCCAGGGACGAACACCCAGTCGCTCACGGACACCGGAGCGCCGTCGGGACCGAGGACCGGCACGGGTTCGGCAGTCGCCCCGGAGACGTCGAGCGTGTACAGGACGCTCTGCGAGCCCGCCTCCGCCCCGGCGTCCGCGGGGTTGAACGTGAAGGCGACGAGCGGTCGGGTGGTCGACCCGCCGATCGAGTTCACGGTTCCCGGCTCGGGCAGCGCGACCGTCTGGGTCGTGTCCCCGATCCCGGCGACGCGCAGCGTGTTCGCGCCGTCGTCCTCGATCGCCACGCCGACGACGACGTCGCCGGTGTGGGCGAACGACCGGAGGCGAGGCGCCTCCAGCACGTCGTCCGGGGTCGGGTCGCCCACGTACGAGCGCCGGACCACATCGGGTCGCCCCTCGGGACTGCGGCGGACGAGGGTGTGCACCGGTTCGTCCGCCGTGGTGAACCGGTACTCGATCGTCGCCGCCGTCGGCTGGGCCGTGCCGACCACGCCGTCGATCGTCACCGTGTACGCCTCGTCGTACGGCAGTGGTTCCTCGAACGACACGATGAGCCGGTCGCCGTCGATCTCGAGCGCCGCGGGTTCGCTCGGCGTCACCTCGACGTGTCCGGTGACCCGTTCGACGGGCTGGTTGAGCTCGATCACGAGTCGCGAGCCGGCGAGCTTCGTGGCACGTTCGACGTCGATGGCCGCGTCCGTCACCTTCGGTCCCTGCGCGAGCGACGCGGCGCCGAGGATCACGGATGCCCCGGCGAGCAGGCCGATCGTCGCGGTGAGGCCGCGACGGAACCGGGCTGCACCCGCACGTCGCGACCCGCCCGGGTCGCGCGGACGCCGGGGATCAGTAGACATACGGCTGCTCCGGTTCGTCGGTCGCCCCCACCGTGCCGGGGACGAGCACCAGGCCGTCCCGGTCGACCGGATCGGCGGCGAGTTCGCCGGTGCCGACGACCCAGTCGTCGACCGCGAACCGCTCCTTCCAGCCCGGCAGGTGGACCGGAACGCCGACCGGCTGGGCGTCGATCGCGCAGTGCGTGATCTTGAACCGCGTGATGTAGAAGCTGTCGTCGGGGTCGCCGGGAACCGGGGAGACGAACCCGGCGAGCTCGAGCTCGATCCCGCCGAACTCGGCCGGGTCGTCGAACTGGTTCGCGATCAACGCCCAGTCCGAGAGGTCGAACGTCGACGGATCCGCCCCGGCGAGGCTCGGTGCGTCGGCGGCGAGTTCGGCGGCGGTGACCTCGACGTCGCGGTCCATCGCGGTGCGTGCGGTGAGCGTCGCGGGCGGGAGGACGAGCAGCGCGACGGTCGCCCCTGCGACGACGACGATCGCCGACGCGGTGGCAGTCCGCCGTCGGGCGGGTGCCGCGCGCACGGCACGCGATTCGGGCTCGTGATCGCGGTGGTCGGGCCCGTGATCGTCGTGGTCGTGGTGGTCGTCCCGTGCAGGCGCGAGTGCGAGCGCGGCCAGCGCGAGGATGCCGCCGATGAGCGTCATGATCACCGTGAAGCCCGAGGAGTCGGGGTTGATGTACAACCCGAGCTGGCCGGTGGCCGCGAGCCACAGCGTTGCGACGACGGAGACGAGCGTGAGCGCGACGCCCTTCCAGCGGGACACGAGGTTATGCAGCAAGGTTCACCGCCAGCCCGAGTGCGGCGCTCGCGAGCGCGACGATCGTGGTCAGCTGCACGAGCGTGCGAGTGGTGAACGTCGTGCGCATGAGCGCCAGCATCTTCACGTCGACCATCGGTCCGAAGACGAGGAACGCGACGATCGCGCCGGGCATGAAGGTCGACCCGAACGCCAGGACGAAGAACGCGTCGACGTTCGAGCACAGTGCGACGACGAAGGCGAGGAGCATGAGTGCGAACACGCTCAGCACCGGGTTCTGGCCGAGCGTGATCAGGATGTCGCGCGAGACCGCGACCTGGATGAACCCGGCGATCGCCGACCCCACGAACAGCGCGGGGAGCATCGCCGACGTCTCATCGACGAACATGCGCGCGCCGCGTCGCGGCTTCGCCGAGGCATCCGCATGTTCGCGGGCGCATGCCGCCTGGAACGCCGGCGTGAGCAGCGAGGTCGGGTCGGGGTGCCGGCTGAACACCCAACCGACGAGGTTCGCGATGACGAAGCCGCCGACGATGCGCCAGACGAGGATGCCGTCCTGCCATCCGAAGGCCTGGTAGGTCGTGATGATCGTGACCGGGTTCAGGATCGGCGCCGCGAGGAGGAAGGTCATCGACTCGCCGACCGTGAGCCCGCGCTGGAGGAGCCCGCGCGCGAGCGGCACGTTCCCGCACTCGCAGACCGGCAACAGGATGCCGAGGAGCGAGATGACGGCGCGCCGCACGACGCCGTTGGTCGGCAGCCGTCGCACGAGGAAGTCCGGCGGCAGCCAGAGCTGCACGGCGATGGAGAGCACGATGCCGAGGAAGACGAACGGGAGGCTCTCGATCACGACGCTGGCCGAGAGCGTGACGAAGTCCTGGACGGCGTCGGAGAGCGCGTCGCTGCGGTCGTCCGCCGTCACGATGCGGATCGCCGCGAACAGCGCGACCGCCGCGATGCCGATCGTGAGCCCGATCGTTCCGAGCGGCCGGCGGGACGGCCGGACAGGCTCGATCCGGGCGCGGCGGCCCCTGGTCGTCGGAGAGGTCATCGTTCCTGGGCGGGTCGGGGTCGGGGTCGGGGGTCGGGAGGGGTCGCGGCCGGAGCCGCGGCTCGGGCCGCGCTGCGGCTCAGGCTCGCGCGGCGGCGGCTTCGTCGTCTTCGGTCGCGACGAGCTGCCCGCAGGCGCCGTCGATCTCCTTGCCGCGGGTGTCGCGGATGGTGGTCGGGATGCCCGCGTCGGAGAGGCGGCGCACGAACTCGTGCTGCACGTCGACCTCCGAGGCCGTCCAGATGGAGCCGGGGGTCGGGTTCAGCGGGATCGGGTTGACGTGCACCCAGCCGCGCCCGCGCTCGTTGAGCTTCTCGGCGAGCAGGTCGGCGCGCCATCCGTGGTCGTTCATGTCCTTGATGAGCGCGTACTCGATCGACACGCGTCGGCCGGTCTTCTCGAAGTACTCGCGCGCGGCGTCGAGCGCCTCGTCGACCTTCCACCTCGAGTTCACGGGGATGAGCTCGTCGCGCAGGCCGTCGTCGGGCGCGTGGAGGCTGAGCGCGAAGGTGACGGGCACGTGCTCGTCGGCGAGCTTGCGGATGGCGGGGACGAGCCCGACCGTCGAGACGGTGATGTTGCGGGCCGACATGCCGAGGCCGTTCGGCGCGGGCGCCGCCATCGTGCGGACCGCGCGCATGAGCCGGGCGTAGTTCGCCAGCGGCTCGCCCATGCCCATGAAGACGATGTTCGAGACGCGCTCGGGCGTGCCGTCGTCGGCGCGCTTGCCGTGCAGGGCGCCGGAGGCGATCACGCGGTTCGCCTCGACGACCTGGGCGAGGATCTCGGCCGCCGACATGTTGCGTGTGAGCCCGGCCTGGCCGGTCGCGCAGAACGGGCAGTTCATGCCGCAGCCGGCCTGGCTCGAGACGCACAGCGTGATGCGGCCCGGGTAGCGCATGAGCACCGACTCGACGAGGGCGCCGTCGTGCAGCTTCCAGAGGAACTTGATCGTGTCGCCGCGGTCGGTCTCGAGTCGCTTCACCTCGGTGAGGAGCGGGGGCAGGAGGCCGGCGACGAGTTCCTCGCGACCCTCGGCCGGGAGGTCGGTCATCTCGGCGGGGTCGCTCGTCCAGCGCGTGAACCAGTGTCGCGCGACCTGCTTCAGCCGGAACGCCGGGACGCCGAGCTCGTCGGCCTTCGCCTTCCACTCCTCGGGAGCGAGGTCGGCGAGGTGGGCGGGCGGCTTGCCGCGCTTGGGCGACGCGAACTGCAGCAGCGGGCGGCCGTCGGCGTCCTTGGCCTGCTTCCAGCCCTCGGTCTTCGGGCGGACCTGTCGGATCCCGGTGGAGCGCGGCGGGGTCGACCGGCCCCGATCGGCGGGCATGGTGCTCTCGGGCGCGTCGGTCGGCATGGTCCAAGGGTACGCGTCGACGTCCGGGCATCGGCTGGACGCCGGGCGCGGGGCGGGTCAGCTCGCCGGCCTCGACGAGACTGCGCAGCGACCCGCCCGGGACCCGTCGCCTACGGCGTGGTCCAGGTGGCCGGCGGCTTCTGCTGGTCGTACAGCCAGGTCTGGAAGAACGCCTCGAGATCCTGCCCCGAGACCTCTTCGTAGATCGCCTGGAAGTCGTCGGCGGTGCCCGACGAGTCGTCGAAGCGCTCGACCCAGAGTCGGGCCGCCTCGAAGAACGCCTCGTCGCCGATCTCGACGCGCAGGGCGTGCAGCGTCGCGGCGCCCCGGTTGTAGACCTGGCCGGCGAAGAGCCCGAGGGGCCCGGGGTCGCCGATCTGGAAGTCCCAGTACGCCTGGTTGCGCGCCGGCGCATACCAGTTGTCGTACGACTGCTGCGCCGTCCGGATGCCGCGCTCCTCGTTCCACATCCAGGTCGCGTACGTCGCCCAGCCCTCGTTGAGCCAGATGTCCTGCCAGCGCTCGGGGCTCACGGCGTTGCCGAACCACTGGTGCGCGGCCTCGTGCGCGACCGTCCCCTCGCTCGCCTGCGATGAGTACACCGGCCGGGTCTGCGTCTCGAGGGCGTAGCCGACCGAGTCGTTGTCGACGATCGAGCCGTAGGCCACGAACGGGTAGGGGCCGAACTTCTCCTCGAAGAAGTCGATCATGTCCGCCTGCCATCCGAGGCTCGCGTTCGTCGTCGCGAGGCGCGTCGGGCTGAGCTTGGTGTCGACCGCGTCGATGATCGGCACGCCGCTCGCCGAGGTGTAGGCGTCGCGCAGGTCGAAGTCGCCGACCGAGGCCGTGGTCAGGTAGCTGGCCTGCTGGTCCGGGGCGTCCCAGTACCAGGTGGTCCAGCCGTCGGCGGTCTCCTCGGGCTTCGGCTGGATACCGTTCGCGACCGCGACCTTGCCCTCGGGCACCGTGATCTCGAACGAGTACGTCGCCTTGTCGGTCTGGTGGTCGCTGACCGGGTACCACGTCATCGAACCCTCGGGTTCGCTGACGACCATCGCACCGTCGCGCTGGGTCACCCAGCCGTAGAGCGCGCCCTCGACGTCGAGGGGGCGAGTCGTCGTGCCGCCGTACTCGACGACGACCTGCACGTGCTGACCGGCCTTGAGCTTCGGCCGCGGCTGCACGGTGAGCTCCCAGACGCGCGCCGCGTCGTCCTGCACGTGCCAGTACGCCTGGCCGTCGACCTCGGCCCCCGCGACGGGCGGGGCGACGGATGCCGCCGGCGTGCCGTTCACGCTCAGCGCGTGCACGTCCATTCCGCGCAGGTCGAGGTTGAACCGGTCGAGGTCCTGCGTCGCGACGAGGTCGATCGTGGCGACGCCCTCGAACTCGCCCTCGACCGGGGCGGGTGAGGGGGCCGGGGGCGTGTACGTGATGTCGAGGTCGTAGTGCTCGACGTCGTACCCGCCGTTGCCCGCGTACGGGAAGTACTCGTCGCCGACGCCCGATGCGCCCGCGGTGTACCGCGATTCGCCCGGCTTGCCGGGTGCTGCGGAGGCTCCTGCTGCCCCCAGCGCACCCAGTGCCAATGTCGCGACGGCGACGCCGCCCACCCACTTCCTCGTGTACCCGCTCATCGTGTCCCCTTCGCACTCGTGATCGAACTCTAGGGGGCGGCCGGTTGCTCTGGTACCCCTCGCCCACTCGCACCGCCGTCCCCCGCCGCCCGGGCCGGCGGGCGTCGGCTTGCCGTTTCCGCCGGGTGCCCCGCGACGATTCCCGGCGGAAGTGGCAACGCGGCGGTCACCGCACGCGAATGCCGTGCCATCCGCGGGCTCGCAGGGCGCGCTCGAGCTGGTCGAGCGCCCGTGCCGGCGGCAGCAGGCGGCCGACGCGGATCACGATCCATCCGTCGGCGGCCAGGTCGTTGAGCCGCTCGACGTCGCGGTGGAACTGGACCTCATCCGCCCGGTGCTGCTCCCCGTCGTACTCGAGCAGCACCCCGAACTGCCGGAACACGAGGTCGCCGTACGCGGTCCACCCCGCGCCGAGCCGGATCGGCGCATTCAGCTCGGGCTCGGGGAACCCCGCGCGGACCACCCGCAGCCGCAGGCGCGTCTCCCGTCGCGACGCCGATCCGGGGCGGATGTCGCCGCGCGCCGCGCGCAGACGCCTCGCCCCGTGACGGGCCCCGAACCGCTCGATCGCAGCGTCGATCTCGTCGAGCGTGACGAGCGGCGAACGCCATCCCACGAGCCGGTCGCCGGCCGACACGAGGTCGTCGTGGCCGAGGCTCGCGGCGAGCTGGCACCATGCGTCGCCAGGGGCGACGAGCGGGAGTCCGGCGAGGTGCGTCGTGCGGATGCCGCTGCCGAGCCGATGGCCGACGACCCCCGCGACGCGGGGCTGGCGGAGCGGCGCCGGCGCGGACACGTGGAGCGGCAGCGCTCCCAGGCTCGGCAACGGCAGGCCCCAGAGCCCTGCTGCCGTCTCGTGGCTGAAGACATGGCGCTCCGGCATCCGCTCGACGTACGCGCGACAGAGGTCGAGCAGGCCGACCGGCCGAGCGGCGACACGCACGCCGCGGAACGGGGCGGACAGGTCGCGAGCCCCGAGGCGGCCGCGAGTGACACCGAGTTCTGCGGCGCGCCGCACGTGGAACGGTCGCGACCGGAGCTCGTGCGGGAGCGGAGCGGGTGGTCTCATGCCCGTCACGCCAGCCCACGTGGGCGCGTCGTGCGCGACATCCGCCCGCCCCGGTGAATCTCGAGCTCACGGACCCCGGTGTGGAGGAGCACTCGCCCTGCGGCCGCGGCCGACGCGCGGTGCCACTTCCGCCGGGAACTCGCGCCCCGTTCCCGGCGCAATCGGCAATCCGCGCGGGGGAGAAGCGCGGGGCTGGGCGGCGGAGGGGGGAGGCGGGAGGAAGGGGAGGAGGGGCACCGGCGGGCAGGAATACTGGGAGAGCGCCGAGAGTTGAGTCAAGTACGCTCAAGTTCAGCGGGCTCGACTTGACATCGATTCGGGCGGGTTCGACACTTGAGTCGGCGAGGCTCAAGTCTCGCCGATCACTGACTTCGGCCGCGGGCGGGGAACGCCGGGCCGATCGCCGGGGGCCACTTCCGCGAGCCCCTCGGCAGAAGGAGATACACACATGTCACGTGCAGTCGGAATCGACCTCGGCACCACCAACTCGGTCGTCAGCGTCCTGGAGGGCGGCGAGCCCGTCGTCATCGCGAACGCCGAGGGCTTCCGCACCACCCCCTCGGTGGTCGCATTCACCAAGGACGGCGAGGTGCTCGTCGGCGAGACCGCCAAGCGCCAGGCCGTGACCAACGTCGACCGCACCATCTCGTCGGTCAAGCGCCACATGGGCACCGACTGGAAGTCGTCCGCGATCGACGGCAAGGAGTACACGCCGCAGGAGATCTCGGCGCGCATCCTCCAGAAGCTCAAGCGCGACGCCGAGCAGTACCTCGGCGACACCGTCACCGACGCGGTCATCACCGTTCCGGCGTACTTCAACGACGCCGAGCGCCAGGCCACGAAGGAGGCCGGCGAGATCGCGGGCCTCAACGTCCTGCGCATCATCAACGAGCCCACCGCCGCGGCGCTCGCCTACGGCCTCGACAAGGGCAAGGAGGACGAGCTCATCCTCGTCTTCGACCTCGGTGGCGGCACGTTCGACGTCTCGCTCCTCGAGGTGGGCAAGGACGACGACTTCTCGACCATCCAGGTCCGCGCGACCGCCGGCGACAACCGCCTCGGCGGCGACGACTGGGACCAGCGCATCGTCGAGCACCTGATCAAGCGCTTCAAGGACACCACGGGCGTCGACGTCTCGAAGGACAAGATCGCCCTGCAGCGCCTCAAGGAGGCCGCGGAGCAGGCCAAGAAGGAGCTCAGCTCCTCGATGAGCACCAGCCTCCAGCTGCCCTACCTCTCGCTCACCGAGTCGGGTCCGGCCAATCTCGACGAGACGCTCACGCGCGCGCAGTTCGAGAACATGACCTCCGACCTGCTCGACCGCACCAAGAAGCCGTTCGAGGACGTCATCCGCGAGGCCGGCATCAAGCTGTCCGACATCGCGCACGTCGTGCTCGTCGGCGGTTCGACCCGCATGCCCGCGGTCTCCGAGCTCGTCAAGAAGGAGACCGGCAAGGAGCCCAACAAGGGCGTGAACCCCGACGAGGTCGTCGCCGTGGGCGCCGCCCTGCAGGCGGGCGTCCTCAAGGGCGAGCGCAAGGACGTGCTGCTCATCGACGTCACCCCCCTGAGCCTCGGCATCGAGACCAAGGGCGGCATCATGACCAAGCTGATCGAGCGCAACACGGCCATCCCGACCAAGCGCAGCGAGACCTTCACGACCGCCGACGACAACCAGCCGTCGGTCGCGATCCAGGTCTTCCAGGGCGAGCGCGAGTTCACGCGCGACAACAAGCCGCTCGGCACGTTCGAGCTGACGGGCATCGCCCCGGCGCCCCGCGGCATCCCGCAGATCGAGGTCACCTTCGACATCGACGCGAACGGCATCGTGCACGTGTCCGCCAAGGACAAGGGCACCGGCAAGGAGCAGTCGATGACGATCTCGGGCGGCTCGGCCCTCCCCAAGGAGGACGTCGAGCGCATGGTCCGCGACGCCGAGGAGCACGCGGCCGAGGACAAGAAGCGCCGCGAGTCCGCCGAGACGCGCAACCAGGCCGAGCAGCTCGCCTACTCGGTCGAGAAGCTGATCAAGGAGAACGAGGACAAGCTGCCCGCCGACGTGAAGTCCGAGGTGCAGGGCGACGTCGACGCGCTGAAGTCGGCCCTCGCGGGCGACGACGACGACGCGGTGAAGTCGGCGTTCGAGAAGCTCTCGCAGTCGCAGGGCAAGCTCGGCGAGGCGATCTACGCACAGGGCCAGCAGGCGGATGCCTCCGCCGCCGGCGCGAACCCCGGCGAGGACGCGACCGCGTCGGGCGCCGAGGGTGCCGAGTCCTCCGACGAGGACGTCGTCGACGCCGAGGTCATCGATGACGAGGACGAGAAGAAGTAGCCATGACGGACGAGAACCAGAACCACGACGAGCCGATCATCCGCGACAAGCGACGGATCGACCCCGAGACGGGTGAGGTTCGCCAGCCGCAGGCCGAGGGGGCGGATGCCGCGGCATCCGCCTCCCCGGAGGCCGCCGACGCGGAGGCCCCCGATGCGGGGGCCGCCGACGCCGCCGACGCCGACACGGTCGCCGAGGGCGACGAGGAGCTGACGGTCGACGACATCCTCAATGCGGCGCAGGCCGAGGTCGAGGACCCGTCGGCGGAGCACCTCGCCGACCTCAAGCGGGTCACCGCCGAGTACGCGAACTACCGCAAGCGCACCGAGGCGAACCGCGAGGTCGAGCGCGAGCGCGCGATCGGCGCGACGGTCGCGGTGCTCCTGCCGGTGCTCGACGACCTGGACCGGGCCGAGAAGCACGGCGACCTCGAGGGGGACACCCCGTTCGTGACGATCGCGGCGAAGCTGCGCGCGTCGGTCGAGAAGCTGGGCCTCGCGAAGTTCGGCGAGGTCGGCGAGCCGTTCGACCCGCAGCGTCACGAGGCGATCTTCCAGCAGCACTCCGACGAGGTCGAGGTCGACACGGTCGCCGACGTCGTCGAGACCGGGTACCTGCTCGGCGGCACGCTGCTGCGCGCCGCGAAGGTCGTCGTCAAGACCCCCGCGTGACCCTCCCGGGCCGGTTCGCGGCATCCGTGTTCACCAGCGGATGCCGCGGGCCGGCCCTCCACGGTTCCCAGTAGATTCAGCAGGAAGGAGGCGCCGATGGCCAGCCAGGATTGGTTCGACAAGGACTTCTACGCCACGCTCGGCGTCTCGAAGGACGCGAGCGACGCCGACATCAAGAAGGCGTACCGCAAGCTCGCGCGCAAGTACCACCCCGACCAGAACCCGGGGGATGCCGCGGCCGAGGCGAAGTTCAAGGAGATCAGCGAGGCGAACTCCGTGCTCTCCGATCCCGAGGAGCGCAAGGAGTA
Organism: Agromyces binzhouensis; assembly: GCF_042672355.1. Taxonomy (NCBI): domain Bacteria; kingdom Bacillati; phylum Actinomycetota; class Actinomycetes; order Micrococcales; family Microbacteriaceae; genus Agromyces; species Agromyces binzhouensis. The sequence continues at coordinate 247,271 of NZ_JBHXVJ010000001.1, read as the reverse complement.
CGACGCGGTCCGCGCGATGGGCGGCGGCGCGCGCTTCACCGCGCCGGGCGGGGCCGGTGCAGGAGGCTTCGAGGACGTCTTCGGTGGCATGTTCGGTCAGCAGGGGGCCGGAGGGACGCGCTACACCTTCCGCCAGGGCGGCGGAGGCGGCGACTACGACGACCTGCTCGGCGGACTGTTCGGCGGTGGGCGGTTCGGCCAGCCCACCGGCGGCTACCGGGGCTACGGCGGCCCGACCAAGGGTCGCGACGTGGCCGCGTCGACCACGCTCGACTTCGTCACGGCGACCAAGGGCGATCGGATCACGCTGCAGACCGCTGAGGGGCGGGAGATCAGCGTCAACGTGCCCGCCGGCGTCGCGGACGGACAGAAGATCCGGCTCCGCGGCAAGGGCCATCCGTCGCCCGACGGCGGCGAGGCCGGTGACATCGTGCTCACCGTGAAGGTGCGCAAGCACCCGGTGTTCGAGCGCGACGGCCTGAACCTGCGCGTCACGGTGCCGGTGACGTACGCCGAGGCCGCGCTGGGCGCGACCATCCAGGTTCCGACCCTCGGCGGCGAACCGGTCAAGCTGCGCGTCGCTCCCGGCACGCCCAGCGGGCGCGTGCTCCGCGTGAAGGGCCGCGGGGTCGAGACGAAGAAGGGCACCGGAGACCTGCTCGCGATCGTGCAGGTCGCGGTGCCGGCGCACCTGTCGAAGGACGCCGAGGAGAAGCTGCGCGAGTTCGCGGCGCAGCTCCCCGACGAGAACCCCCGCGACGACCTGCTCGCGAAGGCCCGGAGCGCCTGATGCAGGTCGACGGCGAGAGCCCGCTGTTCGTCATCTCGGTCGCGGCCGAGCTGGCGGGCATGCACCCGCAGACGCTCCGCCAGTACGACCGCATGGGGCTGGTCTCGCCCAAGCGCACCGCGGGCAAGTCCCGCCGCTACTCGATGCGCGACGTCGCGCAGTTGCGCGAGATCCAGCAGCTCTCGAGCGAGGGCGTGAGCCTCGAGGGCATCCGCCGGGTGCTCGGGCTCGAGAACGAGGTGAACGAGCTGCGCCAGCGAGTGCGCGAGCTCGAGCGGGCGCTCGCCGACGAGATGCTGAACCGTCCGGGGCGCCGCGTGTTCGCGGCGGGCTCCGAGGGGGAGGTCGTCACGCTGCGCTCGGGCACGCGCGTGCGCCGCGAGAACGCCGTCGTCGTCTGGCGCCCCCTCGAGCGCGACTGAGCTCCCGGCTCCCTCCCCCCGGCTGATGCTCGCCACCGAGCGGGCGCCTGTGCGAGGCTGTGCCTAGCGCTCGGGCGGCACGGGCGCGCGTGCGTTTCGGGGGAGGCGACGATGACGGATGACTCTGACGTGGCGCCGCTTCCACCGCCCACCCCGCAACAGCTCCTGCTGCTCCTCATCCCGGCGCTCGTCATCGGCGCGCTCTGTGCGCTGGTGCTGCGTGCGCTCGAGGTCGCGGCCGGCGCGCTGCAGGGCGTGCTCTGGACGACCCTGCCCGACGCGCTGGGCGTCGATCCCGACGGCTGGTGGATCGTCGTGGTGCTCACCGCGACCGGGTTCGCGGTGGGCCTCGGGCTCCAGTTCCTGCCGGGCCACGGCGGACCGGACTCCGCCACGACCGAACTCGTCTCTGAGCCGCTGAAGCTCCGCACGCTGCCCGGGCTCGTCATCGTCACCGGGCTCGCGCTCGCGGGCGGGGTGAGCCTCGGCCCCGAGAACCCGATCATCGCCATCAACGTGGCCCTGACCGTCGCGCTGCTCGGACGGATGATGCCGCGCGTCGGCGCCCGACTCGGGATGCTGATGGCCGCGGCCGGCACGATCGGCGCGCTGTTCGGCTCGCCGGTCGCCGCGGCGCTGCTCTTCACGGGTACGCTCGCCGCGGTGCGCGGCGGCGGCGCCCTGTGGGACAAGCTCTTCCTGCCGCTCGCCGCCGCGGCCGCCGCCGCGGGAACGATGCACGTCCTGGGCGCACCGCCGCTCCAGTTCACGCTGCCGACGGCACCCACGACGCCGATGCTCCTCCTCGCCGGCATCGTGATCGCGTGCGTCGCGGCCGTGCTGGGGCTCGTGGGCGCGTACGCCTTCCCCGTCGTGCACCGGCTCTTCCATGCCCTCCGGCAGCCGCTGCTCATCGCGACCGCGGGCGGCCTGGTGCTCGGGCTGCTCGGCCTCATCGGCGGCCCGATCACCCTGTTCAAGGGCCTCGACCAGATGGCCGAGCTGTTCGAGGATCCCGACGCCTACGACGCCGGCGAGCTCGTCGTGATCGTCCTGGTGAAGCTGGTCGCGCTCATCGTGGCGGCGAGCGCCGCGTTCCGCGGCGGCCGGGTGTTCCCGGCGGCCTTCATCGGCGCCGCGCTCGGCATCCTCGCGCACACCCTGGTCCCGTCCCTGCCGATCGCGTTGTGCGTGGCGAGCGCGCTGATCGGCATCCTGCTGGTGGTCGCCAGGGACGGATGGCTCGCGCTCTTCGTCGCCGCCGCCGTCGCGGGCGACCTGGCGCTCCTGCCGTGGCTCTGCGTGGTCATCCTGCCCGCATGGCTGCTCGTCTCGAGGGCGCCCGAGTTCCGGATCGTGCCGAAGCCGGCGTCGCCGAGTGCGGACGCTGCGACGGCGACGGAGTCCGGGTCCTCCGAGCGGCCGCCGACGGCCTGACGATCAGTCGCGAGCGGCCGGCACCGGCGCGATCTCGCCGAGCAGCCGTTCGACGCGCGCGCGGATCTCGTCGCGCACGCGTCGGACGCCGTCCTGGTCGAGTTCCGCGGGGTCGTCGAGGCGCCAGTCGAGGTATCGCTTGCCGGGGTAGACGGGGCAGGCGTCGCCGCACCCCATCGTGATGACGGCGTCGGCCGCGCGCACGACGTCGTCGGTGAGCGGCTTCGGGAACTCCTCGCCGAGGTCGATGCCCTGCTCGGCCATGACCGCGACGACGGACGGGAGGATGCCGGCGCCCGGCTCCGACCCGGCCGAGCGGACGTGCACGCGGCCCGCGCCGAGCTCGCGCGTGAGCGCGGCCGCCATTTGGGAGCGGCCGGAGTTCTGCACGCACACGTAGAGCACCTCGGGCACGGGCTTGGGGATGGCGCCCTTCGCCTGCGCGAGCGCGGTGAGGCGTTCGTTCGCGAACCGGGTGGCGAGGCTCGGCAGGTGCACCGAGACCTTCGCGGTGCGCGCGAGCGCGGTGTAGGACTCGAACACGGTCCGCTCCACGGTCTCGGCGTTCACGATGCCGTCGTAGTGGGAGGCGAGCCGCTCGGCGCTGCGGTGCAGGACCGACTGCGGGTCGTCGAGGGTGAGCTGCCCCCCGCGCGTGCTCATGCGCGTGCGGCTTCGGAAAGGATCTCGCCGAGCAGTTCCTCGATGCGGCGGCGGATCTCGTCGCGGATGGGGCGGACGGCGTCGATGCCCTGGCCGGCCGGGTCGTCGAGCTCCCAGTCCTCGTAGCGCTTGCCGGGGAAGATCGGGCACGCGTCGCCGCAGCCCATGGTGATCACGACGTCGGATTCGCGCACGGCCTCGGTGGTGAGCACCTTCGGCGTGTTGCCGGCGATGTCGATGCCCTCTTCGGCCATCGCCTGGACGGCGACCGGGTTGATCCGGTCCTTCGGCGCCGAGCCGGCCGAAAGCACCTCGACGCGGTCGCCGCCGAGCTCCCGCAGGTAGCCTGCGGCCATCTGGGACCGTCCGGCGTTGTGCACGCAGACGAACAGGACGGTGGGCTTGTCGGACATCGGGACCTCGCTTCGCTCGAACTCCCTAAAGCATAGATGGAGATCTATGCATTGTCGAGCGCGCACTCAGGCCAGGCTCGCGATGAGCTCGCGCACCCGCCGATCGATGTCGTCGCGGATGCCGCGGACGTCGCCGAGCGGCCGGCCGACCGGGTCGTCGAGCTCCCAGTCCTCGTAGCGCTTGCCCGGGTAGACGGGGCACGCGTCGCCGCACCCCATGGTGATCACCACGTCGGCCGCGCGGACGACCTCGTCGGTGAGCGGCTTCGGGTAGGCGCCGCCGACGGGCACGCCGATCTCGTCGAGCACGCCGACGACGGCGGCCGACACGGCGTCGGCGGGCTCCGACCCGGCCGTGCGCACGTGCACCCGGTCGCCCGCGAGGTGCCGCAGGATGGCCGCGGCCATCTGCGAGCGGCCGGCGTTCTGCACGCACACGAAGAGCACCTCGGGCGCGGTCCCGCCCGACTCCGGCGACTGCGCTGCGAGGGCGGCGAGCCGTTCGGCGGCGAACTCCGCGGCGCGCGACGTGAACCGCTTCGAGACGCCCGTCCGCTCGGCGAGGAGGTCGCGGCTCTCGCGGACGTACCGCTCGACCGTCTCGCGGCCGAACGTGCCCGCGAACCGCGTCGCGAGGTCGTCGACGACGCGCTCGATCGCGGCCTCGTCGTCGGGGCGCGAGTCGGCCGTGGGCATGTCGAGCAGTTCGGTCACGCGATCGAGGTGATCGGGTGCGACCGAGTACCAGGCACGGCGCCCGTCGGGCCGGCGTACGAGCACCCCGTCGTCGAGCAGCGCCTTCGCGTGGTGCGACACGGTCGGCTGCCGGAGGCCGAGCTCGTCGGCGAGCTCCGTCACGGTCGCGCGGCCGTCGGGGCTCGCGATGATGAGCGAGAGCATCCGCGCCCGGGTGGGGTCGGCGATCAGCGCCAGGCCGCCGGCCGCGGCATCCGCCCCACCCTTGTGCATAGACGACAGTCTATGCAATCGAGCGGACGTCTCGGCCCGCCCCCGGACTCAGCAGCAGCCGTTCGATCCGTCGAGGCTGGTCGAGCAGACGCCGGTCGCGGGCAGCTCGAGCTGCACCTTCGCGGCTCCGGCGGCGTCGCCCGCGAGCCAGGCGGAGATCGAGCGCACCTGCTCGTAGCCGGTCGCGAGCAGGAACGTCGGGGCGCGCCCGTAGCTCTTCATGCCGACGAGGAAGAAGCCGTCCTCGGGCTGGCGGAGCTCGGCGAAGCCGTGCGGCTCGACCGTGCCGCAGGTGTGCACGTTCGGGTCGATGAGCGGCGCCAGGCGCTTCGGCGCCTCGACGATGTCGTCGAGCTCGAGCCGGACCTCGCGGAGCAGGTCGAGGTCGGGGCGGAAGCCCGTCGCGTTCACGATGAGGTCGGCGTCGTGCTCGACGAGCTCGCCGGCGCGCGAGCCGACGACGCGTACGCCGCCGTCGGCGGCGCGGCCCAGCCGGACGATCTCGAACCGGTCGAGCACCTCGATGCGCCCCGCGTGCACGAGGTCGTCGACGCGGCGCCCGATCGAGGCGCGGGCGGGGAGCCCGTCGTCGTCGGAGGTCGTGACGCGGACGGCCGAGGCGTTGCGGATGGCCCAGGTGATCCGCGTCTCCGGCTCGTCCCGCGCGAGCGCGGCGAGGGCGAGCAGCGTGTTCGCGGCCGAGTGCCCGGCGCCCACGACCGTCACGCGGCGGCCCGCGAAGCGGGCGCGGTCGCGTCCGAGCACGTCGGGGAGGGCGTGCGTCACCGAGTCCGCGACCTCGTCGAGCCCGAGGGGATCCAGGCCGTTCGAGCCGAGCCGGTTGGGCGTGCGCCAGGTGCCCGACGCGTCGATGACGGCGCGCGCCGCGACATCCTCCACCTCGCCGGATGCCTCGCGCACGCGCAGCACGAACGGCGTCGCCGCGCGCCCGGCCGTGCGGGTCCGGTCCATGCCCTCGCGGGCCACGGCGGTCACGACGACGCCGAGCCGGATGCGCGACGCGAGCGGCTCGAGGGCGGCGAGCGGCTCGAGGTACTGCTCGACGAGCTCGGCGCCGGTGGGCAGTCGATCCTCGTCGGGGTGCTCCCATCCGGCCGCCTCGAGCAGGCGGCGCGACGCGGGATCGACGAGGACGCGCCACGGCGAGAACAGCCGGATGTGGCCCCACTCGTGCACGCTCGCGCCGACCCGGTCGCCGGCCTCGTAGACCACGACGTCGATGCCCCGCTCGAGCAGCTCGGCCGCGGCCGCCAGGCCGATCGGACCGGCGCCGATGACCGCGACGGGGAGGGTGTCGAGACGCTCGGAGCGCGTCGCGGGGCGGGTGAGGTCGAGCAGGGTCATGGCGGGCCTTTCGTGGATATCGAAGTTCTTCGATATCAGTCTCGACCTGTACATCGAAGTTTGTCAATATTCGAGGTAGGATCGGTCGCATGACGACCTTCGAACTCACGCCGGTCGGCGTCGGGTCCGCCGAGACCGGTGCGGCGTGCTGCAGCCCGCTCGTCACCGAGCCGATGGATGCCGGGCGCGCCGAGCAGCTCGCGGCGTCGTTCAAGGCGCTCTCCGACCCCACGCGGCTGCGGCTGCTGTCGATCGTCGCGAAGTCCGAGGGCGAGGAGGCGTGCGTGTGCGACCTCATCGAGCCCGTCGGCCTCAGCCAGCCGACCGTCTCGCACCACCTCAAGATCCTGGCCACGGCCGGGTTCCTCGAGCGCAGCAAGCGCGGCACGTGGGCGTACTACAAGCTGGTGCCGGGCGCGCTCGACCGAATGTCGCAACTCCTCGCCGACGGCTAGCGCCCCCAGGCCGACGCAGGTGCGGTGACCACAGGAACGGGCGCCGTCGACCACCACGCACCGTTCCCGTAGTGGCTCGACGCCCACGGCGAGGCCCAGATCGCGCGAGCCGTGGCATCCGCCGACGTGCCGGCCTCGAGCCCCGCGACGATGCCGGCGTAGAACGAGCGCTTCTTCAGGTTCGAGGCCGCGTACTCGGCCGCGGTCACGAGCGTGTCGTAGCTTCCGAGGCCGCTGCCGCCGCCGGAGCCGTACCCGTTGTTCAGCGGGTTGTTGCGGTTCCACCAGTTGTCGGGGCCGTTCTCCTCGCGCATCCACTCCACCATGAGCCGCACGTTCTCGTCGGTGAGCGGCCAGTCGCCGAACACGAGCACGAGCCTCGCCCAGTCGTAGTTCGTGCCGGAGTCGACGAGTGTCTCCGGCCCGGTCGTCGTCGAGTAGCCCTCGCGCGACACGCTCGCGGGCGCGACGTCGCCGTCGACCTCGACCTCCTGCACAGCGCCGGAGAACGGCGAGACGGTCGTGACGTATGCCTCCGCGATCGGCGCGCTCGCGCGCGGGAGCGGTGCGAGGGCGAGCGTCGCGAGGATGCCGGCGATCGCGGCGGTCGCCGCGAGTGCATTCCCGAGCCGCCGGTGACGTGGGCGGACGGACGCCGCACCACGGCGCTGCGGCGTTGGAACCCGGCGAGCGGACGCCGCGTCCCGATCGGGCGACGCGGTCGGTGCGACCCGGCGCCCCGACGGCGCCGACGACGGACGCCGCGTGGTCGATCCCCTCGCCGCGCGGCGCTCCCCCGGTGGACCTGCCGTGTCTCGCATTCGGGGGCCGAACCTACCAAACGCGGCTGATCGCCGCCATCGGGTTCCGCGCGACGATCCGACGTATTCCCGGACGGGCGCGTCAGTCCTCGGTGAGCGAGCGCAGCGTGCGGAGGTTCGGCACGTCCGTCGTCGACTTCTCCGTCTGCACCAGCATGGCGCGGTCGAGGCTCCCGATGCTGAAGCCGCTCAGCGCCCAGCCGAGCGGCGGCATCACCGCGGGCACGGTGGACGGCGCGACGATGACCTCGAGGCCCGGCAGGCATCGTGGGTTCGCGCAGTCCTGGACCTCCTCGATCGCGCGAGCCGCCTTCTCGGAGCCCTCGTTCGAGGCGGTCGGCTCCGCGTCCGCCGTCGTGGCGTCGCGTTCATCGACCTCGCCGATCGTCACGAACGCCGCGGTCACCCGCTGTCGCAGCGCCTGCTCGGTGGCGGCCTTCGTCAGGGCCGGATACCCCACGAGCGGGACGAGGGGCTCGGCGGTCACGTCCTCGAGGTTGCGTCGGAGGTCGTACCCGGCGGAGTTCTTCAGGTACACGAGGATCGGCACGATCGGATCCGCGGTCGGGTGTTCGCGGTTCCAGGCCGCGATGCGGTCGGCGATGACCGGCGCCAGGTCGGCGGCGGTGCCGAGGCCCGACGGTTCCGCGTAGCCGCCGTCGACGAGTTGCATGCTCGCGTTGCCGCAGACGCTCTCGCCCGGCATGCGCGCGGCCGGCGTGATCACGGCGAAGCGCGCGGAGAGCATCGCCGCGGTCGCCCAATCCATGTCGGAGAAGCACGCGGACGCGACGGGCAGGCTCGCCGCGGGAGCCGTCGCGGGCGTCTCGCATCCGATGCTCGGGTCGGCCTCGACCGCGGCGGCGGCGGCGTCCGGGTCGTCGTCGGGCGCTGCACCGCCGGCCCCGGACGTCGTCGGCGCCGCGGGTGTCGGCCCGGCCTCGGTCGTGAGCCCGTTCGAGACGAGCACCTTGCACTTCGAGCGGATGTCGGTGGAGTTCAGCACCGGGATGCCGACGCGGTCGTTCGCCTCGAGCGCGACCGTGGCCTCGAGTCCGTTCACGGCGTCAACCCACACGTCCTCGATGAGGGCCGCGCGGTCGCGCCACGCCCATTCGCCGGCGACGTTCGACGGGAGGCGCAGCCCGGTCACCGAGGCGACGAGATCGCCCACCATGAGCGACGCGGCGCCGGTGCCGACGGCGTTCGGTCCCGCGAGCCGCTTGAGCTCCGTCGCGGCACGGACCTCGTCCGATTCACCGGCGGCGGCGACGGCGAGTCCCACGGACCCGCCGCTGACGCCGCTCGACAGCAGTACCGACGCGGCGATGCAGTCCGGCTCGTCGACGCGACCGCGGAGCTGGTCGAGCGCCCGCGCGGTCCAGTACGCGGCGCGGATGCCGCCGCCCTCGGCGGCGACCACGAGCGCCGGAGTGAACTCCGCATCGCCGACGGTGGCCGTGCAGCCGGCGCGGGCGAGCGCGCCCAACCGATCGTCCACCTGGTCCTCGAACGAGTCATCCGCGTTGCGCGCCGCGACCGGGTCGCCCTTCGACGCGACCGCCCCCGTGCGGACGCCGTGCAGGCCGACGTCGTCCGCACCGACCACCGGCGCGATGATCGCCCAGATGAGCGGGATCGTGATGGCGAGCGTGAGGACGGGATCCGCACGGAGCCGCAGGAACCGGAAGACGGGCGCGGGCGGGTGGTCCTGCAGCACGACCGTGAAGGCACCGAGCACCGCACCCCACGCGGTGAGGAGCAGCACCGCGAGCGCCGGTGCCCCGAAGAGCGCGGCGGTCTGCAGTGGCAGGAGGCCGATCCACGCGAGCAGCAGGAGCCCGGCGGCGAACCCGAGCACGATGACGATGACGTGGATCCGCCGTCGCCGCGGCGCCCCGGCGTCCGCGTCCACGCGGACGGTCGGGTCGAGCAGCACCGGCACGTGCCACTTCCACCGCAGCAGCCACGGCGAGGCGACCGCCATCGCGAGCCCGAGCAGGAGCAGGACGATGGAGAGCGGATACCGCTCCGCGGCGTCGTTCGGCAGCCGCCCGGCGAACACGGGCGCGGTGAACGAGCGCACGAGCCCGAGTCCCGCGATGACCGGGATGGCGACGGCGACGGCGTCGCCCGTGAGCCACGCCCAGCGCGCGCGGTCGAGGCGGTCGATCCGAGGAGTGATCTTCCACGCGGCATCCGGTCGGCGCAGCCAGGTCAGCATGACGAGCGCGGGCACGACGAGGAACACGATGGCCGACCATCCGGGCACCCAAGCGCCGGTCAGCGACCCCGTCACCACCCAGAGCACGAGCCAGACGATCATCGGGGCGAGCCACCACAGCGCGTGCACGCGGCGGGGCGTCACCTCGGTCACGTCGAACCCCCGGACCCCCGAGGCGAGTGCGCGAGTGCGCGCCCGGCCGAGCGACCAGGCGCACAGCACGGCGATCGCGATCGCCACGAGGGCGAGGGCCATGTGCCGACCGGCCGCGCCGTCGAACGCCGCCCACCGGCGCTGCAGGTCCGGAAGTTGGTCGAGCACGCCTTCGGTGGGGATGCACGTGAGGACCGCGAGGGCGAGGACGAGCACGGCCGAGAGGCGGTGCAGCCAGAGCGCCTGCGCGAGCCGGCGGACGGCGGTCCAGATGATCCGCCGAGCGAGGGCGTCGCGCACGACGAAGACGGCCAGCAGCAGGATGAGCGCGCACTTGAGGGTGCCGAGCGCGGCCTCGGTGATCGCGATCGGACCGAGCGGCGCCAGGAGGCCCGCCTGGTCGGCCGGGACCGGCGCCCCACCGAACACGAGGAGCAGCGCTCCCGCGAGCAGCACGACGAACTCGGCCGCCTCGACGCCGAGCAGCAGGATGAGGGTCGTGTGCGCGTACCGCCGCGGATCCTCGTCGCCCATCCGGGCGATGATGCGCTTCGCCATCCAGAAGTAGGCGACGATGAGGGCCAGGTCGATGAGGATCGACGCGATGATCCATCCGCCGATCGAACCGCGGCTCGCGCTCGACGCCCATTCGGACCAGCTCTCCCGGGAGAGCAGTGCGAGCGGCCCGATCGTGCCGTTCAGCGACGCGCTGCGTCCGGTGGCGCTCAGCGCGCCGGCGATGAGCCGGTCGATCTCGGCGAGCGAGATGATCGCGGCGAGCGCCACCGTGACCGCGACGATGGCGCGCATCGTGCGCGGCCGCCGGGACTTGACCCACCGCTTCAGCTCGTCGGCGGCGCGGGCCTGCCCTGCCACGGACGATGCCGAGGCACGTTCGACGACGGCGGCCATGGCTCCCCCCATCCAGGCTTGGCCGTGACGATAGTCCTGTGGCGGGTGGCGCCGTGCGCCCCGTTCGGGGGAGATTCCCGGACGCGGCGCGGGTAGGGTTCCGGCGTGGACTTCGATGCGCTCCGCCGGTATCCCGACCTCGAGGCGCCGGGGCTGGCAGCGGCGGATGCCGCGGACCGGCTGGTCCTCGACGAGGCGGCGTCCGCGCTCGCCGACGCCGCGCCCGCGCGCGGCTCGGTCGTCGTGATCGACGACGGGTACGGGGCGCTCGCGCTCGGCGCGGTCGCGGCCGGTGCGCGCGGCGTCCGCGTGCACCAGGACCCGATCACGGGCGAGCGCGCGCTCGCCGGGAACGCGGCGCGCCTGGGCGTCCCGGCCGCCGAGCACCCGACGAGCCTCCCGCTCGCACCCGAGCTCGTCGCCGACGCGCGAGTCGTGCTGATGCGGCTCCCGCGCGCGCTCGACCGGCTCGACGAAGTCGCCGGCCTCATCGCGGGGCACGCCGCACCCGACGTGCGGGTGTTCGCAGGCGGGCGCATCAAGCACATGTCGCTCGCCATGAACGACGTGCTCGACCGGTGGTTCGCACGCGTCGACGTGACGCACGCCCGGCAGAAGTCGCGCGTGCTGGTCGCGACCGAGCCGCGGCCGGATCCGGCCCGCACGGCGGCGTGGCCGCGCAGCGCGCGCGACGACGCCCTCGGGCTCGAGGTCGTGGCGCACGGCGGCGTCTTCGCCGGCACGACCGTCGACATCGGCACGAGGTTCCTCCTCGGCGTGCTCGGTGACGCGGTGCCCGACGCCGGCACCGCCGTGGACCTCGCCTGCGGCTCGGGCGTCGTCGCCGCCTGGCTCGCGCGCGAGCGCCCGGGACTCGTGGTGCGCGCCTCCGACCGGAGCGCCGCGGCGGCGTCATCCGCCCGCCTCACCGCCGAGGCGAACGGCGTCGTCGACCGCGTCGAGGTGACTCGCGCCGACGGTCTCGAGCACCTGCCCGACGCGAGCGAACGGCTCGTGGTGCTGAACCCGCCGTTCCACTCGGATGCCGCGGTGCACACGGGCATCGCGACGCACCTGTTCGGCGAGGCGGCGCGGGTGCTCGCTCCCGGCGGCGAGCTCTGGTGCGTGTGGAACTCGCACCTGCGCTACCGACCGCTGCTCGAGCGGACCGTCGGTCCGTCCCGGGAGATCGCACGCAACCCGAAGTTCACGGTCACGGCGTCGACGCGCCGCTGAGCGCGCGCCCGGGGGTCGCCGGGCCGACACACCGCGAACTGGGGCGTGCGGTCTCGGCGCGAACCTGTCAGGCTCGGAGTGTGACCACTACGGCTGCCACGAGCCGTCGTCGTCTCCCGACGGGGACGGTCACCTTCCTGTTCACGGACGTCGAGGGCTCGACCCGCCTCGTCGAGGCGGCCGGTGAGCGCTGGCCGGCGCTGCTTGCGGAGCACGACGCTCTCGTCCGCGACGCCATCACGGGCAACGGCGGCACGGTGGTCAAGACCGAGGGCGACGGGTTCTTCGCGGCCTTCGCCTCGGCGATCGAGGCCGTGAGCGCGGCGGTGGCGGCGCAACGGGGGATCGCGGGCCACGACTGGCCCGAGGGGCTCGTGCCGAAGGTCCGCATGGGACTGCACACCGGGCTGGGGCTGCTGGGCGGCGACGACTACATCGGGCTCGACGTCCATCGGGCCGCTCGCATCATGGCCGCGGCGCACGGCGGGCAGATCGTCCTCTCCGCATCGACCGCGGCGCTCGTGGAGCACGAGCTGCCCGTCGACGTCGTGCTCCACGACCTCGGCCGGCACCACCTGAGGGACCTGTCGCAGGCCGAGGGCATCTTCCAGCTCGACGTCGCCGGGCTCGACGTCCGATTCCCCGCCCTGCGCTCGCTCGAGGCCGTGCCGAACAACCTCCCCGCGCAGGTCACCCACTTCGTCGGGCGACGCCGCGAACGCGCCCGGGTCCGCGAACTGCTCGAGGCCTCGCACGTGGTCACCGTCACGGGCACGGGGGGAACGGGGAAGACCCGGCTCGCCCTCCAGGTCGGCTCCGAGATCGGCGCGCAGTTCCGCGACGGGGTCTTCTTCGTCGACCTCGCGCCGGTCGACGATCCGGAGGTCGTGCCGTCGCAGATCCTCCGCGCCCTCGGCGAGGACTCGTCGCCGGGCAACCGGCCGCCCCGGGAAGCGCTGCTCGAGCGGATGGGCGACCGCGAGGCGCTCCTCATCCTCGACAACTTCGAGCAGCTCATCCCCGCGGCGCCGATCGTCGCCGACCTCGTGTCGGTCGCGCCGCGATCCCGGTTCCTCGTCACCTCCCGTGGGCCCCTCCGCATCGCCGCCGAACAGGAGATGCCCCTCGAGCCCATGGACCTCCCCGACCGGCGCGACGTGAGCCGAGCGACTGACACCGACGCGGTCGCGCTCTTCGTCGATCGCGCCATGGCGGTCCGTCCCGACTTCACGGTGACGCCCGAGAACGCGGCCGCGGTCTCGGAGCTGGTGCGCGGACTCGACGGCCTCCCGCTCGCGATCGAGCTCGTCGCGTCGCGCGTGCGGCTGCTGCCCGTGCCCGAGATCCTCGCCCGGCTCGACCCGGCCCGGCCCGGCACCGGGACGATCGACCTCCCCGAGCGGCAGCGCACCATCGAGGGCGCGATCGAGTGGAGCCACGACCTCCTCGACCCTCCCGTGCAGGAGCTCTTCGCGCGCCTCGGGGTGTTCGCCGGCGGCGCGGACCTCGAGCAGATCGAGCGGGTGTGCGACGACATCGTGGTCGACCTGCTCGCCGGCCTCGCCGAACTCGTCGACCAGGGGCTGCTCCGACAGGTGTCCGCGCCCGGCGGACGGGCGCGCTTCCGCACGCTCCACGTGATCCGCGAGGTCGCGCTCCTGAAGCTCGAGGCGAGCGGAACGGGCGAAGCCGTGCACAGGCGCCACCTCGAGGCGTACGTCGCCTGGGCGGAGGACGTCGCCGCGCACGTCCTGGGGGAGGACCGATCCGCCTGGTTGGACCGGTTCGACGCCGACCACGACAACGTCCGGACCGCGCTCGACTGGGCCGCCGTGCACGGCGAGACCGACCTCGCCCTCCGCCTCGCCGCCGCATCGTGGCGGTTCTGGCAGTCGCGCGGCCACCTCCACGAGGGCCGGAGCCGGTTGGAGACCGTCGTCTCGCTCCCCGGCGGAGAGCCGCTCAACCGGGCCCGGGCGCTCGAGGCGCTCGGCGGCGTGTACTGGTGGCAGGGCGAGATCGAGCGATGCGTGCCGCCCTATCGCGAGGCGCTCGCGATCCAACGGGAGCTCGGGGACCCCGCCGAGATCGCGAACGCGATCTACAACGTCGCGATCGGCCAGGCCGTGGCCGCCGTGACGACGGGTATCACCGACGAGGTGCGCGCCGAGGTGTACGGGCTCTACGACGAGGGCGAGGCGATCTTCCGGAGCCTGGGCGACGAGAACGGGCTCGGGAACATCACGTGGGGCCGGGGACTCGCCGTGTCCGACCTCGACGACGACGTCCAGCAGTCGCTCGAGCTCTTCCACCTCAGCATCGACCACTACCGCGCCGCGGGGAACGAGTTCGGCATGGGGTGGGGCATGTTCGAGGTCGCCATCTTCTCCGCGAGGCTCGGCGACATCGCGACGGCGTGGGACTACCTCGAGGAGGGACTCGAGCTCTTCGCGCCGCACCGCGACGTCTCGGCCGTCGTGCTCTTCCTGTCGCTGGCGGCGGCGCTCGCGCAGGCGGCCGACGACGAGGAGCGGGCGGCTCGACTCGCGGGCGCCGTGCGCGGCCTCAGGAACTCGTCGGGCGCCAAGATCGTCGACCACGAGATCACGCGGATCCGAGGTCTCTCGATCGAGGAGATCGACCCGACGCGCGAGGACCTCGAGCCGCTGTATCGGGCGGGCATGGCGATGGACCTCTCGCAGGCGGTCGCCTTCGCCCTCGGGCGCGCCGTTCCGGCCGCGGACGACTGACGCCGCGGCGGTCGCGACGCGACGAAAGGGACGTGCGAGCGAGCCGTGAGCGTGTCAGTCTGGGATCGTGACGTCCACCATCGAGCAGCTCGACGCCGACCTCGTCACCGACGAGGCCGTCCGGCCCGACCTGCCCTGGCAGACGATCGTGTGGGACGATCCCGTCAACCTCATGACCTACGTCACCTACGTGTTCCGCAGCTACTTCGGCTACCCGCGCGATGAGGCCGAGCGGCTCATGCTCCAGGTGCACCACGAGGGGCGCGCGGTCGTGGCATCCGGCAATCGCGAGGCCATGGAGCGGCACGTCCACGCCATGCACGGCTACGGGCTCCAGGCGACCGTGTCGAAGGCCGAGCCGTGATCGTCGCCGGACGCGAGGGCGGCGCCGACGGCGTGCGGATCGTGCTGGAGACCGAGGAGGCCATGCTCCTCTCCGAACTCGCCGACCAGGTCGACTCGGTCCTGCTCCTGGGCGGCGACGACGACCCGGCGCTCGGGCGCCTCTTCCCGTCCGCATACCCCGACGACCGGGAGGCCGCGCACGACTTCACGCGCTACACGCGCGACAGCCTCGTCGACGGCAAGCGCCAGGCCGCCCAATCCGTCCGCGACGCCACGGCCACCGAGCGCGACGCGGGCCTGGTCGAGATCGAGCTCGACCAGGCGCAGGCCTGGGGGTGGCTGACCTTCCTCACCGACCTGCGCCTGATCCTCGCCGAGCGCGTCGGCGTCACCGACCCGGACGAGGCCGAGCCCGCCGACGACGAGCGCGACGACTACCTGCGGGCCGCCTACGAGTGGGCGGGCATCGTGCAGGGCTCGATGCTCGAGGTGCTCGACCCGATCGGGCGATGACGGGCCGAAGGTCCCGAGGTCGCGATCGCGCATCGTAGGACGATGCGCGTGGGCGCGCCCAGCGGGGGCGTGCCGGATGGAGGCGCGCCATGTCCGACACGAACGTCACCGGCTGGGTCGGATGGGGCTGGTTCGCCGGGGTGATGATCATCATCTCCGGCGCGATCGGCGCCATCTACGGGTTCATCGCGATCCTGCTGCCGAACAACACCTACTTCCTGAAGCCGTCCGACGGCGAGCTGCTGATCCTGAACGCGACGGGCTGGGGCTGGCTGCACCTGTTCCTCGGGCTCTTCCTCGTGCTCGTGGGCATCGCCCTGCTCGCCGGGGCGTCGTGGGCGAGGGTCGTGGCGATCATCCTCGCGGCCTTCAGCGTCCTGGCGAACCTCATGGTGCTGCCCCTGCAGCCCTGGTGGTCGGCGATCGTGATCGCCGTCGACGTGTTCGTGATCTACGCGCTCACGGTGCACGGCAGGGAGCTCGCCGCGAGGCGCTGATCCTCCGAGCGCACGCATCGAGGCGGTCCTTCGGACCGGCGCTGGCGGTCGCGCCCGGGCTGCTGGCAGTCTGGTGCCGCGGGCCCGGCGCCTGCGCCGGTCGACGGCGCGACGGGCGGCGCTGAGCGGAGGAGCGATGTCCCAGCCGTCCTCGATCGCGGGGATCCTGCGGGAGCCCACGCGCACGACCGAGTCGACCGAGTCGTCGGCGTTGATCCTCGGCGCGATCGTCTTCGTCCTCGCCACGCCGATCGGCCTGATCGCCTTCTGGGGTCGCGATCTCGCGATCGCGGGCCGGGACTCCCTGGGCATGTACATCGCGCTCGGCTCGGCGATCGCCGCCGCCGTCGCGTTCGTCGCGGGCCGTCTCCTCCTGCGCCGGAGGTTCGGGCCGGCGCCCGACGATCCGTCGGTCGAGGATGCCGCGGCGACGCGCAGCGCGACCGGGCCCCGGGGCGCGGAGTCGCCGCGGCTGCGGTGGTTCGACGTCGTCGCCCTGTCGGCCGCGCACGCCGTGATCGCCATGCTCGGCTGGGTCGCGCTCGCCGACGTCCTCGAGCAGAGCTTCATCGACGCCCCCGTCTACCCGCTGCCGGCCGCCGTGCTCTTCGGGGTCGCGCTCACGCTGACCGCGTACGTGTGCTTCCTCTCGTCGGTGCGCATGACCCCGATGCTGCTGTCGATCGTGCTCGCCGTGTTCCTCGTGGTCGGCGTCATGACCGCGATGCTCAGCTCGACCGACCCCCACTGGTGGCAGATGAACCTCAGCGCGCTCGGCATGACCGACGACATCTCGGCGCTCGCGTTCAACCTGACGCTCGTCGTCGCCGGCGCCATCGTCACGATCGTCGCCCGGTACGCGACCGCGGGCCTGCCGGTGACGACGGACCGCGACCGGCGCGGCCGGGACTTCGTGCGGTACGGGCTCGTCCTGATCGGGGTCCTGCTCGCCTGCGTCGGCATCTTCCCGGTCGACGACTTCTTCCTCCTGCACAACACGGTCGCGTCGGGCATGGCCGTCGTCTACGCCGTGATCGTGATCGGGCTCCCGCGCTTCCTGCCCTCGATGCCGCGGGTGTTCGTCATCCTCGGCTGGGTGTACGTCGGCGTGATCGTGGTGCTCGCGGTCTTCTTCGCGGTCGGGTACTACAACCTCACCGCGGTCGAGCTCGTCGCGGGCCTGCTGATCTTCAGCTGGATCATCCTGTTCCTGCGCAACACCGGCTCGGTCGGAGCCCGCCGGGTCGTGGCGGTCACCGCCTGAGCCGGCCGATTCCGGCGGAGACGGCGGAGACGGCGGACGGCCGGGCCCCGTAGGTGCCCGGCCGTCGCGGTCGATGCGTCAGGCGCCGAGCGCCTTGGTCTTGATCGCCTCGTACTCCTGGGCGGAGATCGTGCCGGAGTCGAGCAGCGCCTTGGCCTTCGCGATCTCGTCGGACGGGCTCGCCGAGCCGCCCGCGGTCTGGCGGATGTAGGCCTCGGTCGCGGCCTGCGCCTCGGAGGCCGCAGCGGCCGACCGCTTCGCCATTCCGTCGCCGCGGGCGATGAGGTAGATCAGGGCCGTGAGGAACGGGACGAACATCAGGAAGATGATCCAGACGGCCTTCCACCAGCCGTTGAGCTGGTGGTCGCGGAAGAGGTCGCCGATGATCGCGAACAGCGCGAACAGGTAGGCGATGAAGGCGAAGCTCCAGAAGAAGATCCAGATGAAGTTCCAGAAGTTGCTCGCGAAGTCCACGGGGGTCGGGCCTTTCCAGTCGTCGACGGGGACGCCGGATGCCGCCCCCGAGCGTCACACTAGCGGCGCGGGTCCGGAGCGGGAGGACCTTGGGCACGTCGGCGTGCCGCGAGGTGCACTGGAATCGGGACTGGCGTTGGCGTACGGCACGCGCCTAGTCTGCTCTCCAGGGGGGAATCGATGGCTGATTTCGAGTACGGTCCGGTCGACGTCTACGTCGTGAGCTTCGAGGGCGATCGCCTCGACGAGGCGACGGCGACGGCGCTGGGTGAACTGATGGTCGGCGACGAGATCCGGTTGCTCGACCTGCTGATCGTCTCGCGAGACGGCGACGGCGAGGTCTCGGTGCGCGAGTACGAGGAGTTCCGGGACGAGGCCGGCTTCACGGTCGTCGAGCTCGAGGCGTCCGGCGTCATCGGCGACGAGGACATCGACGAGCTCGCCGACACGATCCCGCCAGGCACGTCGGGCGCGATCATGGCCATCGAGCTGCTGTGGGCGAAGAAGATCGCGTCGGCGTTCGCCGCATCGGGCGGCGAGGTGCTGCAGGTCGAGCGCATCCCGGCGACCGTCGTGAACGAGGTGCTCGCCGAGGCGAGCGACGAGGAGTAGGGGGAACGTCATGCCGATTCGACGGATGGGCCGACCCGGCCTGATCGGGATGGCCGCGCGCACCGCGGTCGTCGCCGGAACCGCGACCGCCGTGAGCGGTCGCGTCGCACGTCGACAGCAGGGCAGGTACGCGGATCAGCAGGCGGAGGAGCAGGCCGCCGCCCAGCAGCAGTGGGAGGCCGAGCAGTACCAGGCCCAGCAGGCGGCCGCGCAGCAGGCGGCCATGCAGGCGCCCCCGCCGCCCCCGCCGCCGGCAGCTCCCGCCGCCGGCGTCGACGTCGTCGCCGAACTGCAGAAGCTGGCGACGCTGAAGGAGCAGGGCATCCTGAGCGACGCCGAGTTCGCCGCGGCGAAGGCCAAGCTGCTCGGCTGACGGCGCCCCGATGACCGAAGGCGAGACGCGCGACCGCTGGAAGCGCGCCACGGAGATCGTCGGTGTCTTCCTGCTGTCGGTCGTGGCGGTGCTGACGGCGTGGTGCGGGTTCCAGGCATCCAAGTGGGGCGGCGAGATGTCGATCGCCTTCAGCCAGGCCTCGAGCGCCCGGATCCAGGCCGCGAACGCCGAGGGCGAGGCGAGGTCGGCGCGCACGTTCGACCTCACCATCTACGCCTCCTACGTCGAGGCGGCCGGGAGCGGCGAGGACGAGCTGGCGGACTACATCCGCCAGCGGTTCACGCCGGAGTTCGAGGTGGCCTACCGCGCATGGGTCCGCGACGGCCAGGTCGAGCGAGCACCCTTCGCGCGCGAGGAGTACGTTCCCGAGGGCACGTACGAGGCACAGGAGCTGAACGACCGCGCCGACGAGAAGTTCGCCCAGGCCCTCGAGAACAATCAGCGAGGCGACAACTACTCGCTGCTCACCGTGCTGTTCGCGCTCGTGCTCTTCCTCACTGCCATGTCCCAGCGCGAGATCGTCCCGTGGGTGGCGCGAACCCTGCTCACCTTGGCCGGCGTCGTCGCGATCGTCGGCGTCGCGATCCTCACCACGTTCCCGATCCGGATCTGAGCACGTGGACCGCCCCCGACCCATCCCGATCGCGGACCCGCATCGGGTCCCCGACGCGGCCGAGGTCGCAGACGAGGAGGCCGCCCGTGGGCTCGGCCATCGGTGACATCCTGCCCCTCGCGGTGGGCATCGCGATCAGTCCGATCCCGATCATCGCCGCGATCCTGATGCTGCTCTCGCCGCGCGCCCGGTCCACGAGCGTCGGCTTCCTCGGCGGCTGGGTCCTCGGCATCGCGGTCGCGGCGACCGCGTTCACGCTGCTGTCGGCGGTCCTTCCGCAGGGCGACGCGGATGACCCGAAGCCGATCACCGCGGTCATGCAGCTCGTGCTCGGGGCGGGCCTGCTGTTCCTGGCCCTCCGGCAGTGGCGCGGCCGCCCGGCACCCGGCGTCGAGCCGCCCCTGCCGAAGTGGATGGCGGGGATCGATGCGATGACGGCGGGCAGGGCGTTGGGGCTCGGGTTCCTGCTCGCCGCGGTGAACCCGAAGAACCTCCTCCTCGGGGCCGGCGCGGGCCTCGCGATCGGCTCGGCCGAGCTCGGGGCGGGCCCGAGCGCGGTCGTGCTCCTCGTCTTCACGCTCATCGCCGCGGCATCCGTCGCCGTTCCGGTGATCGCCTACCTGGCGGCATCCGAGCGCATGGCCGCGCCGCTCGAGCGGCTGCGCGGATGGCTCGTGCACAACAACGCGACCGTCATGGCCGTGCTCCTGCTCGTGATCGGCGTCGTGCTGATCGGCAAGGGCGTCGGCAACTTCTGAGTCCGGCGCCCTGCCGCGACACCGTAGCGACCGTCAGAGAACCTGAGAGGGAACCATGCACCAGAACGACGCGACCGAGGCCATCCGTGCGCAGCAGCGCGAGCTCGCGTCATCCCTGCCGTTCGACGACCGCCGCGACATCGAGGCCGTCGACCGCGGGTTCATCGGGGCGCTCGAGCCCGGCGAGATCCACGACGCCGACGGGAAGGTCGTGTGGGACGCGAACGAGTTCGCGTTCATCACGGGCGACGCCCCGGACACGGTCAACCCCAGCCTCTGGCGGCAGTCGGCGCTCGTGGCGAAGCAGGGGCTGTTCGAGGTGGTCGACGGCATCTACCAGGTGCGCGGCCTCGACCTCTCGAACGTGAGCTTCGTCGAGGGCGACTCCGGCGTCATCGTCATCGACCCCCTCATCTCGAAGGAGACCGCGGCCGCCGCGCTCGCGCTCTACCGCGAGCATCGCGGCGACCGCCCGGTGACGGCCGTCATCTTCAGCCACAGCCACATCGACCACTTCGGCGGCGTGCTCGGCGTCGTGGACCCGCAGGACGTGCGACCCGGCGGCGTGCAGGTGATCGCGCCGATCGGGATCGTCGGCGAAGCCGTCGCCGAGAACGTGTACGCGGGAACGGCGATGGGCCGTCGGGCCGGCTACATGTACGGCGCCGCGCTCGAGCGCGGACCGAAAGGCGCAGTCGGCGCCGGGCTCGGCCAGTCGACCTCGAAGGGGCATCCCGGCATCCTCGTCCCCACGCTCGAGATCCGAAGCACCGGCGAGACGCACGTCATCGACGGGGTCGAGATCGAGTTCCAGATGGCGCCCGGAACCGAGGCGCCGGCCGAGATGCACTTCCTGTTCCCCCAGAAGCGGGCGCTGTGCATGGCGGAGAACGCGACGCACACCCTCCACAACCTGCTGACCCTCCGCGGCGCGCTCGTGCGCGACCCGCACGTCTGGGCTCGCTACCTCACCGAGGCCATCGAGCGCTTCGGCGACCGCACCGACGTGGTCTTCGCCTCGCACCACTGGCCCACCTGGGGCGCGGAGGAGATCCGCGAGTTCCTCGGCCTCCAGCGCGACCTGTACGCCTACCTGCACGACCAGACGCTCCGCATGCTGAACCGCGGAATGACCGGCGCCGAGATCGCCGAGGAGATCCGGTTGCCGCCCGCGCTCGAGAACGCCTGGAACGCGCGCGGCTACTACGGCTCGGTGAGCCACAACGTGAAGGCGATCTACCAGCGCTACATGGGCTGGTTCGACGGCAACCCGGCACGGCTCTGGCCACACCCGCCGAAGGCGCTCGCGGAGCGGTACGTCGCGGCCATCGGGGGCGTCGACCGAGTGGTCGAACTCGCCCGGCAGGCGTTCGACGAGGGCGACTTCCGCTGGGCGGCGACGCTGCTCGATCACGCCGTGTTCGCCGACTCCGACCACGCGGCGGCGCGCACGCTCTACGCGGACACGCTCGAGCAACTCGCGTACGGGGCGGAGAACGGGCCCTGGCGCAACTTCTTCCTCTCGGGTGCGACGGAGCTGCGCGGCGAGAACTTCGGCACGCCGACCTCGACGGCGGCGCCCGAGATCCTCGCCCAGCTCACGCCGGAGCAGCTGCTCGACGCGATCGCGATCACGGTGGACGGACCGCGCGCCTGGGACCTCGACCTCGCACTCGACCTGACGTTCACCGACGTCGGGCGGAACTTCCGCGTCACGCTCCGCAACGGCGTGCTCGTGTACGTCGAGAAGCCGGCCGACGAGGCGAGCGCGCAGGCGACGACGGCCCTGTCGAAGCCGCGCATGCTCGCACTCCTCGGCGGCGACCGCGAGAGCCCGGGTATCGAGCGCACCGGCGACGTGGAGGTGCTCGATCGGCTGCTGTCGGTCCTGCAGCCCGGCGACCCGTCGTTCGACATCGTGCTGCCGTGACGACGGAAGGGGAGGCGCCGCCTATCGTGGGGTCCGTGACCGATCAGGCGCCTCCCCTCCCCGTCCCCGGCGGCCCGAGCGTCTCCGGCGGCCCGAGCCTGCGCGGGGCCGTTACCGTCATCGCCGCCCTGCTCGTGCTCGTCGCGCTCTGGTTCGGGCGCGAGCTCGTCGCCCCGCTCGCCCTCGCCCTCGTGCTCGTCGTGATCGCGCATCCGATCCGGCATCCGCTGGAGCGGCGCGGGTGGCCCGGGTGGGCGGCGACGACCGTGGTGATCGCGGTCGTGTACCTGATCCTCGCGGTGCTCGCGGCGCTGCTCGTGTTCGCCGGCGTCGAGTTCGCCGACCTCGTGCTCGACGTCGTCGACGAGCTGCAGGCGGCCGTGGCATCCGTCGCCTCGTGGCTCGCATCGGTCGGGCTCGGCGACCAGCTGGCGGACGCGACGGCCTCCGCGCTCGACCCGTCGGCGTTGGTCGACCTCGCCCAGGGCTTCGGCGGATGGCTGCTCGGGTTCCTGACCGCCGCGTTCTTCGTGCTCGCCTACGTGATCTTCATGGCCGCCGACGCGGCACGGTACCGGCGTGCGGAGGCCGCCTTCGGCGCCGGCATCCGACCCAGGCTGGTGCGCATCCGCGCGCTCAACTCGTCCATCCGCCGCTACTACGTCGTGAACGCGTCGTTCGGCGCGATCGTCGCGATCATCGACGGCCTCGCGCTGTGGGCGCTCGGGATCCCCATCCCTGCGGTGTGGGCGATCCTCGCGTTCGTGACGAACTTCGTCCCGAACATCGGGTTCGTGCTCGGGCTCATCCCGCCCGCGGTCCTCGCGTTCGTCGTCGGAGGCGTGCCGCTCCTCCTCGTCGTGATCGCTGTCTACTCCGTCGTCAACGTCGTCCTGCAGGTGCTGGTGCAGCCGAAGTTCGTGAGCGACGCGGTGGATCTCTCCCTCACGCTGAGCTTCTTCTCGGTCGTGTTCTGGACGTTCGTGATCGGCCCGCTGGGGGCCATCCTGTCGATCCCGCTCACCCTCGCGGCGCGCGAGGCGCTGCTCGGCGACGGGAACGGGTGGCTGCGCTGGCTCTCCGGGAACGCGTCCGCCCAGGTGCCGCCTGGGGCGACCACGGGCGCCGCGCCGCCCGACGCCGAGACGGCGGAGAGCGCGGCGGCATCCGCCCCGGAACCCGCATCGGATGAACGAGCCTGAGTCCACGCCCGAGCCGGGCCGGACGGCGCACCGCGACGCGCTCGCCCGGGTCGCGGCGCGATCCGGCTGAACACGAGCCGTGGATGCGCCCGCGACGCTGGATCGACGGCGGCCCGCGCGGCTAGTCTGCAAGCGGGGAGAGGGGGCACCCATGCCGCAGCGACGAACCGATCCGAGGGCGACGGCATGAGCGCGGGGGTGCATCTCAGGGGGCTGTCGACGGCCGTTCCCGCGACCGTGCTGCCGCAGCCGGCCGTTCGCGACGTGTTCGCCGCGCAGCCGGGCCTGAACCGGCTCGCGCAGCGGATCATCACGACGTCGTTCGACGTGTCGGGGATCGAACGCCGCTACAGCGTGCTCGAGGAGCTCACGTTCGACGAGCGCGACGACGAGCCGGTGTTCTTCGACCGGACGACGGGCGACCTGCTGATGCCGGGCACGAAGGCGCGCAACGAGATCTACGCGGTCGAGGCGACGAAGATGTACCTCGAGGCGGGCCGGCGCGCCATCGACGCGACGCCCGGGATCGAGGCATCCGACATCACGCACGTCGTGACGGTCTCGTGCACGGGCTTCTACGCGCCGGGGCCCGACTACATGCTCGTGCGCGACCTCGGGCTCGGGCCTGCGGTGCAGCGCTACCACCTCGGGTTCATGGGCTGCTACGCCTCGATGCCCGCATTGCGGACGGCCGCGCAGTTCTGCGTCGCGGACCCCGATGCGGTCGTCCTCGTCGTCAGCGTCGAGCTCTGCACGCTGCACCTGCGCTCCTCCAACGACCCCGACACGATCGTCGCCTCGTCGCTGTTCGCCGACGGCGCCGGCGCCGGCGTGGTCACGGCGCGCCCGCTGGAGGACGGCGAGCGCGCGTTCGCGCTCGATCGGTTCGAGACCCGCATCACGCCCGTGGGCGAGGGCGACATGGCGTGGAAGATCGGCGACCACGGCTTCGAGATGGTGCTCTCCAACGCGGTGCCCGCGATCATCGACGACCACATCACCGGGGCGCTCGAACCGCTGTTCGCCGCCGACGACGACCTCGCCGACGGGCTCGCGACGGATGCCGCGGGCGAGCGCGTCGCCCACTGGGCGATCCACCCGGGCGGTCGGAGCATCCTCGACAAGGTCGAGGCGCGGCTGAAGCTCACCGAGCCGCAACTCGAGCCCGCGCGCGAGACGCTGCGCGACTTCGGGAACATGTCGAGCGCCACCGTGCTCTTCGTGCTGCGGAACATCCTCGATCGCGCGTCGTCGGAGGACGGCGACCGCGTCGCGGCGATGGCGTTCGGACCGGGACTCACCGTCGAGTCCGCGCTGCTGACGGTGAAGGGGTGACGGATGCCGCGACCTGACGTCGGCGGGCCGGGGCTGCTGCACGCGCTCGCCACGCTCGACCACAGGGACGTGGACGCGCGCGAGCTGATGGACGACCCGGCGGCCGACCCCGCGGAACTCGAGCGCACGTTCCACCGGTTCGGGCTCGTGAACCGCATCGTGTCGCGGCCGGCGGCCGTGTACGAGGAGTGGGTGCGGCCGCGACTGGGGACCACGCACCGGGCTCGCCTGCTCGACATCGGCGTGGGCGGCGGGGACCTGCCGTACCGGATCCTCCAGCTCGCCGCGCGCGACGGCCTGCGCCTCGAGATCGTGGCGATCGACCCCGACGAGCGTGCCGTGGCGGCCGCGTCGCGCTTCGCGACGTCGGGCTTCCGGACCCGCGTGGCGACGACCGCCGACCTCGTCTCCGAGGGCGAGACGTTCGACGTGGTCTGGTCGAACCACGTGCTGCACCACCTCGGCGCCGCGGAGCTCGGCGCGCTGCTCGCCGACACGGAGCGGCTCGTGGCGCCGGGCGGCATCGGGGTGCACGGCGACATCGAGCGCAGCCGCGGCGCCTACCTGGGGTTCTGGGCCGCGACGCTGCCGTTCGCCTGGAACGTGCTGGCGGGCTCGTTCATCCGCCCCGACGGGCTCACGTCGATCCGGCGCAGCCACACCGCGCCCGAGCTCGCGCGCGCCATCCCGCGCGGGTGGCGCGTCAAGCGCGGCTTCCCGTCGAGGCTCGAACTGGTGTGGGGCAGCGAGATCCCGGATGAGTGAGCCTCAGTCGGGCGTGCGACCGATGCACGACGTGGTCGTGGTCGGCGGCGGCGCCGTGGGGCTCCTGCTCGCGTGCCTCCTCGCGCGCCGCGGCCTCGACGCGGTGGTCCTCGAGCGACGGCACGCACCCGACCCGGCCACCACGCCCTCGCGCGCCATCGGCATCCACCCGCCCGGGCTCCGCGCCCTGGCGGCCGCGGGCATCGGCGACGAGGTGCGCCGCCGGGCCGTCGTGATCCGCGACGGCCGCGTCACGTGCGACGGGCGGACGCTCGGCCGGCTGAAGTTCCCCCGCTCGGGGCTGGTGCACTCCCTGCCGCAGCTCGAGGTGGAGGCCCTCCTCGAGGAGCGGATCGACAGCGCCCGGACCGTCTCGATCCGGCGCGGCGTCGAGGTCACGGGCGTCACCGACCGTGGCACGCACCTCGTGGTGCATGCGGTCGACGGCGAGTCGCAGGTGGACGTGCCGGCGCGCTACGCCGTCGGCGCCGACGGCGTGCGCAGCGGCATCCGCTCGCTCATCGGCGCCGACTGGAAGCCGCGTCGCGGCCGCGCGTCGTACGTCATGTGCGACACGCGCGACGACACGGGGGCGCCCGAGACCGCGCTGCTGCACTTCGAGTCGGCGGGGGTCGTCGAGTCCTTCCCGTTGCCGGGCGGCCGGCGACGCTGGGTCGCGCGGGTCCGACGCGAGCCCGCCGAGCTCGACGCCGCAGCGGTCGCGACCGTCGTCGAGTCCCGCACCGGCTCGTCGTTCGACACGGATGCCGCGACCACGCCAACCGCGTTCGTGGCGGCGCAGCACGTCGCCCACCCGATGGCCTCGGGCCGTGTCGTGCTCGTCGGCGACGCCGCGCACGAGATCAGCCCGATCGGCGGGCAGGGCATGAACCTCGGATGGAGCGATGCCGTGCACCTCGACCGGGAGCTCGCCGGCGCGCTCGCCGCGGCCGCCCCGATCGACGTGTTCGCGGCCTACGACCGGTCGCGGCGGGCGGCCGCGCTGCGCGCGACGCGGCAGGCCGCGTTCAACATGCGCATGGGCGCACCCGCGACGGGCCTGCGGTTGCGGACCCGCAACGCGGCGGTGCGCGTGCTCGGCCTGCCGGGGCTTCGCGGGGTGCTCGGGCGGGCGTTCACCATGCAGTGGCTGTGAGGCCCGGGGCGCCCGCCGTCGTCAGGCCGCGGTGCCGTCGTGCTCCGCGTCCTCCGCGTCGTCCGCGGTCGCCTCGGCCTCGAGCGGGGTGAGCACGAGGATCGGGATCTCGCGGTCGGTCTTCGCCTGGTACCCGTCGTAGTCGGGCCAGACCTCGGTCGCGCGACCCCACCACAGCTCCTTCTCGGCGCCCGTGACCTCGCGGGCCAGGTACTCGCGCTTGACCTCGCGGTCCTGGAGCTCGACGCGCGGCTGCTGCTTCATGTTGAAGTACCACGCCGGGTGGACGGGTTCGCCGCCCTGCGACGCGACGACCGCGTACTCGCCGTCGTGCTCGACGCGCATGAGCGCGGTCTTGCGGAGCTTCCCGCTCTTCGCGCCGACCGTCGTCAGCACGATGACGGGCCTGCCGCGCAGCGAGTTCGCCTCTCGACCTCCCGTCGCCTCGTAGGTCTCGGCCTGGTCGCGTGCCCACTTGGCCGTGCTGGGTGCGTAGTCGCCCTCGAGCGGCATCCGTTCCTCCTTGTTCGGGTGTCGTTCCACGGTAACGCGCGCGTCCGCGTCGTGATTCCCGTGCGTCCCGGTGCCGTTCCCGGGCCGCACGCGAGCGGCATCCGGAATGCCGCTCACGGTGCGCAAGTTGAGCGTAGTAGACTCAACTTTGTCGAAAGGAGCCCCGTGGCCAACATGCAGGGCGCGCCGAGCTCTCAGGAGGAGCAGAAGTCGGCGCTCGAACAGTACGGCGTCAACCTCACCGAGATCGCCCGCCAGGGCAAGCTCGACCCGGTCATCGGTCGCGACGCCGAGATCCGCCGCGTCAGCCAGGTGCTCACCCGGCGCACCAAGAACAACCCCGTGCTCATCGGCGAGCCCGGTGTCGGCAAGACCGCCGTCGTCGAGGGGCTCGCCCAGCGCATCGTGGCCGGCGACGTCGCCGACTCGCTGAAGGACAAGCAGCTCGTCGCGCTCGACATCTCGGCGCTCGTCGCGGGCGCCATGTACCGCGGCCAGTTCGAGGAGCGGCTCAAGGCCGTGCTCAAGGAGATCAACGAGGCCGAGGGGCGCATCATCACCTTCGTCGACGAGCTCCACCTGCTGATGGGCGCGGGCGGCGGCGAGGGGTCCGTCGCCGCCTCCAACATGCTGAAGCCCATGCTCGCCCGCGGCGAGCTGCGGCTCATCGGCGCGACCACGCTCGACGAGTACCGCGAGTACGTCGAGAAGGACGCCGCGCTCGAGCGCCGCTTCCAGCAGGTCTTCGTCGGCGAGCCCAGCGTCGAGGACACCGTCGCCATCCTGCGCGGACTGAAGGGCCGGTACGAGGCCCACCACGGGGTCACCATCACCGACGCCGCCCTCGTGGCCGCCGCCGCGCTCTCCAACCGGTACATCTCCGCGCGGCAGCTGCCCGACAAGGCGATCGACCTCATCGACGAGGCGATGTCGCGCCTCAAGATGGAGATCGACTCGAGCCCGGTCGAGATCGACCAGCTCAAGCGCCAGGTCGACCGGATGCGGCTCGAGGAGCTCGCGCTGAAGAAGGAGAAGGACGACGCGTCGAAGGAGCGGCTCGAGCGCCTGCACGAGACGCTCCTCGAGAACGAACGCGAGCTGGCCGCGCTCGAGGAGCGCTGGTCGCGCGAGCGGATGTCGCTGAACCGCGTCGGCGAGCTCAAGAAGCGGCTCGACGAGGCCGTCACCGAGCGCGATCGCGCGATGCGCGAGGCCGACTACGCGAAGGCGTCGAAGCTCGAGTACGAGACCATCGCGCAGCTGCAGCGCGACCTCGAGGCGGCGGAGCAGGCAGAGCAGGCGCCCGACGAGCCGCGCATGGTCAACGAGCAGGTGACCGAGGAGGACATCGCCGCGGTCATCGCGCAGTGGACCGGCATCCCCGTCGGCCGGCTCATGCAGGGCGAGACCGAGAAGCTGCTCCACCTCGAATCCGAGCTCGGACGCCGCGTCATCGGCCAGCGACCCGCGGTCGCGGCCGTCGCCGACGCCGTGCGCCGCGCACGGGCCGGCGTCAGCGACCCCGACCGGCCCACCGGGTCGTTCCTGTTCCTCGGCCCGACCGGCGTGGGCAAGACCGAGCTCGCCAAGGCCCTCGCCTTCGTGCTCTTCGACGACGAGCACGCCATGGTGCGCATCGACATGTCGGAGTACGGCGAGAAGCACTCGGTGTCGCGCCTGGTCGGCGCCCCTCCGGGCTACATCGGCTACGAGCAGGGCGGCCAGCTCACCGAGGCCGTGCGCCGCCGCCCGTACTCGGTGATCCTGCTCGACGAGGTCGAGAAGGCGCACCCCGAGGTGTTCGACGTGCTGCTCCAGGTGCTCGACGACGGTCGGCTGACGGACGGCCAGGGCCGCACCGTCGACTTCCGGAACGTGATCCTCGTGCTCACGTCCAACCTCGGCTCGCAGTTCCTCATCGACCCGACGCTCTCGTGGGAGGAGAAGGAGGCCGCCGTCATGGCGGCGGTCCGCCAGTCGTTCAAGCCGGAGTTCGTGAACCGGCTCGACGACCTCGTGGTCTTCTCCACGCTCTCGCACGACGAGCTCGGCGAGATCGTCAACCTGCAGATCGACCGGCTCACGACCCGCCTGCACGAGCGCCGGCTCGAGCTCGGCGTCACGCCCGACGCGCGGACCTGGCTCTCCGACCGGGGCTACGATCCGCTCTACGGGGCGCGGCCGCTGCGCCGGCTCATCCAGACCGAGGTCGCCGACCGGCTCGCGCGTGCGCTGCTCGCCGGCGAGATCCGCGACGGCGACACGGTCGTGGTGGGCCTCGCGCCGGACGGCGACCACCTCACGGTGACGCGCGCGCCCGAGGCGGGCGTCGGGCCCGAGGGCGGAGAGCACGACGTGATCGACGCGGAGATCGTGGAGGAGTAGCGCGGCCGCCGCATCCGCAACCCGCCGTTCACCCTGCGGACGTACCGTCGAGGGCATGTCACCGGGGGTGCTGTCGGACGCGTCATCGGTCGTGGAACTCGACACGGGCGCGATCCGCGGGCGACGCCGCCGCGGCACGCGGCAGTGGCGGGGGATCCCGTACGCCGCCGCCCCCGCGGGCGCCCGCCGGTTCCGCGCGCCCGTGCCGCCCGCCCCCTGGGACGGCATCCGGGACGCGACACGCTTCGGACCCGTCGCGCCGCAGCACCGGCGCGGGCAGTTCCTCGGCGCGGCCGAGCACCTCGCGCGGAGCGAGGACTGCCTGCGCCTCAACGTCACCGCCCCCGACGCCGACCACGACGGCGCGCTCCGGCCGGTCATGGTGTTCGTGCACGGCGGGGCCTACAGCGTCGGCTCCGCCGCCGAGTACCCCCGCCAGGGCGAGCGGATGGCGCGCGAGCACGGCGTCGTCTACGTCGGGATCGACTACCGGCTCGGTGCGCTCGGCTGGCTCGACCTGCGCGCCTACTCGCGGCCGGAGCATCCGCTCGAGGTGAACCTGGGCCTGCGCGACCAGGTCGCGGCGCTCGAGTGGGTGCGCCGGAACATCCGCGCCTTCGGCGGCGACCCCGATCGCGTCACGCTCTTCGGCGAGTCGTCGGGCGGCAACTCGGTCACGACCCTGCTCGCCGTGCCCGCCGCCGAAGGGCTCTTCGCGCGGGCGATCGCGCAGAGCTCACCTGCCAACGCCGTCTACGCGCCCGAGATCGCGCAGCGCTGGGCGGCGGAGTACGTGCGGATCCTCGCCCGCATGGTCGACGACGACGACCTCGACAGCGAGGCACCGGAGGATGCCGCGGCGATGCTGCGCACGACCGATCCGATGCGGCTGGCCGATGCGACGACCGAGCTCACCGTCAGGACGCCGGACGAGCACCCCGGCACGATCGCGCTCGCCCCCGTGATCGACGGCGAGTTCCTGCCGCACCGACCGCTCGACGCGTTCCGCGACGGGCTCGCGCACCGCGTGCCGCTCATCATCGGCACGAACGACCGCGAGGGTTCGCTGTTCGAGGGGCGCATCGACATCCTGCCGACGACGAAGCCGCGCATCCGCGCCATCTTCGCCAACACCGCCAAGCGGTCGCGCAAGGCGATCAAGGCGCGCTACCCGGGCCTGCCCGAGCGCCGTGCCGCGGCCGACTTCGCGGGCGACTTCACGTTCTGGTTCCCGAGCGTCAAGGTGGCCGAGCGGCACTCCCGGCACGCCCCGACCTGGTGCTACCGGTTCGACGCGGCGCCGCGCGCGGCGCGGTGGCTCGGCCTCGACGCGACCCACGGCCTCGAGCTGTTCGCCCTGTTCGAGAAGTTCGACACCCCGGTCGGCGCCGGGCTGACCGTGCTCGGGGGCCGGCGCATGTTCCGCGCGGTCGGGCGCCGGATGCAGGCGCACTGGACCGGGTTCGCGGCATCCGCCGCACCCGGAGACGACTGGCCCCGCTACGACGAGCGGCACCGCCGCACGCTCGTGTTCGACGCCGTCGATCGCGTCGTCGCCGATCCCCGGCGCAGGAAGCGCCGCGCGTGGCAGGAGTTCGTGCCGCACGTGTGAGCCCGCCGCGTACGCGTGGACTCGCGCCGCCGGGCGGCCGCGCAGGCTCGCACGCATGCTCGCCACCGTGATCCAGGCAGCCCGGGGCATCCGCTTCGAAGAGGTACCCGACCCCGAACTCTCGACCGGTGGCGACGCCGTCGTGCGCGTCGTCGCCGCCTGCGTGTGCGGGTCCGACCTGTGGCCGTGCCGCGGCGTCACGCCCACGCACGCCCGCACCGCGCCGCGCCGCGCACGAGTTCGTCGGCGTCGTCGAGGCCGTCGGGCCGGCCGCCGCGCGATCACGGTGCTGCTGCGTCCGTAGGCGGCCACGCAGGACGCCGCGTCGCCCCGGGAGGAACTTTCCCGCGGCGTGCGGCGTGTCGGCCCGCTCTCGTCGGCGTGTCGCTCGGAAGTTCCTCCCGCGGTGACGCGGTGACGCGGTGAGGCGGTGACGCGGTGACGCGGTGACGCGAGACGGGGCGGATGCCGCGGCCCGCGACATCCGCCCCGCCTCGGGGCACGGCCCGATCAGGCCGCGGCGATGACGATCTCGTCGAGCGGCTTGCGGCTGCGCGGGGCGACCTCGCGCTCGCGGAGCGGCTCGGGAAGGGCCGACGCGTCGCCCACCTTGCCGATCGCGGTGACCGAGACGACGTCGAGGCCGGCGCGCAGGCCGAACGCCTCGGCGAGGCGGGCTGCGTCGAAGCCGCCCATCTGGTGGGTGTGCAGGCCGTCGTGCTGGGCCTGGAGCGACATGTAGGCGACGGCCTGGCCGAGGTCGTACTTGGCCCACGGGCGCGGGGTGCCGGCCTCGTCGACGGTCTCGGCGACGTTCACGACGAGCGCCGCGGCCGAGTCGGCCCACGCCTGGTTGAAGCCCATGAGCGCGTCGTGCACGGCGGTGAACGCCGCGCTGCCCCGCCGCGCGACGATGAAGCGCCACGGCTGGACGTTGTTGGCCGACGGCGCCCAGCGGGCGGCCTCGAGCAGGGTCCGCAGGCTCTCCTCCGAGAGCTCGGCGGTGGGGTCGTAGGCGCGGGGGCTCCAGCGCTCCACGAGGGGGGCGATGAGCGGGGCGTCCGTGGGGACGTGGCGCGAGGTGTCGACGAGGGTCATGGTGACGGTGCCTTCCGAGCGGTTCCGATGGTCGTGCCGGGACACCGTCGTCCCAATCCATTACAACGCATGGATCCTCGGGATATTCCCGACGCGACCGGGCGCGCCGGCGACCGGCGACGCCGACCGGCAGGCTCAGGCGGCCGTGCGCGCGAGCTCGTCGCGGATTCCCGCCACGAACGCGTCGATGTCGTCCTCGGTCGTGTCGAACGAGCACATCCAGCGCACCTCGTTCTTCGCGGCATCCCAGTCGTAGAACTTGAAGCCGCGCTCGCGCAGGCGGTCGGCGACACCGGTGGGCAGCACCGCGAACACGCCGTTCGACTGCGTCTGCTGCGTGAACGACAGGCCGGGCAGCTCGCCGGCGGCGATGCCGGCGTCGAGCGCGTCGCGGAGGCGGCGCGCCATGGCGTTCGAGTGCGACGCGTTCCGCAGGTACAGGTCGCCGTCGAGCAGCGCGATGAGCTGGGCCGACACGAAGCGCATCTTCGACGAGAGCTGCATGTTGAGCTTGCGCAGGTACTTCAGGCCCTCGGATGCCGCGGGGTTCAGCACCACGATCGCCTCGCCGAGCAGCGCGCCGTTCTTGGTGCCGCCGAAGCTCAGCACGTCGACGCCCGCGTCGCGCGTGAACGCCCGGAGGGGCAGGCCGAGGGATGCCGCGGCGTTCGAGATCCGCGCCCCGTCCATGTGCAGCGTCATCCCGCGCTCGTGCGCGTGGTCGGCGAGCGCCCGGATCTCGTCGACGGAGTACGCCGTGCCGAGCTCGGTCGTCTGGGTGATCGAGACGACGAGCGGCTGGGCGCGGTGCTCGTCGCCCCAGCCCCACGCCTCGCGGTCGACGAGCTCGGGCGTGAGCTTGCCGTCGACCGTGGGCACCGTCAGGAGCTTGATGCCGCCGACGCGCTCGGGCGCACCGCCCTCGTCGACGTTGATGTGGGCGGTGGATGCCGCGATCACCGCGCCCCAGCGCGGGAGCATCGACTGCAGCGCCGTGACGTTCGCGCCCGTGCCGTTGAACACCGGGTACACCTCGACCGGGTCGCCGAAGCGGCGGGCGAACACCTCGTGGAGGTGACCGGTGTAGTCGTCGTCGCCGTAGGCGACCTGGTGCCCGCCGTTCGCCCCGGCGATCGCGGCGAGCACCTCGGGGTGCACGCCGGAGTAGTTGTCGGAGGCGAAGCCGCGGAAGGCGGTGTCGTGCAGGGGCTGGAA
Organism: Agromyces binzhouensis; assembly: GCF_042672355.1. Classification (NCBI taxonomy): domain Bacteria; kingdom Bacillati; phylum Actinomycetota; class Actinomycetes; order Micrococcales; family Microbacteriaceae; genus Agromyces; species Agromyces binzhouensis. Next base: position 213,980 of record NZ_JBHXVJ010000001.1, on the reverse strand, counting down.
CTCAGGGGTCACCGGACGATTCTCCCAGACGAGCGGGCGGGCCCGTTCCGCCGTCCGGTCCGTCGATGGCGCGGGGTTCCGGATGTCGGCGGTGCGGCCTACGCTCACCCCCATGTCCGAAGAGGTGAGAGCGACCGACCGCGCCGCTGACGGTTCCGATGCGTCGGCCGACGCGGTGCCGCCCGCGAACGGCATGCGCACGTTCCTGCAGGTGCTCGTCAACACGGCCCTCGCGAACGTCACGACGAGCTTCCTGTGGTTCGCGCTGACGTTCTGGGTGTACCTCGAGACCCGGTCGGTGCTCGCGACGGGCATCATCGGCGGCGTCTACATGCTCCTCATCGCCTTCTTCGCGATGCTCTTCGGCACCATCGTCGATCGGCACCGCAAGATCCAGGTGATGCGGTTCTCGAGCCTCGTCACGCTCGGTTCGTTCGTCGTCGCCGGCGGGATCTACCTGCTGCAGCCCGAGTCCGCGCTCGTCGACCTCGGCGGGCCGTGGTTCTGGGCGTTCGCCGGGATCATCCTCTTCGGATCGGTCATCGAGCACATGCGCAACATCGCGCTGTCGACGACGGTGACGCTGCTCGTTCCGGTCGAGCGCCACGCGAACGCGAACGGACTGGTGGGCACGGTGCAGGGCGTGGCCTTCATCGTGACGAGCGTCTTCAGCGGGCTCGCGATCGGGTTCCTCGGCATGGGATGGACGCTGGCGATCGCGGTCGCCCTGACGCTCGTGGCGCTCGTCCACCTCCTGTTCCTCCGCGTCCCGGAGGAGCAGCCTGCGCGCGAGGCGGGCCGCGAGCCGATCGTGGACCTGCGCGGCAGCATCCGCGCCATCCGGGTCGTGCCCGGCCTGGCCGCCCTCATCGTCTTCGCCACCTTCAACAACCTCATCGGCGGCCTCTACCTGGCGCTCATGGACCCGTACGGGCTCACGATCTTCTCGGTCGAGGTGTGGGGCATCGTGCTCGGCGTCACCGCGACGGGCTTCATCATCGGCGGCCTGGTGATCGCCAGGTTCGGACTCGGCAGGAACCCGATCCGGACGATGCTCCTCGTCGTGGTCGCGATGGGCGTGCTCGGCGCCGCCTTCACCATCCGCGAGCAGTGGTGGCTCTATGCGGCCGGCATCTGGCTGTACATGTGCCTGATCCCCGTCGTGGAGGCGGCCGAGCAGACCGTGATCCAGAAGGTCGTGCCGTTCCGCCGACAGGGCAGGGTCTTCGGGTTCGCCTCAGCCGTCGAGTCCGCGGCCGCGCCGATCACGGCGTTCCTCATCGCTCCGATCGCGGAGTTCTGGATCATCCCCTACATGGAGGATCCGTCGGGTCGGGCCACGTGGGGCTGGTTGCTCGGCGACGGCGACGCGCGCGGCATCGCGCTCGTGTTCGTCTTCGGCGGGCTCGCGACCATCGCGGCCGCGCTGCTCGCGTTCACGACGAGGTCCTACCGGCTGCTCTCGGAGACGTATCGCGGCAACGAGACCTCCGTTCCCGCAGGCGAGGCCGTGCAGCCTGCGGCGGTACCGACCGAGGCTGCCGGGGCGGCCGCGCTCGACCCCTCCGGATCGGAGCCCCGGGTCTGACGGGCCGACGGCCGCCGCACCGACAGGTCCGATCAGCGGATCCTCGCCGTCAACTGCTCGCCGAGGAGGTCGAATGCCGAGTCCCAGCCGTCGTACACGTTCTCGTCGCCGGGTTCGCCGGGGAACCCGCGAAGGTGGAACAGCATCTCGGTGCGGTCTCCTTCGAGCTCCCGCAGGTCCACCGTGATGACGGGGGCGGTCTCATCCGGGTCGCCGGGCGACGTCCAGGTGAAGACGAGCCGCCGAGGCGGGTCGACCTCGCGGTAGACGCCCGTGGTCGGGTACTCGCTGCCGTCGGCGGGATTCACCATCGTGTAGGCGTACCGGCCGCCGGGCCGGGCATCGACGGAGACGCTGCCCTCCTTGATGGCGATGCCGCGCGGGTGCCACCACTCGGCCGCGTCCGCGGACTCGGTCCAGGCGCGCCAGACCAGCTCTCGGGGCGCATCGAAGATGCGGGTGATGGTGAACTGCGCGTCGGTCTGACCGGTCATGGGGTCCCCCTTCTCATCCTGCGGAGTTGCTCGTCGAGCAGGTCGAATCGCTCGTTCCACTCGCCGCGGTGCCGTTCGACCCACTCGGACGCCTCGTCGAGCGGTTCCGTGCGCAGCGTGCAGGTGCGCCACTGCGCACTGACGGTGCGTTCGATGAGTCCGGCCCGCTCGAGCACCGCGAGGTGCTGTGAAACGGCCGGTCGGCTGATCGGGAACGGCTCGGCGAGTTCGCCGACGGTCGCGGGCCCGCGGTGCAGGCGAGACAGCATCGCACGCCTGGTCGGGTCGGCGAGGGCGCGGAAGACGAGGCTGAGCTCGTCGTCGGCATCCGCCATGTAAGCGACTCCTTAATTAATGAAGTGCTTAACCATAGCTCCGACCTCGGTGCACGTCAAGCGCCGCCGGGCTCGCACGATGACGTCCGAGGTCGAGGCCGAACGCAGGTGAGGCTAAGCTAAGTTCGCCCGCACTCGACGGGCCCTCACCTTCCCATCGATCGTTGGAGCCACTACGCCCATGCGCGCACGACGCCGAATCGTCCTCGCCGGAGCCGGCCTCGCGGCCGCGGCACTCGCCCTCACCGGCTGCACCGCACCGGCCGACGACGCCGAGACGCTCACGGTCTACGTCGGTCGCGACGAAGGCCTCGTCGGGCCGCTCATCGAGCAGTTCGAGGAGGAGACCGGGATCCGCGTCGAGGCGCGCTACGCCGCGACCCCCGAGCTCACGGCGCTGCTCCTCGAGGAGGGCGACCGCACCCCCGCCGAGGTGTTCCTGTCGCAGGACGCCGGCGCGCTCGGCGCACTCGCCGACGCCGGCCTCGTCGCCGAGATCCCGGCGGAGCTCGCCGACCTGATCCCGGACGGCTTCACCTCGCAGGACGACTCGTGGATCGGCGTCACCGGCCGCGCCCGAGTCATCGCGTACGACGGCGAGCAGCTCTCCGAGGACGAGGTGCCCGACACCGTCGACGACCTCACCGGCGAGGAATGGTCCGGCGAGGTGGCGTTCGCACCCGGCAACGCGAGCTTCCAGTCGTTCGTCACCGCCCTGCGCGTGCTGGAGGGCGAGGAGGCGGCTGCCGCCTGGGTCGAGGGCATGGCCGCCAACGACCCCGAGCTCACCGAGAACAACCTCGCCTCGCTCGACCTCGTGAACACCGGGCAGGCGCAGCTCGGCCTCATCAACCACTACTACTGGTTCCGCCAGGCCGCCGAGGTGGGCGCCGAGAACATGCGCGCACAGCTGAAGTTCCTGCCCGGCGACCCCGGCGGCATCGTCAACGTCACGGGCGCCGCCATCCTGGACGACGCCGCCGACGACGCCGCCGCCCGCGCCTTCGTCGAGTTCCTCGTCTCCGAGGAGGCGCAGCAGTACTTCGTCGAGGAGACCTTCGAGTACCCGCTGCTGCCCGGCGTCGACGCGCCCGAGGGCCTGCCGGCGATCGACACGCTCCTGAACCCGGGCCTCGACCTCAGCGACCTCGACTCGGTCGGCGAGTCGCAGCAGCTCCTCGCCGACAACGGCCTCATCTGAGCCCGCGGGGCGAGCGGATGACGCGGCCGGAGACCCGGCGGGAGCCCAGCCCCGCACGCCTACGCTGGACCTGACATGACCGATCGAGTCGCGACGCCGAGCCCCCGCCGCCCGTGGGGGCTCATCGCGGCATCCCTCGCCGCGGTCGCCCTCGCCGCGATCCCGGTCGTCCACCTCGTGGTGCGCGTGGCCTCGGCCGACCCGGGCGAGCTCGCAGCGGTCTTCGAGCGGCCGCGGATCCCCCTGCTCGTCGGCAACTCGGTGCTGCTCGCGGCATCCGTCACCCTGACCGCGGTCGCGCTCGGCGTGCCGAGCGCGTTCCTGCTCGCGCGCGCCCGGTTGCGCTGGCGTGGCGCGTGGGCCGTCCTGGCGGCGCTGCCGCTCGCGATGCCGTCGTACCTCGCAGCGTACGGATGGCTCGCCTGGCAGCCGTCGATGAAGGGCTTCTGGGCCGCGTGGCTCGTGCTCAGCTTCGTGTCGGTTCCCTACGTCACGCTCCCGGTCGCGGCGGCCATGCGGATCGGCAGCACCGGACTGGACGACGTCGCCCGCACGCTCGGTCGCGGCCCGTTCGGCTCGTTCATGCTCGGCACCTGGCCGCAGATCCGGCCCGCCGTGCTGGCGGGCGCGCTGCTCGTGTGCCTGTACACGCTGAGCGACTTCGGCGGCGTCGCGCTGTTCCGGTTCCCCGTGCTCACGACCGCGATCCAGCAGGCGTACTCGGCGAGCTTCAGCCGAGACGAGGCCGCGGTGCTCGCGGTGCTCCTCGTGGGGCTCGCGCTGATCGTGGTGATCGGCGAGCAGGTCGCGCGCGGGCGTGCGGCGCGCCGAATCCAGGCCGCGCCCGCGGCGGGGCGGCGACGGATGACGCGACTCGGGTCGTGGACCGCTCCGGGCATGGCCCTGCTCGCCCTCGTTCCCGCCGTGGCGGTCGTCGTGCCGGTCTCGGTGCTCCTCGGCCGCGTGCTCACGGCCGAGACGCTGCAGGCGTTCGACGGGGCGAACCTTGGACGGGCGATCGGGAACACCGTGCTGCTCTCCGCCGGCGGGGCGGTCGTCGCCGTCGCCCTCGCCCTGCCGATCGGCGTGCTCGCGGCCCGTCACCGGGGGCGGATGGTCCGGGGCATCGAGTCCGCCGGCTACCTCGCGCTCGGACTGCCCGGCATCGTCGTGGGGCTCTCCCTGGTGTTCTTCTCGCTGAGCGTCGTCCCGGCCCTGTACCAGACGGCTCTCGTGCTCGCCTTCGGCTACGGCATCCTGTTCATGCCGAAGGCCATCGGGTCGATCCGCGCCGCGACGGGCCAGGTGCCGATCTCGCTCGAGGACGTCTCGCGCACGCTCGGCGCCTCGCGCGCCCGAACGTGGTGGTCGGTCACCGCGCGCCTCGCGCGCCCCGGCATCTTCGCGGCCGCGCTCCTCGCCGCCGTCTCGGCGATGAAGGAGCTCCCCGCGACCCTCATGCTGCGCCCGACGGGCACCGACACGCTCGCTGTCGAGCTCTGGCAGCGCACCGACATCTCCGCCTACGGCGCCGCCGCGCCCTACGCGGTCGCACTGCTGCTGGTCGCCGCGGTGCCCGCGTTCCTGCTGTCCGACGCGCGCGCCGGACGTGAGGCGACCCGGGAGGCGATCGCGTGAGCCGGTTGGAGGTGCGCGACCTGACGGTCGGCTACGAGGGCGCGCCCGTGCTGCACGCCGTCGACGTCGAGGTCCCCCACGGGGAGCTGCTCGCGATCGTCGGGCCGAGCGGATGCGGGAAGACGACGCTGCTGCGCACCATCGCGGGCCTGCTCCGCGCCCGGTCCGGCGAGATCCGGATCGGCCAACGCATGGTGACCACGCACGGCATCCACCTCGCCCCCGAGAAGCGGCGCATCGGCTGGGTGCCCCAGGACGCGGCCCTCTTCCCGCACCTCACCGTCGCCGAGAACATCGCGTTCGGCATGCTCGCGGGCCGCGGCTCGTCGCGCGCGGCACGGCGAGCGGCGAAGTCCGACGAGGTGCGACGCCTCCTCGACCTCGTCGACCTCGCACCGCTCGCGTCGCGCGCGCCGGGCCAGCTCTCCGGTGGCCAGGCGCAGCGGGTGGCGCTCGCCCGCGCGCTCGCCGCAGGCCCCGAGCTCGTGCTGCTCGACGAGCCGTTCGGCGCGCTCGACCCGATGCTGCGCGCCGACCTCCGCACGGCGGTGCGCGAGCTGCTGCGCGCCGAGGGCGTCACGGGCATCCTCGTCACGCACGACCAGGCGGAGGCGCTCTCGGTCGCCGACCGCGTGGCGGTCATGCGGGGCGGCGAGGTGCTGCAGCTCGGCACGCCCGAGGAGGTCTACCGGGCTCCCGCGACGCCGTGGGTGGCCGGCTTCGTCGGCGATGCGGTGTTCCTTCCCGGCGTGCTCCACGGTGACGAGGTCGCGACGTCGATCGGCCGGCTGCGCGCCGTGCCGGTGGCGGATGCCGCGGGGCTCGTGCCCGAGGACGGCGCCGACACGACCGTGCTGGTGCGCCCGGAGGAACTGCGCGTGGTGCGCGCGGACGCGGCATCCGCCACCGGCACGGCGCGCGTCCGCGCCGCGGACGCGGTCGACGGCGGTGCCGAGGGCCTGGACGGGATCGTGACCGACGTCGAGTACACCGGGCACGATGCGATGCTCGCCCTCGCGCTCGCCGACGGCGTGCGGCTGCGCGCGCGGGTCACCGCCTCGGAGTTCGTGCCGCGCGGCACCGAGGTCCGGGTCTCCGTCGTCGGCCCGGTGCTCGCGTACCGTCCTGAGCCCTGAGCCCTGAGCCCTGAGCCCTGAGCCCTGAGCCCTGAGCCCTGAGCCCTGGGCCCTGGGCCCTGGGCTCAGGAGTTCGCGCGCCGCTCCTCGACGCGGCCCTTCAGCCACCAGAGGCCGAGGAGCCAGGTGCCGAGGGCCGTGATGATCCACATGATGAGGGTCGCGAGGATCCAGGTCACGATGCCGTCGACGCGGATGCCGTTCGGGAACAGCGACGCGATGAGGAGCGCCACGAAGGTCGAGACGAGTCCGATGCCGCCGAGGATCGCCGAGGCGTACTGCCGGGCCATGTTGAAGATGAACGGCGCGAGGATCGCCTGAGCGATGGTGAACACGAGCACCGCCACGATGAAGCCGGCCGCGTCGAGGTGGAAGTCCGGGAGGATCCAGGACGTGACCAGCAGGCCGATGGCCGCCGTGACGAGCGAGATCGCGATGTTGATCAGGAAGCGGATCATGAGCGAAGGCTAGCGCCGCGCGGCGTTCACAGGGCAGAGCCGAACGGCCTGCCGCGGGCATGGGAACGGGCCGTGCCCCGAAGGACACGGCCCGATCCGTTCTTGGTGCGGCCGGCGGATCCCGCCAAGGTCGTTCTCCGACCGCACCGGTCTGGTGCGCGGCGGCGGGGACGGTCCCCGCCGCCGCGGGCGTGCTACTCGAGTTCGGCGATCACCGCCTCGACCGCACGGATCACGAGTGCGGCCGCGTCGGCGTCGGTGCGGATCCGGTTCGGGACCTGCGCCGCGATGAACTCGAGGCGGGAGATGGCCGTCGCCGTGTCGTCCGCCGCGAGGGCGGCGTCCACCTCGGCGAGGACATCGCCGAACGAGGCCTCGACGCCGCGCGTGATGCTCCCGTCGGCATTCAGCGCCGCGAGGAGCGACCGGATGTCGTCGACCGACGTCGTGAACACGAACTGGTCGAGCACGACCCCGCCCGTCGAGGTCACGACCACGCGGCCGGTGCCCTCCGGCACGGTCACGAGCGGCACCGAGACATCCGCCCAGCCCTCGGAGTCGACCGCGAAGGTCGCGAAGGCGTCGGCGTCCGCGTCACCCCAGTGCAGCGACACCTCGCCCTCACCCGAGGCGCGGACGGTGGCACCCGTGATGCCGCCGAACTCGACCGGCGTGTAGGCGATCCACTCGTCGGCGTCCAGGCCCGCCAGGTGGCGGAGGCCCTCGGCCGACTCGTCGTCGACGACGGTCACGTCGCCGCTGCGGGCGTCGTTGTGCTCGGCCTGCAGCGCACGCGGGTTGAGCAGCGTGACGTCGTCACCGGTCAGCGCCGGCGCCGTGTCGGTGCCCAGGTCGGTGTACGAGGCGCCGATCTGCGCGTAGATGTTCTCGGTCTCGCCGTGCCCGGCCTCGAGCGCCATCTCGACGGTCGCCGTGCAGCCGTTGCCCGTGAACAGCGGGTGCGTGTGCGTGTTGTCGTGGCCGAGGCCGTAGCTCCACAGCACGCGCTCGCAGTCGATCTCCTCATCGGGGTCGGTCACCCGGACCTCGAACTCGATCTCGTCGCCCCAGTCGGCGAACGAGCCGTTCGCCGGGGTGACGATCTCCACGACGGGCGCGGTGTTGCCGACCGTGACCGTGACGGACGCGAGGCTGACGCGGCCGCCCTCATCGGTGACTCGCACTCGGGCCTGGTACTGGCCGTCCTCGGTGAAGGTGTGCGACGCGGTCGCCTCACCGTCCTCGAACGTGCCGGTGCCCTCGAAGTCCCACGCGTAGCTCAGTGCGAGCCCATCGGGGTGGGTCGACTCGGATGCGTCGAAGTCGACCTCGAGCGGTCCCTCACCGGACGTGGGCGAGGCGTCGAGGATGACGCGCGGGCCCTTGGTGCCCTCGACGTAGTCGACGCGGTACAGGCCGGCGTCGGGGTTCGGGCGGAAGAAGCCGTCGCCGTAGTCCAGCACGTAGAGCGAGCCGTCGGGACCGAACTCGAAGTCGATCACGTTGTCCCACGGAGGCATGCCGGCCGCGTTCAGTGCCGCGTTGGGCAGGAAGTCCTCGATCTTCGTGACCGGCCCGTCGGGGTCGTCCTGCGAGAAGGCGAAGACACGGTCGCGCGAGAACTCGGCCATGAAGGTCTTGCCGTCCCAGTACTCCGGGAACTTCGTCTCCGACGGGTTCTCCTCGTCGTACCGGTAGGTCGGGCCGCCCATCGGCGCCTGGCCGCCCGAACCGAACTCGGGCCACGGCTGGTGCTCGGGGCGGTCGCCGTACCAGAGCTGCGGTGCGGTGGCCGTCGGGAGCTGGTCGAGCCCGGTGTTGTACGCGCTCGTGTTGAGGAGCGTGCCCTCGCAGTCGAACCACTCGCCCTGGGTCGCCGTCTCGAAGTCCCAGTCGTTGTAGTTCGCGTTCGGGCCGTGGCAGTACGGCCATCCGCCGTTCATCGGCACGGTGGTCGACTGCCACTCGACGTAGCCCATCGGCCCGCGGAGCTCGTTCGCCGTTCCGGCGTCGGGACCGTACTCGCCCCACGTGACGGCGCCGGTCTCGGTGTCGTAGTCCATGCGGAACGGGTTGCGGAGGCCCATCACGAAGATCTCGGGACGTGTGTCGGCCGTGCCCGGCGCGAACAGGTTGCCCTCGGGGATCGTGTAGCTGCCGTCCTCCTGGACGGAGATCCGGAGGATCGCACCGCGGAGGTCGTTGGTGTTGCCGGCCCCGCGGCGGGCGTCGAACCCGGGGTTCCATCCGGGACGGTCGTTGTTCGGGGCGTAGCCGCTGGCGCCGGGCGTGCTCGCCGGCGTGTTGTCGCCCGTCGAGAGCAGCACGTTGCCGTCGTTGTCGAAGGCGACGTCGCCGGCGACGTGGCAGCACTGCCCGCGCTGGACCTCGACCTTGATGATGACCTGCTCCGACGCGAGGTCGAGCGAGTTCGACTCGGCATCCCATTGGAACCGGCTGAGCTGGTTGTAGCCCTTCCAGATGTCCCAGTACGAGGCGTCTTCGCCTGCGGGGAGCTCGCGCGGCGCCGAGCCGACCGGGGTCGTCTCGGGGTACGGCGCCTCCATGATGCGGGGTGCGTAGTAGAGGTAGACCCAGCCGTTCTCCTCGAAGTCCGGGTCGAGGGTGATCGTCTGCAGCCCGTCCTCCGAGTTGGAGTAGACGTCGAGCTGGTTGACGACGGTGGTCGTGCCCTGCGCCGGGTCCGTGAGGCGGACCTGCCCGTTGCGGGTCGTGTGCAGGACCCGGAGGTCCGGGAGGACGGCGAGGTCGATCGGTTCGCCGACGCCCTGGGTTCCCGCGAGCCTGATGCGCTCGTAGTTGGCCCAGGTCGTGGCCGAGACCTCGTCGCCGTGATCTTCGCCGTCATGGGCGACAGCGGGCCCCGCGACGAGGACGGATGCCGCGACGGCGGCTCCGACCACGAGCGCCGCGAGGCGTGAACGTGTGAGATGCATGGATGTGCTCCAGTCAACGAATGGAAGGAGGTTCGGCGGGATCCATGTGTTTCCGGGCCGCGCGGGGGGTTCTGGTCACCCGCGCGGCCCGGGGTCGTGCGCCGGTCGCTGAGCGCGGCCGGGGTCGTGCGCCGGCCGCTCAGCGCGGCCGGGGTGGTGCGGTCAGCCGCGGAGTGCGGCCAGGTTCTGGTACGACGACGCGGCGTTCTCGAGCGACATCGTCGGCGAGGACATGGGCACCGACGAGGCGTTGTCCTGCTCGTACATCGCGTTGTGGTAGCCCTTCGCGCCGATCCGCTGGAAGAACGTCGTGTAGTCGATGTCTCCCGCGCCGAACGGCACGATCGAGTAACCGGACGCGCTGTCGTTCTTCGCGCCGTCCTTGGCGTGGAAGAGCGGGAACCGGGTGGTCTGCTCGGAGACGAGGCCGGCGGGGTCGAACCAGTCGTCGACGACGCTGCCGTCGGGAGCCGTGTAGCTCTGGTAGCGGTGCTGCGCGACGTGCGCCCAGTAGACGTCCATCTCCAGGTAGACGTAGTTCGGGTCGGTGTTCTGCAGGAACCACTCGAGGCGACGCAGGCCGCTCGAGCGGGTGGGGTTGCCGGACGCGTCGAGCGGGCCGCTGTCGAGCAGGAAGCTGTACGCCTGGTCGTGGTTGTGCGTGTACAGCTTCAGCCCGTGCGAGGCGGCGCGCTCGCCGAAGGTGTTCCAGACCTCGGCGGCCGTCTGCCAGTCGGCGAGGTACGAACTCCGCGTCGGGTCGTTGCCCGTGCCGATGTGGCCGAAGCCCAGGATGTTCGCGACCTCGCACTGCTGGTCGAACTGCGCCAGCGTGGCGTCGGTGACGACGTTCGGGATCGAGCCGTGGTTGCCCTCGGCCTCGAGCCCGTTGTCGTCGAGCCAGGTCCGCAGCAGCTGCGCGCCGGCGACGTTGTTGACGTTGCCGCCCTCGGAGTTCGAGTTCTGGTTGTATCCGGCGAACTCGATCTGCTTGTAGCCCTGTCGCGCGAGTTCCTCGAGCACCTGCTTGAAGCCCGAGGGAAGCCCCGGGTTCGTCAGCGGGTTGCGGCCGATCGCGTCGCGGACCGTGTAGAGGATGATGCCCCGCTTGCCGGGCGGCACGAGCACCCCGTTGCCGCCGGCCGCCGCGGGGGCGGCGTGGGCGTGCGTGTGACCGCCGGCCAGGCCGACCGCAGCAGCGGCGGCCATGCCCGTCGTGGCGGCGAGCAGCTGCCGGCGCGTGAGACCGAGCCTGGTCCCGAGGAGGCGCGCGTCGTGCTCTGCCTGTTCCGTCAGTTCATCCATGATGCTCCCTTGCACTGAACCGTTTCCTGAGATCGGGCTGGAACGCCCGTCAACGCGGCGGGACCGCGCCGGATGCGGAGGTCGACCGTAGCCACTCTTCGCACCGTTGCTCGTGAGTTGGCGTCCACGAACTTTTTCGGACACTACGGCATTTGTCTCTCCGCGGTCAAGCAAAAGAATTCGCCTGGCGCGCGGCTTTTCACGTTCCACGGCAAAAGAACCACGAACGGGGGGTGCCCGCCGGGTGAACGCCGAATGCTGGCGCGCCGGGGGTCCTGCGGGCATGATGGAGCGCGTGGGGAGCCCGACGCGTTCGGCCGAGGCCGCCGCCGATTCGGGCGATGACGGCGACCGCGCGGCGCGCCGGGTGCAGGGCACCTACTACACGCTCACGCTCGGCAACACCCTCGCCGCGTCGTTCATCTGGGGCATCAACACCCTGTTCCTGCTCGACGCCGGACTGACCAACCTCGAGGCGTTCGCCGCGAACGCGTTCTTCAGCGTCGGCATGTTCGTCTTCGAGATCCCGACCGGCGTGGTCGCCGACACGGTCGGCCGACGCGCGTCGTACCTGCTCGGCACCGTGACCCTCGCGGTCACGACCGCCATGTACTGGATGCTCTGGGTCTGGCAGTCCCCGTTCTGGGCCTGGGCGATCGTCTCGGTCCTGCTCGGTCTCGGCTTCACGTTCTTCTCAGGGGCCGTCGACGCCTGGCTCGTCGACGCGCTGCAGGCGACCGGCTACCGCGGCAGCCTCGAGGCGGTGTTCGGCCGTGCCGTGGTCGTCGGCAACGTCGCGATGCTCGGCGGCTCCGTCCTCGGCGGCGTGATCGCCCAGTTGACGAACCTCGGCGTGCCCTTCCTGATCCGCGCCGGCATCCTCATCGTGATGTTCGCGGTCGCCGCGATGCTCATGCGCGACCTCGGATTCACGCCGGAACGCGGGGTCGGACCGATCAAGGCGACCGGCGAGGTCTTCCGCGCCTCGGTGAAGTACGGCTTGGGCCGCAGGCCGGTGCGGTGGCTCATGCTCACGACGCCCTTCACGACGGGCGTCGGCTTCTACGCGTTCTACGCGCTGCAGCCGTACCTGCTCGAACTGTGGGGCGACGAGGGCGCGTACTCGATCGCGGGCCTGGCCGCAGCCCTGCTCTCAGGGGCGGGGATCGTCGGCGGGCTGCTCGCACCGATCGTCCGCCGGCGCTTCCGCAAGCGGACGTCGGTGATCCTCCTCGCCACCGTCCTCAGCACGCTGGTCCTCCTCGCGCTCGGGCTCGTCGCGAACTTCTGGCTCGCGGTCGGGCTCATCGCGCTCTGGGGCATCGCATCGTCGATCGACGACCCGGTGCACCGGGCCTACCTCAACGACATGATCCCGTCGAAGCAGCGCGCCACGGTGCTCTCCTTCGACTCGCTCCTCGGGAGCGCGGGCGGCGCGGTGATCCAGCCCGCGCTCGGTCGCGCTGCCGACCTCGGCGGCTACGGCTTCTCGCTGCTCTGCAGCGGTGCGGTGCAGCTGCTCGCCGCCCCGTTCGTGCTGCTCAGCCGCGCCGAGCACGATCCGGCCGACACCGCGCGACAGGTCGCCGGCGGCGGCGACGGCGCCGATCCGGCGCGCGGCGAGGGCGACACCGGCGATGGTCCGGCGACGGATGCCACATTGCCGCCAACGACCTGACCCGACCCGATCCGACCCGTCGTCGTCCCGAGGAGCCCTGCTCGATGTCCCACTCGAACGCGTCGCCCGCCGACGCCGTCGCCCGCCTCCGACGGGACCTCGCGGCCGACCGCGTCCTGACCGAGCCGTCCGACCTCGCGCGCTACGCGCACGACGACGCCGAGTGGGCCGACTTCACCGACCCGCTCGCCGTGGTGCTCGCGGAGTCCGTCGACGACGTCGCCGCCGCGGTGCGTGCGGCCGCGGCATCCGGCCTGCACGTCGTCGCGAGGGGTGCCGGCACGGGGCTCTCGGGCGGAGCGAACGCGATGGCGGGCTCGATCGTCGTGTCCCTCGAGCGGATGACCCGCATCCTCGAGGTCGACGCGGACGAGCGGCTCGTGGTCGCCGAGGCAGGGGTCCTCAACGACGACCTGCGGCAGGCCGTCGCCGAGCACGGGCTCTGGTATCCGCCCGACCCGGCGAGCTACCGGATCTCGACGATCGGCGGCAACGCCGCCACGAACGCGGGCGGCATCTGCTGCGTGAAGTACGGCGTGACGCGCGACTACGTGCTCGGCATGACGGTCGTCCTGGCCGACGGCGAGGTCGTGCGCCTCGGCCGCCGGACGGCGAAGGGGGTGACCGGCTACGACCTCACGGCGCTCATGGTCGGATCGGAGGGCACGCTCGGGATCATCGTGGAGCTCACGCTGAAGCTCCTGCCGCTCGGCGGACGCGAGGACCGTGCGATCGTCGGCTCCTTCGACTCGCTCGAGGCGGCCGGCGCGGCGGTCGCGGCCATCTCCGCCGCGGGCATCGTGCCGTCGGCGCTCGAGCTCATCGACCGCACCTGCATCGAGGCGGTCGACGCCTGGCGGTCCCTCGGCCTGCCGCACGGCGTCGAGGCCATGCTGCTCGCCCGGGTCGACGAGGTCGGCGCGGCCGGCGAGGCCCTCGCCGGTGCGATGGCCGAGCGGATGTCGCGGTCCGGCGCGCTGACGGTCGAGCAGGGCGCATCGACCGAGGAGGCGGACCGGCTCTTCCTGGCGCGGCGGCTCGCGTACCCCTCGCTGGAACGGCTCGGCCCGGTGCTCACCGAGGACATCTGCGTGCCGCGCGCGCGTGTGCCCGAGATGCTCGCGCGGATCCAGGCGAGCGCACGCGACCACGACGTCGTCATCGCGAACATCGCCCACGCGGGCGACGGGAACCTGCACCCGCTGATCATCGCGCCCGAGGGCGACGACGCCGCGAAGGCGCGGGCGAAGCTCGCGTTCGACCGCATCGTCGACGACTGCCGTGCCCTCGGCGGCACCGTCACGGGCGAGCACGGCGTCGGACTGCTGAAGCTGCCGGGTGCCGCCCGCGAGCTCAGCCCGCGGGTGGTGGAGCTCCACCGTGCGATCAAGCTGGCGCTCGACCCGGACGGGGTGCTGAACCCGGGCAAGGCGTTCCCGGCGTGAGCCGGCCCGGCGTGAGCCGGCGTCCTAGCCGGCGACCTCGCGCTGCAACCGGTCGAGCAGGATCCGATTGAACAGGAGCGGCTGCTCGATGTTCGCAGCGTGCCCGTCGCGCGGGATCACGATCGAGTCCGCGAGCGGGTTGAGCGCGGCCGCGGCCGCGGCGTGCTCGGCCGGCCAGAACTCGCTCTCCGCGCCGGCCACGAAGAGGACCGGGACGTCGCACTCGGCCACGACCGGCCGCCAGTCGCGCTTCGCGTGGTCGTTCAGGAGCGCGAGCTGGGCGTCCGAGAACGCGGGCGCGCCGCCGCGGGGCACCTCGAGCGAGGTCAGCAGGCGAGCGATGCGCACGAGGCCCTTCGACTTCGCCGGGAAGCGCCCGGGGTCGGGGATGCCGGTCGCGAAGAGGGTGTCGCGGTTGCCCGCGTCGTAGTCGTAGAACCCGTGGGGCCAGTCGTCGGTGTTCAGCATGCACGGCGTCTGGTCGACGATCACGACGTCGCGGAGGCGCGCGGTGCCGTGCTCGGCGACGAACGCCCAGATCGCGTCGCCGCCCATCGACTGGCCGACCAGGGTGACGTCCGTGAGGTCGAGCGCGTCGAGCAGGTCGCGGATGTCGCCGCCGTGCCGCTCCATGCCGGGTTCGCCGTCGCCGGGCTCCGACCTGCCGTGCCCGCGACGGTCGAGCGCGAGGACGCGGTACCCGGCGCGGGCCAGGGGCTTCACCTGGTACCGCCAGCTCGTCGCCGGTGCCGTGAAGCCGGCGATCAGCACCACCGGCCGCCCGCCCGGATCGCCGTACTCGAGGTAGTTCAGCCGGGTGCCGTCGGAGGCGATGAGGTCGACCACGCTCCACCCTCTTCCGGGTCGTGTGGATGCACACCCTATCGGGGCGCGACGGATCCGGCGAGCGGGGGCGGTCTCGCGCGCGACGGGCCCGCCTCCGCGCGCTCGTCGACGATCCACAGCCTGCGCATAACCGCCGGCCCTATGGTCGGTCGGGTCCGAACCGACGTGTCGCGTCGCCCGAAGAATCCGAGGTCTCCATGCCCGCACCCCGCCGCTCCATCTCCCTCGCCGCACTCGTCATCCCGCCGGGCATGCTCGTCGCGTCGGTCGTCGTCCTCGTGATCGGCATAGCGATGACGATCGCGGAGAACGACGCGCTCGTCGCCGCGCTGAACAGCCCGGAGGGCACGGCCGCGGCCGTCTACGGCGGGCAGTCGCGCGTCGTGGTCGCTGCAGCGGTCCTCACTGCCGGGATCCTCGCCGTCGTCGTCTCGCTCGCGACGATCGCGATCACGGGCAGCATCCGTGCGTTCGCACCGCGGTTCGAGACGGCTGCGTCGGTCACGACCGACGCGGACGACGTCGACGACTTCGGCGACCTGGACGACCTCGACGAGATGCGAGGCGTCGACGACGAGGCGGATGCCGCGCACGACGAGTCGGTCGCCGAGCCCGTCGAGGACGGCCGGGACGTCACGCCTGGAGCGTCGTCACCCGCCCGTTGAGGTCGGAGGCGGAGGCATCCGTCGACCACAGCGCCACGACCTCGTCGGCGAGCCGCTGCTCGAGGCCGGCGAGCGCCTTCACCCGGAAGGTGACGGCAGCGCCGGGCGAGCCCGCCTTCGCGAAGCCGTCGGCGAGCGAGCGCATCCACGACTCGCTCGCGGCCTTGATCGCCGTGTAGTTCGCGCCGCCCGCGGTCGGCTTCTCGACCGTCGTCGACGAGACGATCGCGACGCGCCCGGCGTCGGAGCCCACGAGGTCGTCCCAGAAGACGCGGCTGGCGTACCGCAGCGCGGTGAGCGAGCGCTCCAGCAGGCGGTAGTCCTCCTCGGTCTGACCGGGGATGCCGCCTCCGCCGCGCCATCCGCCGACGAGGTGGACGACGCCGTCGACGTCGCCGAGCCTCGCGTGGACGCGCATCGCGAGCTCGAGCACGTCGTCGCCGTCGGTGAGGTCCGCGCGCTCGCCGAGGACCCCGGGGATCTCGACCTCGAGCTCGTCGAGTCGGCCCTGGTGGGATCCGACGGCGACGACCTTCGCGCCGTTCTCGACGAGGGTGCGCGCGACGGCGCGACCGGAGGCGCTCGTCGCGCCGGCGATGACGACGACCTTGTCCTGCAGGGTGTTCACGGTAGGGGATCCTCTCATGCCGAGAGCCACCCCGGAGAACCGGCTGATCTCCAGGCCGGTCGTCCGGGGTGGCTCGGCGTGCCTCCGGGGGCGAGGCGGTCGCGTCTCAGGCGTCGGCGGCGGTGATGCCGACCGTCGACTCGATGACGGGCTTCATCTTCTTGTCGAGGGCCTCGAAGAACATCGACAGGGGGAACTCGTCGTCCATCACGAGGTCCGTGTAGCCCTTCGGCGGGCCGGCGAGCACCTCGCGGGGCAGGCCCTCGGCCCAGACCGATGCCGGATTCGGGGTGAGGACCCCGCGGACGAGTTCGTACGCGGCGAGCCAGTGCGCGGTCTTCGGACGGTCGATCGACTTCCAGTACAGCTCGTCGATCGCGTCGCCGAGCTCGACGACCGCGTCGGGCACCGCGTCCCAGTCGAACGTGAGCTTCACGTCGGTCCAGTCGAGCACGTGCTTCTGGTGCAGCCACGCGAACAGCAGCTGGCCGCCGAGCCCGTCGTAGTTGCGCACGCGCGACCCCGTGATCGCGAACCGGAAGATCCGGTCGAAGATCACCGCGTACTGCACGAGCTTCGCGTGCTCGAGCAGCCGGGTGTCGACGGCGTCGAGCTCACCGCCCTCCGCCACGCGCGCACGCAGCCCCCGCTCGATCTTCACCGACTCGCGGAACGCGGTCAGGTCGCAGCGGAGTTCCTCCAGCGAGTAGAGGAAGAACGGCATGCGCTGCTTGATCATGAACGGGTCGAACGGCAGGTCGCCGCGCATGTGCGTGCGGTCGTGGATGATGTCCCACATCACGAACGTGCGCTCGGCGAGGTCCTGGTCGTCGAGCAGGCTCGCCGCGTCATCCGGCAGTTCGAGCTTGGTGATCTCGGACGCCGCGCGCACGACCCGGCGGTAGCGGGCGGCTTCGCGGTCCTGGAAGATCGCACCCCACGTGAACGGCGGGATCTCGCGCATCGCGACCGTCTCGGGGAACAGCACGGCCGAGTTGGTGTCGTAGCCGGGGGTGAAGTCGACGAGGCGGAGGCTCACGAAGAGCTTGTTGCCGTAGTCGCCGGCCTCGAGGTGCGCGATGAACTCGGGCCAGATCGTCTCGACGACGAGCGCCTCGACGTGCCGGTCGGACGAGCCGTTCTGCGTGTACATCGGGAACACGACGAGGTGGCGGATGCCGTCGACGCGGTGCAGCTGCGGCTGGAACTCCACGAGCGAGTCGAGGAAGTCGGGCACGCCGAGCCCCTGCGACTGCCAGGTGCGGAAGTCGGCCTGGAGCGCCTCGAGGTAGCTCGCCTCGTGGGGGAAGCGGGGCGCGAGGGCGGCGACCGACTCGACGATGGCGTCGACGAGGGCGGATGCCTCCGGCCGGTCGGACTCCTCGGCGACCGAGCCGTCCTTGACCTGGAGCGCCTGCAGCCGCGTGGCCGACGCCTTCAGGCGCACCCAGGCGGGGTCGGACTCGACGCCGTCGGCGAGCGCGATGAGCTCGGGCGTGATGTCGATGCGGGCCGCGTCCTCGAGGACCTCGGGTTCGCCAACGATCGTCTCAATGGTGCTCTGTGACATCGGAAACCTCCGTTCCTCATGGGTCGGGCCGCTCGACGCGGCATCCTGCGGCGCGGCGAATCCGCGCCCAGTCCAAGGCTACGTTCGCGGCCTCCGCGATTGATTGCGGTCGGGCGCGGGAATGTTGCGTGGATGGCGGGATCTGCGCGCGGTTCCTGCGAGCCGATCGATCGTCCGCGACTCCATACGGAGCCGGTGCGCGATGTGCGGGCACTGAGGAGACCGTGCGCAAACACTGAGGAAAACTCGGGAAAACCGGTGCCCGTTCCGCGGGGGCGCACGGATCCGGGCCATCCGGGTGCGTCGTAGCTTCGGCCGTATCCCGACCGATGGAAGGAATGGAGCAATGAACACACGGACCGCGACGAAGGTGTTCCTCACCGGGTCGCTCGTGATGCTGATCGGCGGCGCGACCGCGACCGCCGCGTGGGGCGGTCCGGTCCGCGAGGACCGCGTCCCGTCGGCCGTGGGCCTCGCCCGTGGACACGTCATCGTCCGCGACGACCTCTCGCCGGCGGCGAGCGGATCGATCTCCTCGGTCTTCGAGGGCCTCGGGCAGGTGCAGGAGTTCGGCGCCGATGCGCGTCGCGAGTTGCACTCGGTCGTCGCGCCGAGCGCGGTCGCCCCGTTCACGGCCGAGGCGCGTCGGGAGTTGCACTCGCGGGCGACGGCCAC
This sequence comes from Agromyces binzhouensis, assembly GCF_042672355.1. Classification (NCBI taxonomy): domain Bacteria; kingdom Bacillati; phylum Actinomycetota; class Actinomycetes; order Micrococcales; family Microbacteriaceae; genus Agromyces; species Agromyces binzhouensis. The sequence continues at coordinate 195,361 of NZ_JBHXVJ010000001.1, read as the reverse complement.
CGGCAGCGCGGAGATGCAGGGCACCCGGCTCTCGGAGTACGCGGAGGCCATGCGATCGTCCTCGACCACCAGCGCGGACATGCAGGGCCAGCGACTCGCAGCCCAGGCCGAGGCGATGCGGGAATTCGGCTCCGGGGGCGTCGGGACCGACGACGACCTCTCACCGCTCGGGAGCGGCCGATGAGGTCGCATCGCACGCGCACCACTGACGGGCGCGGCAGGTCGGATCGACCGCCGCGCCCGTCCTCGTCGGCGGCGCGGTCGGCCGGGCACCGCCTCGGCGCGCCGTCGCGCGCGTAGCCTGAACGCATGGGGGCGGCGAGGATGCGACGCCGACGGACGCGGACCGCGTTCGCGATCGCCGTCGCGATCGCGCTCGGCATCGGACTCAGCGCGTGCGATCCGGCGGTGACGTCACCGCTCCCGGGCGATCCGGCGACGGCGACCGCGGAGCCGTCCGATTCGCCCCCTCCGGAGACGGTGCGGCCCGAGGCGCAGCCCGGCCCTCGCGTGGTCGCCGGCCCCGTCGCGCTCGGCGGGGAACGCATCGCCGCACTCGTCCCGCGCCTTGCCGCGATGCGCACCGACGGCTTCGCCGCGAACGCGCGATGGGCGGTGCCGCCGGGCTCGACCGCGCTGGGCGACGCGTTGACCTCGCGGGTCGCGGGCGCGCTCCGCGACTTCGCCGCCGCGCACGGCGCCGCCTGGACGCCCGGCGTGGACCTCGTCGCCGGGGGAGCGAGCGCCCCGTGCTCCGGGGGCAGCGCCTACGCCGTGAGTCGCACGAGGCTGTCCGTCGACTGCTCGATCGTCGTGGCATCCGGCGCCGTGGTCGGCGAGCGACTGGTGATCGCCAGGGTGCAGGCCGACGCGCCGACCCAGGTCGCCCGCGAGGTCTGGTACGCGGCTGGCCCCGACGCCGCGCCGCACGACGGCGCCGGGCTGTACGCCGACGGCTCCGCGGCCCGGGTCCTCGCGCTCGTGTCCGAGGCGCTCCGGGCGGCGTCCCGGGTCGGGCCGGGCGAGGACCCGTTCGCGGGGGTGGCGGGGGAGGATTCCAAGACCTTGCTGGTCGACTCGGCGGCCGGGGCGGCGGGCGTCGTGATCACGCTCGCGGTGCCGGGCGTCGATCGCACGAGCCCGACCTCGGTGCACGTGCCGTGGCGACTGCTCCATCCGTTCCTCTCCGAGTCGGGATCGATCGTCCGGTCCGCCGCCGTCTCCGGCGACCCGTACGAGCCGCCCTCGGCGCCGGGCGGCGGCGACCCGGTCGACTGCACGCTCCTGGCGTGCGTCTCGCTCACGTTCGACGACGGACCGACGTCGCTCACCCCGTCGTTGCTCGACGTGCTGGATCGCGAGCGCGCCGCGGCGACGTTCTACGTCCAGGGCTCGTCGGTGGCGCGGAACCCCGGGACGGCGGCCCGCATCGTGGCCGCAGGGCACGAGATCGCGAACCACACGTGGGCGCATCCGAACCTGACCAAGCTGACGGACGAGCAGGTGCGCGACGAGGTGCGCCGCACCCAGGACGCGATCGCGTCCGCCACAGGCGTGAGGCCCACGAGCCTGCGTCCGCCGTACGGCGCGTCGAACGCCGAGGTGCGCGAGCTCGTCCCGCTGCCCTTCGTGGTGTGGGACCTCGACACGCGCGACTGGCAGGATCCCGGTGTCGACGTCGTGGTCGAACGGGCGGCGGGCGGGGCGGCGCCCGGCAGCATCGTGCTCATGCACGACACCCACGAGGAGACGATCGAGGCGGTCCCGTCGATCATCGACCGGCTGCGGGCGAGGGGCTTCGCGCTGGCGAGCGTCGAGGGCCAGTTCGCCGGCGCCCTGCCGGGGCGCGGCGCCCTCGTGAGCCACGGCCCGCGCTGACGGTGACCCGAGGGTGCACGCCCCTGATCCGAGGGTCGCCTCCCGATGCGGCGCGCCCACCTCGGCCCTGTGTCCGCCGGGGGTCGACCGCTCGAACCACGGCTCACGGCGGGTGACCTTCGGTCCGACATCGACGGTCGCGCCGCACGAGGATACGAGCATGGAGGCCCAACGCTCGAGACCCGACCGCACGCTCGTCGTCATCCTCGCGGTGCTGGGGGTGCTCGTCATCGTGGCGCTCGTCGCCGTGCTCACGCGCGGAGAACCCGAGCAGCTCGACGCCGACACCCCGGAAGGGGTGGTCCAGCAGTACTCCGCCGCCGTCATCGACGGCGACGAGGCGGCTGCGATGGACCACCTCGTCCCCGAGCTCGCCGAGGACTGCACCAGGATGCCGTCCGCCGAACCCGCGGGGATCCGGGTCACCCTGGTCGACACGACCGTGCGCGACGACACCGCCGACGTCGACGTGCTCATCGTCACCACCTACGGCGACGGACCCTTCGGAGCGTCGGAGTACGAGGAGCGCGGGGTGTTCGACCTCGTCCGCGTCGGCGGCGAGTGGCGCATCGAGTCGGCGCCCTGGCCGCTGACGATCTGCGACCCGACGGTGGTCAGGGGATGAGCACGGCGTCGGTCGGGTCGGCGCAGGGCGCGGTGCGCAGGCTGATCGTCTTCATCCTGCTGTTCGTGCTGGTCACCATCGCCGCGGTCGGAGTCAGCGGCCTGCTCGATCGCGCGTTCGACGTCGACCGCACCCTCGCCGGCAGCGGCACCGACGAACTCGCGCTCCAGCTCGCGTTCGCGCTCATCGCCGGTCCGCTGGCGGCCCTCCTCTGGTGGGGCGCCTGGCGACGTCTCGACGAGCCCGGCGAGCGCGGCTCGATCGCGTGGCCGCTCTACCTCGCGGCCATGACGACGGTCTCGCTGGTCGTGGCGACCACGTCGATCGCGGGCGGCATCACGAACCTCGTCGACGGCCGTTGGGCCCCCGGCGGCCTCGCGATCGGCCTGGTCTGGGCGCTCGTCTGGCTGTGGCACCGATGGATGCTGCGGCACCCGGCGAAGGGGCCGACGCGAATGGCGACGGTGCCGCTCGTGATCGGGGCGGCCTACGGCCTCGTGGTCGGCGCCACCGGGGCGGCGTCCGCGCTCGCCGCGGTGTTCGACGCCGCGATCCGCGGTGCCTCCGAGACGGTGCTGGTCGGCCGGGACTCGTGGGCCCTGGCGGCCGTGGACGCGCTCGTCTGGGCCGTGATCGGGTTCGCCGTGTGGTGGTGGCACTGGGTCCGCGACGGCGTCCGGCGCATCCCGACCGGGTTCGCCGCGGTGTCGCTCGTCGTGGTCGGCGTCCTCGGCGGCGGGGCGGCGATGCTCGGCGGCGTCGGCATGATCGTCTTCGTCGGACTCCGGCTCGCCTTCGACCCGAGCGAGACCGCGAGCGCCGTGCTCATCCCGCTCGGCACGGCGATCGCCGCCGCCGGGGTGGGCGCGCTCGTGTGGCTCCTGCACGCGCGGATCGCCGCCGTGCACTCCGACGGCACGCGCCGCGCGGCGGTGCTCGTGATGTCGGGCCTCGGCCTCGTGGCCGCGGCATCGGGCATCGGCGTCGTCGTCAACGCGCTGCTCGCCGAGCTCTCGTCTCCGCTCGCCTCGTCGGGCAACCGGGCGCTGCTGCTCGGCGGCCTCAGCGCGATCGTGGTCGGAGGACCGATCTGGTGGCTGAACTGGCGCCCGACGCGCCGGCCCGAACCGGCCGAGGCCGTCGACGTGGGGCGGCGGGTCTACCTGGTCGCCGTGTTCGGCGCGAGCGCCGTGGTGGCGATCATCACGCTGCTCGTCGTCGGCTACCGCGTGTTCGACTTCGTGCTCGACCCCGGGACCGGCTTCGCGCTCGTCGACCGGATCCGTGCGCCGCTCGGCCTGCTCGTGGCCACCGCACTGGTGTTCGCCTACCACTTCGCCGTCTGGCGTCGGGACCGCGCGATGATCTCGGAGACCGAAGTCTCGCCCGCGCGCCGCATCGGGCGCATCGTGCTCGTCGCCTCAGGCGACACGGAGGCCGCGGAGCGTGCGATCGCGGCGGCGACGGGTGCCCGCGTGGTCGTGTGGCGCCGTCGCCGCGCCGACGGCGACGGCGACCACGCGGACGGCGTCGATCTCGAGGCGCCGGGGCCGGATGCCGCGGTCGTGGTCGCCGCACTCGAGGGCATGACCGCGGAGCGGGTGCTGGTGCTCGTCGGGCCCGGCGACCGGATCGAGGCGGTCCCGCTCGCGGACTGAGCGCGACGGCGCGCTCCGGCGTGCCGGGCTCACGCCCAGCGGCGCACCGCCCACCGCTCCAGCAGCCCGACGAGCGCGTCGCTCAGCTTGCCGAGCACCGCGAGCAGGATGATCGCGAGGAAGATCCGGTCGATGCGGCCCGTGTTGCCCGAGTCGCTGAGGAGGAACCCGAGGCCCATCGACGAGGCGATGAGCTCCGCGGCGACGAGGAAGAGCCAGGCCTGCGCGAGCGCGAGGCGGAGCGCCGCGATCACCGACGGCACGACCGCGGGCAGTTGCACGGTCGCGAACAGGGTCGCGCCGCGGAGCCCGAACGCACGGCCCGCCTCGAGGAGGCGCCGGTCGACGTGCCGGAGGGATGCGGCGACGATCGTGTAGACGGGGAAGAACGCCCCGATCGAGATGAGGATGACCTTCGAGTCCTCGCCGATGCCGAACCAGAGGATGAGCAGCGGCACCCAGGCGAGCGACGGAACCGCGCGCACCGCACCGAGCGTCGGCGAGAACAGCACGTCGCCGAGGCGCGAGAGCCCGACGACGGCGCCCGCGAGCAGGCCGAACAGCGCACCGAACGCGAAGCCGATGAACACGCGCTGGGTCGAGATCGCGACGTAGAGGCCGAGCAGGCCGCGCTCGGCGAGGTCGATCGCGGCCAGCCACACCATCTCGGGGCTCGGCAGCTGCGACACGGGAACCGCGCCCGTGGTCGAGACGACCTGCCATGCGGCGAGCAGCGCGAGCGGGATCAGCGCCCCGCCGACGATCCGGAACCAGCGTCGCGAGGTGAGCGGTCGCCGGTCGCCGCCGTCGCCCCGGCCGGAACGGCCCGGGCGCGTCGGGCGGCCAGGGCGCCGGGCGGATGCCGCGATGCGCCGGTCCTCGCCGCCCGACGGGCGTGCGTCGACGCCCACCGGCCCCGTGGCATCCGCCGCGGCGACCGCCCGGCCGCCGACCGCGACGGGTGCCGCGAAGGCCGAGCCGACCGAGCCGTCGGGCAGGCCCGAGCGTTTTGTGTCCGTCGTCTTCGCGGCATCCGTCGTCATGGTCTGCTCCCTCGGCTGGGTGACGGCTACTTCGCGAACCGCTCGGGGTCCGCCTGCGTGACGAACGAGTCGTCGATGAGGGTCGCGAGCGCGTCGTCGACCTGGTCCTGCGAGGCGACGTCGCCGAGCTCGACGAAGACCGGGCCGATCTTCTCGAGCAGCGCGACCTGGGCGTCGCCGGGGACCGGGTCGACGTCGAGGTTCGAACGCTCGAGGATCACCTTCGAGGCGATGGACTCGTCGAGGCCGGCGACCTCGGCGAGGATCGCGGCGGTCTCCTCGGGGTTCTCGGCCGCCCAGACGCGCGCCCGCTCGTACGCGTCGATCACGAGCTGCGCGAGCGCGGGCCTCTCCTCGAGGAACGACTCGGTCGCGTTGAGGAAGCCGTAGCTGTTGAAGTCGACGTTGCGGTAGATCAGCGTCGCGCCCGCCTCCTCGGCGCCGGCCATGATCGGGTCGAGGCCCGCCCACGCGTCGACCGCGCCGTTCTGCAGTGCGGCCCAGCCGTCGGCGTGCTGGAGGTTCTCGACGGTGATGTCGTCGGGCTCGAGACCCTCGGCCTCGAGCGTCTGCAGCAGGAAGAAGTACGGGTCGGTGCCCTTGGTCGCGGCGACCGTCCTGCCCTTCAGGTCGGCGACCTCGTCGATCTCGCTGTCGGGGCCGGCCACGATCGCCGACCACTCTGGCTGCGAGTAGATGTCGATGGTCTTGATCGGCGAGCCGTTGGCGCGTGCGAGGAGCGCCGCCGAGCCGGCAGTCGAGCCCACGTCGATCGCACCGGCGCGCAGCGCCTCGTTGGCCTTGTTCGAGCCGGCCGACTGGACCCAGGTGACCTCGAGGCCCTCGTCCTCGAGCCATCCCTGGTCCTTGATGATGAGGCTCAGCGGGTTGTACGTCGCGAAGTCGATGTTCAGCGCCTGGCCCTCGAGCGAGTCGCCCTCGGCGACGGCCTCGGCGGACTGGTTCTCGCCGGCGACGCAGCCGGACAGCAGCAGCGCGGTCGCTGCGGCGCCTGCGACGAGCGCGGTGCGGAAGACGGTGGTGCGGGACACGGGTGGCTCCTTCTCGGTGGGTGGGGGTGCGACGTCGACGGCGGTGCTGTGGTCGGGCCGTCGTCGTCGGTCAGTACGGGTAGTGCGGGATGGTCGTGGTGGCCTGGATGCCGCGCGCGGCGCCGTGCCGGTCGATGCCGAGTCCGTCGAGCAGGCGGCCGCGGAGCTCGGCGAGCTCGGCGGAGCCGCGGTCGCGGGGCCGGTGGCCCGGCACGACGACGGTCTGGCGGATGCCGGCCCCCGTCGCGTCACCGTCGGTGCCGAGCAGCACGATCCGGTCGGCCAGCTGGAGGGCCTCGTCGACGTCGTGCGTGACGAGCAGCACGGTGGTCGGCTCGGCCGAGTGCACGTCGAGCAGCAGGTCCTGCATCTTCAGGCGGGTGAGGGCGTCGAGCGCGCCGAAGGGCTCGTCGAGCAGCAGCACCTCGGGATTGCGCGCCAGGGCGCGGGCGAGGGACGCACGCTGCGCCATCCCGCCGGACACCTCGTGCGGGCGGTGCCCGGCGAACTCGGCGAGGCCGACGAGCTCGAGCAGGCGCGCCACCTGCGCGCGGCCGTCGCGGCGACCGGTGCCGCGCGGCAGGCCCAACGCGACGTTCCGCTCGATGCTCCGCCACGGCAGCAGGCGAGGCTCCTGGAAGCCGACCGCGCAGCGCACGTCGTAGGGGCGGACCGGGGCGTCGTCGATCGCGACCTCGCCCGCCGTCGGGTGGTCGAGGCCCGCGACGATCCGCAGCAGCGTCGACTTGCCGCATCCGCTCGGACCGAGGATCGCGACGATCTCACCCGCGACGACGTCGAGGTCGACGTCGCGGAGGACGTCGCGCGTGCCGCCGTCGGGTGCGCCGAACGCACGGCCGACACCGCGCAGCGCGACGGGCGCCGCGGGTGCGGCGGTCGCTGCTCCGGCGGACGCGGGTCCGGCGGGTGCGGCTGGTGCGGTCGTCATCTCATGCTCCTGGTCGCGGCGGGCGGATGCTCGACGCTAACCGGAACGCGCTCTCCGCCGTCGTGGGCGTGAAGCACGACGTAACACCGGACGACACGCGGCGTCACACCACGATGCTCGCGTCGTGATTCAGAGCGGCTTCGCCATGTGCAGCGACGCGACCTCGTAGCCGAGGTCGCGGTACAACGCGATCGCGCCGTCGTTGCCGCCGAAGACGTTCAACATGAGCCGCGACGCGCCGTGCTCCCGCGCGATCTCCTCACCCGCGAGCATCGCGCGCCGGGCGACCCCGCGCCGACGGAACGCAGGATGCACCTCGAGGTCCCAGACCCACCAGAGCTCGCCGTGCTCGTCCCATGGGCCGATCCAGAGCCAGCCGGCGTCCTCGTCGCCGAGCCGGATCGAGTGCAGCAGCTGCCCCTCGACCAACCGGCCCTCGGGGAAGAACCGCTCCTCGGACGCGCGCCGACCCGCCGCAGCCTGCTCGGGAGTGTCGCCGGCATCGCGTCGCGCCTGCTCGTACTGCGCCATCGCTGCGGGCAGCCACGCGGCGACCTCCGTGTCGGTCATCCGCACGAGTCGCACCTCGGGGTCGTCCATACGGAGGATTCTGCCGCGCCGACTCCCTCGCGACGCGAGTCGCCCCGCCGACTTGCCAGAATGATCCCCATGGCGAGAACCGTTCGGGGCGCGAACCTCCTGATCACCGGCGCGGCGGGCGGCATGGGGCGCATGTACGCCGAGCGGGCCGTCGCGGAGGGCGCTGCATCCGTCATGCTCTGGGATCGTGCCGCCGCGGCCCTCGCGCGCACCGCCGACGAGCTCGGGCAGCAGGCGAAGGGCCGCACGCGCGTGCGCTCGTACGTGGTCGACGTCGCCGAGCCGGGTGCGATCGCCAAGGCCGCGCACAAGGTCCGGCGCGACCACGGCACGCCCGACGTGCTCATCAACAACGCGGGCATCGTCCGCGGCAACGCCTACTTCTGGGAGACCGACAGCGGCGACGACGTCAGGCCGACCATGCTCGTGAACGCGTTGGCTCCGATGTACGTCGCGCGCGAGTTCCTGCCCGCGATGATCGCGCGGGGCCGGCCGGCGCGCATCGTGAACATCGGCAGCGCCGCTGGGACCCTCGCGAACCCGCGCATGGCCGTCTACGCGGCGTCGAAGGCCGCGCTGAACGGGTGGAGCGACTCGCTGCGACTCGAACTCGCGCAGGCGGGCCACCGGCACGTGACCGTGACCACGGTCACGCCGTCGTACATCGCGACGGGGATGTTCCAGGGCGCGCGCGGTCCGATCCTCGCGCCGGTCCTCGAACCCGAATACGTCGTCGAGCGCGTCTGGCGGGCGATGCTCGCCGGCCGTCCGCTGCTCGAGCTGCCCGCGAGCGTCAGGCTCTCACGCGCGCTGCGGGCCATCCTGCCGACCCGCGTGTTCGATCGCGTCGTCGGCGACGGATTCGGCGTCTACCGCTCGATGGAGCGGTTCACCGGGCGCGACTGAGCCGGCTCAGTCGCCGCCCTTGTCGCGACCCTTGCCCTTGCCGGGCTTGTCGTCGCTGTTGCCCTCGCCGCTGTTGCCCTCGCCCCCGTCGTCGCCCGAGTTGCCCGGACCGCCGTCCTCGGAAGCGTCGGCCTCGTCCGACGACTCCGACTCCGTCGGCGTCGGTTCGGGGCTCGGCGTCGCCGCGGCGATGGCCGCCTCGAGGTCGGCACGCACGAGTGCGATCGCCTCGGTGATGCTCGCCGCGCGGTCCGCGTCGAGGCTTCCGTCCGCCGCAGCGGCGTCGACCTCGGCCTGCAGCACATCGAGGCGCGCGAGGGCGTCGGCGAAGTCGCCCGCCGAGGACGACTCGGCGATCGAGACGACCTGCGAACGGAAGGCGGTCGCATCGCCTTCGGAGATCGCGGGCCCGGCCGCGCAGCCGGCGAGGCCGACGGCGAGCGCGACGGTGACGGATGCCGCGGACAGGGCGCGGCGCAGTCGGATCGTCATGGCGACACCGCCTCCTCCAGCTGGTCGAGACTGGTCCCGAGGTCGCCCTCGACGCTCGGCAGCGGTGCCTCGGACGGCGTCGGCTCCCCGGTCGCGCCGCCGCCCGCCAGCGCGCCGACGGTGATCGGCACGACCACGAGCGCACCGATGAGCACCGCCGCTGCGGAGAGCCCGAGGATCATCCGCCGCGGCAGCCGCCTGCGGCCGGCGGGCTCCTCGGCCCGGTCGGCGGCGGGAGCCGGCGCGGCGACGCCGGTCATGATGCGCGTGGCCGCCGTGGCGTCGTCGGACTCCGCGGGGACGACCCGGGTCGCCGGGAGCACGCGCGTGTCGTCCTCCGTCGCCGCGGGCCGCGTGAGGGCGACGGTCGCGTCGTCGCCGCGGGTCGGTGCGTCGTCGACCCCGAGCGACTCCGTGGCCAGCGCCACGTCGAGTGCGGTCGGCCGCTCGGCGGGATCCCGCGCCGTCATCGCGGCCAGGAGGTCGCGCCAGTCCGCCGGGAGGTCGCTCGGGATGGCCGGATCGCGAACGAGTCGTGCGCTCGCCGACTCCAGCGCCGGCCCGGGGAACGGCTGGGCGCCGGTGAGCGACTCGAGCATGAGGAGCCCGAGCGCGTACACGTCGGCACTGCTGCCGACCGGCTCGCCTCGGACCTGCTCCGGACTGAGGTAGCCGGGCGTGCCGATGATGCGTCCCGTCGCGGTCAGTCGCGACTCGTCGAGCAGCCGAGCGATGCCGAAGTCCGCGAGCTTCGCGTTCCAGCGCCGGGTCGGCAGGTGCGCGGAGGAGAGCAGCACGTTCGCGGGCTTCACGTCGCGGTGCACGATGCCCCGGGAGTGGATCACGTGGAGCCCCTCGGCGAGGTCGGCGAGCATCCGTGCCGCGTCGCGCCGGGAGACCGGGCCGCGCTCGAGCACCTTGCGGAGGTCCTCGCCCTCGACGAGCTCCATGACGAGGAACTCGCGCCGGCTCGCCGGGTCCTTCGCCGCGTCGTAGAGGGTGACGAGGGCGGGGTGGGTGAGGCTCGCGAGGAGGGCCGTCTCGGAACGGCGGCGGTCGGCGTCGTCGATGCCCTCGGTCGAGGCCGTGAAGACCTTGACGGCGACGCGCCGGCCGAGTGCGAGGTCGTCGGCCCGGTACACGGCGGCCATGCCGCCGCGCCCGATGAGGCCGTCGACGCGGTACCGGTCGGCGAGCGTCGAGCCGAGGACCGGGTCGGTCGCCGAGTTCGCGACCTGTTCCGTGGGGGAGTCCATCTGACGAAGGGTAACCCCTCGCGCTGGATGTCCGTCCGGGGTTGCGCTCCGGCGGACGAGTCGTTCAGCCGAAGATCATCGGCAGGTCGTCGTCGTCGCCCGACTGCTCGCGAGCGAGCTCCACGAGCACGGGCACGTGGTCGCTCGGCGCGTCGCCCTTGCGCTCGTTGCGGTGGATCGAGGCATCCGTCACCCGGTCGGCGAACGCCGTCGAGCCGAGCACGAAGTCGATCCGCAGGCCCTCGTTGCGGGGGAAGCGGAGCTGCTTGTAGTCCCAGTACGTGTAGCCCGTCGGGACGATGGGCCGGACGACGTCGGTCATCCCCGCGTCCTCGAGCGCGCGGAACGCCGCCCGCTCCGGCGGCGAGACGTGCGTGGTGACGCCCTCGATGACGGTCGGGTCGCCGTTGTCCTCGTCGAGCGGGGCGATGTTGAAGTCGCCCATGAGCGCGAACGGGCGATCGGGGTGCGCTGACGTCTCGGCGCGAGCGAGGTCGGTGAGCGCCGCGAGCCAGTCGAGCTTGTACGTGTAGTGCGGGTCGCCGAGCGAGCGGCCGTTCGGCACGTACAGGCTCCAGAGGCGGATGCCGTCGACGGTCGCGCCGATCGCGCGCGCCTCCTTCGGCAGGTCGGGGCCCTCGTGGCCCTTGAGGAAGCCGGGCATGCCGGGGAACTCGGTCTCGACGTCGGCGATCGGCAGGCGGCTCGCGATCGCGACGCCGTTCCACTGGTTCAGGCCGTGGAGGGCCAGGTCGTAGCCGGCCTGTTCGAACGCCTCGTGCGGGAACTGGTCGGGCTTGCACTTGATCTCCTGCATCGCGAGCACGTCGACGTCCTCGCGCACCATCCAGTCGACGACGCGGCCGTATCGGGTGCGGATCGAGTTGACGTTCCAGGTGGCGATGCGCATGGATTCCAGCCTATGGTCGCGCGCCGACCCTCGCCGACGACGCGGGCACGGGTCAGCGCCGGCGCGGCTCGCGCGCGCCGATGCGCGGTACGACCGTCCAGAACGCCAGCAGGAGCACCAGGGCCACGCCGCCCGCGATGTACCCGGCCTGGCGGTTCACGGTCACGTCGAAGATCAGCATCGCGACCCCGGCCGCGACGAGCGACACGACGACGAGCAGGATGAGCAGCAGCGTGTTCGCGATGCGGACGACCCGGTCCTTCTGCTTCTTGCCGCTGAGCTCCCGGTGCAGGATCACGGGAGCGAGCCCCAGCATCGTCGCCGTCGTCGCGAACACGACGAGGACGAGGTAGAGCGTCACCTCCTGCACCTCGAGCTCGGCGAACTTCGGTTGGAACGCCACGGCCAGCAGGAAGCCCGTGATCAGCTGCGTGCCCGTCATGACGACGCGGAGCTCCTGGAGGATGTCGTTGAACTTCCGGTCCTGGCGCTCCGCCTCGGTCTCGTGCCGCTCCTCGGCGGCGGCCGTCCGGGCCGCGCCGTCCATCGCGTGGGATGACATGCCCGGATGCTACGCCGGTTGCACGCCCGACACGGTGACGGCCGCGCCGAGCGCGAACGCGCCGACCATGAGCACCATCCCGACGAGCGGGATCCAGAAGGCGATGCGCTTGAGGACCAGCACGACGACCGTGGCGACGAGCGCGAGCACCGCGACGACGATCGGCAGGATCATCGCCAGGAGCATCCCCGTGCCGATGCGGTCGACGTCGCAGGTCGAGGACGCCCCGCACGAGTCGCCCGCGAACGCGAGGAAGAACGAGAAGAACAGCAGCATGAACGCCAGGCCGGCCATGAGCACGAGCAGCACGATGGAGAGCACCAGGTCCCACACGATCACGGGCCGCCTGGCGGGTGCGGCGACGACCTCGGACATGCGACCCTCCCCCGGCGCACCCCGCGCGCCCATGCGAAGTCTGGCAGCGGGCCGGGCACGCTGCCAAGGTGCGCCCGGCTTGCTGCGAAGATATGAGGAGGACCGAGCGGAGGGTGCGGACGTGAGGTACAGCATCGAGGGGGTCGAGGGCCTGCCGGAGATCGGCGTCGGCGTCGACCTGGCGGCACTCATCGTGAGCGCGATCGACGAGCCGCTCGCCGACGGCGACATCCTCGTCGTCACGTCGAAGATCGTGTCGAAGGCCGAGGGGCGGATCGTGCAGGCCCACGATCGCGAGCAGGCCATCACCGACGAGACCGTTCGCGTCGTCGCGACGCGCCAGACCGGGGAGTCCACGACCCGGATCGTCGAGAACCGGCTCGGCATCATCGGCGCCGCCGCGGGCGTCGACGCGTCGAACGCGCCCGAGGGCACCGTGCTGCTCCTGCCCGTCGACCCCGACGCGTCCGCGCGCGCGCTGGCCACCGGCATCCGCTCGCTCACCGGCGCCCTGGTCGGCGTGCTGCTCTCGGACACGCTCGGCCGGCCGTGGCGCGAGGGGCAGACCGACATCGCGATCGGCGCCGCGGGCGTGCACGTCTTCGACGATCTGCGGGGGCAGGCGGATGCCTCGGGCAAGCCGCTCGCCGTGACGATGCCCTGCGTGGCCGACGAGCTCGCCGGCGCGGCCGAACTCGTGAAGGGCAAGTCCGACGGGGTGCCCGTGGCGGTCGTCCGCGGCCTCGGGCGCCTCGTCGGCGACCTCGACCTGCCCGGTGCGCGGTCGATCGTCCGGCCCTCGGATCGCGACATGTTCCGCCAGGGGGCCGAGGAGGCGTACCACGAGGGATATCGCGCCGGCTTCGACGAGGCGCAGGCCGAGGGGCCGTTGCGTCCGGAGTGACCGGTTCACCTCCGCCTGGCCGCGGTGCCCGCGATGCGCGGCAGGATGGAGGGGTGAGCCCCCACATCGGTTATGCCGTCATGCTCGAGCGGTTCCCGCCCGCCGAGGCCGTGGCGCTCGCCGCGCTCGCCGAGCGGAGCGGGTTCCGCGGCACGATGGCGAGCGACCACTTCCAGCCGTGGCTGCCCGGCCACGGCCAGTCCGGCTTCGTGTGGAGCGTGCTCGCCGGGATCGGCGCGGCGACCGGCGGTGACTTCGGCCCGGGCGTGACGACGCCGTCCTTCCGGATGCATCCGGCCGTCGTCGCACAGGCGTCGGCGACGCTGGCGGCCATGCACCCGGGTCGGCACTGGCTCGGGATCGGGTCGGGCGAGGCGATCAACGAGCATGTCACGGGCACCTACTGGCCCGAGCCGGCGGAGCGCATCGCGCGGATGTTCGAGGCGATCGAGGTGATCCGCAAGCTGTTCGCGGCCTCGGCCGCGGGCCGCGACGTGCGGCACTCGGGCGAGTTCTTCAAACTCGAGTCGACGCGGCTCTGGACGATGCCCGAGCGGGCGCCGGACATCCTCGTCGCGACCCAGGGGCCGGTCACGGCGCGACGCGCCGGGCGCACGGTGGACGGGCTCATCACCACGAACGCTCCGGCCGATCGGCTCGCCGAGCTGCTCGCACGCTTCGCCGCCGGCGCTCGCGAGGCGGGGCGCGATGCGTCGCGCATGCCGCGCGTGCTCCAGCTGAACCTCGCGTGGGCGCCGACCGACGAGGAGGCGATGGCCGACGCGCTCGCCGAGTGGCCGATCGGGGCCCTGCGGTTCCCTCGGGGCGACATCCGTTCGCCCTTCGAGGTGGAGCAGCTCGCGCGCAGCGTGCGCCCCGAGGACTTCGCCGGCCGGATGGTCGTGTCGGCCGACCCCGACGTGCACCGCGCGAGCATCCAGCGTCATCTCGACCTCGGCTTCGACCGCATCTACCTGCACAACGCGGGTCGCGACCAGGCGCGATTCCTCGAGGTCTTCGGCCGCGACGTGCTGCCCGGGCTGCGCGCATGACCGCGACGACGGATGCCGACGGCTGGACGGTCGTCGTGCCGGTCAAGTCGCTCACGGCCGCGAAGACGCGGCTCGCACCGGAGCTCGGGCCCGCGGAGCGGGCGGCGCTCGCTCGCGCGTTCGCGCTCGACACGATCGACGCGGCACGCGCGGCGCGCGCCGTGGAGCGCGTGGTGGTCGTGTCCGACGAGCCGGTCGTCGAGCGCGAGCTGCGCGGCGTCCCGGGCGTCGACGTCGTGCCCGAGTTCGGTCCGCGCGGTCTCGCCGCCGCGATCTCGCACGGCGTCGCCGTCGCCCGCGCCGAGCGGTCGCGACCCGCAGCCGAGGCCGTCGCCGAGGGCCGTCGTGGCGCCGGCGCCGGTGGGTCGGCGCGAGCCGTCGCCGTGCTGCTCGGGGACCTGCCGGCCGTTGGCCCCGGGGACCTCGATGCGGCGCTCGAGGCGGCCGCGCGGCATCCGCTCGCCTTCGTGGCGGACGCCGAGGGGACGGGCACCACGCTCGCGACCGCGCTCGCCGGCGTGCCGTTGGCGGCGTACTTCGGCCCGGGTTCCGCGGCCCGCCATCGGACGGCCGGCTTCGCCGACCTCGTCGCGCTGCATCCCGATGCGGTCGCACCGGGGCTCCGACGCGACGTCGACACCGGGGACGAACTGCGCGAGGCCATCGGGCTCGGCGTCCGCGCCCGGACCGCAGACGTGGTCGTCGGGCTCGGGCTCGGACTCGTACCAGGCGACCGATCCGACCTCGCCGACGGCGTCGCGCCGCGGCATCCGCTCGACCCACCGACCGCGCCCACGGGCGCCGCAACCGCGCCCGACGGCGCAGACAGGAAGGCAGCATCGTGACCCTGACCCTCGGATACAAGGCCAGCGCCGAGCAGTTCGAGCCGCGCGAGCTCGTCGAGATCGCGGTCGCCGCGGAGGCGCACGGCATGGAGTCGGTGTGGACGAGCGACCACTTCCAGCCGTGGCGGCACACGGGCGGGCACGCCCCGTTCTCGCTCACGTGGATGGCGGCCGTCGGCGAGCGCACCTCGAGCGTGAAGATCGGCACGAGCGTGATGACGCCGACCTTCAGGTACAACCCCGCGGTGCTCGCGCAGGCGTTCGCCTCGCTCGGCGTGCTGTACCCCGGCCGCGTCATCGCCGGCTTCGGCACCGGCGAGGCGCTGAACGAGATCGCGACGGGCTTCCAGGGCGCCGGTGAGCAGGAGTGGCCGGAGTTCCGCGAGCGCTACGCACGCCTCCGCGAGGCGGTGCGACTCATGCGAGCCCTCTGGAGCGGCGAGGACCAGGTCAGCTTCGAGGGCGAGTACTACTCGACGCACGATGCGTCGATCTACGACCGCCCGGACGGCGGCGTGCCCATCTACATCGCCGCCGGAGGGCCGCAGGTCGCGAAGTACGCAGGCCGGGCCGGCGACGGATTCATCTGCACGTCGGGCAAGGGGGCCGAGCTCTACGCCGACCAGCTCATGCCCGCCGTGAAGGAGGGGCTCTCGGCCCGATCCGACGGCCGCACCTTCGAGCAGTACGACCGGATGATCGAGATCAAGCTCTCGTACGAGGAGACCGAGGACGCCGCGCTCGAGAACACCCGGTTCTGGTCGCCGCTGTCGCTCTCGAAGGAGCAGAAGCACGACATCACCGACCCCGTCGAGATGGAGCGGGCCGCCGACGCGCTGCCGATCGAGCAGATCGCGAAGCGCTGGATCGTCGGCACCGACCCCGATGCGGTGGTCGCGCAGGTCGGGCAGTACGTCGACTGGGGCTTCGATCACCTGGTGTTCCACGCGCCCGGCCATGACCAGCGTCGCTTCCTGCAGCTGTTCGAGCGCGACCTCGCGCCGCGGCTGCGGGCCCTCCCGGGCGCCTGAGCCGCGCCGCGCGCCCGGCCGCGCCGGTTCCGCTCGGCCCCTTTCGACCGGGCGGGCGCGGCCTCGGGAGGAAGTTCTGCCCGGTGCCCGGCGTGTCGGGTCGCGCCACGCCGGGCCCCGGCAGGAAGTTCCTCCCGAACGCTCGTCGGCATCCTGTCAGTTCGCTCCGCACCGGGCGGAGCCGGGCGGCGCGGGCGTAGCCTGAGGGCATGAGCCCACGCCGCACCGGGCCGTCCCGCTTCCGAGCCCGCACCGTCGTTCCCGCCATCGGGGTGCCGGTCGCGATCGCGCTCGCCATCCTGGTGCCGATGCAGGCGAACGCGTCGGTCGACCTGCCCGACAAGACTCCCGAGGAGCTCGTCGCCTTCGCGAAGGCCGCCGACGTCGACGCGCTGTCCGGCACGATCGAGCAGCGCTCCGAGCTCGGCCTGCCCGACCTCGGCACGCTCATGGGCGGCGGCGCGAGCGACTCCGAGGCGGATGCCGCGGCATCCGACACGCTCGGAGAGCTGGTGTCCCTCGCGACCGGGAGCTTCGACGCGAACGTCTACCTCGACGGCGACCACGCACGCCTGCAGGTGCTCGACCGGATGGCCGAGCGCAACGTGTACCTGAGCCCCGGCGAAGCATGGTTCGTCGACTCCGAGACGCAGACCGCCACCCGGCTGGGCGTCGCGGACGACGCCGACGTCGAGGGGCTGGAGGCCGAGCTCGATCGCCTCGCCGACGAGGCGAGGGCCGAGGCCGAGGCCGGACTGCCCGACGGCGAGCAGTTGCCCACCCCCCAGCAACTGCTCGACCGCGCGCTCGATCGGCTCGACGAGACCACGGCGGTCTCCGTCGGGACCGACGGGCGCGTCGCGGGCCGCGACGCGTACGAGCTCGTGCTCGAGCCGCGAACCGACGAGACGCTCGTCGGCGAGATCCGCGTCGCGATCGACGGGGAGAACGGGGCGGCGCTCGCGGCATCCGTCACCGCGCGCGGTGCCGACGCGCCGGCGTTCGAGACCGGGTTCACGGACGTCTCGTTCGCGGCGCCCGACCCGGCGGTGTTCGCGTTCGAGCCGAGCGACGCGTTCACGGTCGAGGAGGAGGCGCTGCCGCTGCCGACGGTCGACGAGCTCCAGCAGTGGCTCGCCGACGCGCAGGCGCGGGCCGAGCCCGAGGCTGATGCCACGGCCGACCTGCCGCGACCGATCGTGCACGGCGAGGGCTGGGCGACGGTGGTCGAGCTCGATGCCGCGACGGTCGCGGAGATGACCGCCGGGCACCGAGCCGGGGGCGGCGACTCCGCGGACGCCGATGGCGCGGATTCGGTCGCGCCCGCCACCGAGCCGCCGTTCACCGAGGGCGAGGCGCTCGACCTGCTCGACGCGCTGACCGTGCCCGTCGACGGCGGTCGCGCGCTCCAGACCTCGCTGCTGTCGGTGCTGTTCACCGACGACGGTCGGGTGCTCGCCGGATCGGTCCCGGTCGACGCCCTCGTCGAGGTCGCCGAGTCGGGTCGTTGACGGGCCGCCGGTGAGCGACCTCGCGATCCAGACCGACGGGCTCACCAAGCGCTTCCGCGCGCAGGTCGCGGTGGACGGCATCGACCTCGCGGTCCCGCGCGGGTCCGTGTTCGGGTTCCTCGGGCCGAACGGCTCGGGGAAGACCACGACCATCCGCATGCTGCTCGGGCTCGTGGGCGCGACATCCGGGACCGCCCGCGTGCTCGGGACGGACATGCCGAAGGGGCTCGACGACGTGCTGCCCCGCGTCGGGGCGCTCGTCGAGGGGCCCGCGTTCGCGCCGTTCCTCTCGGGTGCGGCGAACCTCGCGCGGTTCGACGCCGCCGACCGGCACGCGTCGCCGTCCACCCGCGGCCGCCGGGTCGCGGAGGCCCTCGACCGGGTCGGCCTCTCGCACGCCGCCCGCAAGAAGTCCGGCGCCTACTCGCTCGGCATGAAGCAGCGCCTCGGGCTCGCCAACGCGCTGCTCATGCCGCGCGACCTGCTGGTGCTCGACGAGCCGACGAACGGCCTCGACCCGCAGGGCACGCGCGAGGTGCGCTCGCTGATCCGCTCGTTCGCGGCCGACGGCACCACGGTGTTCGTCTCGAGCCACCTGCTCGCGGAGGTCGAGCAGCTCTGCACGCACGTCGGCGTGATGAGCGCGGGTCGGCTCGTCGCCCAGGGCACGCTCGACGAGTTCCGACGCTCGGGCGCGTCGCGCATCGAGGTGCTGACGCCCGATCCCGAGGCGGCGAGCGCGGTGCTGGCCCGGCTCGGCCTGGTGCCGGATGCCGCGGCGGCGGCTCCACCGGAGGCGTCGTCGCCCGGCGGGTCCGGGGACGCGTTCGTGACCGCCGCCCTGCCCGACGGCCGGGAACCCGGTGGCCGGGAACCCGGTGGCCGAGCCGCCGACGACCGCGCTCCGGACGAGCCCGCTGCCGAGGCCCTCGTCGCTGCGCTCGTACGCGACGGCGTGCGGGTGCGCGGCTTCGCGATCCGGCGCACGAGCCTCGAGCAGCGCTTCGTCGAGCTCACGGGGGAGGGCTTCGATGTCGTCGGCTGAGGCATCCGCGACCGTCGGCACGTCCTCGGATGCCGGCGACGCCGCAGCGCCCGCGCCCGCGCCCCTGCGAGCGGCTCGGCGGCAGCGACGAGGCGGCCTGGCGTCGCTCTTCGCGTCGGAGACGGCGACGCTCTTCCGCCGCTGGCGGACGTGGGCGATGCTGGCGGCGCTGGGGCTGATCCCGATCCTCATCGCGATCGCGATCCGCATCGCCGGCCCGTCCGGCCCCGGCCGCGGTCCGGCGTTCCTCGACCAGGTCGCCGGCAACGGCCTGTTCGTGGGGATGACCGCGCTGGTGGTCGCCACCCCGCTGTTCCTCCCGCTCACGATCGCGGTCGTCTCGGGCGACGCCATCGCCGGCGAGGCGAGCCACGGGACGCTGCGCTACCTGCTCATCGCCCCGGCGGGCCGACTGCGACTGCTCGCGGTCAAGTACGCGGTCGCCGCCGTGTTCTGCGTCGCCGCGGCGCTCACCGTGATCGTCGTCGGCACCCTGATCGGCTGGGCGCTGTTCCCGGTCGGTCCCGTGACGCTCCTCTCCGGCGGACAGATCCCGGTCGGCGAGGGGCTCCTCCGTCTGCTCGCGATCGGCGCGTACGTCGCGGTCTCGATGCTCGGCCTCTCGGCGATCGGACTGCTCGCGTCGACGCTCACCGTCGTGCCGGTCGGCGCGATGGCCGCGACGGCGATCCTCGCGGTCGTCGCCCAGATCGTGGGCGCGATCCCCCAACTGGAGTCGGTGCATCCCTTCCTGTTCTCCGACCGCTGGTTCGACTTCGCCGACCTGCTGCGATCGCCCCCGTCGTGGGAGTCCTTCGCCGACAACGCGCTGCTGCAGGCCGGATGGATCGCGGTGTTCGGCGGGCTCGCCGCCTGGCGGTTCGCGACCCGCGACATCCTGTCGTAGCGCTGGTCGGGGCGACGGATGGCGCGCCCGCGCGCTACCCGTAGATGCGCGCGGCGTACGACGGACCGTAGTACTCGTCGAGCTCGGCGACATCCGCCTCGGGTCGTTCGAGGGCCTTGGCGATGAGCGCGCGCCGACGGACGGCGTCGGGCGTCCAGGTCTCGGGCTTCCAGGCCTGCGACCGCAGGAAGGCCTTCGAGCAGTGGAAGAACACCTCGTCGATGTCGACGACGAGCGCGAGCGCGGGGCGGTGGCCCTTCACGACCATGCCGTCGAGGAACGGCGCGTCGCGCACGATCGTGGCGCGCCCGTTGATCCGGAGCGTGTCGCCGCGTCCCGGCACGATGAGGACGAGCCCGACGTGCGGGTTCCGCAGCACGTTACGGAACCCGTCGGCGCGCCGGTTGCCCGGCCGCTCGGGGATCGCGATGCTCGTGTCGTCGAGCACGTGCACGAACCCGGCCGGGTCGCCCTTCGGCGAGACGTCGAGGTCTCCGTGCTCGTCGCTCGTCGCGACGAAGGCGAGGGATGCCGCGGCGAGCCACTCGCGATCGATCTCGTCCAGCCGGTCGCGGGTCTTCCCGACCGCTGCCGTCGTCGGGGCGCCGAGGATCTCCTCGAGCTCGTCGGCGCTGGTCACGGGGATGCCGCGTTCGCTCATGGGTCCCATCCTGCACCCGGCGCTGCCGGGCCCCTCAGCGGGCCTCGGCCCGGCGCTCGCCGATGCTCGGCGGGAGCCTGCAGAGGTCGTAGAAGTACCGGGTGGGCGCCGCCTCGTCGGTGAGGTCGATGATGACGTTCGTCGCGGCATGGGGGAGTTCGTCGCCCGCGAGGGTCCACACCGTGAAGTGCCAGATGCCGCGGACGGCGTCGTTGAGGAGTCGCCGGCCGTCGATGACGAGGACGGCGTCGTCGTCCTCGGCGCCCGCGAGCGTGCCGGCCCGGAACGGCTCGACGGTCGCGGAGCGGAGCGTCGCCTCGTCGATGTCGCCGACCGAGACCCGCGCGGCGGGCTGCCCGCGCTCGACGAGGGTCGCGGCGAGGTCGTCGGCGAATCGAGCGGCCTGCGCCTCCGAGGCGCCCTCGACCGCCACGAGGCGCCTCCCGCGCCACGAGTTGTGCAGGAACTCCTCCGCGACCGACTCGAGCAGCGCCCGGCGGTCCTCCGTCACCTGTGCCATGGCGGACACGCTACGCCGATGCGCGCGCCCGTGGCATCCGTCGCGCCCGCCGGCCGGCCAACCCTCGGCCGCGCCGCCTCGCCTCGTGGCCGATCGGTTCCACCTTCGCTTCGGGAGGAACTTCCGAACACTCGGCGGCGTGTCCGACCGCGACACGCCGGGCACGGTGAAGAAGTTCCTCCCGAACCAGAGGTGAGGTGGCGGGCGGGCGGGCGGGCGGGCGGGAGCCGGGCGGGCCGGAGCGTGAACGGGCGGGTGAGTCCGGGGTAGCCGGGGCGGTCGGGGGGCGGGTGAAGGCACCGGGGTGGTCGGGTAGCCCGGGCGGAGGGCTCGATCAGGCGGGAGCGGGGGCCGAACCGAGGGGTCGGGCCGGCTCGCTCGCCCCTGGGGGCGCATCCGCGCCGGCCGGCGCGAACGCGAGCAGGGGCCGCCCGGTCGACGGATGGCGCAGCACGCTCGCCTCGACGCCCCAGACCGCGCGGATGAGGGGCGGGGTGAGCACGTCGGACGGTTCGCCGGCCGCGACGACGACGCCGTTCGCGAGCACGACGACGTGGTCGGCGTAGGATGCCGCGAGCGAGAGGTCGTGCAGGGCGGCGAGCACGCTGAGCCCGTCGTCGGCCAGCCGGCGGAGCAGCCCGAGCGTCGCGAGCTGGGACCGGATGTCGAGGTGGTTCGTGGGCTCGTCGAGCAGCAGCAGTTCGGGCTCCTGCGCGAGCGCCCGCGCCAGGTTCACGCGCTGGCGCTCGCCGCCCGACAGCTCGTCGTACCGCCGGCCGACGAACGCGGCCGCGTCGGCGGCGGCGAGCGCACGTGCCACGACTTCGCGGTCGCGGTCCGAGTCGCCGCCCCACGCCGACTGGTGCGGGATGCGGCCGAGGCCGACGACGTGCTCGACGTCGAGGCCGTCGGGCGCCTGCGCGTCCTGTTCGACGAGGGCCATGCGCCGCGCCCGTTCGCGCCGCCGCAGCGAGACGAGGTCGTCGCCGTCGAGGGTGAGCGCCGCGACCTCGGGCTGCTCGACGCCCGCGACGAGCTGCAGGAGGGTCGACTTGCCGGCACCGTTGGGTCCGAGGAGTGCGCCGACGGCGCCGCGCGGAACGGTGATGTCGACGCCGTCGACCACGAGCCGTGATCCGCGCGCGAACGAGACGCGCGAGCCCTCGAGCCCGTCGCCCGCCCGGCCCGCACCGGGCCCCCGCCCGGCGTTCACGATGCCCTCCGGGCGCGCAGCAGCAGCGCGGCGAACACCGGGCCGCCCACGAGCGCCGTGAGGATCCCGACCGGCAGCTCGCGCGGGTCGAACAGCGTCCGTGCGCCCGTGTCCACCCAGACCAGGAAGACCGCACCCGCGAGCGCCGAGAGGGGAAGCAGCGCCCGATGACGGGAGCCGACGACGAGCCGCACGGCGTGCGGCAGGATCAGCCCGACGAACCCGATCGCCCCGCTCACGGCGACGAGCGCGCCCGTGAGCAGCGCGGTCGCGACGAGCAGCAGCGCGCGCGTGCGCGTCACGTGCACCCCGAGGGCGGATGCCGCGGTGTCGCCGAACGCGAACGCGTCGAGCGTGCGCCCGGTCGTGAGCAGCGGCAGTCCGACGACGGCGATCGCGGCGCCTGCGAGTACTGCGGCGGGCCAGTCCGCTCCGGAGAGGGATCCGAGCAGCCAGTTGAGGATCTCGCGGTAGCTGTCGGTCGTGGCGCTCCAGAAGATGACGAGGCTCGTCACGGCTCCGAAGACCGCCGAGACCGCGAGCCCGGCGAGCACGGTCGTGGTCGGGCTGAGCCCGCCTGCGGCGCGGGCGAGGCCGAGCGTCGCCGCGAGGGCCGCCAGGGCGCCGGCGAAGGCGGCGACGGGCAGGGCGACGGCCATGCCGAGCACGAGGACGACGACCGCGCCGACGGACGCACCCGAGGAGAGGCCGAGCAGGTACGGGTCGGCGAGCGGATTGCGCGTGAGCGCCTGCATGACGACGCCGCAGATCGCGAGCCCGGCGCCGACGGCCGCAGCGGTGAGCACGCGCGGCATGCGCAGTTCCCACACGATCGCGTCGCGGAGCGGCGTCAGCGTCGGTTCGCCGAGCCCGAGATGCGCGGCGATCGAGGCGAGCACGTCGGCGGGGGCCAGGCCGGCCGGCCCGATGGTCACGGCGAGCACGACGGATGCCGCGAGCAGCGCGACCAGGGCGACCCCGACGCCGAACGCGGTCGCCGTCCCGGCGCGCCGCGGGGCCGACGACCGGCCCGAAGGAGCCGGCGACCGGCGGGCGGGGTCGCCGGACGGCCGCACCGCGGCATCCGTCGACCTGCCCACCTGCATCGCCATCAGCGCGCTCCGAGCTGCTCCACGATCGCGGCGACCGCGTCGACGTTGCGGACGCCCGCCTCGGTGGAGGGGAAGTCCACGATCACGTACCGACCGGCCTGCACCGCGGGCATCGCGGCCGTCGCGGGGTTGGCCTCGAGCCGCTCGATCTTCGACTCGGCGGTGTTCCATGCGGCATCCACGAGCACGATCACGTCGGGGTTCTCGTCGACGACCGCCTCCCAGGAGAGGGAGGTCCAGGTGTCGTGCACGTCGGCGACGACGTTCGTCAGCCCCGCGGCATCCATGATCATCTGCGGCGCACCGATGCCGGCGCCGACGAACGGCTGGTCGTCGCCGGAGGAGTACCAGAGCGCGGTGAGGCCCTCTGCGTTCGGCTCGATCGCCTCGAGCGCCGCGCGCTGCTCCGCGACGAGGTCGGCGGCGGCATCCGTCGCACCGAAGATCGCGCCGGCCTCCTCGAAGTCGGCGAACACGCCGTCGAAGGTCAGCGGGTCGGGCATGTAGCCCTCCTCCTTGCAGGCGGCGGGCGCGACGTAGGTGTGCACGCCGAGCTGCTCGAGCGTGCCGCGGTCGCCCGCACCCTCGGCGGTGAGGTTCGACTCCCAGCCGGCGAAGACGAGGTCGGGCTCGGCGGCGAGCGTCGCCTCCTGCGACGGCACCTTGTCGGAGAGGATCTCGATGCCCGCGGCCGCATCGGCGTACTCGTCCGGGACGGGGCCGTCGGTGAACGCGGCGCCGACGACGCGGTCCTCGAGGCCGAGCGCGAGGAGGAGCTCGAGCGTCGAGGACTTGACCGTGATCACGCGTTCGGGCGCGGTCTCGAAGGTGACCTCGGTGCCGCAGTTGTCGACGGTGACGGGGAAGCCGGACGCCTCCGTCGCCTCGTCGAGCGGGACGTACGCGCCGTCGGCTGCGGACGTCGCGCAGCCTGCGAGCAGGGCGACGGATGCCGCGGACGCGACGAGCGCACCGGCGCGAAGCGGACGAAGCTGGGGGAACACGGGCATGGGGCCTCCGGGACGGTGTGCGTGCGTGATCCGACGAGACGTCGGCGACTCGCGGCCCAATCCCGGGCCGGCCCGACCGGTCAATCCGAACCGGCGGTCATCGACCAGTCTACGCAGCCGTCGGGACGTCCCGCACGCGACGGTGTTCCCCGTGGGCGAACGCCGGCGATCGCCGTAATCCCCGCGTAAGCGGACGGTAAGCGCACCGTCACCGCTCCCCCGTCGCCGCCGCGACCGCTCGGGCATTGACTGCTGGAAGGCCGTCGGAACCGGCGGTCGAACGGAAGGGGAACCTCATGCACACCACTCGGATCCGCCAGCTGCTCGGTGCGGCGGCCGCTGCCGCCCTCACCGTCGGAGGAGTCCTGGCCGCGGCCCCGGCCGCGAACGCCGCGGGCGTGGGCGGGGCGTCGTTCTGGGTCGACGGCGCCCAGTACCGCACGGTCGGCACGCCGACCGACTTCTCGGGAACCGGCGCGCCCGCCGGATCGTTCCAGCCGATCTACGCCTTCCCGGAGGGGACGCAGACCAACGTCGCCACGGCCGCGCCGGGCGACCCCGGGTACCGCGGCGGACGCTGGGTCGTCACCGAGGTGCTGCTGCCGAACGGCTATCCGGCGGCGCTCGCCTCCGGCGACCTCGACGGCGACGGCGTGCTCGACTCCGACGAGGAGCTGTGGGCGGCGGCCGGCGCGGGCGACCTCGCCGTGGGCGGGGTGCTCCGGTACTTCGAGTGCCCGGTGATCCCGCTGCCGCGGAACGGCGGCTGAGTCAGCCGCGACGCTCGGGTGCGGCGCCGGCCGCGGCCTCCACGGCCAGGTCGAGCGCCGCACCCGCGAGCGCGGCCGAGGTGTCCGTGTCGCGCATCCAGAGCGGGGCGGATGCCGCGGCGAACCCGTCGGCGACGAGGCCCGGCACCGCCGCGGCATCCGCCTCGTCGACGAGCCACGCGTCGAGCACGCCGCCCGCCGTGCGAGTCCCGTAGTGCCGCGCGACGGCCGCGGCATCCGTCTCGACGCCGATCGCCGACAGGCAGGCGTCGGCCATGCCGCGCACGACGCGTCCGCCGATGATGGGGGAGACGCCGACGACGGGCGCGCGCGTCGCGGCGAGCGCCTCGCGGACGCCCGGGACCGCGAGGATCGTGCCGATCGAGACGACCGGGTTCGACGGGGCGAGGAGCACGACGTCGGCGTCGGCGATCGCGGCCTCGACGCCGGGTGCGGGCCGGGCGTCGACGAGGTCGCGCTGCCGGAAGCCGAGCGCCGGGATGGCGGCGCGGTAGCGCGTCCACCACTCCTGGAAGTGGAGTTCGGCGCGGCCGCCGGCATCGGGGTGGCCGGGGTCGATGCGCACGTGCGTGTCGACCTCGGCGTCGGTCGCGGGGACCAGCCGGACGCCGAGTCGCCAGCGTCGCTGCAGGCGTTCGGCGACCTGCGATGGGGTGAGCCCGTCCCGCAGCCACGACGTGCGCGCGAGGTGCGTGCCGAGGTCGAGGTCGCCGAGGGTGAACCACGGCCAGCCGACGCCCCATTCGCGCAGCTCCGCGGCGACCCGCTCGGACTCGCCCGCGCGACCCCAGCCCCGTTCGGCGTCGTTGACGCCCGCGAGCGCGTAGAGCAGCGAGTCGAAGTCGGGCATGAGGCGCACGCCCGAGAGCCACAGGTCGTCGCCGGTGTTCACCACGACGGTGACGTCGGCCGAGGTCGCCGCGGTGCCGTCGGCGGCGGCGGGTTCGGCGCCGGCCTCCGCCGGCCACCGTCGTGCGCACTCCTCGCGAACCCCGCGGACGAACCGCGCTCCACCGACCCCGCCCGCGAGCACCGTGATCTTCACCGTTCCACGCTAGCGCCGGCGGGCGCGGCTCAGGCGTCGCGCACGAGCACCAGCGAGCCCGACGCGCGCCCGGAACGGAGGTCGTCGACCGCGGCATCCGCCCGCTCGAACCCGTACGGCGTCGCCGTGGGCCCGATGCCGAGGCGCAGCGCGAGCCGCAGGAACTCGTCGCCGTCGGCCCGCGTGTTCGCGGTGACCGTCCGCAGGTCGCGCTCGAGGAAGAGGTGGTCGGCGTAGGTCATCGACGGGACGTCGGTCATGTGGATGCCGGCGAGCACCACCGTGCCGCCGCGCGTCGTCGCCTCGAGGGCGACCGGGACCAGGCCGCCCGCCGGCGCGAACACGATCGCCGCGTCGAGCGGTTCGGGCGGAGCATCCCGCTCGTCGCCCACGAAGTCGAGGCCCAGCTCGCGCGCGAGCCGTCGATTCGCTTCGCCGCGCGTGAGCGCGACCACCGAGGCGCCCGCGGCCATGGCCAGCCGCGCGGTCAGGTGCGCGCTCGATCCGAAGCCGTAGAGGCCGAGCCGACCGCCCGGCGGCAGGTTCGCGCGGCGGAGCGCGCGGTAGCCGATGATGCCCGCGCAGAGCAGCGGGGCGACGGCGACGGGGTCGGCGTCGGACGGCAGCGCGTACGCGAACGCCTCGGGCACCGTGGCGTACCGCGCATACCCGCCGTCGGCGTCCCACCCCGTGAACTGCGCGTCGGGGCAGAGGTTCTCGCGACCCGACCGGCACCACCGGCACGCACCGCAGGTCCCGCGCAGCCATGCGATCCCGACGAGGTCGCCGACCGCGGTGCGGCGCACGCCGGGTCCGGTCGCGACCACGAGGCCGACGACCTGGTGACCCGGGACGACCGGGCTCCGGTGCCGTTCGAGCTCGCCGTCGATCACGTGCAGGTCGGTGCGGCACACCCCGCACGCGGCGACCTCGACGACGAGCTCGTCCGCGGCGGGGTCGGGCTCGGGGGGCGTCGAGGGCGTCAGTCGCCCGTCGCCGACCGTCGTCCAGGCGTCCATATCCCGGTCTCCCTCCCGGCTCGGGCGGCGGGCGGGTCGTCGCCGGTCGCCTCGACTGCCAGCGTGCGCCGGGAAGCGCCGTGCGCGGAGGACGAAGGTCATGCCGCGGCATCCGCTCTCCCGCCCGACCGTGGGGACCAACGGCCTCGCGCCCGCGGCGGCCCGCGCGCATGCTGGAGGCATGTTCCGTGACCGCGCCGACGCGGCGGCCGCCCTGCTGGAGCGGCTCGAGGCGTTCCGCGACGAGGACGTCGTGGTCCTCGGGCTCCCGCGCGGGGGCGTGCCGGTCGCCGCCGCGGTCGCCGAGGGTCTCGACGCACCGCTCGACGTCATCGTCGTCCGCAAGCTCGGCATCCCCGGGCAGTCCGAGGTGGCGATGGGGGCCATCGGCGAGGGCGGCGTGCGGGTCGTCGACGACGGGATCGTGCGGCGCGCGCGCGTCTCGGAGCGGCGGTTCGCCGACGTCGAGCGGCAGGAGCAGCAGACCCTCGACCGCCGGGTCGCGCAGTTGCGGGGCGGCCGCGACCCCGAGCCGCTCGCCGGCCGCACGGCGCTCGTCGTCGACGACGGCCTCGCCACCGGTGCGACCGCGGAGGCCGCATGCGAGGTGGCCCGCGCCCGCGGCGCCAGTCGCGTCGTGCTCGCGGTCCCGGTGGCGCCGAAGGATGCCGCGTCCCGCGTGCCGTCGGCGGACGCGCTCGTCGCGGTCGAGGTCCCGGACTGGTTCATGGCGGTCGGACAGGCGTACGCCGACTTCCGCCAGACGACCGACGAGGAGGTCCTCGCGCTCCTCGAAGCCGCGCGGGCGCGTCGCTCCGGTCTCGCGTAGCGTGGCCGCATGCCCGACTACGGCCGCCCGATCGAGTTCGGAACGTTCATCACGCCCTCGGCACTGGAGCCCGAACGCACGGTCGAGCTCGCGCTCGCGAGCGAGCGGGCCGGGCTCGAGTTCGTCACCTTCCAGGACCACCCGTACCAGCCGCGGTTCCTCGACACCTGGACGCTCATGAGCTGGGTCGGCGCACGGACGAGTCGCATCCGCATCTCCGCGAACGTGCACAACCTGCTGCTCAGGCCCCCGGCTGTGCTCGCCCGCGCCGCGGCATCCCTCGACCTGCTCACGGGCGGTCGCGTCGTGCTCGGCCTCGGCGCGGGCGGGTTCGCACCTGCCGCCGTCGCGATGGGCGCGCCGAGCCGCACGCCCGCCGAGCAGGTCGGCGCGCTGGGCGAGGCGATCACCGTCATCCGCGAACTGCAGGACACGGAAGCCCCGGGCGGCGTGTTCCTGCACAACGCGCACTACCCGATCCGCGGCGCCAAGCGCGGGCCAGCGCCCGTGCAGCGGCCCATGCCGATCTGGCTCGGCGTGCTCCGGCCCAAGGGGCTCCGGCTCCTCGGGAGCGCGGCCGACGGATGGCTTCCGTCGCTCGGACGCCTCGAGGACGGCCCGGACTCCCTCGACGCGGGGCACGAGATCATCGACGCGGCGGCGCGCGCAGCGGGGCGCGAGCCCCGGAGCATCCGTCGCCTGCTCAACGTCGGGCCGCGCAGCACCGACCCGGAGACGCTCGCCGACCTGGCGACCCGGCACGGCGTCGACACCTTCGTCGTGGTCGGCGACGACGAGGCGCTGATCGAGGAGCTGGGCGCGCGGATCGCGCCGGAGACGCGGGCGATCGTCGCCGAACGGCGGGCCGCGGCGGGCTGAACCGTGCGCGGAATCCGGTATCCGCGACGATCGGGACCTCCGCCCTCTGGACCTCGCGGCCTCGGCGCGCGACGATGGACGCACGGAACCGCACCGGCGCGGGAGGCCCCATGAACTCGGCATCGCCCCAGACCCACCGGACCATCGCCCTCGTGGGCGCTTCGGGCTCGGGGAAGACCACCCTCGCGGAGGCGCTCCTGCATCGCGCCGGCGCGATCCCACGGACGGGATCCGTCGAACAGGGGAACACCGTCTGCGACCACGAGCCCGAGGAGATCGCCCGCCACACGAGCCTCGGGCTCTCGCTCGCCTACTTCGACTGGACGGGGCCGGACGGGACCGCGTACGCGGTGACCGTGGCCGACACCCCCGGGCACCCGGACTTCGTGGGCGCAGTCGACGCGGCCCTGTCGGTGGCGGACGTCGCGCTCATCGCGGTCAGCGCTGTGGACGGCGTCGTCGCCGGGACGCGCGCCGCGTGGGACGCCGCCGAGGCCGTCGGCGTGCCGCGCGTCGTGGTGGTCACCCAGGAGGACAAGGCGCGGGCGGACTTCCGCGGCGTGCTCGCGCAGCTCCGGTCGGAGTTCGGCGAGCACCTGTGGGCGCTGGAGCTGCCGATCGGCGAGGAGGCGGCGTTCCGGGCGATCGCGGACGTTCTGAGCGAGGAGGCCCACGTCTACGACGGCGACGGGACGCACCACGACGAGCCGCTGCCGCCCGAGGCGGAGGCCGAGGAGCACGCGATGCACGTCGAGGTGACCGAGGACATCGTCTCGCACGACGACGCGCAGCTCGAGGCCTACCTCGAGGGCGACGAGCCATCGGCTGCGGAGCTCGAGCGGACGTTCGCGCGCGAGGTCGCCGCCGGCGAGGCCGTGCCCGTGCTCGTGTGCTCGGGGGCGACCGGGACGGGCGTCGACCGGGTCGCGGACCTCGTCAGCGAACTGACGCCCGCCGCGACCGAACGCGACGGGCGCATCCTCGTCGGGGAGGGGTCGGGCGGGTCGGAGCTGAAGGTCGCGCCGAACGAGTCCGGGGACACGCTGGTGCACGTCTTCCGGACGGTGGCCGACCCGTTCGTCGGCCAGGTGTCGATGCTCAAGGTGCTCTCCGGCACGCTCCGGACCGGCGACAAGCTGCGGAACGCGACCACGGGCGCCGATGAGCGGATCCACGGCCTGTTCCGGCTCCGGGGGGCGGAGCACGTGACCGCCGGGACGCTCGCCGCGGGCGAGGTCGGCGCGGTCGCGAAGCTCACGGGCTCGCCGTCGGGCTCGCTGCTCTGGTCGCGGGCGTCGGGCACGGCCCGCCCGGCGGCGACGCCGCCCCGCCCGCCCGTCTACGCCGTCGCACTCGAGCCGGCGTCGCAGTCGGACGACGAGAAGCTGCCCGTCGCGCTCGCGCGGCTCACCGCGGAGGATCCGACGCTCGTGGTCGACCGGGCGGGCGAGTACACGGTGCTGCGCGGGCTCGGCGACACGCACGTCGCGGTCGCGGTCGAGCGGCTCGCGCGCGTGTTCGGCGTGCACGTCGAGACCGCGCCGGCACCGGTGGCGTTCCGGGAGACGATCGCGGGGTCGGCCTCGGTCGAGGGCAAGCTCAAGAAGCAGTCGGGCGGGCACGGCCAGTTCGCGGTCGTGCAGTTGAACGTCTCGCCGCTTCCGCCTGGCGAGGGGTTCGAGTTCGTCGACTCGGTCACGGGCGGTGCGGTGCCGCGGCAGTACATCAGCGCGGTGGAGAAGGGCGCCCGCGACGCGCTCGCCTCGGGCGGTCCGCAGGGGCACCCGGTCGTCGACGTCAGGGTCGAGCTCACGGACGGCAAGTCGCACTCGGTCGACTCGTCGGACATGGCGTTCCGCACGGCCGCGTCGATCGGGGTGAAGGCGGCGCTCGCCGAGGCCGGGACGGTGCTGCTCGAGCCGGTCTCGAGCGTGACCGTGACGGTGCCGAGCGACCTGCAGGGCGCCGTGCTCACCGACCTCTCGGGACGTCGCGGCCGGGTGAGCGCCACCGAGGCGGCGAGCGACGGTCGCGCTCGGGTCGTCGCGCACGTTCCCGAGGCCGAGCTGACGCGGTACGTGCTCGACCTGCGTTCGATCACCGCGGGGCAGGCCGAGCTCACCATCACGCCCGACCACTACGCGAAGGCGCCGAGCGCGGCTCGGGCCTGAACCCGCCGGGGCCTGGACCCGACGCGGGCTAGTACCCGCCCGCCGCCAGGTGCTGCCCCGCGACGGCCAGCGCATCCGCGACCGCCGCGGCGTCCTCGCGCACGGCGCCCACGGTGACGCGCACGAACTCGTGGCGGTCGGCGCGCTGCGCGCCGGCGACGGGCGATCCGTTCGCCGCCGCGAGGAACGGCGTCCCGCCCGCGACCCGGATGCCGGCGGCCGCGAGCTGCACGAGCGTCGACCGCTCCGAGAGCACGGGCATCCACAGGTTGATTCCGTCGGCGTGCATCACGGGGATGCCGCGCGACCGCAGGGCGTCCCCGAGTGCGCGCTGGCGCGTGTAGTAGGCCCGGCGCGCCTCGGCGACGGCGTCGATCGCCGCGCCGTCGGTCAGCAGGTCGAGCAGGATCGACTGGAGCATCCGGCTCGTCCACCCCGGGCCGAGCATGCGGCGCGCCATGATCCGGCCGATGAGGTCGCGCGGGCCGCCGACCGCGGCGATGCGCAGGTCGGGGCCGTGCGACTTCGAGAAGCTGCGCACGTGCACGACGCGGTCGGGCAGGTGCGTGCCGAGCGTGACGTCGCCCTCGGTCGAGATGAGTCCCGAGTGGTCGTCCTCGACGACGACGAGGTCGAGGCCATGCTCGTCGACGGCCGAGCGGATGGCTCCCGCGAGCGCCGCGGCACGGGCCGGCGTCATCGACGCGCCCGTCGGGTTCTGGGCTCGCGGTTGCAGCAGGATGGCTGCGGGCCGTCGGCGCAGCGCGACGGCGAGCCCCTCCGGAGACATCCCCTGCTCGTCGATCGCGACCGGCACGGCCTCGGCGCCGAGCAGGTCGAGGAGGTCGAGGAACGGCGGGAAGCCGGGGTGCTCGACGACGACCCGGTCGCCGAATCGAACGACCTGCTCGAGCGTGCGCGAGATGGCGTCGAGCGCACCGTCGACGACCACGATCGACTCGGCCTCGCCGGGCCAGGAGCGGCGCAGGACCGCCGCGAGCGCGGGGATGACGGGTTCGGCCTGGTAGCTCCCGACATCCGCCCGTGCGGACACCCGCGAGAGCGCGGGGCCGAGGGCCGGCAGCAGCAGGGGGTCGGGCGTGCCCCTCGAGAGGTCGAGCCGCACGGGGTCGTCGGGCGGGGCCATGCCGCGCATGCGCATCGCGGGGCCGGCAGAGGCATCCCGTCGCACGAAGCTGCCCGCGCGACCGCGCGACTCGATGAGCCCGGCGCGAGCGAGCGCCTGCCACGCCTGGCTGATGGTGGCCGGGCTCACGCCGAGCGACGAGGCGAGTTCGCGCACCGTGGGCAGGCGGACGCCCGCCTCGAGTTCCCCGTTGTTCACGAGCCGTGCGAGGTCGGCGGCGATGCCGCGCGGCGTCGTGTCGGCGAAGGGCGCGAGGGAGGTCAGTTCGGAGACATCCACTCGAATACCTGATCGCACCATTGCCTCCTCACGAAGCAAGGGACAGGATGTTTAACCACCACGTCACAGAGTGAAACAAAAGGGAAATGTTCACGCCGAAGAATAACAGAACGGGTCGCAACCCCGATCTGGCACCCGCCGCCGGTCCCCACCCGGCGTCGATTCTCGGCACCACTGCTCGGCGTCACCGCGCGCACGGCAGGCACTGAGCTCCACGCCTGCACCGCTGGCGGCAACGACGCCGACCGACTCAGGAGGCACCATGACGATCGTTCGAGCGGCCATCACCCAGACCACGTGGACGGGTGACAAGGAGTCGATGCTCGACAAGCACGAGCAGTTCGCGCGCCAGGCGAAGGAGCAGGGCGCCCAGGTGATCTGCTTCCAGGAGCTCTTCTACGGGCCCTACTTCGGCATCACGGAGGACGTGAAGTACTACGACTACGCCGAGCCCGCCGACGGCCCGATCGTGCAGCGCTTCGCCGCCCTCGCCAAGGAGCTCGAGATGGTCATGGTGCTGCCCATCTACGAGGAGGAGCAGCCCGGCGTGTACTACAACACCGCGGTCGTCGTCGACGCCGACGGCACGATCCTCGGCTCGTACCGCAAGCACCACATCCCGAACCTCGACAAGTTCTGGGAGAAGTTCTACTTCCGGCCCGGCAACCTCGGCTACCCCGTCTTCCAGACCGCGGTCGGCCCCATCGGCGTCTACATCTGCTACGACCGGCACTTCCCCGAGGGATGGCGCGAGCTCGGCCTGAACGGCGCGCAGATCGTGTTCAACCCGAACGCGACCAAGCCCGGCCTCTCGAACCGGCTCTGGGAGATCGAGCAGCCCGCCGCGGCCGCCGCGAACGGCTACTTCATCGGCGCCGCGAACCGCGTCGGACTCGAGGACAACGAGTACGGCGACCTCGCCGTGAACTTCTACGGCAAGAGCCAGTTCGTCGACCCGCAGGGCAACATCGTCGGCGAGTACGGATCGGAGACCGACGAGGAGGTCGTGGTCCGCGACCTCGACATGGACATGATCCGCCAGGTCCGCAACGCGTGGCAGTTCTACCGCGACCGCCGGCCCGAGTCGTACACGTCCATCCCGAAGCCGTAGCCGACGAGACGCGAAGGAGCGAAGCGCATGGCCACCACCCTCATCTCAGGCGGCACCGTCGTCAGCGCCACCGGCCGTTCCGCGGCCGACGTGCTCGTCGACGGCGAGAGGATCGTCGCCGTCCTGCAGCCCGGCAGCGAGCTGTTCGGCACGGACGTCGCGGCATCCGTCGACCGCGTCGTCGACGCCACCGGCAAGTACGTCATCCCCGGCGGCATCGACGCCCACACCCACATGCAGCTGCCGTTCGGCGGCACCGAGGCGTCCGACACGTTCGAGTCGGGCACCATCGCCGCCGCGCACGGCGGCACGACCTCGATCATCGACTTCGCCGTGCAGACCTACGGCCAGCGGCTCGAAGACGGGCTGGCCGCCTGGCACGAGAAGGCCGGCGGCAACTGCGCGATCGACTACGGGTTCCACCAGATCGTCGGCGACGTCAACGAGGCGTCCCTCGAGGCGATGAAGAAGCTGCCCGACGAGGGCGTCACGAGCTTCAAGATGTTCATGGCCTACCCGGGCGTCTTCTACTCGGACGACGCGCAGATCCTGAAGGCCATGCAGGTCTCGCGCGACACCGGCATGCTCACGATGATGCACGCCGAGAACGGCCCCGCCATCGACGTGCTCGCCCAGCAGCTGGTGGACCAGGGCAAGACCGACCCGTACTACCACGGCATCGCCCGGGCCTGGGAGATGGAGGAGGAGGCGACGCACCGCGCGATCATGCTCGCGAAGCTCACGGGCGCGCCCCTCTACGTCGTGCACGTGTCGGCGAAGCAGGCCGTCGAGCAGCTCGCCTGGGCGCGCGACAAGGGCCAGAACGTCTACGGCGAGACATGCCCGCAGTACCTGTACCTCTCGCTCGAAGACCAGCTCGGTGCGCGGAGCGACCAGTGGGGCGCCTTCGAGGGCGCGAAGTGGGTCTGCTCGACGCCGCTCCGCTCGCGCGCCGAGGGCCACCAGGACTCGATGTGGCAGGCCCTCCGCACGAACGACCTGCAGATGGTCTCGACCGACCACTGCCCGTTCTGCATGAAGGACCAGAAGGAGCTCGGCCTCGGCGACTTCCGGAAGATCCCGAACGGCATCGGCTCGATCGAGCACCGGATGGACCTCATGTACCAGGGCGTCGTGACCGGCGAGATCACGCTCGAGCGCTGGGTCGAGCTCACGAGCACGACCCCGGCCCGCATGTTCGGCCTGTACGGCACGAAGGGCGTCATCCAGCCCGGCGCCGACGCCGACATCGTCGTCTACGACCCGAACGGCCACACCTCGATCGGCCTCGAGAAGACCCACCACATGAACATGGACTACTCGGCGTGGGAGGGGTACGAGATCGACGGCAAGGTCGACACGGTCATCAGCCGGGGCAAGGTCGTCGTCGAGGACGACGCCTACGTCGGCGCCAAGGGCGACGGGCGCTACCTCAAGCGCGGCCTGAGCCAATACCTCATCTGATCGGGAGAGGAACCCCGCCATGGACTTCGGAGTCGTCCTGCAGACCAACCCGCCCGCCTCGCGGGCGGTCCACCTCGCCAAGCTCGCGGAGCAGTTCGGGTTCAGCCACGTCTGGACCTTCGACTCGCACCTGCTGTGGGAGGAGCCGTACGTCATCCACTCGCAGATCCTCGCCGAGACACGGCGCGTGACCGTCGGCCCGTTCGTGACCAACCCGGCCACGCGCGACTGGACCGTCACCGCGTCGACGTTCGCGACGCTCAACGAGATGTACGGCAACCGCACCGTCTGCGGCATCGGCCGCGGCGACTCGGCCGTGCGCGTCACCAACGGCAAGCCGGTGACGATGCGCGAGCTGCGCGAGTCGATCCACGTCATCCGCGAGCTCGCGAACTCGCGGGCCGTCGAGTACAAGGGCTCGACGCTGCGCTTCCCGTGGTCCACGGGTTCCGAGCTCGAGGTCTGGGTCGCCGCGTACGGCCCGATGGCCCTGAAGCTCACCGGCGAGGTCGGCGACGGCTTCATCCTCCAACTCGCCGACGTCGACATCGCCGCGTGGATGATCAAGACCGTGCGGGACGCCGCGGAGGCCGTCGGGCGCGACCCGATGTCGATCAAGTTCTGCGTGGCCGCGCCGTTCTACATCGGCGAGGACCGCGCGCACATGCTCGACCAGTCGCGCTGGTTCGGCGGCATGGTCGGCAACCACGTGGCCGACATCGTGGCCAAGTACGGCGAGCACGGCAGCGTGCCCGACGCGCTCACCGAGTACATCCGCGGTCGCCAGGGCTACGACTACAACACCCACGGCAAGGCCGACAACGACCACGTCGACTTCGTGCCCGACGAGATCGTCGAGCGCTTCTGCGTACTCGGCACCGCCGAGGAGCACATCGAGAAGCTGAAGCAGCTCGCCGAGCTCGGCGTCGACCAGTTCGCCGGCTACCTCCAGCACGACAACAAGGAGGAGACGATGCGGGTGTACGGCGAGACCGTGATCCCCGCCATGACCGAGCACCTCACGGCGAAGGCATGACGGCGACCACGACGACCCCCCGGGCCAGGCGGGCGCACCGTTGGCGCGCGGTGGCCTGGGGCGTGGTCGGCGTCCTCGCGCTCGCCGCACTGTGGGAGCTGTACAAGCTCGTCGGCCCCGCCGACGGCTGGCTCGTCGGTGCGCAGGAGGGCGTGACGGGCAGCGGCATCCGCCTGCTGCCACGCGCGAGCGACCTGGCGATGCCGCACATCTGGGAGATGTTCGCACGCATCGTCGAGCCCGTGACCCGGGCGTCGGGCGCGCTGCCGCTCGGCGTGGTCGTGCTGCTCGCGGCGCTCACGAGCCTCGGCGTCGCCGCGCTCGGCTGGCTCGTGGGCGTCGTCGTCGGCTTCGTGCTCGCGCTGCTCATGCTCGGCTTCCGCATCGCGGAGCGCGCGGTGCTCCCCTTCGTCATCCTCAGCCAGACCGTTCCGCTCATCGCGCTCGCGCCCCTCATCCGCAACTGGGGCTCGCGCCTCGAGTTCGGCGCGTTCTCGTGGGAGAGCTGGATGTCGGTCGTGATCATCGCGAGCTACCTCGCGTTCTTCCCGGTCGCCGTCGGCGCCCTGCGGGGCCTGCAGTCGCCGGATGCCGCGCACCTCGACCTCATGCGCAGCTATGCGGCGGGATGGTGGACCACGCTGTTCCGGCTCCGCCTGCCCGCGAGCGTCCCGTTCCTCATCCCGGCGCTGCGGCTCGCCGCCGCCAACGCCGTCGTCGGCACCGTCGTCGCCGAGATCTCGGTCGGGTTCACGGGCGGCATCGGCCGGCTCATCCTCGAGACCGCGGTCGCCGCGTCGAGCGATCCGGCGAAGCCCTGGGCCCCGATCCTCGGCGCGGTGCTGCTCGGCCTCGTCGCCGCCGGGTTCGTCGCCCTCCTCGCCGCCTTCCTCAGCCCGTTCCGCCGACAGGAGACCGTCGCATGAGCACCCCGAACCCGAGCACGCCCACCCCCGAGCCCTCGGCCTCCGGCGGCGCGACGACGGCCACCGCCGACGCGACCGAGGCCGTCGTCGCCCGGGGCGTCGAGCGCGTCTTCACGGGTGCCAAGGGCGCCGAGGTGACCGCGCTCACGGGCATCGAGCTCACGGTGCACGACGGCGAGTTCGTGTCGCTCATCGGCCCGTCGGGCTGCGGCAAGTCGACCCTGCTCCGGCTCATCGCCGACCTCGACGAACCGACCGCGGGCGAGATCCGGGTCTTCGGCAAGACCTCCCGCCAGGCCCGCATCGACCAGTCGTACGGCATCGCGTTCCAGCAGGCCGGCCTCCTGCCGTGGCGAACCGTCGCGGCGAACATCGAGCTGCCGCTCCAACTGCACGGGGCGGATGCCTCGACCCGCCGCGCACGTGTCGCCGAGCTGCTCGAACTCGTGGGCCTCGCCGACTTCGCCAAGCACTACCCTGACCAGCTCTCGGGCGGCATGCAGCAGCGCGTCGCGATCGCCCGATCGCTCGCCGAACAGCCCCGGCTGCTCCTCATGGACGAACCGTTCGGCGCGCTCGACGAGATGACCCGCGAGCGCATGCAGACCGAGCTCCTGAAGATCCGCGCCGAGACCGGCGCCGCGGTCGTGTTCGTGACGCACTCGATCCCCGAGGCGGTCTACCTCTCCGACCGCGTCGTCGTGATGTCGCCCCGCCCCGGCCGCATCACCGATGAGATCGACGTGCGCCTCGGCGGCGCGGCGGAGCGCGGGGAGGACCTCCGCGAGGACGCCGCGTTCTTCGCCGGCGTCACGGCCGTGCGCGAGGCGCTGCACGGGCCGA
Source organism: Agromyces binzhouensis (assembly GCF_042672355.1). Taxonomy (NCBI): domain Bacteria; kingdom Bacillati; phylum Actinomycetota; class Actinomycetes; order Micrococcales; family Microbacteriaceae; genus Agromyces; species Agromyces binzhouensis. The sequence continues at coordinate 157,704 of NZ_JBHXVJ010000001.1, read as the reverse complement.
CGACGGCGCCCGCCGCCGGTGCGCCGAGGGGGGTGGACGTGCGATGACGAGCGCAGCGCCGGAGCGCGTCGAGGCCGCGCCGCCGCAGGCGGACCCGACGGTCGCGATGCCCGGGCTCGAGGCATCCGCCCCGTCGCGCGGCCGTCGCCCCGTCGGCGACGGCCCGCTCGCGCGCTTCGCGAAGCTCGTGCTGCCGCCGATCGCCCTCTTCGTGCTCCTCGTCGTGCTCGTCGAGTTCGTCGTGGTCGCCGCGGGCATCCCGCCGTTCGTGCTCGCGAGCCCCTCCGCGATCTTCGACCAGCTCGTGCAGTACGCCCCGCAGGTGCTCGCGGCGACCCTCGCGACCGGACTGAACGCGCTCATCGGCCTCCTGATCGGTGCGATCATCGGCGTGCTGCTCGCGATCGCGGCATCCGTCGCCAGGCCGATCGACGGCATGCTCGCCCCCGTCGTCGCGGCGGTCGCGGTCGTGCCGATCGTGGCACTCGCCCCGGTGTTCTACACGCTGTTCGGCTCGACGTCGGAGGTGGCGCGCATCCTGATCGCGTCGATCGCGGCGTTCGTGCCCGTGTTCCTCAACACGCTGCGCGGGCTCCGGCAGGTGCGGCCCGTGCATCGCGACCTCATGCGGTCGTACGCAGCGACGCCGTCGCAGCTGACCCGGCTCGTCACGATCCCGTCGGCGCTGTCGCACTTCTTCACGGGTCTCCGGATCGCCTCGTCGCTCGCGGTCATCTCGTCCCTCGTCGCCGAGTACTTCGGCGGGCCGCGCCAGGGCCTCGGCTCCGCGATCACGACCGCCGCCGCATCGAGCGCGTACGCCCGTGCGTGGGCGTTCGTCATCGGCGCCATCCTGCTCGGCCTCGTCTTCTTCGTCCTCACCAGCCTGATCGAGAGGATCGCCTCGCGTCACCGATGACCCCGACCCCGCCGGCCGACGCCGTCCGGCCCCAGCCACCGGCACCGCCGGTCGGAACCGCACCACGAGCACCACCACCAAGAGAGGAATGCACATGAAGCGCAACCGGATCCTCGCGGGCGCGGCGGCAGCAGCCGCGACCGCGCTCGTGCTCGCCGGCTGCTCCAGCGGGAGCAGCGACTCGGGCGACGGCGGCGACACCGCCGACGGCGAGCTCACCCCCGTGACCCTGCAGCTGCAGTGGCTCACGCAGGCCCAGTTCGGCGGCTACTACCTGGCCGACGCGAACGGCTACTGGGAGGAGCTCGGCCTCGACGTCGAGATCATCCCGGGCGCCGTCGACATCGTCCCCCAGGACGTGCTCGCCGCCGGCGACGTCGACTTCGCGATCGCGTGGGTGCCGAAGGCGCTCGCCTCGATCGAGGCCGGCGCGAACATCACGAACATCGCGCAGATCTTCGAGCGCAGCGGCACGCTGCAGGTCGCGTGGGCCGACAGCGGCATCGACGGGCCGGAGGACCTCTCGGACAAGCAGATCGGCAGCTGGGGCTTCGGCAACGAGTGGGAGCTCTTCGCGGGCCTCACGGAGGTCGACGCGTCGGGCTACACGATCGTGCAGCAGAACTTCGACATGAACGCGCTGCTCAACAAGGAGATCGACGCCGCGCAGGCGATGACCTACAACGAGTACGCGCAGCTGCTCGAGGCCGTGAACCCCGAGACGGGCGAGCTCTACCAGCCCGAGGACTTCTCGGTCATCGACTGGAACGAGGTCGGCACGGCCATGCTCCAGGACGCGATCTGGGCCAACAGCGAGCGGCTCGAGTCCGACCCCGAGTACGCCGAGACCGCGGTGAAGCTCATCCAGGGCGCGATCCTCGGCTGGATCGACCAGCGCGACGACCCGCAGGCCGCGGCCGACGCGGTGACCGCCGCCGGGTCGACGCTCGGCACGAGCCACCAGCTGTGGATGGCCAACGAGATCAACAAGCTCATCTGGCCCTCGACGAGCGGCATCGGCCACATCAACGAGGACCAGTGGGACGCGACCGTCGAGATGGCCCTCATGACGAAGAACCAGGACGGCGCGCAGGTCATCACGACCGACCCGCCGGACGGGTCGTACACCAACGAGTACGTCGACGAGGCCATCGCGAACCTCGAGGCCGACGGCGTCGACATCCAGGGCGAGGACTACGAGCCCATCGAGGTCACCCTCAACGAGGGCGGCAACTAGCAGACGGATGCCGCGGGGCGCGGCCCGCACGCCCCGCCCCGCGGCATCCACCCCACGAAAGGCGACGACGCCCATGACCGAGAACCTCACCGCCGACCTCGACGCGCTCGCGCGCGAGCTCGACGCCGAACACGTCTTCCACTCCTGGTCGGCGCAGGGGACCCCCCCGCAGCTCGTCGTCGCGAGCGGCCGCGGCACGAGGGTCTGGGACCACTCGGGCCGGGAGTACCTCGACTTCTCCAGCCAGCTCGTCAACGTCAACATCGGCCACCAGCACCCGGCCGTCGTCTCGGCGATCCGGGAGCAGGCCGAACTGCTGACCACCATCGGCCCGCCGACCGTGAACCTCGCCAGGGGCGAGGCCGCGAAGCGGATCGTGTCGCATGCCCCGAGCGGCATGTCCAAGGTGTTCTTCACCAACGGCGGCGCCGATGCGAACGAGAACGCGATCCGGATGGCGCGCCTGCACACCGGCCGCGACAAGGTGCTCTCGACGTACCGGTCGTACCACGGCAACACCGGCGCCGCGATCGTCTCGACGGGGGACTGGCGACGCATCCCGAACGAGTTCGCACGCGGACACGTGCACTTCTTCGGCCCGTTCCTGTACCGCTCCGAGTTCTGGGCGACGACGCCCGAGGAGGAGTCGGAGCGCGCGCTGCAGCACCTGCGCCGCGTCATCGAGTCCGAGGGCCCCGCGACGATCGCGGCCGTCTTGCTCGAGACCGTGCCCGGCACTGCCGGGGTGCTCGTGCCGCCGCCCGGCTACCTGGCCGGCGTCCGCGAACTGTGCGACCGCCACGGCATCCTGCTCATCCTCGACGAGGTGATGTGCGGCTTCGGTCGCACCGGGCGCTGGTTCGCGTTCGACGGCTACGACGTGCGGCCCGACCTCATCAGCTTCGCGAAGGGCGTCAACTCGGGCTACGTGCCGGTCGGCGGCGTCGTCATCTCCGACGAGATCGCCGCCGACTTCGACGAGCGGATCTTCCCGGGCGGGCTCACCTACTCGGGCCACCCGCTCGCGATGGCCTCGATCGTCGGGGCGCTCGACGCGATGGAGTCCGAGGGCATCGTCGACCACGCACGCCGCGTCGGGGCCGAGGCCATCGCCCCGGCCCTCACGGAGCTCGCCGAGAAGCACGCCGTGATCGGCGAGGTGCGCGGCGAGGGCGTCTTCTGGGCGCTCGACCTCGTCGCCGATCCCGAGACGCGCGCGCCACTGCCCGCCGCCGAGGTCGGACGCGTCAAGGGCGCGCTGGTCGAGCGGGGCCTGCTGCCGTTCGTCGCCGAGAACCGGATCCACGTCGTGCCGCCCTGCGTGGTCACGGCCGAGGAGGTCGAGCAGGCGACCGCGATCTACGACGAGGTGCTCGGCACCGTCGACGTGTGAGACGGATGCCGCGGCCTCCGTCCGGGGCGCCGCGGCACCCACCACCCCTACGAAACGACCCGGACACCTCGATTCGGAAGGAACGAGACCATGACCGACACCCAGACCGCCCCCAGCGCCGAGGGCACGCAGGCCGCAGACGTCGTCGAGCACTGGATCGACGGCGGCCCGGCTTCGGGCGACTCCGACCGCACTGGACCCGTCTACAACCCCGCGCACGGCGTCGAGCAGCGGCGCGTGCGCTTCGCATCGACCGACGACGTGGATGCCGCGGTGCAGGCCGCCGCGCGGGCCTTCCCCGCATGGCGCGACGCGTCGATCGCCAAGCGGCAGCAGGTCATGTTCCGCTTCCGCGAGCTGCTCGCGTCGCGGACCGACGAGCTCGCCGCGATCCTCACGAGCGAGCACGGCAAGGTCCTCGGCGACGCCGCGGGCGAGATCGCGCGCGGCCTCGAGGTCGTCGAGCTCGCGTGCGCGATGCCCGCGTACACGAAGGGCGAGTACTCCGAGAACGTCTCGACCGGCATCGACGTCTACTCGCTGCGCCAGCCGCTCGGCGTCGTGGGCATCATCAGCCCGTTCAACTTCCCGGCGATGGTGCCGCTGTGGTTCTTCCCGCTCGCGATCGCGACGGGCAACACGGTCGTGCTGAAGCCGTCGGAGAAGGACCCGTCGGCCTCGGTCTGGCTCGCGCGGCTGTTCCAGGAGGCAGGGCTGCCCGACGGCGTCTTCAACGTGGTGCACGGCGACAAGGTCGCCGTCGACGCGCTGCTCGAGCACCCGACCGTCCGGTCGATCTCGTTCGTGGGCTCGACCCCGATCGCGCGCTACATCTACGCGACGGCGACGGCGAACGGCAAGCGCGTGCAGGCCCTCGGCGGCGCGAAGAACCACATGCTCGTGCTTCCGGACGCCGACCTCGACCTCGCGGCCGACGCGGCCGTGAACGCCGGGTTCGGTTCGGCCGGCGAGCGCTGCATGGCGATCTCGGCGGTCGTCGCGGTGGATTCGATCGCCGACGAGCTCGTCGAGAAGATCAGCGAGCGGATGTCGCGGCTCGTCACCGGCGACGGCACCCGCGGCTGCGACATGGGTCCGCTCATCACGCGCGAGCACCGCGACAAGGTCGCCGGGTACCTCGACGTGGCCGGCGAGGACGGGGCATCCGTCGTCGTGGACGGCCGCGACCCCGAGGTGGACGGCGAGCCCGACGGGTTCTGGATGGGCCCGACGCTCATCGACAAGGTGCCGACCTCGTCGGCCGTGTACCGCGACGAGATCTTCGGACCGGTGCTCTCGGTCGTGCGGGTCGACGGCTACGAGGACGGCCTCGAGCTGATCAACTCCTCGCGCTACGGCAACGGCACCGCGATCTTCACGAACGACGGCGGCGCCGCGCGGCGCTTCCAGCGCGAGGTGACGGTCGGCATGGTCGGCATCAACGTGCCGATCCCCGTGCCCGTGGCCTACCACTCGTTCGGTGGATGGAAGGACTCGCTCTTCGGCGACGCGAAGGCCTACGGCCCGCGCGGCTTCGACTTCTTCACGCAGGAGAAGGCGATCACGTCGCGCTGGCTCGACCCGAGCCACGGCGGGCTGAACCTGGGCTTCCCCCAGCACGACTGACCCGAGGCCGGTCGGTTCGGGTCGGCCGCCGCGTCACCCTGCCGGAGCGGGCGGGCGCGGCGGCCAGGTCGGCGCCCCGAGGTCGCGCGAGATGCTCCGTGCGGCGTCGCGGAGTGCGCCGACGACCGTGTCGGAGGGCGGCCACTCGCTCGAGGGCATGACGACCGCGACCGCGGCGACGACGTCGCCGTCCTCCGAGCAGACCGGCGCGGCGACGGAGGACTCGCCGATGACGGCCTCCTCGTTCTCGAAGCCGAGCGCGTCCCGCCGGACCTGTTCGAGGCCCTCCCGGACGCGGTCCGGGTCGGTGACGGTGTCCGCCGTGAGCGCCGTCAGCGGGCGCGACAGCGCGTCCGCGGCGTGCGCCGCGTCGTAGGCGAGCAGCACCTTGCCGAGTGCCGAGGCATGGCTGGGGATCGTCAGGCCGGTCTCGGGCATCTGCTCGGTGCCGTCCGGGCGTCGGTCGTGGTGGATGACGATGACCTCGCCGAACAGCTCCGCGCCGAGGCGGGTCGCGAGGCCGGTGCGGCTCGAGAGCTCGTGCATCCAGCGCATCGCGCGCGCACGGACGTCGAGCGTGTCGAGGTAGACGCTCGACAGCTTGAGGAGCGCCGGCCCCAGCACGTAGCGGTTCCCGCTCGGCTGCTGCGCCACGAGCCCGTGCGCCTGGAGCGACTTGACGATGCCGTGCACGGTCGAGGGCGGCAGGTCGAGCGCGGCCGCGAGCTCGGAGATGCCCATGCGGCGCGAGCCCTGCAGCAGCGTGAGGATCTTCGCCGCGCGGTCGATCGACTGGATCACCGACTCCCCCTCCGTCATCGCGCCCACGGTGCATCCCCATTCTGTCTGGTTCTTGACAGCGCGGGACGGAAGGTCCACCATTCAGTATTACCGAAAGCCATTCGACAATACCGAATCGTCTGGCATCACCTCGTTCAAGGGAGAACGCAGATCATGGATGACAACCGGACTTGGCAGCGGCTCGCCGCCGAGTTCCTGGGTACCGCCTTCCTCGTGTTCGTCGGCGTCGGCTCCGTGCCGGCCTTCGCACTCGTGAGGGGCGACGCGCCCTTCGCCCCCGCCGATCTCGGCTTCATCTCGCTCGCCTTCGGCACGATCGTCGTCGCGACGGTGTACGTGTTCGGCTACATCTCGGGCAACCACATCAACCCCGCGGTGACGCTCGCCCTCGCGGTGACCGGCAAGTTCGCCTGGCGCGACGTGCCCGGGTACGTGGTCGCGCAGCTCCTCGGTGCGACCGTGGGCGCGTTCGCGATCGTCGGCGCCCTCGGCCCGCAGGCCAGCGAGCTCGGACTCGGCGTCGCCTCCTACGGCGACATCCCGATCTGGCAGGCGTTCACGGCCGAGTTCCTCGGCACGTTCCTGCTGGTCTTCACCGTCTTCGGCGTGATCCACCGCAAGGCGGCCCCCGGATTCGCCGGGCTCGTCATCGGCCTCGTGGTCTTCGCCGCGATCATCCCGGTGGCGCCCGCCACCGGCGCGTCCATCAACCCGGCCCGCACCACCGGCCCGATGCTCGTGCAGCAGCTCCTCGGGGGCACCGTGCAGTGGGAGCAGTGGCCGGTCTACGTCATCGCCGAACTCGCGGGCGGCGTCCTCGCCGGCCTCGCGTTCGGCCTGGTCTCCCGCACCCGGGCCGACCGCACCACCCTGACCGAAGCGCTCGTCGAAGAGGAGGCACGCGCATGAAGAAGCTCATCGATGCACCGTCGGAGGTGCTGGCCGACGCCCTGAAGGGCGTCGCGGCGGCCCACCCCGAACTCGCCGTCGACCTCGCCGCTCGGGTGGTCGCACGGGCGACGCCGAAGCCCGGCAAGGTCGCCCTGATCTCGGGCGGAGGCTCGGGCCACGAACCGCTGCACAGCGGCTTCGTCGGCCCCGGGATGCTCGACGCGGCCTGCGCCGGCGAGGTCTTCACCTCGCCGACCCCCGACCAGATGCTCGCCGCCGTCCAGACGGTGAGCACCGGCGCCGGGGCGCTGTTCATCGTCAAGAACTACACGGGCGACGTGCTCAACTTCGAGATGGCCGCCGAGCTCGCCGACGCGGAGGGAATCGCGGTCAAGACCGTGCTGGTCGCCGACGACGTCGCCGTCGAGGACTCGACCTGGACCGCCGGCCGCCGGGGAGTCGGCACGACCGTCCTCGTCGAGAAGATCGCCGGGGCCGCCGCAGAGGAGGGCGCCGACCTCGATGCCGTGCACGCCGTCGCGACGCGCGTCTCGGAGAACGGCCGGTCGATGGGCGTGGCGCTCACCAGCGCGACCCTTCCGTCGGTGGGCAAGCCGAGCTTCGACCTCCCCGAGGACGAGATCGAGATGGGCGTGGGCATCCACGGCGAACCGGGCCGCACGCGCGCCCCGCTGGCCTCCGCGTCGGAGATCGCCGAGACGCTCGTGTCGGCGATCCTGGCCGACCACGACTTCACCGGGGCGCCCGTGATCGCGATGCTCAGCGGGCTCGGCGGCACGCCGCTCATCGAGCTCTACCTGATGTACGGCGCCGTCGCCTCCCTGCTGGAGCAGCGCGGCATCACCGTCGCACGAGTGCTCGTCGGCGACTACATCACGAGCCTCGACATGGCCGGATGCTCCCTCACCCTGCTCCGAGCGGACGACGAGATGCTGCGGCTCTGGGACGCACCCGTGAGCACCGCGGCGCTCCGATGGGGGGTGTAGCGATGACCGCGACCGAGGACGGCCGCCTGACGGTCGACGACCTCGTGGCGTGGATGTTCCGCTTCGACGAGCGGATCACCGCCGAGGCCGAGCGGCTGACCGCGCTCGACTCGGCGATCGGCGACGCCGACCACGGCACCAACATCGCCCGGGGCACCGGTGCGGTGCGGCAGCGTCTCGCCGACGCGCCGCCGGACGATGCCGGTGCACTGCTGAAGTCCTCCGGGATGGCGCTCGTGTCGACGGTCGGAGGAGCGAGCGGGTCGCTGTACGGCACGCTGTTCCTCGAGATGGCCAAGTCCGTCGGCCCGGCCCCGGACCTCGACACCGCGGGCCTCGCCGACGCGTTCCGCGCCGGCGTGGCCGGGGTCGTGGCCCGCGGCCGAGCCGAGCCGGGTGACAAGACCATGGTCGACGCCCTCCAACCGGCCGCCGAGGCGCTGAGCGCCGCCGCGGCCGGAGGTCGCCCGCTCGTCGAGTCGCTCCGCGCCGCGGCCGCCGCTGCAGCGGTCGGGCGCGACGCGACCATCCCGCTCGTCGCCCGCAAGGGGCGGGCGAGCTACCTGGGCGATCGGAGCGCCGATCACCTCGATCCCGGGGCGACCTCGGCCGCGATCCTCGTCGAGGCCCTCGCCGACGCACGATCGGAGCGCGTCGGATGATCGGGCTCGTCGTCGTCTCGCACAGTCCGGCGCTCGCCGAGGCCGCGGTCGAGCTGGGCCTGGAGATGGTGCACGGCGAGGCGCCGCCCGTGCGCATCGCCGCCGGTTCCGACGGCAGGTTCGGCACGGATGCGGCGGCCGTCGCCGCGGCGATCGACGAGCTCGCCGGACGAGGAGTCCCGGGCGTCCTCGTCGTCACCGACCTCGGCTCGGCCGTGCTGAGCGCCGGGCTCGCCCTCGACCTCAGGGAGTCGACGACGGAGGTCGTGGTCGGTGCGGGGCCGTTCGTGGAGGGCATCACGGCGGGGCTCGTGCTGGCCGCGACGGGCGCGCCGCTCGACGAGGTCGCCCGCGAGTCCGCCGCGGCGCTCGACGCGAAGCGGGAGCAGGTCGATCCGGTGCCCGCGGCGGCGCCCGCGGAGTCGGTCGATCCGGTGCCCGCCGGGGCGCCCGCCGAGTCGAGCGAGCCGCGGTCGGCGGACGAGGTGGTGGTCAATCCCGATGGCCTGCACGCCCGGCCCGCGGCGCTCCTGGTGCAGGCGGTCGGCGGGTTCGACGCGGTCGTCGACGTGACGAACCTCACCACGGGCACCGGACCGGTGCCGGCGCGGAGCATGATCGGGTTGATGTCGCTCGGAGCCAAGCAGGGCCATGCCGTGAGGTTCGACGGCAGCGGGCCCGACGCCGCGACGGCCGTCGCCGCGTTGCGACGGCTGCTCGCCGACGGGTTCGGCGAGGTGCCCGCGTCCGTCGCCCCCTGAGACGACCGCCGGGGCACGGCGGGCCGGCAGCCCTGTCGGCCCGCCGTGCCGGCGCGTGGTCAGCGCGACGCGCGAGCCGCGAACCGGGCGATCGCCGCGCGCGCGTCGGCCGTCTCGATCGATGCGCCGATCGTCGCGGCCTCGTCGTCGAGCGACGCCTGGAACGATCGGGCCCGTCCGGCGTGCACGAGCCGCTTCGCCTGGCCGAACGCGTGCGTCGCGCCGGCGAGCCATCCGTCCGCGACCTCGCGGGCCCGCGCCTCGAGCGCCTCGGGTGCGACGACCTCGGCGACGAGGCCCCAGTCGAGTGCCTCGGTCGCGGAGAGCGTGCGCGAGGTGAGCGTGAGCTCGAGCGCGCGGCGCACCCCGACCGCCTCGGGAAGCAGCGTGCTCACGCCGCAGTCCGGGGTGAGCCCGATGTCGCTGTAGCGGCTCGCGAAGGTCGCGCGTTCCGACGCGATCACCAGGTCGGCCACGAGCATGAACCCGAGGCCGCCGCCGGCGACGGGCCCCTGCACGGCGGCGACGATCGGCTTCGTGCTCTCGCGCAGCGCCCGGTGCCCGTCGTGGATCCGGTCGGCGAGCCCCCGGACGACCTCGGCCGGGCTCCCCCCGCCGACCCCGGACTCCGCGAGCCGCGACATCGCGAGCACGTCGCCGCCTGCGCAGAACGCGCGACCCGCCGCATCGAACAGCACCGCGCCGATGTCGTCGCGCGCGGCGATCTCGTGCGCCAGCTCCTGCCACCTCGCGATGGCCACCGGGTCGACCGCGTTGAGCCGGGCCGGTCGGTTCAGCGTCACGTGCGCGAGGCCGTCGCGCACGTCGAACAGGATCACGTCGTCGGGCATGATCGGATGCTACTCGCCGGCCGCAGCGGCATCCGCCCGGCACCGCGGCATCCGCTCGCACCTACTGCGTCGCCATCGCGATGCGGTGCCGCTCCTCCGGGTCGATGAAGTGATCGTGGTCGTCGTCGCCGAGGTCGATCTGGACCCAGTTGATGGCTCCCCGGAACCGACTCGTGGCGGCGGTGTAGTCCGGCGACACGGTCGTTCCGCTCTCGTAGCCGATGTCGGTCGTCTCGTCGGCCGAGAAGACCATCGCCTGCGTCGCCGCCACCCGACCCGTACCGACGGCGTTCCCGTCGTAGTACAGCGTGACGTCGCCGCCCTTCGCGAGCCCGCCGCCGTCGTAGGCGAACTCCATGCGCACCTGGTGCGTGCCCGGGGGCAGGACCTCGGTCGCCTCGGTCGGGAACTCGTGGATGCCGAGCACGTTGTACACGAACTTCGCGCGGCCGTCCTTCACGTACAGGCTCCATCCGCCGAACCGGCCGCCCTGCGCGATGATCACGCCGGCGGCCCCGGCCTCGGGCACCACGACCTCGGCCGTGACCGAGAACGACCTGTTCTTGATGCTCACGACGCTGCTCTCCGAGAGCCGGCCCATGCCGCCGAAGAGGAGCTGGGTGTTGCCGTGGATGAGCGTCGGCCGGCCTGCGAGGTCGGGGTTGAGCCGATCTCCGGTGCGGTCGTCGATCGGCAGCACGTTGTACTTGACCGCCTCGATCAGCCAGAGCCGTTGGAGCGCGTGCAACCGGTCGGGCTGCTCCGCGGAGAGGTCGCGGGCCTGGCTGTAGTCGACGTTGCCGTCGTAGAGCTCCCAGACGTCGTCGTCGAAGGCGGGCACCGTTCCGCCGACGAGGACCCACGGGGTGCGGTGCTTGGTGACGGCGCTCCAGCCCTTGTAGTAGATGCCGCGGTTGCCGAACATCTCGAAGTACTGCAGGTCGTGGCGCTCGGGCGCTTCCGGCTGGTCGAACGTGTAGACCATGCTGGTGCCCTCGATGGGCGACTGCTGCACGCCGTTCACCACGGTCGGCTCGGGGATGCCCGCGGCCTCGAGGATCGTCGGCGCGACGTCGATGCAGTGGGTGAACTGCGACCGGAGCCCGCCCTGCTCGGCGATGCCGTTCGGCCAGTGCACGATCGTGCCGTTGCGGGTGCCGCCCCAGTGCGAGGCGACCTGCTTCGTCCACTGGAACGGGGTGTCCATCGCCCACGCCCAGCCGACGGCGTAGTGGTTGTAGGAGGTCGGCGAACCGAACTCGTCCACCTTCGATCGCATGAACTCGGGCGTCTCGAGCGCCGCCATCCCGTTGAAGTTCGCCATCTCGTTGAAGGCGCCGTTCACGGTGCCCTCGGCGGATGCTCCGTTGTCGCCGACGATGTAGTAGATGAGCGTGTTCTCGAGGATGCCGAGGTCGGCGACCGCGTCGATCACACGGCCGACGTGGTGGTCGGTGTGCTCGAGGAAGCCCGCGTAGACCTCCATCTCGCGTTCGAGCACCGGCTTGAGGTCGTCGGGCATGTCGTCCCACGCCGGGATCTCGGCGTGCCGTGGCGTGAGCTCGGCGTCCGCCGGGATGACGCCCATGTCCTTCTGGCGCTCGAAGGTGCGCTCGCGCTGCACGTCCCACCCGTCGGCGAACCGCCCGGCGTACTTGTCCGCCCACTCCTTCGGCACGTGGTGCGGTGCGTGCGTGGCACCCGGCGCGAAGTACACGAAGAACGGCTTCTCGGGCATGAGCGACTTCTGGGTGCGGATCCAGCTGATCGCGTGGTCGGCGAGGTCCTCGGTGAGGTGGTACCCCTCCTCCGGCGTCGCGGGCGGCTCGACGGGGGTCGTGCCGTCGTAGAGCGCCGGATCCCATTGGTTGTTCTCGCCCCCGATGAAGCCGTAGAACTTCTCGAACCCGCCGCCGGCCGACGGCCACGCGTCGAACGGTCCCATGGGTGAGGACTGCCAGACCGGCACCTCGTGGCACTTGCCGAACTGGGCCGTCGAGTAGCCGTTGAGCTTCAGCGTCATCGCCAGCGGCGCCTTGGTGTTCGGTCGCAGCGAGCTGTTGCCCGGCGCCGAGGTGGCGGTCTCGGTGATGCTGCCCATGCCGACCGAGTGGTGGTTCCGGCCGGTGAGCATCGCCTGCCGCGTCGGCGCGCAGAGCGCGGTGGTGTGGAAGCGGTTGTACCGCAGGCCGCCGGCCGCCAGCTTCTCGGCGTTCGGCGTCGCGCACGGGCCCCCGAACGCGCTCGATGCACCGAACCCGATGTCGTCGAGGAGGATGACCAGGACGTTGGGAGCGCCCTCCGGGGGGAGCAGCGGCTCGATCGGCGGATATGCGGTGTCCGGGTCTTTGGCGTCGTAGGTGGTCAGGCCCGGTCGCGGCCGGTCCGGGATCGGCAGCATGGTTCGTGCGTGGCGGTCAGGTCGCATGAGATTCCCCCCAGGAAGCGTCCGTGCTCGGCCCGCGCGCGGGCCGGCCGAGCACACGCTAACGAACCCGAACACGCGCCGAATCACCCGGTTCGGGTGATGCCCCGATCGCCTGCTGCGACGAACCTGAGGGCGGTGGGGATTCGCACCGACGGCGACGCACGGAAGCAGAGGGCTGATCGACATGACCGAACAGGATCTGGACGGACTGGGACCGGTCGACTTCCTGGTCATCGAATTCCCGGCCGGGCACTCGACGTTCACCGGCGAGATCGCCGAGGAACTCCTGAACCTCGTGCAGGCGGGGACGATCCGGGTGATCGACGTCATCGTCCTCACCAAGGACGAGGACGGCGTCGTGGACGCCATCGAGCTGTCCGACGCGGGCGAGCTGGGTGCGCTGGTCGAGCTCGAGGCGCAGCTGGCCGAGCTGCTGGCGGCCGAGGACGTCGCGAACCTCGCCAACGCCATGGATCCGGGCAGTGTCGCGGGCGTGCTCGTCTACGAGAACGTGTGGGCTGCCCCGTTCGCGTCCGCCGCACGCCGCGCGGGCGGCCGACTGATCGCCGACGGCAGGATCCCCATCCAGGACATCATCGCCTCGCTGGAGGCCGATGTGGAGCTCGAGGGAACGGGAGCCTGACATGCCGCTGAGACCAGCACGAGTGGGACGGGTCGGCGTGGTCCGCGCGCCCGTCGCGAAGGCCGCGGTGGTCGGCACCGCGATGCGCCCCGGCCCCGCCCCCGTGGCGAAGGCCGCGGTGGTCGGTGCCGCGGTGACGCCGGGACGACGACGACGCCGGATCTAGCCGCGACGCGTGAGCCGGGGCGGTCGCCGCGGTTCGACCATCGGCATCGGGAGGGCGACATGGGCACCGAGCGATTCGACATCCTCGTGAGGGGCGAGCTCCCGCCGATCATCGTGGAGGAGTTCGTCGGCTTCGATGTCGTTCGCACCGGTTCGGGCTCGACGCACCTGCTCGGAACCGTCCCGGATCAGGCCCGGCTCGTGGGGCTGCTCGAACTGCTCCACGGGTTCGACGTCGAGATCGAGTCGGTCACGCACGTACCCGGTCGGGACGACTGACGGAATCCAGCAGGCCGAGCTCACGAGCCCGGGCGATGGCCGCGCTCCGGCCCGAGACGCCGAGCTTGCGGTAGATGTGCGCGGTGTGGGTCTTCACCGTGTTCACGGAGACGAAGCAGCGACTCGCCAGTTCTGCGTTGGTGGAGTGGTCGGGCAGGAACGCGAGGATCTCCAGTTCGCGGCTCGTGAGCGGATCCGGCAGCCCGGCGTTCGGGTCGGAGGCGGGAGTGCCGTCGGAGGGCGCGATGACGTGACGACCGTCGCTCCGGAGCGTCGCGACCCTCGCGGCGACGCCGCCCCGATCGATCGATCGCTCGCCGACGAGGTCGAGCACGACCGGCCCGCACTCGAGGAACACGGCGACGAGGTCTTCGGGTTCGGCGCGGTCGAGCGCGTCCTCGACATGTGCGATGGCGTGCTCGTGCGATCCGTCGAGTTCGGCGATCCAGCCGAGCAGCAGGGAGCGACGGATGTCGCCCAGTGGCGAGTCGTGCGCCGGCGTCGGCATCTCGCCGACGAGCCGACGCGCGGCCGCGCGGTCGCGGAGGTCGAGTGCGGCCGCCGCCGTCTCGAAGGCGACGGACGGGCCGAGCGGTCCCGTACCGCCGTGGCGTCGGAGCGCCTGCTCGGCCCGACCCGTGCGTCGGAGGACGCCGAGGCGCAGTCCGCGCAGGCGGTCCAGGATCGCCGGGCCGGGTGCCGACAGATCGCCGCCGCGTGCGAGGTCGACCTGGTCGAGGGCGTCGTCGTCGCGACCCTCCGACGCCGCGACGAGGCCGCCGACGTACCGTCCCGCCCAGATCAGCTGCGACCGGTGATTCGCCTCCGCACGCAGCATCGCGTCGCGGAGGTGTGCCGCCGCGGCACCGGGCATCCCGCGTTCGGCCGCGGTCAACGCCCTGGCCAGGTAGGCGTCGGCGATCACGGGGTGCGCGAGCAGCTCGGCCGTCGCCGCCGTGTCGATCGCCTCGCTCGCGAGGAGCTCGGCCGCGCCCGCCCGACCCTGCCAGATGTGCAGGAGCGCGGATGACCCGAGCGCGCCGACCCGGAACGGCGGGTAGGCGATGCCGTCGCTCTCGAGTGCGCGCGCGAACGACGACCCGGCGGCATCCTCGTCGCCCGCGATGAACTGCGCGCGTGCCCGCGAGCCGATCGCGAGGGTCGTCATCAGGACCGGACTCGTGAGCCGCATGACGTCGGGGTACGGCGCGTCGGGATGCGCGGCGATGAGTGCGAGCGCCCGATCCGCCGCTCGGATGCCCTCCTCCGGTCGGGGATTCCACTGCGCGAGGGCGGAGCGCCATGCCTCGGCGGCGATCCGGTGCCCGACGGTGGCCCTCGGATCGGCGGCGACGCGACCGAGCAGGCCGCCGGCCCGCCCCGACTCGCCCAGCATGCCGACCAGGATGCCGAGCTCGAGCACGACCTCGAGTCGCCCGGCCCACTCGGGTTCGGGCACCGTGGTGATCCACCGGACGACGGTCCGCATCCCGCCGGTCTCGAAGACCTCGCTCCCACGCGTCATGATCGCGTCGAGCGCGCGGCCCCAGTCCCGTGCGCGCAGGAGGTACTCGACCGCCGGCGCGACCTCGTCCCGCCCCAGGTGGAACTCGGCCGCGCGGACGAGCAGGGTCCGCTGGGCCTCGGGATCCTCGGAGCGTGATCGGTACCTGAGGAACTCGCGGAAGAGATGGTGGAAGCGGAATCGCGCCCGATCCGGGTCGAGCGCCACGACGAACAGCGACTCGTCCTCGAGCCGCTCGAGGAGTCGTTGGCCGCCTGTCCGCTCCAGTACGTGATCGACCAGTTCGGCGGTCATCGTGTCGAGCAGTGACAGCCGCAGGAGGAGGTCGCGATCGACCTCGGGCACCGCCTCGAGCACCTCCTCCGTGAGGTAGTCGGCGATGAGCCGGTCGCTGCCCGCGATGCCCGCGACGAGCGAATCGGATGCCTCGGGGCCGCCGGCGAACCTGAAGGCGAGGCCCGCCAGTTGCAGCCCTGCGGCCCAGCCCTCGGCACGGTCGATGACCGCATCGAGGGCTGGACCGGGGAGCTCCCGACGGGCGACACGCTGCACGAGTTCGGCCGCCTCGCTCCGATCCAACGCGAGCTCGCCCTGCCGGATCTCCAGCATCCGATTCCGCAGCCGGAGGCTGCTCCACGCGATCGGAGGATCGACCCGGGTGGACAGCACGACGTGCACGTTCGATGGGAGGAGCGTGACCAGTCGTCCGAGATCCGCGAAGAGCCGAGGGTTGGCGAGGTGATGGAGGTCGTCGAGGACGATGACGGTCTCGGGGAACGACCGGAGCTCGGCGGCGAGACCCTCGAGCAGGGGTTCGCCGATCCCCTCGGCGCCGAGGGCCGTGAGGCGCTCGAGTCCGGCCGCGGCGGGTCGGACGCCGGTCACTGCGGCGAGCAGCCGACGGCTGAGGCGCACCGGGTCGTCGTCGTCCGCATCGATGTCGATGCGGAGCGTGACGACCTCGTCGTGCCGAGCCCGCCACTGGTCGAGCAGCACCGACTTGCCCGCGCCGGCCGGCGCGACGAGCAGGGTGAGCGGGCCCTCGAGGGCGCCGTCGAGCCGGGTCCTGAGCGCCGGCCGGTCGATCAGGACCTCGGATGGCGGTGGCTCGAGCACCTCGCCCCCAAACCGGTGCAGGTCGATGTCCGGGTCAGTCTGTCATCCCCGGGTGGCGCTCCGACATGGCCAAGGTCCCATGCGCGCTCGGATCGCGGGCGTCGGATCATCCGATCGGGGTGATGCGGCGCTCGTGCCCGCGTCGATACGTTCCGAACCGATGGGCGTGGCCCGCGCCCCCGTGACCGAAAGGATCGCCGCAATGAGCATCTGGGACTTCTTCGTCTGGCTCT
Organism: Agromyces binzhouensis; assembly: GCF_042672355.1. Taxonomy (NCBI): domain Bacteria; kingdom Bacillati; phylum Actinomycetota; class Actinomycetes; order Micrococcales; family Microbacteriaceae; genus Agromyces; species Agromyces binzhouensis. Next base: position 141,167 of record NZ_JBHXVJ010000001.1, on the reverse strand, counting down.
TCTGGATCTACGTCCTGTTCGCCTGCATCTGGATCTTCATCAGCGTCTTCGTCGACATCTTCCGCGACCACACGCTCAACGGCTGGGGCAAGGCCCTGTGGGTGCTGTTCCTGGTGTTCCTGCCGTTCCTGGCCGCGTTCATCTACCTGATCGCGAGGGGTCGCGGCATGGCCGAACGCAATGCGGCCAGGTCGCAGGCCGCGCAGGCCGAGGCGAACGAGTACATCCGGTCGGTCGCGAACTCCGGCGAGGGCTCGGCCGCGGCGGAGATCGAGTCGGCGAAGCGGTTGCTCGACGCGGGGACGATCACCCAGGCGGAGTTCGACGCGCTGAAGGCGAAGGCGCTGGCGTCCGCCTCCTGACCGAGGCTCAGGACGAGGCCGCCGCGGCCAGATCGCGCGCGGCGGTCTCGTGGGACTCCTGGAGTCGCGCAGCCCGGTCGACCAGGACCTCGAGCACGGTGCGCACGGCGAGCCGCTCCGCGACATCCGGCCGCACGAGCGCGAAGATCTGGCGCACCGATGCCACGCTCCGCAGCGGCTTCAGCACGATGTTCTCGGGGAGCACGCCCGAGGTGTAGCGGGGCACGAACGCGATGCCGAGGCCAGCGCCGATGAACGCCTCGACGATGCGCATGTCGCTGAACCGCTGGCTCACCTCGACGCGCCGGCCCCCGGCCTGCTCGATCGCGTGCAGGATGCGCTCGAACGGGAAGCCGGCCGGGACGCCGAGCCAGGTCTCGTCGACGAGGTCTGCCGGGGTGACGTGCGAGCGCGACGCGAGTCGATGATCGGCGGGCAGTCCGATGTCGAGGGGCTCGGTGAGCAGGGGGAGGGCGCGGAGGCCGCGCCCGCCCCACGGGAGTTCGCCGGGCATGGTGTGGGCGAGCACGATGTCGTACTCGTTCGTGAGGTCGGGGAACTCGGCCAGTTCGGGATCGAGGTCGGTGGCGCGCACGACGAGACCTGCGACCGAGCGGAGGTCGGCGAGCACCTGCGGCAGCAGCGTGGCGCCGATCGTGGGGAACGTCAGCAGCGTGACCTCGCCGCTCGGGTGGTTGCGGAACTGGTCCCACAGCGACGAGGCGCGCTCCAGCGCGATGGCGACCTCGGTCGCACTGCGGGCGAGCGCGTGCCCGGCACTCGTCAGCACGACCCCGCGGCCGCTCCGCTCGGTGAGCGGCATCCCCGCCTCGCGCTCGAGCACCTTGAGCTGCTGGGAGACGGCGGACGGGGTCCGCCCGGTCGCCTCGGCGACGGCGGTCACGCTGCCGCGTTCGGCGAGTTCGCGGAGCAGGTCGAGTCGGCGCACATCCATGTAGAAATGCTACATGGTTCATGTAGTTCTATGGAATTGTGCTGAACGGTTTTCGAGGGCACAATAGGTGATGTCGGACACGTGCAAGGGCGCACCGAGTCGCCCGACATTCCAACGAACTCCTCGAAAGGAACCGCCGTGTTCTCCGTCTTCGCCATGCTCGCCGCCGCTTCGATCGCCGGCATCGTCAGCTCCATCGTCGTCACCGCGCGCGACGGATACCGTCGCCAGCCGCGCGAGACGTTCGCGCGCACCGTCTAGGTCGCGCGTCGCGGAGCCGAAGGTCTCCGAGCAGGGCCGCCGTGCGGGGGAGGGACACCCCGCAGGGCGGCCCTTCGCATCTCCGCCACGCCCCAGGTCGGGCCTCGCCGCCCGTCGCGTCGGCGACTCGACATCCGATCGCGCCGGGGGATAGCGTGACCGCACCGCCGGGGCGCCGGGCGCACGCCCGTGCACCGCGCTCCGACGCGAACCGAGGAGCGAACGGATGCCGACGACCCCGACGACCCCGCCGCCGCCCGAGCCGAGCGAGACCGAACGCTCGCCCGCCGAACGGGCCGTGATCCGGACGTTCCTCCTCGGCCTCGCGGAGGGCCTCACCGCCTCGGCCGAGTCCACCGACCGCATCCGCGCCGAGATCATCGACATCGCACACGCGTACGGGGTCGATGAGGTCGACGTCGTCGTCCTCCCGACGATCGCGTTCGTCCAGACCGGGCAGGGCGAGAACGGGCGGATCTCGTTGACCTCGGTCCGGGCGTCGTTCCGGTTCGACCAGATCGCCGCCATGGCGGCCCTCGCGCGATCCGCGCGATCCGCCGGGATCAGTCCGGCGGACGGCATCCGTCGCCTCAACGAGATCGGCGCCATGCCGCCGACCCGGCACTGGTTCATGCGCACCCTGGGGCACGCGCTGCTCACCGCCGGTCTCGTGCTGCTCCTCGCGCCGAGCTGGCAGGCGGCGGTCCTGGGCTTCGGGCTCGGCGCCCTCATCGGTGTGGCGAAGCTGACGCGTTCGCAGACGCTGTCGCTCGTGCTCCCGGTCGCGGCGTCGTTCGCGTGCGCCGTGATCGTGTTCCTGCTCGCACCCGTGGTCCAGATCGGCGATCCGCTGCGCGTGCTGATCGCGCCGCTCGCGACCTTCCTGCCGGGGGCACTGCTCACCACTGGCGTCCGCGAGCTCGCGGCAGGGCAGATGGTGGCCGGGACCTCGCGACTCGGGTCGGGCGTCGTACAGCTCGCGCTGCTCGCGTTCGGCATCCTCGCTGCGGGCACCGTCGTGGGGATCGGAGACGACGAGTACGTGCCCCGCGAGGTGCAGCAGACGCTTCCCTGGTGGATCGCCGGGATCGGCCTCGTGCTCTACGGGATCGGCGTCTACCTGCACTTCGCCGCCCCGGGGCGATCGTACGGCTGGGTGATCCTGGCGCTCGTCGTCGCCTACGGCGCGCAGCAGCTCGGCGCCATCCTGCTCGGTGCGCCCGTCAGCGGGTTCTTCGGTGCGCTCGTGGTCACGCCGCTCGTGCTGTGGATCGAGGACCTGCCGCGGGGCGTACCGTCGCAGATCGCCTTCCTGCCCGCGTTCTGGGTGCTCGTGCCCGGAGCCGCCGGGCTCATCGGTCTCACCGAGGGCGCCGTCGAGGAATCGGCGGGCATCGACGACGTCGCCGCCGCCTTCGTCACGGTGATGTCGATCGCGCTCGGCGTCTTCATCGGCTCGGCGATCTACCGGTTCATCCGGCGCAGCGCGGCGGGGATCGCCGAGTTCCACGTCGACCCCCCGTCGGTACTGGGCCCGGGGGAGGACTCGATGCTGTCGCGGATCGCGGACGCCGCGCCGAAGGCGCCCCGGCGCGACCCGGACGCCGCGCCGAAGCCGCCCCGGCTCGACCCGGACGCCTGAACGCGACGAGCCGGTCGCGTCCACCGGGACATCCGCACGTTCCTCTCAGGCGCTGGAGACTTAGAGTATTCGGGTGACGTCCCGGAATCCCCAGTCCACCGAGGCCCGCCGACAGCTCATCGAGCACATCTCGAACGAGGCGGTGTTCCACGGCGACTTCACGCTGACCAGCGGCAAGAAGGCCTCGTACTACGTCGACCTCCGCAAGGTGAGCCTCGACCACCGCGTCGCGCCGCTCATCGGCCAGGTGATGATCGACCTCATCGCCGAGGTCCCCGACGTGGTCGCCGTCGGCGGCATGACGATGGGTGCCGACCCCATCGCGACCGCCGTGCTGCACCAGGGCGCCGCACGCGGGCTCGCCTACGACGCGTTCGTCGTGCGCAAGGAGCCGAAGGACCACGGGCGCGGCAAGCAGGTCGAGGGGCCGGATGTCGCGGGCAAGCGGGTCATCGTGCTCGAGGACACGTCGACCACCGGCGGTTCGCCGCTCAAGGCCATCGAGGCGCTGCGCGCCGTGGGCGCCGAGATCGCGGCCGTCGCGGTCGTCGTCGATCGCGACACGGGTGCACGCGAGGTCATCGAAGCCGCGGGAGTCCCCTACCTCGCGGCCATCGGCTTGAAGGATCTGGGATTGTCATGACGGGACGCGACGGACGCTACGACGCGAACGGATTCGACGACGACACCGACTGGCTCATGAGTCAGCTCGGCAGCGGTCGTCGACCCGACCTCGAGGGCCGTCAGGCCGCGCAGCCTCCCGTCGCACCCGCTCCCGAGCCTCCGCGGGCGGAGCCGGCGCCCCAGTCCCGCCCCCGCCGGCGCAGCGAGGAGTCGCTCGACTGGTTCTCCGTGGCCGAACCCGCACCGGCCGACGACGCGCCGACCCGGGCGATGCCCGTCGTGGGCGAGCCCATCGAGCGCACCGCGCCCGGCCCCGCCGCGACGCCCGCGACGCCCGCCTGGAACCAGCCGGCCTGGGACGCGCAGGCGTGGAACAGCGCACCGGCCGAGCCGCCGCGCATCGCCGAGCCGCCGTCCGACGATCGCCTCAGCTCGGTCGAGCCGCCCGTCGGCGGCACCGTGCCGCCGGCGTTCACGCGACAGCCCGAGCCCCCGCCCGCTCCGCCCGGGCCCGTCACCCCGCCCGCGAACTTCGCACTGACCTGGGGCGAGCAGCAGGAACGTCAGCCGCTCGACACAGAGGAAGGGCTGCGCGCCGCCTTCCGCCGGCTCGCCGACCCGTCGACCATGCCGCCCGCCGGTCGGTCCGAGCCGGGCCCCGAGCCGGAACCGGAGCAGTCCGGGGGCGAGTCGCCGTTCGTCGGCTTCGCGCCGCCGCCGGTCGCGCGTCGCTCCTTCACGCCCGTGACGCCGTCCGCCGGTGCCGGTGCGCCCGACGACTTCGCGGATGAGCTCTGGTCGGCGCTGCACGAGGACGATCAGCCTGCGGCCGCAGAGCAGGGCGCCGTCGGACACGACCCGGACGCTTACGCGGACGAGCAGGCATTCGACCGCGGGGCGTACGCCGAGCAGGGCGCCTATGCGGAACAGCCGGCGTACGACCATGCGGCGGCGTACGACAGCCGAGGCCCCCAGCAGGGTCGGTTCGGCCCGGACGGCTACGAGCAGGGCGTGTACGAGCAGGGCGGCTACGAGCCGGGCTGGACGGATGGCGCCGGCTTCGTCGACCCCGTCGGGCCGAGCGAGGCACCGGGCGTCGGCCCGGCCGGCGCCGGACCGGGCGGGTACGTCCAGGACTTCGCGGCCCGCGGGGGCACGTACGACGGCGACGCCGGCCGTGGCGACGGTCGCGGACACGGAGACGGTTTCGACCACGAGGGCTACGGCCCGGACGGCTACGACCAGGACGGCTACGACCGCGACGGCTACGACCGCCAGGGGTACGCTCGGCCGGCCTACGACGCGAACGGCGGCTACGACGGTCGTGCGTACGGCTACGACGAGGACGACCCGAACGGCCCCTTCGACGGTGCCGCCTTCGCCGAGGACGGCTTCGGTGCGCCGGCGGACCGGAACGGCGACGAGGGCGGGTTCGGCCCGGACGCGTACGCGGACACCGGGGCGTACGGCGACGAGCAGTTCGGTGCGCACGACGAGGCGTCCGTCCACGAGGACGGATACGACCTGCGCGAACTGTGGCGCCAGGGCGACCGCGATTCGCAGGCGGACGGGGCGTGGTCCGACGAGCCGACCGACTGGCGCGAGGGCATCGGGCAGCCGGATGCCGAGCCGGCCGACGAGGTGCGCTGGTATGCCGACGACCTCGACGAGCGGGGACACGCCCCCGCATCCGACCGGCCGACCGCAGACGCGTGGGATGCCGACGAGTCGCCCCGCGCGCGGGAGTTCGCGCAGGCGGGCTACCTCTGGAACCTGACCCCCGATCCCGCCGGTCGTGACCCGAAGGTCCCCACCGAGGAGGAGGCGGACGACGACCAGGCGCCGGGCCCGCGTCGCGGCGCCGGCGCGCCGGTCGTCGCCGACGACCCGGGCGACGACCCCTTCGGCCTCGATGCCCGCGACGAGCGGGCCGCCGACGTCGACCGGCCGGCCCTCGACGACCCGTGGGCCGCGTACGACGTCGACGAGCGCACGACCGAGCGACAGGATCGACCCGGACCGGAGTCGAACGGCACGGGCGACGACGGCCTCGCCGCGCTGTTCGGCGGGGCGGGCTTCGGAGCGACCGGGCCCATGTCGGTGGTCGAGGCATCCGCCGCCGAGACCGAATACGATCGGCCGCAGGCTCGCCAGGCGGGCTACGGCTCCGGGGCCGGCGCCGACGATCCCTTCGCGCGCGACGCGCGGGGCGACTGGGACGACTTCGGCGATGCGCCCGGGTCGCAGCCGCGAGCCGGCGACGACGACCGCGGAGGGCATCGTGCCACGCCCGCGGCGCGCACCGACGACGCAGGACGCGACCGGTCTCCCGTCAGGATCCTGACGTGGGCGGCCGGCGCGCTCGCCCTCGTCGTGCTCATCGTCGCCGTCGTGGCGTTCGGCACCCGATTCCTCGCACCGGGCGACGCCGGCACGGCCGCGCCCGTGGCGACCGAGGAGCCCGTCGCGGCACCGACGGCACCGCAGCCCGCGGGCGTGCACTCGTGGCAGGCCCTCTTCGGCACCGAGTGCCTCGAGCCCTTCGAGTCGGCGTGGGCCGAGGAGTTCACCGTCGTCGACTGCGCGAGCCCGCACACGGCGCAACTCGCCTACCGCGGCACCTTCGCGGGTGATGAGGCGACCGAGTTCCCGGGCGAGGAGGCCCTGGCGACGCAGTCGCAGGAGCTCTGCGCCGCAGAGGGCGTCATCGATCCGGCCGCGGCGAGCGGAGTCGGCGAGCTGCAGATGCTCACCGCGTTCCCCGTGACCGCCGAGCAGTGGGACGCCGGTCAGCGCAGCTACTACTGCTTCGTCGAGCAGGTGAGCGGCGAGCCGCTGGCGGTCGGCCTCGCCGGCCCCGGACCCGCCGCACCATGAGCCGGCTGGTCGTCGTCGGGTCGGTGAACGTCGACGCGACGAGCTACGTCGACGCCTTCCCGCAGCCCGGCGAGACCATCCACTCGCACGGCCACCGTGTCGCGCTCGGCGGCAAGGGCGCCAACCAGGCCATCGCGGCCCACCTCTGCTCGGCCGACGTCGAGTTCGTCGCGCGCCTCGGCGACGACGCCGCGGCCGACGTCGCCCGTGCGGCGTTCGCCCGCTTCGGGCTTCCGACGGAGGCCGTGGCGACGGTGGCGGGGACGCCGACCGGGGTCGCCCAGATCACGGTGGCCGCGTCGGGCGAGAACACGATCGTGGTCACGGCGGGGGCGAACTCCGCGGTCGGCGCCGACGTGGTCGCCGCCGAGCGCGAGCGCATCGCCGCCGCCGAGCTCGTGCTCACGCAGGGCGAGCTGCCCGTGCCGACGATCGAGGCGCTGGCGGTCGCCTGCGACGAGGCCGGCACGCGGTTCGCGCTGAACCTCGCACCACCCGTCGGCGTCGCGGCCGCGGCCGTCGCGATCGCGGATCCGCTCGTCGTCAACGTGCACGAGGCGCGCGCGGTCGGCATCGGTGCGGCCCTGCCCGATCACGCACCGGCCGAGGCGTGGCGGGATGCCGCGGCATCCGTCGTCGGCGACCTGGCGCGATCGGTCGTCGTGACCCTCGGAGCGCGCGGCGCGGTCGCTGCCGACGCCGACGGATCGTGGATCGTGACGGCACCCGGGGTGGAGGCCGTCGACACGACGGGCGCGGGGGATGCCGCGACCGGAGCACTCGCCGCGATGCTCGCCGAGGGCAGGTCGCTGCCCGACGCCGTCCGCATCGCGGTCGCGGCCGGTGCCATCGCCGTGCAGTCGCGCGGCACCGTGGATTCGTATGCCGGCCGCGTCGACGTGCTCGCCCTCGCCGACCGGACGGAGCTCCGATGACCGTGCCCGTGATCGTCGACTGCGACCCGGGGCACGACGACGTCATGGCGCTCTGGCTCGCCGCGGGGCATCCCGCGCTCGACCTGCTGGCCGTGACCACCGTCGGCGGCAACGTGCCGCTCGAGCACACGAGCCGCAACGCGCGCATCGCGCTCTCGGTGGCCGGCGTGACCGACGTGCCGGTGGCGGCCGGCGCTCCCGGCCCGCTCGCGCGCGAGCTGTCGACGGCCGAGTGGATCCACGGCGAGAACGGCCTCGGCGGCCCGGCGCTGCCCGACCCCGACGCGGGCCCGTCGCCGGTCCCGCTCGATGCGCGCGGCGCGACCGAGCTCATCGCCGACACGCTCGCCGCGGCATCCGAGCCCGTCGCGATCATCGCGACCGGACCGATCACGAACGTGGCCGTGCTGCTGCGCGAGCGGCCCGACCTCGTCCCGGGGATCCGCGAGGTCGTGTGGATGGGCGGCTCGACCGAACGCGGCAACGCGACGCCCTATGCCGAGTTCAACGCATGGGTCGACCCCGAGGCGCTCGACCTGGTGCTGCAGAGCGGCATCCGGTTCACGATGGTCGGACTCAACGTCACGCATCGCGCACTCGTCACGACGCGCGTGCGCGAGCGCCTCGCGGCGATCGGCAACCGCACGTCGGCGTTCGGCGACGAGCTGCTCGAGTTCTTCTGCCGGACCAACGACGAGGTCTTCGGCATGCCCGACGGCCCGCTGCACGATCCGGTCGCGGTCGCCGTGCTGGCCGACCCCGGTTCGGTGGAGGTCGCGCGCACGCGACTCGACGTCGAGCTGATCGGGTCGGAGACGGTCGGTGCGACGAGCGTCGACCTCGACGGCATGCTCGGACGCGAACCGAACGCGTACGTCGCGGTCGGGATCGACGTCGAGCGGTTCTGGGCGGGCGTCGAGGACGCCGTGGCACGGTTGGCCTGAGGGGGCGCGCATGGACTGGACGTTCTGGGTGGCCGGCATCGTCATCGTCGGGCTCGTGATCGTGACGCAGGTCTTCCTCCACGAGAGCCGGTGGTCGCGCCGGCCGCGCGACGAGGAGCCGTTCGACGCCGACGCCTCCGGCAGCGATCCCGGCGAGTCGACGGGCGGCGACCTCACCGGGAGACCGCCGTCCGATCCGTCCGCGAACGGGGAGGGCGACGACGATCGCTTCCGCTGACCGCCACCACGACGACCCGGGCTACGCTCGACGGGTGACCTCCCGGGACGGCGCGATCCGATCGGCGCGCACGCAGCTGACCGCGCTCGTCGGTGACGAGGAGCTGCGCGACGTCTGGCGGTCGGCCCGGCCGCCGATCGACTCCGCGGCCGACCGCGCGGCGGCGGTGCTCGTGCTCTTCGGCGTGCTCGACGGCCTGCCGAGCGACCATGAGGCGCAGGCCGCGGCGGTCTCGCGCGACCTCGACGTGCTGCTGCTCGCGCGCGCCGACACGCTGCGCTCCCACGCGGGCCAGATCGCGTTCCCGGGCGGCCGCGTGGAGCCCGGCGACGCCGACGTCGTCGCCGCGGCGCTCCGCGAGGCGCGCGAGGAGACCGGGCTCGACCCCACGGGCGTCGAGGTGCTCGGCGAGCTCGATCCCATCCCGCTCGCCTACTCGCGCCACCTCGTGACCCCGGTGCTCGGGTGGTGGGCCCAGCCGAGCCCGGTGCACGCGGTCGACGTGGCCGAGTCGTCGGCCGTCTTCCGGACGCCGGTCGCCGACCTGCTCGACCCGGAGAACCGGCGGACGACGGTGCTCCGCCGCGACGGCGACGAGTGGCGCGGGCCCGGCTTCCTCGTCACGTCGGGCGGCGCCGACCGACTGGTCTGGGGCTTCACGGCGATGGTCCTCGACGCGATGTTCGAGGCGCTCGCGTGGACCGAGCCATGGGATCGCGCCCGCGAGCTCGACCTGGAGTGACCGGCTACAGGTCGGACTCGACGGGCTCGCTCGAGACGAGCTCGAACACGCCGTCGAGGATCTCGTCGGGCCGGAACGGGTACTTCTCGATCTCGCGCTGGTCGCTGATGCCGGTGAGCACGAGCACCGTGTGCAGGCCGGCCTCGATGCCCGCCACGATGTCGGTGTCCATGCGGTCGCCGATCATCGCGGTGTGCTCGGAGTGCGCGCCGATCTTGTTCAGCGCCGAGCGGAACATCATCGGGTTGGGCTTGCCGACGACGTAGGGCTCGCGTCCGGTCGCCTTGGTGATGAGCGCGGCGATCGCCCCGGTCGCGGGCAGCGGCCCGTCGGCGCTCGGCCCGGTGGCGTCGGGGTTGGTCACGATGAACCGGGCGCCCGCGCCGATCAGCCGGATCGCCTTCGTGATCGCGTCGAACGAGTAGTTGCGGGTCTCGCCCACGACGACGAAGTCGGGGTCGGTCTCGGTCATGATGAAGCCGGCCTCGTGCAGCGCGGTGAGGATGCCGGCCTCGCCGATGACGAACGCGGATCCGCCGGGGACCTGCTGCTTGAGGAAGTCCGCGGTCGCGAGCGCGGAGGTCCAGATGCGCTCCTCGGGCACGTGGAGGCCCGACGAGCGGAGCCGCGCCGACAGGTCGCGGGCCGTGAAGATGGAGTTGTTCGTCAGCACGAGGTAGGGCGTGCCCGCGTCCTCCCACTGCCGCAGCAGGTCGGCCGCGCCGGGGAGGGCGTGGTTCTCGTGCACCAGCACGCCGTCCATGTCGGTGAGCCAGGCTTCGACCTCATCGCGTTTCGCCATGGGCACAGCCTAGGCCGCCCGCATCACAGCGCGATGAACGGCGGATGCCGCGCGCGCGACGCGCGACGCGTCGCTGGTCACGGGTGGAGCAGCTCCTGCCAGTTCTCGGGAACGCTGCCGTTCGGCCCGGGGCAGGCCTGGTCCTCCGGCCGCCACCGCGGCGGGGCGAGCGGCACGTGCCGTGCGCCTCGTTCGGCGGCGTAGTCCCAGAACCACTCCTCGCCGGGTTCGAACGACGCCGCGACGACGTGCCCCTCCTCCTCGGCGTGCCGGCGCGCGTGCTGCCCGGGGGATGCGTCGCAGCACCCGATGTGCCCGCAGTCGACGCAGCGCCGCAGGTGCCACCACCAGCCGCCGAGGTCGAGGCACTCGGCGCAGCCCGTGCCGGAGGGCGCAGGCGCGAGCTCCGGATCGACGGTCGCCTCGGGGTCGCCGCCGCGACCGTCTGCGTCCTGCGTGCCGTTCATGCAAACACCTCCGCCGTGGCGAGCGCCCGATGGACCGACGCTACCGCGCTCGAGCCCTCGCCGACCGCGGCGGCGACGCGTTTCATCGACCCGCGGCGTACGTCGCCGGCGGCGAAGACGCGTGGCACCGAGGTCTCGAAGGGCAGCGGCATCCGCCCCGCCGTGCGCCAGACGTCGCCGAGGGCGAGCACGTCGGCGCCGGTGCGGACGAAGCCGTCGTCGTCGCGCTCCAGGTCGGCGAGCCAGTCGGTGGCGGGGACCGCGCCGATGAAGCAGAACAGGGCCCGGCAGTCGACCGTCTCGTCGACTGCGCCGGTGAGCGTCACGCGTGCGAGCGTCCCGTCGCCGTCCAGCGCGGAGACCTGGGTGCCCGTGTGCACGTCGATGCGCGGGTCCTCGCGGATCCGGTCGACGAGGTAGCTCGACATCCGGTCGCCCAGCTCGCCCGAGCGCACCACGAGCCGAACGCGGCATCCGCCCTGCGCCAACGCGAGCGCGGCCTGCCCGGCGGAGTTCGCCCCGCCGACGACCACGACGTCGGACCCGGAGGCCTGTCGGACCTCGAGTGCCGTCGCGGCGTGGTGGATGCCGGCGCCCTCGAACTCGTCCCATCGGGCGATCGGGAGGCCGCGGTACGCGACGCCGGTGGTGACGACGACCGCGCGTGCCCGGACGATCGCGCCGTCGGCGAGCAGCAGTCGGTGCGCTCCGGTCTCGGCGTCGAGCTTCACGACCGGGCACGGCGCCGCGATGCGCACCCCGAACTTGAACGCCTGCAGCGAGGCCTGCGACGTCAGGGCGCCGCCGCTCACGCCGAACGGGAAGCCGAGGTAGTTCTCGATGCGCGACGTCGTCGCCGACTGGCCGCCCGGTGCGACGGCATCCAGCAGCACGGTGCGGAGCCCCTCCGAGGCCCCGTAGATCGCCGCCGCGAGGCCGGCGGGCCCGGCGCCGACGACCGCGAGGTCGAACTCGGTGTCGTCCTCCGACGCGTAGGCGAGTCCCAGCATCTCGGCGACCCGGCCCGGCGTGGCGTTGCGGACGATCTCGCCCTGCACGATGGCGACGGGCAGGTCGTCGCGCGTGTAGCCGTGCGACCAGATGTCGTGGGTGAGCTCGGGGTCGTCGACGTCGATCCACGTGTGCACGAGTTCGAGCCGCTCGGCGTAGCGGCGGAGGGCCTGCGACTCCTGCGACTGGGATCCGACGAGCTTCAGCGTCCATGCGGCCGGACCGTGCCGGAGCAGCTCGCGGCGGGCCCAGAGCGTCCGGAGCATGAGGTCGCAGAGCTCGTCGTCCTCGGCCATCATCCGCTGGAGCGCGTCGTGGTCGATGCGCAGCACCCGCCCGGGCGCGGTGACGCGTGCGGTCAGGAAGGCCCGCTGCCCGTTGAGCAGGCCGAGCTCGCCGACGAACGTGCGGGGGCCGAGGCGGGCGAGCTGCGTCTCCTCGGTCCACCACAGCGCCTCGCGCACGACCTCGACCTCGCCGGTCTCGACGAGGATCAGGTCGTACGACCGGTCGCCGGCCGCGAAGAGGACGTCGCCCTCGGCGACGTCCTGCGGCGCGCCGTAGCGTCTGAGTCGCGACCACTGCGCGTCAGTGAGTTCCGGGGTGATCTTCTCGCCGGCAGCGCCCATCCCCCCATCCTCGCCGACGGAGGGCGCGTGCGGCAGGGGGTTCAGCGACTGCTCAGGCGGTGATCCAGATGCCGGCCGCGGCGGTGCGCGGGATGGCGTGGTCGGCGCCGCCGAGCGCGACGCCGACGGCGGCGGGCTCCGAGGCATCCGTCACCCGCAGTTCGCTGCCCGGACCCACCCCGGCCGTCTCGAGTTCCCGGAGCACGGCCGGGTCGCGATCGCTGATCCGGATGACGCGGCCCACGTGTCCCGCGGTCGCCTCGTCGAGGCGCACCGACGGCTCGCTCACGAGCGTGCCGTCGGCCCGGGGGATGGCGTCGCCGTGGGGATCGCGCTCGGGCCGGCCGAGGCGGTCGTCGATGGCCTCGAGCAGCCGGTCGGAGACCGCGTGCTCGAGCACCTCGGCCTCGTCGTGCACCTCGTCCCAGGCGTAGCCCATCTCGCGGACGAGCCAGGTCTCGATGAGCCGGTGGCGGCGGACCACCGCGAGCGCCCGGGCGCGGCCGTCGTCGGTGAGGCGGATGGCGCCGTAGGGCACGTGCTGCACGAGCCCCTGCGCGGCCATCTTCTTCACCATCTCGGTGACGGACGATGGGGCGACGCCGAGCGCCGCGGCGAGCCCGGACGGCGTGATCGCGTCGGGCTGCCACTCGGTGTGGCCGTAGATCGTCTTGAGGTAGTCCTCGACGGCGGGGCTGCTGGTCGCGGGCATCGGCCCCACCATACCCGCGTCCGTTCGGCGCGGGGCGCGGCGGGAGGATGGCCCGGGGCGGGCGTCGCCCCACGACCCCGTCAGGCGGGCTGCCGTGCGGTCTCGGTGGTCCGCGCCGCACTCGTGCGTCGGCGGCGCGCGGCGGCCAGGCTCCGGCCGATCACGCCGTGCCGCGGTGCGAAGAGGTAGACGAGCGCGAACACCACGCCCATCGTCAGCACGACCATGCCGCCCGACGCTGCGTCGAGGTAGTAGCTGGCGTAGATGCCGACGATCGCGCAGGCCGCGGCGATGGCCGGCGAGATCACGAGCATCCGCGCGAAGCGGTCGGTGAGCAGGTACGCAGTCGCTCCGGGGATGATGACCATGGCGACGACGAGCACGACGCCGACGGCCTGCAGCGCCACCACGACCGTGAGCGCGAGGAGCCCGAGCAGCAACGCGCCGAGGACCTTCGGGTTCAGCCCGATCGCGTGCGCGTGGGTCGGGTCGAACGCGTACAGCGTGAGGTCGCGGCGCTTGAGCACGAGGACGACGAGCGTGAACGCCCCGAGCGCCAGCACCTGCACCAGGTCGGCTGCGCTCACGCCGAGCAGGTTGCCGAAGAGGATGTGCCCGAGGTCGGTCTGGCTCGGCACGACCGAGATGAGCACGAGCCCGAGCGCGAAGAGCGTCGTGAAGACCACGCCGATCGCGGCGTCCTCCTTCACGCGGCTCGTCGAGCGCACGAGGAAGATCAGCGCGACCGCGCCGAGTCCGAACACGAGCGCTCCGACCGCGAACGGCGTCCCCAGCAGGTACGCGATCACGACGCCGGGCAGCACCGCGTGCGAGACCGCGTCGCCCATGAGCGACCACCCGATGAGCACGAGCCAGCAGCTGAGCACGCCGCACACGATCGCGGCGGTGATGGTGACGAGGAAGGCGCGCTGCATGAAGTCGTAGGCGAGCGGTTCGAGCAGCAGGTCGAGCAGCATGTCAGTCGCCTCCGTCGGTCGGCCGCCGGGTCGCGAGGTCGAGGCCGAACGCCCGGGCCAGCTGCTCCGGCTGCAGCGCCTCGGCCGGCGTTCCGTGCAGCAGCACGCGTCGCAGGAGGAGGATCGCCTCGTCGGCGAGTCGCGGCAGCGCCTCGAGGTCGTGCGAGGACACGAGCACGGTCGCTCCGCCGTCCGCGAGCTCGCGCAGCAGGTCGGTGATCGTCGCCTCGCTGCGCTTGTCTACGCCCGCGAACGGCTCGTCGAGCAGGAGCAGGTCGGCCCCCTGCGCGAGGCCGCGCGCGACGAATGCGCGCTTGCGCTGCCCCCCGGAGAGCGCGCCGATGCGGCGGTCGGCCAGGTCGGCGAGTTCGACGCGGTCGAGCGCCTCGGCGACGGCGTCACGGTCGGCGCGCCGCGGTCGCCGCGTGAACCCCTGGAACCCGTACCGGCCCATCATCACGACGTCGTGCACGCTGAGGGGGAACGACCAGTCGACCTCCTCGCTCTGCGGCACGTAGCCCACCGCGCCCGCCCTCCGCGCCTGGCGCGGCGATCGGCCGCCGATCGAGACGGTGCCGCGGTCGGGGCGGACGTTGCCCATGATCGCCTTGAAGAGCGTCGACTTGCCGGACCCGTTCATGCCGATGAGCCCGCAGATCGTGCCGCGGCGGAGCGTCAGGCTCACGTCGTCGAGTGCGAGCACGTCGCCGTAGTGCACGGTGATCCCGTGGACGTCGAGCGCGGCCTCGCCCGTCGGAGGGCGGCGGGCGGATGTCGCGGGGCCGCTCATCGTGCGCCCCCGGTGAGCGCCTCGGTGATGACCTCCGCGTCGTGGCGGAGCAGGTCGAGGTAGGTGGGCACGGGGCCGTCGGGCTCCGAGAGCGAGTCGACGTAGAGGACGCCGCCGAACGCGGCATCCGTCGCCTCGACCACCTGCTGCATGGCCTCGTCGGAGACGGTGGACTCGCAGAACACCGCGGGGACGCCCTGCTCGTCGATGAACTCGATGGTCGCGGCGACCTGCTGCGGCGTCGCCTGCTGCTCGGCGTTCACGGCCCAGAGGTACTGCTCGGTGAGCCCGGCGTCTCGTGCGAGGTAGGAGAACGCGCCCTCGCAGGTCACCAGCGCCCGTTCGTTCGCCGGCAGCGCCGAGAGCTCGGCGATCATCTCGTCGTGCACGGCCTGGAGCTCGGCCCGGTAGGCCTCGCCGTTGGCGGCGTAGTCGTCGGCGTGCGCGGGATCGAGCTCGGAGAACGCGTCGACCATGTTGTCGACGTAGACCTGCGTGTTGAGCGCGGACATCCACGCGTGCGGGTTCGGCAGTCCCTCCGCCTCGCCGTCGGCGATCGACATGACCTCGACGCCGTCGCTGACGACCACGTGCGGCACGTCGAGGTCGGCGACGAACCGTTCGAACCACGCCTCGAGGTTCAGCCCGTTGTCGAGGATGAGGTCGGCCTGGGACGCGCGTCGCAGGTCGCCCGGCGTCGGCTCGTAGCCGTGGATCTCGGCGCCGACCTTGGTGATGGACTCGACGCGGAGGTGGTCGCCGGCGACCTCGTCGGCGATGTCGGCGAGCACCGTGAAGGTCGTGAGCACGACGGGGCGACCGTCGTCCTCGCCGTTCGCCGGCAGGCCGGAGCAGCCGCTGAGCGCGAGGGCTGCGGCGGTGAGCATCGTGGCGACGGCGGCACGTTTCGGCATACCGAAATCGTAGCGTCTTTTCGGTGAGCCGAAAGCACCTTGGGTCTCATGCGTCGGCGCTCCCGCGGTCGCTCCGGCCGAGCGCCGCAGGCGCTCCAGCGCGCCTGCGGCTAGCGTGGTCGCGTGGTCGATGAGCGAGCGGATGGCGCTGCCGCGCCCGGCACCGCCGACGACGTGCCGCACGAGGAGCCGTCGCTCCCGCTGCACGGGGTCGGACCGTGGCCCGGCGGCCGCGAAGCCTGGCCCGACGATTCCCGCTACGACCCCGAACTGCTCGAGCACGGCGACCGCCGGAACGTCGTGGACCGCTACCGGTACTGGTCGCTCGACGCGATCGTCGCCGACCTCGACACCCGGCGGCATCCGTTCCACGTCGCCATCGAGAACTGGCAGCACGACCTCAACATCGGCTCCATCGTGCGAACGGCGAACGCCTTCGCGGCCGAGACGGTGCACATCATCGGCCGCCGGCGATGGAATCGACGTGGCGCGATGGTCACCGACCGGTACCAGCACCTCATGCACCATCCCGACGTGTCCGACTTCACCGACTGGGCGCGGGCCGAGGGGCTGCCGGTCGTCGCCGTCGACAACGTCGAGGGCTCGGAGCCCGTCGACCTCGTCGAGCTGCCCGAGCGGTGCGTGCTGCTCTTCGGGCAGGAGGGTCCCGGCCTGAGCGAGGAGGCGCTGGCCGCCTCCGATCGCGTCGTCGAGATCACGCAGTACGGGTCGACCCGATCGATCAACGCGAGCGCGGCCGCGGCGATCGTCATGCACGAATGGGTGCGGCGGCACGCACGTCCGTGACGCGGCGTGCGGGCCGCGTCCGCCGGCGCGACCGGCCGGAATTCGATTGGCCACGCGGACAAGAGCGGCCTACCATCGGAGGATGGCCACCCGACTGGACCCCGCCGAGCGCCGCGAGCAGATCATCGCCGCGACGCTCCGCCTGGTCGCCCGCGACGGCTTCGCGCGCGTCACGCTGCGCGACGTCGCCGCCGAGGTCGGGGTGGTCCACGGCCTCATCCGCCACTACTTCGCCACGCGCGAGCAGCTCGTCGCCGCGGCGTTCGACGCCGCCGTGCTCGCCGAGGCGGCCGAGGACGAGGAGCTCGCGACACGGCTCGAGCCGATCCCCGCGCTCGCCGACTGGCTCTCGACGACCCCGCGCGACCACTACTTCGTCTGGATCGACGCGTGGAGCGAGGCGCCGCGCAACCCCGAGCTGCACGCGTCGCTCACGCGCCACCATCGCGACTCCGACGCTCGCCTCGCCGGGATCATCCGACGCATCGTCGCGGCCGGCGACGGCACGAGCGCCGACCCGGAGGCCGACGCACGGACCCTCACGGCGCTCATCGACGGACTCGCGGTGCAGCACCACGCCCTCGGGCTCATCGACGAGGCGGAGGCCGACCGGATCGCCTTCCGCACGGCCGAGGCGCGGCTGGGGCTCGAAGCCGGCGTGCTCGTCCGCTCGCGCGCCACGCCCGACCGGAGCCGCTGGGCCGTGACGCACTGAGCCGGGCCGGCCGGGGCCTCGTGCCTCGTGCGGTCGCGACGCCGGCGTCGCTCGAGGAGACCTCCGGGACCCGCGAGCGCCACGGCGGATTCGCCTCGATCGGCCTGTACCGACCGACCGACCGATGCCGACCTCGACGTCGTCGCCGCGGAGTTCGGGCCGCATCGCCTCGCGGTGGAGGACGCCCGGAAGGGGCACCAGCGGCCGAAGCTCGAGCGGTACGGCCAGACGCTTCGCGATCTTCACGCGCCGCAACCGGATGTAGGCGTAGCGTGGCCGCATGACCGAGATCACCGACGATCTGCCCGCCCGACTCCTCCACGAGGAGCACGCCGGATGGCGCGCCATCCTCGACGGCCACGGCGGCGAGCACTACGCCCGCGCGATGACCCGTGACGCGGTCATGATCGTCGAGGGGGCGTTCCTCGGGCGCGACGACGTGATCGCCGCCTTCCGGAGCTCGCCGCCGTGGGACGCCTACGAGATCCACGAGCCCGCGATCGTCCGACTCGGCGACCGGGCCGGGATCCTCGCCTACCGCGCGGTCGCGCGGCGCGGCGATGACGTGGCCGACCTCAGGATGTCGACCACCTACCTCTACGCCGACGGCGCGTGGCACGTGGCCGCGCACCAGCAGACGCCGGCCTAGCGGGCCCCTCGGGGCGCTCCCGCAGTGCGCCGCTCGGCACGGGGTCGGGCACGCCGTGGAGGTCGATCCTCAGTGTTCCCCGGCGAGTTCCGGGGTGTCGGCGATGAGCGCGCCGGCCTCGCGCCAGGAGAGCCCGGCCGTGCCCAGCGCGGCGAGCATGACCAGACGGCGGCCCTCCGGATCGGTCAGGTCGGCGCGCGCGGCCTCGGCGAGCACGGCGAGCGCCGACTCCTGGATGAGCCGCGCGAGGACGGCCTGGGGGATGTCGTCGCGCACGGTGCCGTCGGCGACGCCGCGGGCGACGAACGCGGCGAGGCGCCGGCGCACGGCGTCGAGCGACGACGCGGCGCGCTCGACGTAGGGCTGGCGGAGGGCGACCTGCGCGAGGAGGCGCACATGGTCGACGGCGTCCCACAGGCGCGCGCAGAGGAGTGCGATCGCGACGGGCGCGTCGGCGTGGTCGGTGGTGGATGCCGCGGCGACGAGCCGCTCGGCCCCCCGCTCGATCAGTGCGACGATGAGCTCGTCGCGGCCGGAGAAGTGCCCGTAGAGTGCGCGGCGGCTCAGGCCCGCGGCGGCCGCGACGGCCTCGAGCGACGCATCGGGTTCGGTCGCGAGGATCACCACGGCGGCGTTGAGGAGGGCTTCGCGGTTCTGCGCCGCGTCCCGACGGCGAGAGCGGCGGCCCGCGTCGGTGTCGGACGGCATCCGGCCAGTCTACGGAGAACATGCACATCGATGTGCAAGTTCTCGCGAACGCGCAGCGAACGCCCAGCCACGTGCCGCGCGCACCGGCGCGCGCCGCGGCCCGCGGCATCCGTCGTCGACTACTGCAGTGCCGACGTGAGGCGTGCGATGCCGTCGAGGAACGTCGCCGACGCCGGTTCGCGGTTCCACTCCTCGAGCGTGAGCTCGCGCCCGAGCTCCCGGTAGCGAGCCTCGACCTCGCGCATGTCGGCCACGAACGACGCCCCGCGGACGAGCATCGTGACCTCGAAGTTCAGCGCGAACGACCGGATGTCCATGTTGCTCGAGCCGATCACGGCGACGTCGTCGTCGATCGAGACGTGCTTCGCATGCAGGATGAACGGGCCCGGGTACAGCCAGATCCGCACGCCCGCGGTCAGCAGGGCGCGGTAGTACGAGCGCTGGGCGTGCCACACCCCGCCCTGGTCGCCGATCTCGGACACGAACAGCTGCACGTCGAGCCCGCGCAGCTTCGCCGACGTGATCGCGTAGACCATCGCCTCGTCGGGCACGAAGTACGGGCTCGTGATGATGACCCGCTCCTGCGCCGAGTTCACCAGGGTGAGGAACTGCCGCAGGTTGTTCTCGCTCTCGAACGCCGGACCGCTCGGCACGACCTGGCAGTCCAACGCATCGGCCGAGGTGTCGACCTGCAGCTCCTCGACCGGCGTGTTCGCCTCGGCTCCGAGCACCTCGCCCGTCTCCGCGTACCAGTCGGAGCGGAACACCGCGTTGAGCTCGACCACGGCGGGTCCGGTGACCCTCGCCACGAGCTCCTGCCACTTCAGGCCGCGCTTGAGGTTCTTGGGCGAGTCGTAGCTCCGGTCGATGAGGTTCTGGGACCCCATGTGCCCGACCACGCCGTCGACGACGACGATCTTGCGGTGGTTGCGCAGGTCGGGCCGCTGCCACTCGCCCTTGAACGGCCGCACGGGCAGCAGGTAGTGCCACTCGACGCCGATCCGGTCCAGCTCCTCGACGGTGGCCTTGTGCAGGGGGACCTTCGACGAGGCGATGTGGTCCATGAGCAGCCGGACGCGGACGCCCCGGCGGACCGCGTCCTCCATCGCCGCGAAGAAGCCCCGCGTCGTGTCGTCGAACGCGACGATGAAGAACTCCACGTGCACGAAGCGCGACGCGGTGGCGATGTCGGCCGCCATCGCGTCGATCGAGCCCTGGTAGTCGTCGATCAGGGTCGCACGATTGCCGGATGTCGCGGGCAGGCCGGTCAACCGGGTGTTCTGCGCGACCGTCGAGTCGAACCACGCCGGCCACGCCTCGTGATCGGCGACGAGGTCGAGGTCGGCCGTCCGTTCGGCGATCATCCGGTCGGCCTCCTGCTGCCGCGCCATCCGCTGCTTCGGCAACCGGATGTTGCCGATGAGCAGGTACAGCAGGATGCCGACGAACGGGATCAGGAAGATGGCGAGCAGCCACGCCATCGCGGCGGTCGGCTTCCGGTCCCTGGGGATGATGATGAGCGCCGCGATGCGGATCACCCAGTCGAGGAGGACCACGAGGCCGCCGACGACCGCGGCCCACTCGCCGCCGCTCATGCCCGAACGTCCCGACGGTCGATACGGTCGTGCATCGCAGCCTCCCCGAGCGGTCGCGAGGCGCGCAGCGTCACGCGGCGCGCGGATGTCGCCGAGTATGGCACCGACTGCGCCGTGCGCGCGAGAGGCGGCCCAGTCGGGCGGGGCCGGGCACGGATGCCGCGTTCCGGCCGGTGGCGCCCGGAACGCGCGCGTGTCAGTCGGTGCCGAGGTCGAACGCGGCGGCCTCGTTCGCGGCATCCGTCGCCGCGTCGAGCGCGGTCTCGGCCTCGCCGGCGAGGATCTCGGACGCCCGGCCCGCGGCGATCTCGCCCACGAGCTGCGCGGTGGCGCCGCCGACGATGCCGAGCGCCGCGTACTGCTCGAGGCGCGCACGCGAATCGGCGATGTCGAGGTTGCGCATGGTGAGCTGGCCGATGCGGTCCTCGGGGCCGAACGCCTGGTCGCCGACGCGCTCCATCGACAGCTTGTCGGGGTGGTAGCTGAGCGCCGGGCCCGACGTGTCGAGGATCGTGTAGTCGTCGCCGCGGCGGAGCCGCAGCGTGACCTCGCCGGTGACCGCCGAGGCGACCCACTTGACGATCGACTCGCGCAGCATGAGCGACTGCGGGTCGAGCCACCGGCCCTCGTACATGAGGCGACCGAGGCGGCGACCCTCGTTGTGGTAGTTCGCGACGGTGTCCTCGTTGTGCACGGCGTTGAGGAGCCGCTCGTAGGTGATGTGCAGCAGGGCCATGCCGGGCGCCTCGTAGATGCCGCGCGACTTCGCCTCGATGATGCGGTTCTCGATCTGGTCGCTCATGCCGAGTCCGTGGCGCCCGCCGATGCGGTTCGCCTCGAGCACGAGCTCGACCGGGTCGTCGAACTCGACGCCGTTGAGCGCGACCGGGCGGCCCTGGTCGTACCGGACCGTGACGTCCTCGCCCTCGATCGCGACCGACTCGTCCCAGAAGCGCACGCCCATGATCGGCTCGACGATCGTGACGCCGGCGTCGAGCTCCTCGAGCTTCTTGGCCTCGTGCGTGGCGCCCCAGATGTTGGCATCCGTCGAATAGGCCTTCTCGACCGACGCGCGGTAGGGCAGGTCGCGGGCCTGCATCCACTCGCTCATCTCAGTGCGCCCGCCGAGCTCGGTGACGAACGCGCTGTCGAGCCAGGGCTTGTAGATGCGCAGCCGGGGGTTGGCCATGAGGCCGTAGCGGTAGAACCGCTCGATGTCGTTGCCCTTGTAGGTGGAGCCGTCGCCCCAGATGTCGACGCCGTCCTCCATCATGGCGCGCACGAGCATCGTGCCCGTGACCGCGCGGCCGAGCGGCGTCGTGTTGAAGTACGTCTTGCCGCCCGAGCGGATGTGGAAGGCGCCGCACTGCAGGGCGACGAGGCCCTCCTCGACGAGCGCGGTCTTCACGTCGACGAGTCGGCTGATCTCGGCGCCGTACTCGACCGCGCGGCCGGGGACGGCCTCGACGTCGGGCTCGTCGGGCTGGCCGAGGTCGGCGGTGTAGGTGCACGGCACCGCACCCTTCTCGCGCATCCAGGCGACCGCCACGGAGGTGTCGAGACCCCCGGAGAAGGCGATGCCGACGCGCTCGCCGACGGGAAGGCTCGAGAGGACTTTCGACATGCCGACAAGCCTACTTGCGCGCATGCGCGCGAGACGACGCGCCGACGGGAAGGGATATCCCCCGGACGGGGGACACGCCGATAGGCTCGCCGGACCGGCCGCGCGGCCCTACACCGACGCCGCCGATCGTCGCACCCACTGGACACGCCGGTCCGACGGCCCACGCTGCCGTCGGTGCACCACTCCACGCACATCGAACGGAGACAGGATGAGGAACCACAAGGTGATCGGCGCGGCATCCGCCGTCGCCCTGGCCGTGGGCCTGGTCGGGACGGCAGCCGCCGTGCCCGCCGCCGCGGCCGGCCCGGAGAGCACCTACCTCGTGCTCGCGCCGCAGGGCGCGAACACGAAGGCCGCCGCCAAGCGCGTCGCGGCGGCCGGCGGCACCGTCGTCGCCAGCTACGACCAGATCGGCGTGCTCGTGGCGTCGTCGACGAACACGGCGTTCGAGACCTCGGTCGTCGGCGCGGGCGTGCAGTCCGTCGCCTCGACCGACGGGCTCGGGACGACGCTGATCGACGACGAGGCGATCGAGGTGCTCGACGAGTCGGCGCTCGAGGCGACCGGCGACCCGACCGCGGAGCCCTACTGGAGCTACCAGTGGGACATGGAGCAGATCGACGTCCCCGAGGCGCACGCGGTGACCACGGGCGACCCGTCGGTCGTCGTCGGCGTGCTCGACTCGGGCATCGACTACACCCACCCCGACCTCGCATCGCAGGTGGCGTTCGACCAGAGCGCCTCGTGCCTCGGCGGCGTCGTCGACACCGATCCGGCCGCGTGGCGGAACACCACGTCGTCGCACGGCACGCACGTCGCGGGCACGATCGCGGCGGCGATCAACGGCGTCGGCATCGCGGGCGTCGCGCCCGGCGTGAAGGTCGCCTCGGTCAAGGTCGTGAACGACGACGGCTACATCTACCCCGAGGCCGCGATCTGCGCCTACCTCTGGGCCGCGGACCACGGCATGCCGATCACGAACAACAGCTACTACATCGACCCGTGGGAGTTCAACTGCGTGAACGACCCGCGCCAGCGCCCGGTCTGGCAGGCCGTGCAGCGCGCGCTGAGCTACTCGCAGTCGAAGGGCACGCTCACCGTGGCGTCGGCCGGCAACAGCAACGTCGACCTGCAGCACAAGTTCATCGACGACGGCAGCCCGAACGACGGCAGCTACCCCGTCGAGGACCGCACGATCAACGGCGCGTGCCGCGACCTCCCGGCCGAGGCGCCGGGCGTCGTGACGGTCTCGGCCGTCGGCCCGACCGAGCAGAAGAGCTACTACTCCTCGTACGGCCAGGGCGTCGTCGACGTCACCGCTCCGGGCGGTGACACGCGCTTCCGCACCGGTGGCGCGTCGTCCACCATCACGGACGCCGTGCTCTCGACCGTCCCGGGCGGCTGGGGCTGGTCGCAGGGCACCTCGATGGCGGGCCCGCACGCGGCCGGCGTCGCCGCGCTGGCGATCTCGGCGCACCCCGACATGAAGGTCGGCCAGCTCGCGTCGTTCCTCGAGCGCACCGCCACGGCACTCGAGTGCCCGGAGGGCGTCTACGAGCCGCGTCCGGGCTACCCGGCGACGTGCACGGGCGGCGAGCGCAACGGCTTCTACGGAGCCGGCAACGTCAACGCGTTCAACGTCGTGCAGTGACGCGCTGAGCGATCCACCGTGAGGGGTCGGGCCTCCGGGCCCGGCCCCTCTCGCGTGCCCGGGGTCCGCGATCCGACGAACCGGTGGCGTTGCGGATGCCGCGGCGTAGGCTCGGCCGCATGCACACCGCCGACCGCCACGCCTCCCCGTCGCCGCGCGACGGCTACACGGCCGAGCAGGTCCGCGGGGCCGAGCGCCCGCTGCTCGAGGCGGGCGAACCCCTCATGCAGCGCGCCGCGGACGCCCTCGCCGACGAGGTCTCGCGGCTGATCGCCGAGACGCACGGCCCCGTGCACGGCGAGCGACCGCTCGTCGTCGTGCTCGCCGGGTCGGGCGACAACGGCGGCGACGCGCTGTTCGCCGGGGCGCACCTCGCCGCGCGCGGCGCCGAGGTTCGGATCGTGGCCGTCGGGTCGCGCCTGCACGAGTCCGGCGCACTCGCGGCGCACGCCGCGGGCGCACGCGACCTCGACCCGGAGGCCGCGCCCGACGCAGTGGACGCGGCGGTCCGAGCGGCGGACGTGATCGTGGACGGCATCCTCGGCATCGGCGCAGCCGCGAGCCCCGCGCTGCGGGGCACGGCTCGCGAGGTCGTGGCGCGCGTGCGCACGGTGCTCGGGCCGGAGTGGGTCGCGCGTGCCGGGAGCGGCACGCGGCATCCGCTCGTCGTCGCCGTCGATCTGCCGAGCGGGATCTCGCCCGACGACGGGCGCGTGCCCGACCCGACGGTGCTTCCGGCGGACGTGACGGTGACGATGGGCGCCGTGAAGGCGGGGCTGCTGTTCGGGCCCGCGGTGGAGGTCGTCGGACGCGTCGTGCTCGTCGACCTCGGGCTCGGCCGGGCGCTCGCCGGGGTGCAGCCGGTCGTGACGGGCGGGGGGCGGCACGACCTTCCCTGACGGCACGCCTCGCCGGCCGGCGGGCCCCGCGGTCGTCCTCCCGCGCTCCCGGGCCGCCCGAACCCCATGCGTTACGGTTGAGTGTGACTCAGGAACAGACCCCACCCGAGCCCGAGGCGGTGCTCGCCGATGAACCCGAGGTGCGGCAGGCGCTGAGCGAGGCCGCTCGCGGGTCGGTCGCCGGAGTCGTCGTGGACCACCCGTCCTCGCCGCTCGCGTGGGCCGAGCTGGCCGATCGGGCCGATTCGGAAGGGCGCGCGCTCGATGCGTTCGCCTACGCCGTCGTCGCGGTCGACCTGGCGCGCGAGTCGCTCGAGGCCTCCGGGTGGAGCGCGGGCGAACCCGTGCCGTGGTCCGAGGAGCCGAACCGGGCCTACCTGCGCGCCCTCGATGCCGAGCGTCGCGCGGCCGCGCGGCTGGGTCTCGACGATCGGGCCGCGCGCGCGGCATCCGCCCTCGAGGCCGCCGACGCCGAGGCGCCCGCCCGCATCGCCTCGGAGTTCACGCCCACCCAGGTCATCACCGTCGTCGGCGCCGCGGCCGGGCTCATCGCCCCGATCGTCGGCACCGAAGCCCGCACCGGCGAACCCATCGCCGAACCCGACGCCGCCGACGCGGCAGGAGAGGACTGACATGCCCGCAGTCGTGCTGATCGGAGCACAGTGGGGCGATGAGGGCAAGGGCAAGGCGACCGACCTGCTCTCCTCGCGCCTGGACTACGTCGTCAAGTTCAACGGCGGCAACAACGCCGGGCACACCGTCGTCGTCGGCGACGAGAAGTACGCCCTGCACCTGCTGCCCTCCGGCATCCTCACGCCGGGCGTCACGCCGGTGATCGCGAACGGCGTGGTCGTCGACATCGAGGTGCTCTTCGAGGAGATCGAAGGGCTCGAGTCCCGCGGCGTCGACACGTCGCAGCTGAAGATCTCGGCGAACGCGCACGTCATCACGCAGTACCACCGCACGCTCGACAAGGTCACCGAGCGCTTCCTCGGCAAGCGCCAGATCGGCACGACGGGTCGCGGCATCGGCCCGAGCTACGCCGACAAGATCAACCGCGTCGGCATCCGCATGCAGGACCTCTTCGACGAGAACATCCTGCGGCAGAAGGTCGAGGGCGCGCTCGACCAGAAGAACCACCTGCTCGTGAAGGTCTACAACCGCCGCGCGATCGGGGTCGACGAGATCGTCGAGGAGCTGCTCGGCTACGTCGAGCGGCTGCGCCCGATGGTCACCGACACCTCGCTGCTGCTCCACCGGGCGCTCGAGGCCGGCGAGACCGTGCTCTTCGAGGGCGGCCAGGCGACCATGCTCGACGTCGATCACGGCACGTACCCGTTCGTGACGTCGTCCAACGCGACGTCGGGCGGCGCCGTCACGGGCTCGGGCATCGCGCCGAACCGCATCGACCGCGTCATCGGCATCGTGAAGGCCTACACGACCCGCGTCGGCTCGGGTCCGTTCCCGACCGAGCTCTTCGACGAGTGGGGCGAGTTCCTCGCCGAGAAGGGTCACGAGTTCGGCACGACCACCGGTCGTCGGCGGCGCACCGGATGGTACGACGCCCCGATCGCGCGGTACACGGCACGCGTCAACGGCGTGACGGACTTCGTGCTCACCAAGCTCGACGTGCTCACGGGCGTCGACCGCATCCCCGTCGCGGTCGCGTACGACGTCGACGGCGTGATCATGGAGGAGGTCCCGGTCTCGCAGTCCGACTTCCACCACGCCAAGCCCGTCTACGAGGAGTTCCCCGGCTGGACCGAGGACATCTCGGGCGCGCGCTCCTTCGAGGACCTCCCCGCGAACGCCCAGAGCTACGTTCGCGAGCTCGAGGCGATGTCGGGGGCGCGGTTCTCCGCGATCGGGG
This sequence comes from Agromyces binzhouensis, assembly GCF_042672355.1. Classification (NCBI taxonomy): domain Bacteria; kingdom Bacillati; phylum Actinomycetota; class Actinomycetes; order Micrococcales; family Microbacteriaceae; genus Agromyces; species Agromyces binzhouensis. The sequence goes on along the minus strand of NZ_JBHXVJ010000001.1, from coordinate 114,767 downwards.
TCGGCCCCGGCCGCGACGAGATCGTGCAGTTGCACGACCTGCTCGACTAGCTCGACCTGCTCGACCTCCTCGACCGGCTCGACCGGCTCGACCGGCTCGACCGTACGGGAGGAACTTCCGGACGACACGCCGTGGCGGCATCCGCCCGCCTCGGCGTGTCGGGGAGTTCTTCCTCCCGAAGCGCGCGAGGGCACGTGCCGCCGACCGTGCCAGACTGGGCCGGTGCCAGCCCGCCGCCCGCTCATCCACACCCTCGAAGGCCGTCACGTCGCCCTGGCTCCGATCACCGAGCACGACGTCCCGGCCCTGCGCACGGCGATCGGGCGCCCCGAGGTCTTCGCGGGCGGCTTCGGCGGCGGGCCGTCCGGCCTCCCCGCCGATGACGCGGCCTTCGCGGCCTTCGCACGCGCCTCCTACACGCCCGCCGCCGACGCGATCCCCTTCGGGGTGCGCCTGCGCGGCGGACCCGACGACGGCGCGCTCGTCGGCGCGACCAAGCTCGGCGACCTCGACCTGCCGAACGAGTCCGCCCATATCGGTTGGACGGGCTTCGACCCTCGTGTGTGGGGCACCGCGGTGAACCCGGAGGTGAAGCTCCTCATGCTCGGGCTCGCATTCGACCACGGGTTCGGCCGGGTGAAGCTGCAGGCGGATGCCGTGAACTCGCGCTCGCGCGCCGCCATCCTGAAGCTCGGGGCGACCTTCGAGGGCATCCACCGCCGTGCGATGCGCCGCCCCGACGGCACGTGGCGCGACACGGCGGTGTACGCGATCCTCGTCGACGACTGGCCCGCCGTGCGGGCCGGCCTCGAGGCGCGGCTCGCGGAGTGGGGCGACCGACCGGTGACGCTGCAGGAGCCGCAGCGAGCCGAGTAGCGGGTCCGCCGAGGATCGGGCCGAGCCGAGGATCGGGACGAGCCGTGCGCCGAGGCCGATCAGCCCCGGCCGCGCTCCGGCAGGTGCAACCGCGCGAGGAAGGCGTCGGTGCCGCGCGGCATCCGCCTCCGGTCGGCGCGCGACACGAGCACGGTCACGAGTACGGCGATCGGCACCGTCCAGGCCGCGGGCTGCTCGATGAGCGGGCGGATGGCGGGCGCCGCCGCCGTGATGAGGGCGCCGCCGAGGATCGCCGCCCCCGACAGCGTCGCGCCGGTCGCCATGCCCGCGATCGCACCGCGCGCGGTCAGCCCGCGCCACCAGATTCCGAGCAGCAGCACCGGGCACAGCGTCGACGCCGTGAACGCGAACACGAGGCCCACGCTGCCCGCGAGCCCCGCCGGTTCGGTCGCGAACGCGACGACGAGCGGCACCGCGGTCGACGCGAACGCCGCGATGCGGAAGCCGCGGACGCTCCCGCCGAGGAGGTCCTGCGAGATGACGCCCGCGACCGACACCACGAGTCCCGATGACGTCGAGAGGAACGCCGCGAACGCGCCGCCGATCACGAGCGCGGTGAGCAGGTCGCCCCAGACGCCCGGGAGCAGGCGATCGGGCAGGACGAGCACGAGGGCGTCGGCGTCGCCCGGCGTCGCGAGGTCGGGTGCGAACGCCCGGCCGAGCAGCCCGAACAGGGTCGGGAACGCGTAGAACACCGAGAGCAGCACGAGCACGATGACGGTCGTGCGGCGCGCGGCCGGCCCGTCGGGGTTCGTGTAGAACCGCACCAGCACGTGGGGCAGGCCCAGCGTGCCGAGGAGCAGCGCGACCATCAGCGACACCGTGCGGTACACGTCGAGCGCACCGGGACCGTCGGAGACCGGGAAGGCCTGCGGAGGCGCGAGCTCGGGCTCGACGGCGCCCGTGACGAGGAGCAGGGCGATGACCGGCACCGCGATGGCCGCGAGCTTCAGCCAGAACTGGAACGCCTGCACGAACGTGATCGAGCGCATGCCGCCCGACGCGACGACGACCGCGACGAGCGCCGCGACGGCGACCGAGCCGACCCAGCTCGGCAGGCCCGTGGTGATCCGAACCGTGAGCGCGGCGCCCTGGAGCTGCGGCACGATGTACAGCCATCCGATGACCACGACCAGCACGCTCGTGACCCGCCGTACCGCGACCGACTCGAGCCGGGCCTCGGTGAAGTCGGGGATCGTGTACGCGCCCGAACGCCGGAGGGGAGCGGCGACGAAGAGCAGCAGCATGAGGTACCCGGCCGTGTAGCCGATCGGGAACCACATGCCGCCGGCGCCGGTGAGCAGGATCAGCCCCGCGATGCCGAGGAACGACGCCGCCGACAGGTACTCGCCCCCGATCGCGGACGCGTTCCACCACGGCCGCACCGTGCGGCTCGCGACGTAGAAGTCGCTCGTCGTGCGCGAGATCCGCAGCCCGTAGAACCCGATGAGCACCGACACGAGGGCCACGGCGACGATCGCCGTGTAGCCGACCGCGGGGCTCACTCCTCCTCCGCGAGGGAGCGGTACCGGGCCTCGTTGCGCGACGCGGCCCGCACGTACAGCGCCGCGACGGTGATCGCGAGCGGGTACACGCCGAAGCCGAGGAGCAGCCACGAGACGGGCACGCCCGCGACGAACACGCCGTCGAGCGCGGGCGCGACGACGGCGAGGACGAACACGACCGTCGCGAGCACGAACCCGCCGGCGCAGATCAGCGCGAGGCGGAGCTGCGACCGGATCAGCGAGCGCACGTAGACCGAGTGGATGTCGGTGGGGCCCGTGTCGGTCCCGGGCCTGCGCACGCGCGCAGCGGGTCGGCGGTCGGATGCCGCGGGGCCGCCGTTCCGCGGAGCGGTCACCCGAACCCGGGGCGGCGGTACCGTCGGACCGTGCTCGTCGCCGCCCGGCGCGCCCCCGCTCACGGCCTCGCCCGCGGCGTCGCCGCCTCGAGTCGTTCGCGGAGCCCGGGCAGGAGCCGCCGGCTCACCGGCAGCTCCGCCTGGCCGACCACGATCGTCGGCCGATCGCCGCCCAGCCGGACGCGCGTGACGTGGGGGAGCGCGACGAGGTACGAGCGGTGCACCCGCACGAAGCCGGCCTCCGCCCACTGCCGTTCGAGGTCTGACATGGGCACGCGGACGAGGTAGCTCGCCTCGTCGGTGTGCAGCCGGGCGTAGTCGCCCTGCGCCTGGACGTAGCGCACGTCGTCCCGCCGGATCATGCGGGTCGTGCCGCCGAGCGTGACGGCGACCATCTCCGGGCGCGACGCCGAGGCATCCGTCGCCTGCCCCTGGCCCATCGACTCGACGACCCGCGTGATCGAGCGGTGCAGCCGCTCGGTGCGCACGGGCTTCAGCAGGTAGTCGACCGCGGCGAGGTCGAACGCCTCGAGCGCGCCCTCCTCGTCGGCCGTCACGAACACGAAGGCGGGCTTGTGCTCGAAGCGCTGCAATGCGCGGGCGAGGTCGAACCCCGACAGCCCGGGCATGTGGATGTCGAGGAAGGCCGCGTCGACGGGCTCGCGCGTCAGGATCCGGATGGCCTCGGCGCCCGAGGTCGCGCGGTGGATGGTCCCGATCCGCGGGTCCTGGCCGAGCAGGAACGCGAGCTCGTCCACGGCGGGCTGCTCGTCGTCGGCGATGAGGACCGAGATCACGGCACCAGTCTCCCATCGGGCTCGGCGGGTCGGCCCGCGCGCACGTCGACGGATGCCGCCGAGCGACCGGGCTGCGACTTCGGCACGCTCATGCGCACCAGGGTGCCCGCACCCACGTTCGTCTCCACGACGAGCCCGTGCTCGTCGCCGTAGACCTGCCGCATCCGCGCGTCGACGTTCCGCAGCCCGACGTGCTCGCCCGGCGTGCCTCCCGCGAGCACCTGCGCGGCGACCTCGGGGTCGATGCCGACGCCGTCGTCCTCCACGGTGATCTCGGCGAACGCGCCGCGGTCCTCGGCGGTGATCGTGATGCGCCCACCGCCCTCCTTCGCCTCGAGCCCGTGCCGCACCGCGTTCTCGACGAGCGGCTGGATCGACAGGAACGGGATGACGGTCGAGAGCACCTCGGGCGCGACCTGCAGGGTCACCTTCAGCCGGTCGCCGAATCGCGCGCGCTCGAGCTTCAGGTACGAGTCGATCGAGCGCAGCTCCTCGGCGACGGTCGTGAAGTCGCCGTGCCGGCGGAACGAGTACCGCGTGAAGTCGGCGAACTCGAGCACGAGCTCGCGCGCCTTCGCCGGGTCGGTGTTGATGAACGATGCGATCGCGTTCAACGAGTTGTAGATGAAGTGGGGGCTGATCTGCGCGCGGAGCGCGCGCACCTCGAGTTCGGCGAGCGCCGCGCGCGACGCGTCGAGCTCGCCGAGCTCGACCTGCGCGGCGACCCACTCGGCGACCTCGCCCGTCGCCCGAACGAGGCCCGCGCGGACCCGCCCCGCGAAGGCCACCACCGCGCCGACCGCGACGCCGTCCGCGACGATCGGCGCGGCCGCGGCATCCGTCTCGCCGGACGGCGTCGGCACGCGCCGCTCGACCTGCGAGCGGCCCGTCTCCACGGCCTCGACGGCCAGCCGCTCCGCGGCGGAGATCAGCGTCTCGTCGCCGTCGACCGCGACCGGGCCGCCCGTCATAACGAGCGCGAGCGTGTCGGCGCCGAGCAGCGCCTTGAGGTGCCGCGCAGCGCGCGCGGCATCCGTCTCGGTCATGTCGCCCCGCAGGTGCTTCGCGGCCCGCGAGGCGAGGTGCAGCGTCTCGTAGGTGGCCCGCTCGGCGTCGGTGCCGAGGTCCTTCGACTGCACCGCGAGGCGCCGGAGCAGCACCACGACGCCCACGGCGAGCGCGCCCGCGACGACGCCGGCAGCGGCGGCGAGCAGCATCGACTCGGGCATGCACGTCACTGTATCCGTCGTTCGTCGCCGCGCCGCGCCGTTCGTCGCACGGTCGGCGCCGCTCACCGACGACGAGCGGTCCGGGCCCCATTCGCGGCATCCGCGCGGTCAGCATGGACGCATTGCGACCGCAGCGGCGCGGGGCCAGCCCCGGCCGCATCCCCTCGAAGGAGAGACGCCATGGGCAATGAGGCCCTGAGTGCGGAAGTCGACCTGAGTCACGTCGACTACCCCGCCGTGCAGCAATCCCCGGAGTTCCAGGAGCTCCGCAAGACCCACCGCAGTTTCGTCTTCCCCGTCCTCGCGGCATGCCTCGTCTGGTACTTCGCCTACGTCCTGCTCGCCGTCTACGCGGTCGACTTCATGTCGACGCGCGTCTTCGGCAGCGTGAACGTGGCGATGGTCCTCGGGCTGGCACAGGTGGTCACCACCTTCGCCGTGACGATGTGGTACGTCCACTACGCCAACAAGCGGCTCGACCCGCAGTCGGAGAAGATCCGCACCGAGATCGAGTCCGGCGACTTCGAGACCGAGAAGGCGGTGCGCTGATGTTCGCGTTCGAAGCGGCGACCAGCTCGCCCGGCAACCCCTGGCTCAACATCGGCATCTTCGGCGCCTTCGTCGCGGTGACGATGGTCATCGTGTTCCGCGCCAGCAGGAACAACAAGACCGCGGCCGACTACTACGCGGCCGGCCGATCCTTCACCGGCGGGCAGAACGGCTCGGCCATCGCGGGCGACTACCTGTCGGCGGCCTCGTTCCTCGGCATCGTCGGCGCGATCGCCCTGAACGGCTACGACGGGTTCCTCTACTCGATCGGGTTCCTCGTCGCATGGCTCGTGGCGCTGCTGCTCGTCGCGGAGCTGCTCCGCAACACGGGCAAGTTCACGATGGCCGACGTGCTCTCGTTCCGCCTGAAGCAGCGGCCCGTCCGGATCGCCGCGGCCACGACGACCCTCGTGGTGTGCTTCTTCTACCTGCTCGCGCAGATGGCGGGTGCGGGCGGCCTCGTGTCGCTGCTGCTCGGCGTGGGCGACCAGGTCGGCCAGGCCGTCGTCATCACGGTCGTCGGCGCGCTGATGATCCTCTACGTGCTCGTCGGCGGCATGAAGGGCACCACCTGGGTGCAGATCATCAAGGCCGTGCTGCTCATCGCGGGCGCCGGCGTCATGACGGTCTGGGTGCTCGCGCTCAACGGCTTCGACTTCTCGGCGCTGCTCGACAAGGCCGTCGCCGTGGCGGAGAACCCCGCGATCCTCGACCCGGGCCTGAAGTACGGCGTCTCCGAGGTCAGCAAGATCGACTTCATGTCGCTCGGCCTCGCGCTCGTGCTCGGCACCGCCGCGCTGCCGCACGTGCTCATGCGCTTCTACACGGTCCCGACCGCCAAGGAGGCCCGCAAGTCGGTCGTCTGGGCGATCTGGCTCATCGGCATCTTCTACGTGTTCACCCTCGTGCTCGGCTACGGCGCGGCGGCCCTCGTGGGTCCTGCCGTCATCGCCGGCGCGCCCGGCGGCCCGAACTCGGCGGCCCCGCTGCTTGCGTTCGCGCTCGGCGGCCCGCTGCTCCTCGGCCTGATCTCGGCGATCGCGTTCGCGACGATCCTCGCGGTCGTCGCCGGCCTGACCATCACGGCGGCGGCCTCATTCGCGCACGACATCTACGCGTCGGTCGTGAAGAAGGGCAAGCCCGAGCCGGGCGCCGAGGTCAAGGTGGCCCGTCGCACGGTCGTCATCATCGGCGTCGTCGCGATCATCGGCGGCATCGGGGCGAACGGCCAGAACGTGGCGTTCCTCGTGGCGCTCGCGTTCGCGGTGGCCGCGTCGGCGAACCTGCCGACGATCGTCTACTCGCTGTTCTGGAAGGGTTTCACCACCAAGGGCGCCCTCTGGAGCATGTACGGCGGCCTGATCTCGGCGATCGTGCTCATCATCTTCTCGCCGGTCGTCTCGGGCTCCGAGACGTCGATGCTGAAGACCGAGGCCATCGACTTCGCGATCTTCCCGCTGTCGAACCCGGGCATCGTCTCGATCCCCCTGGCCTTCCTCCTCGGGTGGATCGTGAGCGTCATGGACAAGACGGTCGAGAGCCCCGAGAAGCAGGCCGAGATGGAGGTCCGCTCGCTCACCGGCCTCGGCGCCGAGAAGGCGGTGAGCCACTAGAGGCTCCGGCGGCCGCGGCGGTTCGGGTACCGCGGCGGCCGTCGGACACGACTGCGACGGGGTGGGACCGCCTGCCCACGACCTCGTCGCCGGCACGACGGGGGCGGATGCCTCGGGCCCACGGCCCGGCATCCGCCCCCGTTGCGCTGCGGCCGGTGCCGTCACCGCCGCCGACCTCGCTGCCGCCGAGCGCTGGCTCACCATCCGCTCGGGAGGAAGTTCCCGAGGACACGCGGTCGCGGCGGCCCGGGTTGCCGGCGTGTCGGCATGAAGTTCCTCCCGAGCGCACGCAGTGCCGCCTGCATCGCGGAGCCCCGCGGCGGCTCAGCGCGAGCGGCGACGCCGGGCCAGCCCGACCCAGAGCAGGGCGATCCCGCCGATCGCCACGATGGGGCCGATCACGGCCCACATCGTGACCCCGGACATCACCGAGCCCGGCAGGACGCCGACGCCCTGAAGCGTCCAGATGGTGCCGGCGACGGCGAGCACGGCTCCGAGGATGATCATGAGCAGGTTCACCGAACGGTCCTCTCCACGTGGGCGCGGGGCACCCGGTTCCCACTCGAGCACGGAACGGGAGGAACTTCCGGATGGCGCGCCGCCGCGGCATCCGCTCTCACCGGCGTGTCGCCGGATTCTTCCTCCCGTTCGCGCACCGTGGGTGCGGCGCCGGGCCGCGTCACATGTTGATCATGTGGCCGGTGAGCCCGTGGAACGCCTCCTGCAGCGCCTCCGAGAGCGTCGGGTGCGTGTGCACGTTGCGGGCGAGCTCGAGCGCGCCGAGGTCCCACTTCTGCGCGAGGGTCAGCTCGGGCAGCAGCTCCGAGGCGTCCGGCCCGATGAGGTGGCCGCCGAGCAGCTCGTAGTGGCTCTTGTCGGCCACGAGCTTCACGAACCCGACCGGGTCGCCGAGGCCGTTCGCCTTGCCGTTCGCGGTGAAGGGGAACTTCGCGGTGATCACGTCGTAGCCCTCGTCGCGCGCCTGCTGCTCGGTGAGCCCGAACGAGGCGACCTGCGGCGAGCAGAACGTGGCGCGCGGCATCATCCGGTAGTCGCCGAGCTCCATGGTCTCGGCGTCGGCGATGGTCTCGGCCGCCACGACGCCCTGCGCCTCGGCGACGTGCGCGAGCATGAGCTTCGCGGTCGCGTCGCCGATGGCGTAGATGTGCGGCACGTTGGTGCGCATGCGGTCGTCGATCGCGATGGCGCCGCGCTCGGTCAGCTGCACGCCCGTGGCGTCGAGCCCGAAGCCCTCGACATTGGGAGCGAAGCCGACGGCCATGAGCACCTTGTCGACGACGAGCGAACCCGGCTGCCCGTCGGCCCCGGTGTAGGTCACGGTGACCTGGGAGCCCTGGTCGGTCACCGTCTCGACCTTCGTCGAGGTCAGGATGGGCACGCCGAGGTTGCGGTACTGGCGCGTGATCTCCTTCGACACCTCGGCGTCCTCGTTCGGCAGCGCGCGGTCGAGGAACTCGACGACGGTGACCTCGACACCGTAGTTCCTGAGCACGTAGGCGAACTCCATGCCGATGGCGCCCGCACCGACGATCGCGATCGAGCGCGGCAGGTCTCGGGTGAGGATCTGCGTCTCGTAGGTCACGACGTTGTCGGAGAGCTCGACGCCGGGCAGCAGGCGCACCCTGGAGCCGGTCGCGATGATCGCGTTGTCGAAGGTCAGCGACTCGACCGAGCCGTCGCCCTTCGCGACGTCGATGCCGTTCGGACCGGTGAACGAGCCGCGGCCGTCGAACTCGGTGATGCCGTTCTTCTTCATCAGGAAGTGCACGCCCTTGACGTGCTTCTCGGAGACCTGGCGGCTGCGGTCGTACGCCGCGCCGAAGTCGAAGTGCACGTCGCCCGAGATGCCGAACGTGGAGGCCTGGGCGTGGAAGATGTGTGCGAGCTCGGCGTTGCGCAGCAGTGCCTTCGAGGGGATGCACCCGACGTTGAGGCAGACCCCGCCCCAGTACTTCTCCTCGATGACGGCCACCTTCAGGCCGAGCTGGGCGGCGCGGATGGCGGCCACGTAGCCGCCCGGACCCGCGCCCAGGACGATGACGTCGAAATGGCTGGTCATGGCGCCAAGCCTAGGCGCGGTGCGCCGGATCGGCACGGGCGGGGGCTCGTCGCTGCCAACCTTCGGCGGGTTCCGGACATCGCATTCCGCGACCCTCGTGGCCGGCCCCAGCGGGTCGTACCGTTGGCGGGTGAGCACCACCACCCCCTCCGGTCCCACCACCACCGCGCCGTCGACCGCGACGGCGCCGCGCCGCGGCGGCATCCGCACCTGGGCGCAGTTCCTCTCGGCGGGACTCGTCTGGGGTGCGAGCTTCCTGTTCATGGCCGTCGCGCTGGGCGGCGTCTCGTTCACCCAGGTCGCGTGGACGCGCACCGTGCTCGGCGGCCTCACGCTCGGCCTCGTCGTGCTCGCGGTCCGGCCGCGCGTCGCGGGCGGTCCGGTGCTGCCGCGCGAGCCGATCGTGTGGCTGCACTTCCTCGTGATCGGGGTGCTCGGGTGCGTGATCCCGTTCCTCCTGTTCTCGTGGGCCCAGCAGAGCGTGACCTCGAGCCTCGCCTCGATCCTCAACGCGACGACGCCGATCATGACCGCGGTCGCCGCCACGCTCGTCTTCCGGGTCGAGCGGCTGGATGCCTCGCGCTGGCTCGGCGTGATCGTCGGCATCCTCGGGGTGGTCGTCATCATCGCGCCGTGGTCCTCCGAGCTCGGGGGCAGCCTCGCGGGACAGCTCGCGTGCCTCGGCGCGACCGCCTGCTACGGCGTCATGTTCGGCTACACGCGCAGGTTCCTGAGCGGCCGGCCCATCGCGCAGACGACCTTCGCGTTCCTGCAGGTCGGCACGGGCGCGGCCGTGATGCTGCTGCTCACGCCGATCCTCGCCGTCGGCCCGGTGGCGCTCGACCTGCCGATCGTGGCGAGCCTCGCGGTGCTCGGCATCCTCGGGACGGGCCTCGCCTACGTCTGGAACATCGGAGTGATCCGCGACTGGGGTCCGACGAACGCGTCGACCGTCACCTACGTCACGCCCGTGGTGGGCGTCGTGCTCGGCGTACTGGTGCTCAGCGAGCCGCTGTCGTGGAACGAGCCGGTGGGCGCGCTCGTGGTCATGCTCGGCATCGTGCTCGCCCAGGGGCGGGTGCGGATGCCGCTCGCGCGACGGTCGCCCGCGGCCGGGTGATCGCCCGCCCCTGTGCAGGGGCGACGCGATGTGATGGGGTGAGCAGGTGACGAGCGCCTCGCAGCCCGCCCCTCATCCCGCCGTCGACGCGACCTCCTCCGCGGCGGACCTCGCCGCGGCGTTCCGCGCAGGCGCGGCGACGCCCCTCGCGGTCGCCGAGGACGCCCTCGCGCGCATCGTCCGGTTCGAGCCGGTCGTGAACGCCTTCTCCGATCACGATCCCGATCAGGTGCGGGCGGATGCCGCGGCGAGCGCCGACCGTCACCGGCGCGGTGCGCCGATCGGCCCGCTCGACGGGGTGCCGGTCACGGTCAAGGAGAACATGCTGCGCGCGGGCGTCGCCGCGCGGTCGGGTTCTGCGGCATCCGCGCCCGTCGTCCCCGACGCCGACTCGCCGATCGTGGCCCGGTTGCGCGAGGCGGGTGCCGTGGTGCTCGGCTCGACGACCATGCCCGACTGGGGGATGCTCTCGTCGGGCGTCTCGAGCCTGCACGGCATCACCCGCAGCCCGCTCGACGCGGCGCTCACGGTCGGCGGTTCGAGCGCGGGTGCCGGTGCGGCCGCGGCGGCGGGCCTCGGCCCGATCCACATGGGCAGCGACATCGGCGGATCCATCCGGTTCCCGGCGGCGTGGCTCGGGCTCGTCGGGCTGAAGCCCAGCGCGGGGCGCGTGCCCATCGACCCGCCGTACCTCGGGCGCGCGGGTGGGCCGATCGGCCGCCGCGTCGCCGACCTCGCGGCGGCGATGGCGGTGGTGACGCGACCGGATGTGCGCGACCACACCTCGCTGCCGTACGAGCGGCTCGACTGGGCGGATCCGGCCGTCGACGTCCGCGGGCTCCGGATCGCCGTCCACACCGAGGCGGGAGCCGGGCTGCCCGTCGATCCCGAGGTCGCCGCGACGGTGCGGGCGGCCGCGGAACGGTTCGCCTCGGCGGGGGCGGATGTCGTCGAGCTCGCGCCGTTCCTCGACGACGGGCTGCTCGGGCAGGTCGACCGGTTCTGGCGGGTGCGGTTCCGTCGCACCTACGACGACCTCACGCCCGAGGCGCGGGACCGCGTGCTGCCGTACATCGCCCGGTGGGTCGCGCCCGGCGCCGGCGTCTCCGGAACGGCCGCGCTCGCTGCGTACGACGACATCGGGGAGCTCAGGCATCGCACGGTCCTCGCGACCGCGCCGTTCGACGCGGTCCTGTCGCCGGTCGCGCCGATGGCCGCGTTCCCCGCCGAGCGGCCGATGCCGTGGGGCGAGGAGGACCTCGGGATGGCCCACATCGCGTTCACGCTCCCGTACAACATGTCGGGCCAGCCGGCGGTGAGCATCAACGCGGGAACGACCTCGGACGGTCGTGCGATCGCCCTGCAGGTCGCGGGTCCGCGCTTCGCCGACCCGGGGGTCCTCGCGCTCGCTGCGTGGTGGGAGCGGGAGCGACCGGCGGATGCCGCGGCGCCCCCGGTCCCGCTCATGCCACCGCCGACGGCGCGCTGACTCGATCGGCATGGTCGCATCGGCACTCGTCGGAATACCCCATTGGGGTATTGCGTTCGACTTGGTACAAGTACCCCTCTGGGGTACCCTCGAACACGATCCGATCCAGAAGAGGAGAACCCGATGAGCGAGCGCGAGTACCAGGTGACCGGCATGACGTGCGGGCACTGCGAACTGTCGGTGCGCGAGGAGGTCGAGCAGGTGTCGGGCGTGACCGGCATCCGGGTCTCGGCGGCCGCCGGCACCCTCACCCTCTCCGCCCCCGCCGAGCTCGACGACGCCGGCGTGATCGCCGCCGTCGAGGAGGCGGGCTACTCCGCAGTGCGCGTCTGACGGCGCGCACGCCGGGGCGGTTCGACGCCGCCCCGGCGCCACCCATCACCTCGGCCGATCCACCGGCCGCCCGGACCTCGAACGAGGAGGCTCCCATGGACACCATGATCGCCGGGCACGGCGCCCACGCCGCCCACGCGGCATCCGCCGACGACGTGCGCGGACTCGCGGTCTCGCACCGAGGACTGACCCTCACCGCGCTCACCGCGCCCGCCCGGGCCGGCGAGGCGGGCGAGATCTCCTTCGCAGTGACGGATGCCTCGGGCGTCGCGGTCACCGACGTCGAGATCTCGCACGACAGGCCGCTGCACCTCATCGTGGTGCGGACCGACGGCGCGCACTTCCGGCACGTGCACCCCGCCCTGCACGGCGACGGGTCCTGGCGGATCCCGTTCACGTTCGACGCGGCCGGCGCCTACCGGGTCTTCGCCGACATCACGCCCACGGCGCTCGGCGAGACGATCACGCTCACGAGCACCGTGGAGGTCGCGGGCGAGTTCGTCCCCGAGCCGCGCACCACCGATGCCATCACCTCGAGCGTCGGCGGCCTCGAGGTCGAACTCGACGGAACCCTCGTCGCGGGCGGAGTGGGCGAGCTCGTCTTCACCGTCACCCGAGGCGGCGCCCCGGTGACCTCGCTCGAACCGTACCTCGGTGCGTACGGGCACCTCGTCGCGCTCCGCCAGGGCGACCTCGCCTACCTGCACGTGCACCCGCTGGGCGTGCCCGGCGACGGCGTCACCGTGCCCGGCCCGGAGATCGCCTTCATGGCGAGTGCGCCCACGCCGGGGCGGTACCTGCTCTACCTCGACCTGATGGAGGGCGGCGTGGTCCGGTCCGTCCCCTTCGTCGTCACCGCGATCGCCGCGACCGGCGACGAGCTCGCGCATCACGGCGACGGCACCGAGCACCCGCACGGAGCCGGGCACGGCGACGCCGCCGGGCACGCCGAGGCCCACCGGTGACCGACGTCGCGACCGGGTCCGGCGACCAGCGCGTCGTCGAGCTCGAGATCGGCGGCATGACCTGCGCCTCGTGCGCCATGCGCATCGAGAAGAAGCTCAACCGCCTCGACGGCGTCACGGCGACGGTGAACTACGCGACCGAGAAGGCGCGGGTCTCGGCGCCCGTCGGCGTCGACGACCCCGAGCTCATCGCGACGGTCGAGGCGGCGGGCTACCGCGCCCAGCTCCCGCCGGCGCCGGCCGGCGCGCCCCCCGTGGAGAACCGCGCCGACGCCGAGCTCAGGTCGCTGCGCACGCGGCTCATCGCCGCGATCGTGCTCTCGGTCCCGGTGATCCTCCTCGCGATGATCCCGGCGCTGCAGTTCACGTACTGGCAGTGGGCGTCGCTGGCGCTCGCCGCGCCCGTCGTGACGTGGGCGGCCTGGCCGTTCCACCGGGCCGCGCTCGTCAACCTGCGGCACGGCGCCGCGACGATGGACACGCTCGTCTCGCTGGGCGTGACGGCGGCGTTCCTCTGGTCGCTGTACGCCCTGTTCCTCGGCACCGCAGGAACGCCCGGCATGGTGCACGGCTTCGAGTTCACGGTCGCCCCGAGCGACGGCGCGTCGAACCTCTACCTGGAGGTCGCCGCGGGCGTGACGATGTTCGTGCTCCTCGGCCGCTACCTCGAGAAGCGGTCCAAGCGTGCCGCCGGCGCGGCGCTCCGAGCGCTGATCGAGCTCGGCGCGAAGGACGTCGCGGTGCTCCGCGACGGCGTCGAGTCGCGGATCCCGGTCGAGCAGCTCGCGGTCGGCGATGCGTTCGTCGTCCGCCCAGGCGAGAAGATCGCGACCGACGGCGTCGTCGTCGAGGGGCGCAGCGCGGTCGACGCCTCGCTCGTGACCGGCGAATCCGTGCCGGTCGAGGTCGAGACGGGCGACGCCGTGATCGGCGCCACCGTGAACGCCGGAGGACGCCTCGTGGTGCGCGCGACGCGCGTCGGCGCCGACACGCAGCTCGCGCAGATGGCGCGCCTCGTCGAGGACGCCCAGGCGGGCAAGGCCGAGGTGCAGCGACTCGCCGACCGCGTCGCGGGCGTCTTCGTGCCGATCGTGATCCTCATCGCGATCGCGACGCTCGGCATGTGGCTCGGCGGCGGCTTCCCGGCCGCCGCGGCGTTCACCGCCGCCGTCGCCGTGCTGATCATCGCGTGCCCGTGCGCGCTCGGCCTCGCGACCCCGACCGCGCTGCTCGTCGGCACCGGTCGCGGCGCACAGCTCGGCGTGCTCATCAAGGGGCCCGAGGTGCTCGAGTCGACGCGTCGCGTCGACACGATCGTGCTCGACAAGACGGGCACCCTGACGAGCGGGCGGATGTCGCTCGCGGGCGTGCACGCCGCCGACGGCGTCGACGAGGTCGACCTGCTCCGCCTCGCGGGGGCGCTCGAGCACGCCTCCGAGCACCCGGTCGCGAAGGCGATCGCGGACGGCGCGGCCGTCCGGGTCGGCAGCCTGCCGACGCCCGAGTCGTTCGAGAACCGCCCCGGCCTCGGCGTGCACGGCGTCGTCGACGGGCACCTCGTGCTCGTCGGACGGCCCGCCCTGCTCGCCGAGTGGGGGTTCGGGCCCGACCCGCAGGTCGAGGCATCCGCCGCCGCCGCCGAGGCCGAGGGCCGCACGGTCGTGGTCGTCGCCTGGGACGGCCGCGTGCGCGGCGCGCTGAGCGTCGCCGACGCCGTGAAGGCCACGAGCGCCGACGCCATCGCGCGGCTCCGCCGGCTCGGGCTCGAGCCGATCCTGCTCACGGGCGACAACGCGACCGTGGCACGGCAGGTCGCCGCGGAGGTGGGCATCGAGCGGGTCGTCGCCGAGGTGCTGCCGGCCGACAAGGCCGCGGTCGTCGCCCGCCTGCAGGACGAGGGCCGCACGGTCGCGATGGTCGGCGACGGCGTCAACGACGCTGCGGCGCTCGCGCAGGCCGACCTCGGGATCGCGATGGGCACGGGCAGCGACGTCGCGATCGAGGCCGCGGACCTCACGCTCGTGCGGGGCGACCTGCTCGCCGCGGTCGACGCGATCCGGCTGTCGCGCCGCACGCTCGGCACGATCCGCGGCAACCTGTTCTGGGCGTTCGCGTACAACGTGGCCGCGATCCCGCTCGCGGCCCTCGGGCTCCTGAACCCGATGCTCGCGGGTGCGGCGATGGCGTTCTCGAGCGTGTTCGTGGTCGGCAACAGCCTGCGCCTGCGCGCGTTCCGCTCGGCGGTGCCGGCACCCCGTGCATGAGCATCGGCCGGGCGGCCCGCGGGCCGTGTCCTGCAGCCGATTCTCATGGGGTTCGGGCGTCGCCTAGGGTCGAAGCATGACCGCCGAGATTCCCGACCGCGCCGCCGACCCCAGCAAGGCCGAGGGCGACGGCGCGGTCGACGAACGCGACGCCGCGATCAGCATGCTGCTCGGCATCCGCTCGAGCATCGACAACATCGACGCCGCCCTCATCCACCTGCTCGCGGAGCGGTTCAAGTTCACCCAGCAGGTCGGTCGCCTGAAGGCCGAGCACGGCCTGCCCCCGAGCGACCCCGACCGCGAGAAGCGGCAGATCGAGCGGCTCCGCTCGCTCGCGGAGGACGCCCACCTCGACCCCGCGTTCGCCGAGAAGTGGTTCAACTTCGTGGTGGCCGAGGTGATCCGCCACCACGAGGAGATCGCCGACGGCTCCGGGTCGGACCGCCCGTGAACTGGTACCCGACGCGGGTGCCGCCGCAGGCCGGGCGGCAGGTGCTCGTCACCGGAGCGAACGCCGGCCTCGGGTTCTTCACGTCCGCCCGCCTCGCCCGGGCGGGCGCCCACGTGATCCTCTCGGGCCGCAGCCCGGAGCGTCTCGACGCGGCGGTCGCCGCGATCCGCGGGCGGATGCCGCGCGCCTCCGTCGACACGCTCGTGATCGACACGTCGTCGCTCGACTCCGTGCGCGCGGGGGCCGACCGCCTGCTCGATCGCGCACCGCTCGACGCGGTCGTCCTGAACGCCGGCATGGTGCACACCCCGAGCGAGCGGAACGAATCGGTCGACGGACACGAACTCGTGCTCGCGACCAACGTGCTCGGCCACTTCGCGCTCCTCGCGGGCGTCGTGCCCCACCTCGCCCGCGGCGCCCGGGTCGTCACCGTCGGTTCGCTCTCGACGAGGCTCTCCACCTTCCGGGTCGACGACCTCCAGCTCACCGGCTCGTACTCCGCCTGGCGCGCGTACGCGCAGTCGAAGATCGCCGGCGCGTCCGTCGCGTTCGAGCTCGACCGGCGCCTGCGCCGTGCGGCGACGGATGCCGCGGAGGCGGTCGGCGCGGCATCCGTCACGCCCCGCGTGCACAGCATCGTCGCCCACCCGGGCTACTCGATCTCCGGGCGCACGCCGCGCGTGCCCGGCGTCAACCAGCCGCCGACGGCCGACCGGTTCGCCGACGCGCTGCAGGCGGCGTGGTCGCAGGGCAAGCACCGCGGAGCGGAGGCGATCGTGCACGCCGTCACCGCCGACGACGTCGAGGGCGGCCAGTTCTGGGGGCCGCAGTGGATGGTCAAGGGCCCGCCCAGGCTCGCGGCGCCGACGCGCACGAGCCGCGACGCGCGCACCGGCGCCCGCGTGTGGGCGCTGGCCGAGGACGCGATCGGTCGCACCTTCGACGTCGGGTCGCGCCCGTGATCCGGGGCCTGGTCTCGCGCTGGTGGTCGCAGCCCGGTGTCCGCCTGCGGATCGCACGCGTGGTGGTCGTCGTCGGCGTCGTGCTCGGACTGTTCGGCGTGCTCAGCGGGCGCTACGGGTTCCTGTTCG
Source organism: Agromyces binzhouensis (assembly GCF_042672355.1). Classification (NCBI taxonomy): domain Bacteria; kingdom Bacillati; phylum Actinomycetota; class Actinomycetes; order Micrococcales; family Microbacteriaceae; genus Agromyces; species Agromyces binzhouensis. The sequence goes on along the minus strand of NZ_JBHXVJ010000001.1, from coordinate 98,028 downwards.
CCGGGATCATCATCGTCGGCCTGGGCGCGGGGCTCGGCCCGGCGCGCATCCGGAAGCGGCGCGACTAGGTGCCCGCCGGCGCGAGCGCGTAGCGTGTCCGCATGATCAGCCGAGACCTCGCCCTGCAGTTGCGGGACGCCGGGCTCGCGTGGCATCCGCAGTCGGGCGACCGCTTCCAGCTCGACCTGCCCAGCAACGTCGAGGCCGAGGCCGAGGCCGACGTCTTCACGGTCAGCGAGATGACGATCGAGACGCACCGGCACGAGACCGGCACGATCCTCGGCTTCAACGGCACGACGGAGTGGGCGCTCGACTCGGTCGCGCTCGCCGACGCCATCTGGCTGCCGCGCGAGGACCAGCTGCGCGAGCTGCTCCGCGCCACGTTCCGGAGCCTGCGCCGCCTGCCGGATGCCTTCGAGGTGTCGATCGGCCTCGGCGGCGACACGCTCGCGTTCGAGCACCCCGACGCCGCCGAGGCCTACGGCATGGCCCTGCTCGCGCTGATCGAGCGCACACGCTGAGCGCGTGGCGTGCGAGTGTCCGGCCGATGCGGGTCCGGGCACGGCCGAGCCGCATTCCGTGGACACTCGCCGGCCGTGTCTAGGCTCGACACATGGGCGAGACGGATGCCGCGGCCGCGGCCGCGCGGGCGCGCGAGGCCGTCGAGGGCGCCGTGCGCGTGCTCGCCGAGGCATCCGCTCGAACCGAGACGCTGGCCGAGTTCGTCGCGGGTCGGCGCGTGCTCGGCATGCCGCGCGCCCCGCGCATGAGCGTCGTCGGGCCGGTCTGGCGACTGGGCGTGCTGCTGCTCGACGCCGATGCGCGGCTGTACTCGACCGGCCGCGTGGTGCGCGCCGAGCGCGCGGTGCGACGGAGCGTGCTCGCCGACTCGGTCGCCGAGCACCGCGCGTACCGCGCCGCCGCGATCAAGGGCGGGATCCCCGAGGGCGAGACCGTGGTGTTCGACGCGGAGCCCCTGTCGCTCGAACCCGACGCGCTCGCCGTCGGCGACGGGCCGCTCCGGCTCATCCCGCGCGACGACGGCACCTCGATCGTGGGCGTGCGCTGGAACCCGGCGTTCGCCGATGCGGCACTGCCGCTCGACGCCTACCTCGCCGAGCGCGTCGACCTGCTCGTGCACCCGCCGCAGGGCGCCTGACACGAGCCACCGGAGCCCGCGTGCTCAGGCGGGAGGCGGCTCGTCGTCGGCGTCGGTCCGCGAGGGGCGCTGCTCCTGCTCGGCGATCGCTTCGATGACCGAGTCGTGCAGTCCGCGCTGCCCCGTGTGCAGCTCCTGGTACGTCTCGCCCGCGCCCATGAGCGGGCCGAACGCCGACCGTGCCCGCTGCCCGCGCGGCGCGCGGATGGCGCGCACCGTCATGCCCACGACGAGCGCCGCCGCGAACAGCGCGCCGAGGACGCCGACGAGCGCCTCCATCAGAATCCGAACGCCGTGACCGCCGGCAGGCCGCCGTCGCGCCAGCCCTCGAGGGCGAACCGCTCGTGGTGCACGAGCCGCTCGGGCAGGTCGTCGAGCGCGAACCATTCGAGTGCGCTCGCCTTGTCGGGCTCCTGCAGGGTCGGGATGCCGCGCCACGAGCGCGCTGCGAAGAACACGTCGAGCCGCTGGTCGACCGGCCGGCCGGTCGGCGCGGTGCGGTGCATCGCCGTGATCGGCTCGAGCTCGGAGGGGTCGACGTCGACGCCGATCTCCTCGAGCGTCTCGCGCACGGCGCCCGCCACGAGCGTCTCGCCGGGGTCGACGTGCCCGGCGGCGGACGCGGCCCACCAGCCGTCGTAGTACCCGGTTCCCGCGCGCAGCTGCAGCAGCACGCGGTCGCCGTCGACGAGGAACACGTACGCCGCCGGGATCAGCGCGAAGGTGCCGTGCTCCGCGGCGTACGCCTCGGAGTACGTCTGGCGCTCGCCGCCCGGCATGCGTCGTTCCTCGATCCGCTCGGACCCGATGGACGGCTCAGTAGCCGACGATCGGGCCGAACGCGTCGGCGAGCGGAGCGCGGTTCACGGTGCGGAGCTCGTCGATCGACACCGTGAACGCGCCCTGCACCTCGAGCGAGCTCGACGCGGCATCCGTCACGCCGATGCGGCGCACGGGGTAGCCGCGACCCTCGCAGAGGCCGCGGAACTTGACGTCGTCCTCGCGGGGCACGGTCACGATCACGCGGCCGGTCGACTCGGAGAAGAGCGCGGTCGCGAGGTCGATCCCGGCGTCCTCCGTGACCTCGCCGAGGAACACGCGCGCGCCGACGCCGAAGCGGCCGACGCCCTCGGCCAGCGCGATCGCGAGGCCGCCGTCGGAGAGGTCGTGCGCCGAGTCGATGAGGCCCTCGAGCGCCGCGGCGCGCAGCAGCTCGGCGAGCTGCTTCTCGCGAGCCAGGTCGACGAACGGCGGCACCCCGCCGAGGTGGTCGTGCACGACGCCCGCCCACGCGGAGCCGTCGAGCTCGGCGTACGTCTCGCCGAGCAGGTAGATGTTGTGCCCCTCGTCCTGCCAGCCCGACGGGATGCGGCGCGCGACGTCGTCGATCACGCCGAGCACCGCCACGACCGGGGTCGGGTGGATCGGCACGTCGCCGGTCTGGTTGTAGAAGCTCACGTTGCCGCCGGTGACGGGGATGCCCAGTTCGAGGCATCCGTCGGCCAGGCCCGTGACGGCCTCGGCGAACTGCCACATCACTTCGGGGTTCTCGGGAGAGCCGAAGTTCAGGCAGTCCGAGATGCCCATCGGGGTCGCGCCGGTCACGGCGACGTTGCGGTACGCCTCGGCGAGCGCGAGCTGCGCGCCGCGGCGCGGGTCGAGCTGGCAGTAGCGCCCGTTCGCGTCGGTGGCGACCGAGACGCCGAGCCCCGACCCCTCGTCGACTCGGATCATGCCCGCGTCGTCGGGTGCGGCGAGCGCGGTGTTGCCGAGCACGTAGTGGTCGTACTGGTTCGTGATCCACGCGGCATCCGCCTGGTTCGCCGAGCCGACGAGCTGCAGGAACTGGGCGCGCAGCTCGTCGCCGGCGTCGTCGGCGGGGCGGGCGAGCGACGCGGCCGTGTCGGCCTGCAGGGCCTCCAGGTACGACGGGACGGTCATCGGCCGCTCGTAGACGGGCCCGTCGACCGCGACCGTGCGCGGGTCGACGTTCACGATCTCCTGGCCGCGCCAGGTGATCGAGAGGCGTCCGGAGTCGGTGACCTCGCCGAGCACGCTCGTCTCGACGTCCCATTTCTGCACGACCTCCATGAAGCCGGCGAGCTTCTCGGGGCGCACGATGGCCATCATGCGCTCCTGGCTCTCCGACATCAGGATCTCCTCCGGAGTGAGCGACGGGTCGCGCAGCAGCACGTCGTCGAGCACGATCGACATGCCGCCGTCGCCGTTCGCCGCGAGCTCGCTCGTCGCGCACGAGATGCCCGCCGCGCCCAGGTCCTGGATGCCCTCGACGAGGTCGCCCTTGAAGAGCTCGAGGCAGCACTCGATGAGCACCTTCTCGGCGAACGGGTCGCCGACCTGCACGGCCGGGCGCTTGGTCGGGCCGCCCTCGGCGAACGTGTCGGACGCGAGGATCGACGTGCCGCCGATGCCGTCGCCGCCGGTGCGGGCGCCGAACAGCACGACCTTGTTGCCGACGCCCTTCGCGTTCGCGAGGTGCAGGTCCTCATGGCGCAGCACACCCACGGCGAGCGCGTTGACGAGCGGGTTCTTCTGGTACACCGGGTCGAACCAGGTCTCGCCGCCGATGTTCGGCAGGCCGAGGCAGTTGCCGTAGAAGCTGATGCCCGACACGACGCCGTGCACGACGCGCGCGGTGTCGGGGTCGTCGATGGCGCCGAACCGCAGCGCGTCCATGACGGCGACCGGGCGGGCGCCCATCGAGATGATGTCGCGTACGATGCCGCCGACGCCGGTCGCGGCGCCCTGGAACGGCTCGATGAACGACGGGTGGTTGTGCGACTCGATCTTGAACGTGACCGCCCAGCCCTCGCCGATGTCGAGCACGCCGGCGTTCTCGCCGATGCCCACCATGAGGTGCTGCTTCATCTCGGGAGTGACCTTCTTGCCGAACTGGCGAAGGTGCACCTTGCTCGACTTGTACGAGGCGTGCTCGCTCCACATGACGGAGTACATGGCGAGCTCGGCGCTGGTCGGGCGGCGGCCGAGGATGTTGCGGATCCGCTCGTACTCGTCGGGCTTCACGCCGAGCGCCGCGTACGGCTGCTCCTTCTCGGGGGTGGCCGTGGCGACCTCGACGGTGTCGAGCACCGGCGTCGTGGTGGCCGGGGTCGGCGCAGCGGTCGTGGCGGGTGCGTCAGTCACGGGTGGCGAGCTCCTGGAAACGGCGGCGAGACGGATGCCGCGGGCGGATGCCGGTCGCACCGAGTCTACCCGGCGTGCTCACCTGAGCATGCGCCGGTCAGGGCTCCGCGCGGGAGAAGGCGGCGGCCCGCTCGACCTGCTCGCGCGTGAGCGCGACGCCCGTGTAGCGCTCGAACTGGCGCGCGGCCTGCAGCGCCACGACCTCGGCGCCCGTGATCACGGGCGTGCCGGCGGCGCGAGCCGCCGCGATGAGCGGCGTCTCGGCGGGGAACGCGACCACGTCGAAGACCGTCGAGGCGCGCTCGATGACCGGCTCGTCGAAGGCGAGCGACGCGGCATCCGCCCCCTGCATGCCGAGCGGCGTGACGTTCACGATGACGTCGAAGGATGCCTCGGGCTCGTCGCGCACCCAGGCGTAGCCGTACTTCTCGGCGAGTGCCGGTCCGGTCTCCGCGTTGCGCGCGAGCACCGTGAGGTCGTCGAAGCCCGCGCCCCGGAAGGCGGCGACCACGGCCTTCGCCATGCCGCCGGACCCGCGCACGACGACGCGCGCCGCCGGATCGAGGCCGTGCTCGGCGATGAGCTGCGCGACCGCCTCGTAGTCGGTGTTGGATGCCGTGAGCCGCCGGCCGTCGTTGACGATCGTGTTGACCGACTCGATCGCGGCGGCCGAGTCCTCCATCACGTCGACGAGCGGGATCACGGCCTCCTTGAACGGCATCGACACCGAGCAGCCCCGGAAGCCGAGCGCGCGCATGCCGCGGATCGCGCCCTCGAGGTCGTCGGTCGCGAACGCCTTGTAGAGGAAGTTCAGTCCGAGCTCGTCGTAGAGGAAGTTGTGGAAGCGCGTGCCGAGGTTCGACGGGCGACCGGAGAGGGAGATGCAGACCTGCATGTCCTTGTTGAGGATCGGCATGCGCCCATTCTCCTCTCGCGGGCGCGGACCGCGGGCGACCGACGGCCGAGGCCGCGATTCGGAGAATGCTGGATATGTTGTGAGAGCGCTCTCTTCGGGCACCGCAGGGTGAGCGGTTTCCCGGGCGCCGATCGTGCGAACCGGACAGCTGGGCATCGATCCCAGTATCCACAAGGGGCTTGCGGGAATCGTCGGGGCCTGCCTACCCTGTCGGGGACCACCTCGGTCGTTCCCTTCACCTACTGCAATGGAGCACGAATGGACTCGAAGAAGAGAGCGCTCTCACGGCGCACTGCCGCGACGGTGGCAGCTGCGGCCGTGGTCGTCGCGCCACTCGCAGCCGCAGCACCGGCGTCCGCAGCCGGCAGCATCTCCGTCATCGCCGACTTCGAGGGCGGCGCACCCGACGGGTTCTTCTCGTACGGTGCGGCGGGCTTCGGCATCGTCGACGTCGCCGCGGACTCGCCCGACGCAAAGCCCGACCAGTCCGGGCCCACGAAGGTCGTCTCGTACGGCTGGGACGTCACCGCCCCCGGCTCGTTCGGCGGCGTCGGCCAGACGTTCGCCGGAGCCCGCGACGTCAGCGCCTTCGACGGCGTGACCCTGATGGTCGACGGCTCGGGCAACGGCGCCGTCTACCAGGTCGAGCTCTTCGACGGCGGAGCCAACGCCGACGCCTCGGAGCGCTTCGACGTCGACCTCGTCGACGACGTCGACGGGTGGAAGGAGGTGCGCCTGCCCTGGTCGGCGTTCACGCGCGCGACCGACTTCCAGCCGGGCGGCGCACCGGACGACGGCCTCGGGCTCACGAGCCTGTGGGGCTACGCGATCCCCGCCGTGAACGGCTCCGACACCATCCGCGTCGACGACATCGCCGTCTTCTCGGACTCCGACCTCACTCCGTCGGTCTCCTTCTCGACCGCAGCCGCCTCTGCGATCGAGGGAGACGCGCTCGACATCGAGGTGCGACTCGACCTCGCATCGGCATCGCCCGTGACCGTCGAACTCGGTGCCGTCGACGGCACGGCGACCCTCGCCGAAGGCGACTACGCCGACCCGACCACGACCGTCGAGTTCGCGCCCGGCGAGACGAGCCGCATCATCCAGGTCGCCACGACCGGTGACGACGCCGACGAGGGCGACGAGACCTTCTCGCTCCAGCTCACCGCCCCGTCGGGTGCGCAGCTCGGCTCGCTCACCTCGCTCGAGGTGACCATCCTCGACGACGACGGCGAGGTCGTCGGGCCGCCGACCGGCCGCACGACGATCGTCGACGACCACGAGTCGCCGCTCGTCCGCGGTGACGCCGGCGGCATCCCCGTCGGCTGGTTCGAGGCGCAGGACCCGAGCAGCAGCGTCGCGTTCGAGCGCACCGACGCCCCGCCGGCCCCGGTTCCGGGTGCACCCGAGGGCAACGACGTGCTGCGCGCCGACTTCGACGTGACGAGCTTCGGCGTCGTCGTGCGCAACTTCACGAACGAGGCCGCGGACGCCTGGACGACCGAGGACTGGTCGACCTACGAGGGCATCGGGTTCTGGATGTACGGCAACGGCTCCGGCACCGACCTCTTCCTCGACCTGCTCGACAACCGCAACCCCGGCTCGACGACCGACGACGCCGAGCGCTTCGTCGTCTCGTTCTCCGACGACTGGCGCGGCTGGAAGTTCCTCACGTTCGACTTCGACGAGTTCTCGCGCAAGAACATCGGCAACGGCGCCCCGAACGACGGGCTGACCCTCACCGACATGCACGGGTACGCATTCGGGTCGCTCCGGACGACCACGCCGCAGACCTTCCTCTACGACGACGTGCTCGTCTACGGCGAGGCCGAGCCGCCCGCGCTCGCGGTCGGGTTCGACCGGTCGGGCTACGAGGTCGACGAGGGCGACACGGTGACCGGCGTCATCCGCCTGAACCGCGTGGCCGAGACGGAGGTCACGGTCGACTGGGCCGCCGAGGCGACCGAGGCGCGCACCGCGACCGAGGACCTCTCGGCGACCGCGGATCGCGACTTCACGCCCGCGAGCGGATCGGTCACGATCCCGGCCGGGGAGCGCGAGGCGACGATCGAGCTGCCCACCATCGAGGACGGCAAGCACGAGGTCGACGAGACGTTCATCATCCGGCTCTCCGACCCGCAGGGCGCCGAGTTCGGCTTCGTGCGCACCGCCCCGGTGAGCATCCAGGACGACGACCCGATCGACCCGTCGCTCATCGAGGACTTCGAGACGGAGCCGTGGCTCTACGACGTCACCGGCGATGCCGAGCTCACGACCCGCGAGATCGCGGCGGGCGACGCCGACGCCTATGACGGCCAGGCCGCCTTCGAGGGCGTCGCCGACTTCACCCACACCGGCACGGCGACCATGTCGCGCGAGTTCGCCGGCGGCCAGGACTGGTCGGACGCAGACGGCATCAGCTTCATGGTGAACGGCACCGGGAAGCCGACCCGCATCACGGTCGGCATCCAGGACGACCCGGCGCCCGACGCGGGCCCCGACACCTGGGAGCTCGCGTGGAGCGACGAGTTCGACGGCCCCGCGGGCGCGCCCGCGAACCCGGAGAACTGGTCGTACGAGACCGGCGGCTGGGGCTGGGGCAACGACGAGCTGCAGTACTACACCGACAGCACCGACAACGCGGCGCTGGACGGCGACGGCAACCTCGTCATCACGGCCCGCGAGGTCGACGGCGAGCAGGCCGGGCTCGAGTGCTGGTACGGACCGTGCGAGTACACCTCCGCGCGCCTGATCACCGAGCAGAAGCAGGAGTTCGAGTACGGTCGCATCGAGTCGCGCGTGCAGCTGCCCGAGGGCAGCGGCATCTGGCCGGCGGTGTGGTCGCTCGGCACCGACTTCCGCGAGGTCGGCTGGCCGCAGACCGGCGAGATCGACGTCATGGAGTACGTCGGGCGCCTGCCGAACGAGGTCTTCGGCACCATCCACGGCCCCGGCTACTCGGGCGGGCAGTCGTTCGGCGGCATCTACGACTTCGGTGAGCCCGTGCCCGCAGGCTGGCACGAGTTCGCGGTCGAGTGGACGCCGGACGAGATCGTCTGGGAAGTGGACGGCATCGTCTACCACCAGGCCGACCCGGCGGATGTCGCGCCGAACGAGTGGGTCTTCGACCACCCGTTCTCGCTCATCACCAACATCGCGGTGGGCGGCAACTTCGGCGGCGCCCTGGGCGACGACCTCGAGTTCCCGCAGTCGCTCACGGTCGACTACGTCCGCGTCTACCAGGCGCCCGACACGGCCGAGCGCTTCGTCGCGGGCATCGTCGACCGCACGGCGGGGTGGCACGAGGTGACGATCCCGTTCGACGCCTTCAAGCGGGCCGACGAGCAGCCGGCCGGGGCACCGGACGACGGGCTCACGCTGACGGACGTGCAGGGCTACTCCCTCACGTTCGCCGGCAAGGGCACGCACTCGATCGACCGCGTGACGGTCGAGTGACCGGAACCCGATAGCCCGACGAACGAGGGCGGGGCGGATGCCGCGGCATCCGCCCCGCCCTTCGTCACGCCCTGGGTCGAGCGGTCAGTCGCGGCCGCCGGGCGGCCCGACGATGAGCAGGATCGTGAAGACCGCGGCGATGCCGAGCACGGCGGCCACGGTCAGCAGCAGCGGACGGGCGAGGAACCAGTGCAGCATCCGGTTGATCACGTTGCCGTCGGCGGGGTGGTCGGTCGGCTCCCGCCGCCACGGTCCGTCGAGCTTGTCGCGGCGGAGCAGCCACACCTCGAAGGGGATCGTCGCGTAGGGGACGATCGCGAAGACGACGCCCAGCACGATCAGCCCGAACGGCCACCGCTGGTTGACGCCGACGAGCGCCGCCGTGAACGCGTACGCGAGGAAGACGAAGCCGTGGATGGAGCCGCCGACGAGCACCGCCCAGTCGAGGCCGAGCGTGGCGCGCATGATGAGCGCGGTGATGAGGATGGTCCAGGTGATCGCCTCGGCGACCGCGAGGAGCCGGAACAGCCGCTTCGGCGTCAGGCCGGGCGCGACCGACGTGACCGGCGTCGTGGCCGGCGGGAGTCGGAGCGGATTCGAGGTGGTGGCGGTCGTGGGGTTCGGATCGGGGGAGCTCACCGGACCATCCTCTCAAGCGGGTACCACCATCCGCATCGAACGAATGGCGGAGCTCGGGCCGGAGTAGGGTGTTGCGGTGAACGAAGCGCAGGTCCGCGACCTCGTCGAGTCGAAGCTCGCCGTCATCCCAGACTTCCCGGAGACCGGCGTCGTGTTCCGGGACCTGACCCCGGTCTTCGCCGACGGCCCGACGTTCCGCGCACTGTCCGAGGCGCTCACCGCGCCGTTCGCCGGTCGGTTCGACCACCTCGCCGGGCTCGAGGCGCGCGGCTTCCTGCTCGCGGGAGCCGCGTCGGCGCTCTCGGGCGCGGGCGTGCTCCCCGTCCGGAAGGGCGGCAAGCTGCCGCGCGCGGTGCTCCGCGAGGAGTACGACCTCGAGTACGGCACGGCCGCGCTCGAGGTGCACGAGGACGAGCTTCCCCCGGGCTCGCGCGTGCTCATCGTCGACGACGTGCTCGCCACGGGCGGCACGGTCGAGGCGGCGGCGACGCTGATCGAGCGGGCCGGATGGCGCGTCGCGGGCGTATCGGTCGCGATCGAGCTCCTCGACCTCGGCGGGCGGGCCCGGCTCGGCGATGACGTCGAGATACACAGCGTTCTCCGGTACTGAATCCCGGGCGTCCGGAGTACCGTCGCTCCATGGCAGCAGCACCGGATTTCAGCGACCTCAGCGCCGTGTACGTCAACTGCACGCTCAAGCGGTCGCCCGAGGTGAGCAACACCCAGGGCCTGATGGACGCGAGCATCGCACTGATGCGCCAGCACGGCGTCGCCGTCGAGACCTTCCGGCTCGTCGACCACGACGTCGCGACGGGCGTGTTCCCCGACATGCGCGAGCACGGCTGGGCGACGGACGCGTGGCCCGACGAGATCTGGCCGAGCATCCGCGACGCCGACATCCTCGTGATCGGCGGGCCGATCTGGCTCGGCGACAACTCGTCGGTCACCAAGCGACTCGTCGAACGCCTCTACGCGATGAGCGGCGAGCGGAACGCCAAGGGGCAGTACGCCTTCTACGGCAAGGTCGGCGGGGTCGTCATCACGGGCAACGAGGACGGCATCAAGCACTGCGCGATGGACCTGCTCTACTCGATGCAGCACATCGGCTACACGATCCCTCCTGCCGCCGACGCCGGGTGGATCGGCGAGGCGGGCCCGGGCCCGAGCTACCTCGACGAGGGTTCCGGCGGCCCCGAGAACGACTTCACGAACCGCAACACGACGTTCATGACGTACAACCTCATGCACCTCGCCAGGCTGCTGAACGATGCGGGCGGGATCCCCGCGATCGGCAACGTCCGCGACGAGTGGGAATCGGGGGAGCGCTGGGGGTACCGGCCCACGCCGGACCACCCGAACCCGGAGTACCGCTGAGCACTCAGCCCGTGACGTCGGCCGCGCAGCGGAAGCCGAGGTGCGTGGTCGAGGAGTCCTCAGCCTGGGACGAGCGCGCGGCCGGTCGGTAGCGGCGGCAGTACTCGGGCGCGCACAGGTGCGACCCGCCCTTGGTGACGTGCAGTGCGCGCGACGGAGCCGCGCCGGCGAGCAGGTCGGCGCGCTCGCCGCGGTCGACGGATGCCGCGCCCGGGGGAACGTGTCGAGGCGTGAACGGGTCCGAGGTCCACTCCCACACGTTGCCGATGACGTCGACGAGCCCGAACCCGTTCGGCGGGTACGCACCGACGGGAGAGGTGCCGCCCCAGCCCTCGTTGCGGTACGGGAACGACCCCTGCCAGGTGTTCGCCAGGACGACGCCGCCGGGCGTCCGCTCGTCGCCCCACGCGAACTCGGCGCCGTCCAGCCCGCCGCGCGCCGCGTACTCCCATTCCGCCTCGGTGGGCAGGCGGCGACCGGCCCATTCGGCGTACGCCGTGGCGTCCGCGAAGGCGACGTGCACGACCGGGTGGTCGGCGCGGTCCTCCAGCCCCGAGCCCGGGCCGAACGGATGGCGCCAGTCGGCGCCCGGCACCCAGCGCCACCACTGGCGCCAGTCGCGAAGGTCGACCGGGCCGTCGGTCGGCGTGAACACGAGCGACCCCGGCGCACGATCGGATTCCGGGACGTCGGCGAACTCGACGGGGTCGAGCGGGCGCTCGGCGGTCGTGACGTATCCGGTCGCGCTGACGAACTCGGCGAACTGGGAGTTCGTGACCGGGTGGCGCTCGATCGCGAACGGCGCGACCTGCCGTTCGTGCTGCGGCGCCTCCTCGGCGTAGTGGGCGTCGCTGCCCATGCGGAACGTGCCACCGGGCAGTGGGACGAGCTCGGTCAGGGCCATCCGTTCAGGGTACCGGCGCCGCCCGCACGCGAGCCTCATCCTCACCGAGGGGCCGAGCTCCCCGATCCGGACGGCCTGCTCGAGGGCGAGGGCGACGTCTCGCGCGTCGCGAAGCTCGTCGACTCGGGAGACCTGGAGCACAAGCGCGAGGCGTTGCAGGCGCTGGTCCGCGCCTGGATCGCGGCCCGCGACGCGACCTGACCACTGCGCCCGCGCTCCGCGACCGCGGCGCACCGCCCTCTGGCCGTCGCCCCGGCGCGGGCTGGGCATGACCCGAGAGGTCCTCGCTCGGCTTGCACGCCTCACAGGGGGCCCGCATACGCTGGGGAGCCCGACCGGAGGGAGTCCGCCATGCCCGACGCCACGACCTGGGAGACCACGTTGGTCTTCGCGATCGCGCTCGTCATCGCGGTCATCGCCACGTTCATCATCTCGGCCATCGCCTCGATCATCGTGCGGGCCGTCTCGCGCCGCCGCGACTGGGCGGGCATCCTGATCCGCCGCGCGCGATGGCCGTTCCGGACGGTGCTCCTCGTCGCCGGCACGTGGATCTCGATCGCGCTCGCGTTCCCCGACGCGAGTTGGCGGCCCGCCGTGGACCACGCCTTCCTCATCGCGATGATCGCCGCGGGCGCCTGGCTCGTCGCGGAGCTGTTCCTGTTCCTCGCCGACATGGGCGTGAGCCGGTACCGGTTGGATGTCGCCGACAATCGGGTCGCACGGCGCGTGCACACGCAGTTGCAGATCGTGCGCCGACTCGTGGTCGTCGTCATCGTGATCCTGGCGGTGGGCGCCATCCTGCTCACCTTCCCGGGCGTGCGCGCGGTCGGTGCGAGCGTGCTCGCCTCCGCCGGAATCGCGTCGATCGTCGCCGGTCTCGCCGCGCAGTCGGTGCTCGCGAACATGTTCGCCGGGGTCCAGATCGCGTTCAGCGAGGCGATCCGCGTCGACGACGTCGTCGTCGTCGAGGGCGAGTGGGGCCGCATCCGCGAGATCACCCTCACCTACGTGGTGGTCGTCACGTGGGACGAGCGGACCGTCGTGCTGCCCTGCACGTACTTCACCACGAAGCCGTTCCAGAACTGGACGAAGTACGGCAGCGCCCTCGTCGGCTCGGTCGAGCTCGACGTCGACTGGCGCATCTCGACCGACGCGATGCGCGAGGAGCTCGACCGGGTCCTCGAGGGAGAGGAGCTCTTCGACGGCCGCACGAAGGTGCTGCAGGTCACCGAGGCGACCGGCGGGCTCGTCCGGGTCCGCGTACTCGTCAGCGCAGCCGACTCGGCGGCGCTGTGGGACCTCCGATGCCTGGTCCGCGAGGACCTCGTCGAGTGGATCCGAGAGCAGGATGCCGCGGCGCTCCCGCAGCAGCGCGTCCTGGTCGGCTCGGAGCCGGCGGAGCGGACCGATGCGGATGCGGACTCCGACGAGGGGCGGAGCGGGGCGACGGATGCCGCGTCCGAGTCGCGGCGGCAGGCCGGGGAGCCGTCGGCGGCGAAGCCGGCGACGGGCTCGATACCGCGCGCCGGGCTCTTCTCCGGGACGGCGGACGGCGCGCAGCGCGCGTCGGAGTTCACGCAGGCGATCCCGGTGCAGTCCCAGGAGGACGGGGACGGTGCGCGCGCGGGGGCCGACGTCGATGCGGGCGACGACCGGTCCGCCGGCCCGGACGATCGGGCGCGCTGAGGCCCCGTACGCGCACGGCCGTTCAGGACTCCGAGCCGGTGCCTGTGTCGTCGCCGTCCCCGTCGCCGGAACCGGGGCGCTCGCCGGGCCCGCCGAAGCCCGGGCGATCGCGGCCGGGGGCGAAGCGGTCGCCGCCCCGGTCGCCGCCGAAGCCCGGACCCGCGGGGATGCCCGCACGGTCGCCGACGACACCGCCGAACACGGCGGCGGCGTTCCCCGCGACGAAGCCCGCGCCGAAGAAGACGAGCGCCGCGACCAGGGCCGCCACGACGAGCACCCAGGCGCGGCGGTGCCAGGGCGTGCGCTCGTCGACCCGTGACGGACGGCCGCCGGCGGGCGGCGCCCCCGCGGCGGGCGCGTCGCGGTCGGCCGGGTGGAACGGGGGAGGCGTCTGCGCCGCAGGCGGCAGCGGTGCGGTCGGCGCCGTGGCGGGAGCGTCCGGCGTCGTCGCCGGGTCGTCCGTCGTCGCGGCGGTCGTCGTGTTCGTGCTCTGAGCGGTCATGATCGGTCCTCCGGGCGTGTCCTGCGCGGTGCGCGGCGCACCGGTGCGGTTCCGATGCTTCGCCGTGAGGCTATGCGCGGGCTTTGGCGCAGCCCTGCGTGCGCCGCGAACGTGAACCGGTCGCGAAGTTGTTTTGAGTCACTCAAAACAACTGCTACGGTGGGGGCATGACCACCGAGGCCCACCGCGACGACGCCGCGGCGCGCCTTCGCGCCGCGGGTCTCAAGGTGACCGCCCCGCGCATCGCGGTGCTCGACGCCGTCAGCGGCCACGGCCACCTCGACGCCGATGCCGTGCTCTCGCGGGTCGCGGGCACGCTCCCCGGCACCTCGCTGCAGTCGGTCTACAACGTGCTCGGTGCGCTCACCGACGCCGGACTGCTGCGACGCATCGAACCCGCCGAGTCGCCGGCGCTCTACGAGAGCCGCACGGGCGACAACCACCACCACGTCGTCTGCACCCGGTGCCGCGCCGTGGCCGACGTCGACTGCGTGGTGGGCGAGCCGCCCTGCCTCGCGCCCTCCGACGCCGCCGGCTTCGCCATCCACACCGCCGAGGTCACCTTCTGGGGCCTCTGCGCCGACTGCCAGCGGGAGGTCGCCGGCTAGCCCGGCGCCATCCGCTCGCCCAGGCGCGCCCCGCGCGCCGACCGCCCGGCCGGGGCGGTGCTCGTCGTGCCCGCACGACGCGCACCGCCGCGCCGCGGCATCCACCACCGAGAAGAGAAGGACGACATGTCGAACCCTACGACCCCGCCCGTGACGACCACCCAGACCGGCACGCCGGTCGCCAGCGACGCGCACTCGCTCACGGTCGGCGCCGACGGCGCCACGGTGCTGCACGACCGGTACCTCGTCGAGAAGCTCGCCCAGTTCAACCGCGAGCGGATCCCGGAGCGGATCGTGCACGCCAAGGGCGGCGGCGCATTCGGCCGCTTCGAGGTCACGGCGGATGTCTCGGCCTACACCCGCGCGGCCGTGTTCCAGCCCGGCGCCGAGTCCGAGACGCTGCTGCGCTTCTCATCTGTCGCCGGCGAGCAGGGCTCGCCCGACACCTGGCGCGACGTGCGCGGCTTCTCGCTGAAGTTCTACACGACCGAGGGCAACTTCGACATCGTCGGCAACAACACCCCGGTCTTCTTCATCCGCGACGCCATCAAGTTCCCCGACTTCATCCACTCGCAGAAGCGCCTGCCGGGCTCCGGGCTCCGAGACGCCGACATGCAGTGGGACTTCTGGACCCTCTCGCCCGAGTCGGCCCACCAGGTCACCTACCTCATGGGCGACCGCGGCCTGCCGAAGTCGTGGCGCGAGATGCAGGGCTACGGCTCGCACACGTACCAGTGGACCAACGCCGAGGGCGAGCGGTTCTGGGTGAAGTACCACTTCCGCTCGCAGCAGGGCGACCTGCACCTCGACGCCGAGACCGCCGAGGCGATCGCCGGCGCCGACGCCGACTTCTACCGGCGCGACCTGTACGAGGCGATCGAACGCGGCGACCACCCGAAGTGGGACCTCTTCGTGCAGGTCATGCCCTACGAGGACGCGAAGACCTACCGCTTCAACCCGTTCGACCTCACCAAGGTGTGGCCACACGCCGACTACCCGCTCGTCCCGGTGGGCACGCTGACGCTCGACCGCAACCCGCAGAACTTCTTCGCGGAGATCGAGCAGGCCGCGTTCTCGCCGGCCAACACCGTCCCGGGCATCGCGATCAGCCCCGACAAGATGCTCATGGCGCGCGTGTTCAGTTACCCCGACGCGCAGCGCTACCGCGTGGGCACGAACTACAACCAGCTGCCCGTGAACGCGCCGCACGCGGCATCCGTGCACAACTATTCGCAGGACGGCGCCGCGCGCTACCACTTCAGCGCGCCGACCGCTCCGGTCTACGCCCCGAACTCGGTCGGCGGCCCGGCCGCCGACGCCGCGGTCGCGGCCGAGGGCGGCTGGGAGGCCGACGGCGCGCTCGTCCGCTCCGCCTACACGCTCCGCGCCGACGACTCCGACTTCGGCCAGGCCGGCGCGCTCTACCGCGACGTCTACTCGGCCGAGGCCAAGGCGCGCTTCCTCGAGACGCTCTCGGGCCAGGCGAACGCGATCACCGTGGACGACATCCGCGAGCGCTTCTTCCAGTACTGGACGAACGTCGACGCCGGGCTCGGCGCCGCGCTCCGCGCCGCCTACGCCGCGGGCGTGGACGCCGACGCGCCGCAGCAGCCGGAGGCCGACGAGGCCGCGGCCTAGTCCGCACCGCCGGAGCGCCGGCACGGCGTCCGGGTCGCGTGGCAGCGCGGCTCGGACGCCACGGACGTCGCGCACCGCGCGCCGGGTCGCTACACGGACGTCGAGGCGGCGGGCCGATCGAGCACGGATCGGACGCGCGCCGCGAGCTCGGCGAACACCGCGCGCTCGTGCGGGTCGTAGGCTTCGGCGTCCACGCTGGCCACGAGGCGGTCGAGCTGGCGCGCGAGCACGATCCGCTGGTCCGGCCGGGAGACGCGCCGCCCGACGTCCTCGAGGAGGCCGAAGAGCCGCGCCGCGACGTCCGGGTCGGCGGCGCCGTAGCGACGAGCCTGCTGGATCCCGACCTCGACGAGCGACGCGAACTCGTGACCGCGCGGGACGAGCCGCGCCGTGCCGTCCTCGTCGGCGTAGGCGGCCGGCTGCTCGGGAAGCTCCGCGATGTCGCCGAGCAGCGCGGCGACATGGCTCAGCGCGTGGACCGCGGTCGTCGGATCGTTGACGCCGGGTGAGAGCGCCTTCGTCGCGATGTCCGCGATCTGCCGCAGGCCGAAGCCGACGTCCTGCGGCGCGGTGCGCTCGTATCCGACGTGATAGGCCTCGACGACGGCGCGCTCGAGCGCGGCGCGATCGGCGCGGGTGCCGCCGTCCGTCCGGGCCTCGGTGTCGGCGGCGACGCCGGCCTCGGCGTCGGCCGCGCCATCCCGTGCCGCCGCCGGGCGGGCCTGCGCCGGCCACCACTCCGCGAGGGGCGTCGCCTCGATGACGCTCGCGCCCATGTCCCGGAGTTCGCGCACGACGACGCCGTGCTCGCGCGCCGCGGCGATCACCCGGTCGCGGTCGATCCCGACGACGAAACCGGAGTGCCGCGCGAGGATCTGCCGCGCGTCACCCGGCCGCTCCGGGGCGGGCGCCGTGGCGCGATCGTCGGCCCCGACGAGGGCGATGGTGCGCGCGGTCTCGCGATGCACGTCGCGCAGCATCGTCTCGACCCGCAGCCGGCTCGCGAGGTGGGCCAGGAAGAGCACGAGGACGACGACGCTCGCGAGCGTGAGCCCGAAGGCGACGGTCACCGCGATCCGGGGGACCCGGTCGCCGGCGTCCTCGACGGTGCGCAGCACGGTCAGGGCGTACGCGAAGGTGCCGAGGAAGATCGCGAGGGTCAGGTGGACCATACCGTCCGACGCGAATTGGCGGAGCACGCGCGGAGACGCCTGGTTGCTCGCGAGCTGCAGGGCGACCACGGTGAGCGAGAAGGTCAGCGAGGTCGCGGTGATGAGCGAGCCGCTGATCGTCGTGAGCACCGCCCGCGCGGCCTCGGTCCCGCCGCTGAAGAGCAGTGCTCCGAGCCAGGGCGGGAGCTGCTCGTCGACCGCGGCGTCGAGCAGCGGGAGCAGCACGCCGGCGATGACGGCGGCGATGATCGCCGCGACGGGCAGCGGCCAGATCCGGGACGAGATCGCCTCGGAGAGCGTGGCCCACCAGCGGCGGGTTCCGTCGGATGTCGGCATCGGCACCTCCCGAGCGTCAGCCTACGGGAGGTGCCGATGCGGGCTAGGCCTCGACGAGGGTGCGGCGGATGACGCTCGTGAAGAAGCCGAGCCCGTCGACGCCCGATCGCATCGCGGCGGCGGTGTCGGGGCCGAAGCCCGGCTCGACCGCGTGCTCGGGGTGCGGCATGAGTCCGACGACGTTCCCGGCGGCGTTCGTGATGCCCGCGATGTCGCGGAGCGATCCGTTCGGGTTGACGCCCACGTAGCGGAACGCCACGCGCCCCTCGCCCTCGAGACGATCGAGCGTCTCCTCCGAGGCGATGAACCCGCCCTCGCCGTTCTTCAACGGGATGGTGATCTCCTGGCCGGCCTCGAACTCACCGGTCCACGCGGTCGACGCGTTCTCGACGCGCAGGACCTGGTCGCGGCAGATGAACGAGCCGTGGTCGTTGCGGATCAGGCCGCCCTCGAGCAGGTGCGCCTCCGCGAGCATCTGGAAGCCGTTGCAGATGCCGAGGACCGGCATGCCGGCGTTCGCCGCGTCGACGACCTCGGTCATGATCGGGCTGAGCGAGGCGATCGCGCCGCAGCGCAGGTAGTCGCCGTAGCTGAAGCCACCCGGGAGGATGAGGGCGTCGACGCCCTCGAGGTCGTGCGACCCGTGCCAGAGCGCGACGGGCTCGCCGCCCGCGAGCCGCACGGCGCGCTGCGCGTCGCGGTCGTCGAGCGAGCCGGGGAACGTGATGACGCCGATGCGCATGGGCCGACTCCCCGCGCTCAGTGGGTCTCGCCCGCGGGGGCGTCGTAGCCGTCGTGGTGACCTGCCGCCTCGCCGGCCAGTTCGGCGTTCGACTGCTCGTAGTGGATGCCCACGACGTCCTCGATGACCGAGTTGGAGAGCACGTGCTCGGCGAGGGCGGCGACCTCGGCGCGGACCGCGTCGTCGATCGGGCCGTCGACGGTGAGTTCGAAGCGCTTGCCGACCCGGACCCCGCTGATCGAGTCGTGCCCGGTACGGGAGAGCGCGCCGGCGACGGCCTTCCCCTGCGGGTCGAGCAGTTCGGCCTTGGGCATCACTTCGACGACGATGGTGGGCACCGCGGTTCTCCGTTCGGTGTCGAGGGTGTGGATGCGTCGATTCTATCCGTCGCCCGGACGCCGCTCGTCGCCCGCCGTAGACTGCGGGCGTGACGGCTCGGACCGCCGGTCGCGAGCGGCTCTCGAGGGCCGACGCGGCGAACATCGCGATGGACGTTCCCGACCAGGTGAACGCGTTCCTGATGGCCGGCGTGCTCGCTCCGGGCGGAGCGGTCGGCGCCGACGGCTCGGTGGACCTCGACCGCGTCCGGGCGAGCCTGGCCTCCCGGATCGCCGCGGTTCCGCGGCTCTCGCAGCGCGTGGTCCGCGACGGACGCGCGCTGGCGTGGGAACCGGCGGCCCTCGACCTCGCGCGACACGTGCGCACCGTCGAACCGGTGGACAGGCGCGCCGGCCTCGAGGAGCTGTGCGCGCGACTGATGGTCACGCCGATGCCGCTCGACCGTCCGCTCTGGGAACTGCTGGTCGTCCCGGGCGTCGAGCCCGGCCGGGTCGGCGTGGTGCTGCGGATCCACCACGCGCTCGCCGACGGCATCGCCTCGGTGCGACTGGTCGAGCGCCTGCTCGCACCCGAAGCGCGAGACGAGGCGGATGCCGCGTCGCGGACCCCGAACGGAGCTTCCGAGGTCGCCGCCGAGGCCGCGCCCGCACGCGGCGTGCGTGCGATCGCATCCGGCGTCGAGCGCACGCTGGGCATGTTCCGGCAGGCGGTGCCGGACACGGTCCTCCTCGGTCCGATCGGCCCGCGGCGCGGCGTCGCGTTCGCCGAGGCGCCGCTCGCCGCGCTCGCGGCGGGCGCGGGGGCCGTCGGTGCGACGCTCAACGATGCCCTGCTCGCCGCGGCGGCCGCCGCCGTCGAGGGCGCGCTTCGCGCGCACGGCGATCCGGTGCCGGAGGTCCTGCCCGCGAGCGTGCCGGTCGCCCTGGGCGCCCGCGGCCGATCGGGCAACGCGGTCGGCGTCATGCTCGTCCGGCTCCCGACCGGCGAGGCCGACCTCCCGCGCCGGCTGGCCCGGATCGCGGCGCTCACCGCCGAGGGGAAGCGCGACGCGCGAGGGCGCGGGACGTTCGAGTTGACCCGCACGCGCGTCGGCGCGCGGCTCTTCCTCCGGCTCGCACGCCGACAGCGGCTCATCGTGATGTTCGTGACGAACGTGCCCGGGCCGCGGCATCCGCTCGCCCTGGCCGGCGCGCGACTCGAGCACGCCTGGCCCGTGACGGCGATCCAGGGGAACGTCCGCCTCGGCATCGCGGCGATCTCGTACGACGGCGCGCTGCGTTGCGCCGTGCACTGCGATGCCGCGGCGGTCGCCGCCGACGTCGTGTCGGAGGGCCTCCGCAGGGAGTTCGCCCGGATCGCGGCGCTCGCCTGACCGCGCTGTGCGGGCGCGGGCGACGCGGTCGGCCCGCACCGCCCGCGTCGCGCTCAGTCGCGCGTGATCGCGCGGACGATCGCGCCGACGCCGACGATCAGCGCCACGCCGGCCGCGGCGGCGAGACCGAGCACGAGCGCCGGGTTCTCGCGGTACTTCTCCTGGATCCAGTCGCTGGCGTCGTCGATGAACTCGCCGGCGTCGTCCATGGCGTCCGCGGCGAGCGCCTTGGCCTGGCTCGCGGCATCGGAGGCCGCGGCCGTCGCCTTGCTCGCCGCGTCGGTCGCCGCGGCCGTCGCCTTGCTCGCGACCTCGGTCGCCGCGGCGGTCGCCCTGCCGAGCGCCTCGCTCGCCGCGTCGGCGAGGTCCTCGATCCGGTCGGAGGCATCGTCGGCCGCCGCATCCGCTGCGGCCATCGCGTTCTCGACGGCCTCCTCGACCTGGTCGTCGAGGTCGTCGATCTTCTTGTCCGTCGCATCCGTCATGGAACATCCCTTCCATCGGTGTCACGTGTGCGGCCATGCTACGCGCGCCATGTTCCGTGCAAGTGAAGTCCCACCGGGGATTGCCCGACCCCGGATCGCGTGGTACCGGCGTGCAGCGGTCGGCACGCCATCGAGGCTGGACCTCGGCTGGGGCCGGGAGGAGAATGCGGCCATGACCAGAGTCGCACAGGTCCTGGCGGCGCTCGAGGCGCTCACGCTCCTCGTGGTCGGCGCGTTGGAGACGTTCTTCTTCCGGGAGCCCGCGTTGTACGCGATCTTCCTCATCGAGCCCGACGAGTACGACGCGGTCGCCCTCTGGACCCGCAACGTCGGGGTCTACAACATGCTCATGGGCGTGACCGTCATCGTCGGCGTGCTGTTGGCGCGCGGCACGCGCGTCGAGGCCGGGCGGGCGCTGGTGCTCGCGATCTCCGCGATGCACGTCGTGCTCGGCGTCTCGCTCGTGATCACGGCGCCAGAGCTCTGGCTCTCGGCGATCTTCGAGGCGGGGCTCGCCCTCGCCGTGATCCTGGCCGTGCTGCTCGGCCGGCGTCCGGCCGCGAGGCGACCGACGACCGTGACCGCGGCCGACGCCTAGCCGAGCCCCGCCCGCTCCGCGAGCACCTCGCGGAGCACCTCGCGCGTGGCGTCGAGGCCGCGGTGGACCTCCTCGAAGCTCGTCGACAGGGGTGCGAGCCCGACCCGCAGGCCGCCCACGTCGCGGTAGTCGGGGATCACGTCGCGCTGCCAGAGGCGGGCGGTGACCTCGCGCATGGCGTCGTGCTGCAGGATCACGTGGCCGCCGCGCTCCTCCGCGTCGCGCGGCGAGCCGACCACGACGCCCAGCGGAGCGAGCCACTGGTCGGCGAGTTCGATCGCGTACTCGGTGAGCGCGATCGACTTCGCGCGGATCGCCGCCATGCCGACGTCCTCGATCATGGCGAGCGTCTCCTGCATGGCGATCATCGCGGTGATGGGCGACGTGCCGCTGACGAAGCGACGGATGCCGGGCGCGGGAACGTACTCGGGGCCCATCGCGAACAGGTCGGCCGTGCCGAACCAGCCCTGGATCGGCTGACGCAGCGCCTGCTGCAGGTCGTCGCGCACGTACGCGAACGCGGGGGAGCCGGGCCCTCCGTTGAGGTACTTGTAGGTGCAGCCGACGGCGAGGTCGAACTCCCATCGATCGGCGTGCACCGGCACTGAGCCGGCCGAGTGGCAGAGGTCCCAGAGGATGAGCGCGCCGGCGTCGTGGGCGATGCGCGTGAGCTCCGGCGCGTCGGCGAGGTAGGCGGACCGGTACGAGACGTGGTTGACGACGACGAGCGCCGTGTGCGGCCCGGCGACTTCGGCGAGCTGCTCCGGGGTCACGCCGCGCTCGAGGTCGACGTCGATCCAGCGGAGGCGGCATCCGGTCTCGTGCGCGATGCCCTCGAGGACGTACCGGTCGGTCGGGAAGTTGTCGCGGTCGACGACGATCTCGCGGCGCTGCGGATCCCGTGCGACCTGCGCATCGACGGCGGCGCGCGCGAGCTTGTAGAGGAGCACCGTCGTCGAGTCGCCGATCACGGTCTGGCCGGCCTTCGCCTCGATCACGGCGCGACCGATGCGGTCGCCGATCTCGTACGGCAGCTGCAGCCAGGACTCGTCCCACCCGCGGATGAGTCGCCCGCCCCATTCCTCGCGCATGAACCGCTCGACGCGCTCGATCGCCGCGACGGGCGGCCTGCCGAGCGAGTTCCCGTCGAAGTAGACGAGCTCGGTGTCGGCGCCGACGAATCGCGTTCGGAGGTGCGCGAGGCCGTCGGCGCGATCCTGGCGGCGGGCGTAGGCGAGCAGCGAGTCCATGGTCAGCTGAGCTCCAGTTCCTCGGTGGGCACGAGTCGTGCCGTGGCGAGCCATCGGGCGACGGCGTCGGGCGTGCCGAGGTCGCCGTCGGCCGGGGCGGGGTCGGGGACGAAGGTCGCGACGCCGGCGTCGGCCCAGTCCGGCGATCGCTCGGGCCACGGGTCGGCGAGTGCGGCGATGACCGCGGATGCCGCGAGCCCGGCGCGCACGAGCGCGGCGACCTCGACGGGGTTCACTCCCGGATCGAGCTCGCCGTTGCCGGAGTCGGTGCCGTAGAGCACGCGACCGCCGGCGGCGTGGAAGCGGCGGACGTTGTCGATGGCGGTCTCGGCGACGGATGCGTCGTCGCGCACGTGGATCGCGATCGTCGAGATCCACGCCTGACGGGCTGCGACGGCGCGCGCGATCACGTCGTCCTCGAGTCGCTCGGTGAAGGGCGCGTGCACGAGCACGTCGGCGCCGGCGTCGATCGCGAGCTGCGCCATCCCCGCGCCCTCGGCGTGCACGGCGACCGGCAACCCGGCCGCTCGTGAGGCCGCGACGATCGCGTCGAGCGTCGACCGGTCGAAGGTCGGGCCTGCGACGGAGTTCAGGGCGACCTTGACGACGGATGCCCCGAACCTCCGCTGCTCGTCGACCACCGCTTCGACGGGCCCGCTGAGCGCGTGGTGCCGACGCTCGCGCAGGTCGTCGGCGTCGCCGGAGACGGGGTCGAGTTCGCGCACGCTCCCGGCCGGCGCCCACGGTCGACCCGTCGGGTAGCCGCCGCGGGCGGTGAGGAACGCTCCCGCGTACCGCACGTGCGGCAGCCCGTCGGCGCGCGCGATCGTCGCGATGGCGCCGGGGTCGGCGCCGAGGTCGACCACTGCGGCGATCCCGCGTGCGACGGCGGGTGCCGGATCGGCCAGCTGGAGGTGCACGTGGTGGTCGACGAACGGCGGCAGCATGACGCCGGTCTCGCCTGGATGGTCGCCGTTCAGCGAACGCCGCACGCGGCGGGCACGCGGGCCGAGCGGATCGGCGGGCCGGGCGGGCTCGGCGGGCTCGGCGGGCTCACGGGAGTGCGAGGCATCCGTCATCTCGCTCACCCCGGGATCTCGGTGCGGACCGCGTACAGCTCGGGGAAGAAGGTGAGCTCGAGCGCGCGCCTGAGGAACGGCGCACCGCTCGAACCGCCGGTGCCCGTCTTCGACCCGATGATGCGCTCGACGGTCTTCAGGTGCCGGAACCGCCAGAGCTGGAAGTTGTCCTCGAGGTCGACGAGTTCCTCGCACGTCTCGTAGGCGGCCCAGTTGTGCTCCGGGTCGGCGTAGATCGCCGCGAACACGGGCACGAGGTCGTCGTGGAAGGTCCAGGCCTTCGTGACGTCCCGGTCGAGCACGTCGGCCGGGATGTCGTATCCGGCGCGGGCGAGCAGGCGCAGGAACTCGTCGTACAGGCTCGGCGACTCGAGGGCGCGTCGCACGATCGCGCTCGCCGCGGCGTCCGCCTCGAAGACCTGCAGCATCTTCGCGTTCTTGTTGCCCAGCGTGAACTCGACCGCGCGGTACTGGTACGACTGGAAGCCGGACGCGTTGCCGAGCACGCCGCGGAACTGCGCGTACTCGCTCGGGGTGAGCGTCGCGAGCACCGACCACTGCTCGGTGAGGGTCTTCTGGATGTGCTTCACTCGCGCGATGCACTTGAGCGCCGGCGGGAGGTCGTCGGCGCGCATGAACTCGCACGCCGACTCGAGCTCGTGCAGGACGAGCTTCAGCCAGAGCTCGGTGGTCTGGTGCTGGATGATGAACAGCAGCTCGTCGTGGTGCTCGGGCCGCGAGATGGGCCGCTGTGCGGCGAGCAGCGTGTCGAGGTCGAGGTAGCCGCCGTAGCTCATGCGGTCGCTGAAGTCGGTGACGACGGATGCCTCGATGCGTCGCGTGTTGGCCTCGACGCCCCGTTCGTCCGCCTCGACCGCTCGGTCGTCGTTCGATGCTGCCACGCCGCCAGCCTAGCCACCGGGCCGATGCGCCCGTCAGGGCCCCGGGAACGCCGTCGTCCGGGGACCCGGACGGCTGCGCGACGTCGTCGGGATCGGGCGTAGGGTCGGTCGCATGCGCGAGGAGTACCGGTTCACGGCGGTCGTCTACCGCTGGGAGGAGCGCGCCGCCGATTCGTGGTTCTTCGTCGACGTGCCCGGCGAGCTCTCCGAGGAGATCCGCGACCGACCGCGCATGCCGCGCGGGTTCGGGTCGGTGCGGGTCTCGGCGACGATCGGCGGCACGACGTGGCGGACCTCGATCTTCCCGGGGAAGGAGCGCTACGCGCTCCCGCTGAAGCGCGCCGTGCGCGAGGCCGAGGGCATCGAGGCGGGAGAGCCGGTCGAGGTGCACCTCGAGACGCTCGAATAGCGAACCGGACGGGGTGGCGGCTCCCGGGCGTGACTCGGACCCGAAGTGGGTGCGGCGGGCATCCCCCAGAGCAGGCATCCACCCCGTGCCCGCCGCACCGACGCCCCTCCCCCGAGTGGGCGCATGTCTCCCGCACTAGGGAAAGCGGAGTAGACGCTCCGAATACTATCCGATCCGGACACCCGGCGGGGTCGCGGGCGTACGCTGGTGTCGTGACCACGACCGTGTCGTCGCGTCGGGACGCCCGCCGCAACCATGAGCGCCTGCTCGTCGAGGCCCGGCGCCTGTTCGCCGAACGCGGCATCGATGCGCCGCTGGATGAGCTCGCCACCCGCGCGGGGGTGGGGGCCGGCACCGTCTACCGCCACTTCCCGACGCGCGACGCGCTGATCCGGGAGCTCTACGACACGGGCGTCGACGACCTGCGTGCCTTCACGGCGAAGATCAGCCAGGCCGAGAGCGGATGGCACGCGATCGAGATCTGGCTCGAGGCCCTGTCCGCCTGGCTCATCGAGCGCCCGTACCTGCCTGCCGTCATGCGTCGCGTGGCCGAGCTCGACCCCGACCACCGTCCGGGGACCGAACTGCAGGCGATGGCCGACGGCATCGTCGCGCGGGCCCAGGCCGAGGGAGTCCTTCGCCCCGACGTCACCGCGGTCGACATCAGCGTGCTCGTCGACATGCTCGGTTCGCTCGGCCAGTACGGCGGCGCCTACCTGCCGTTCTGGCGACGCCAGCTGGCCGTGGTGCTCGACGGGCTCCGCGCACGGCCCGATGCGAACGAGCTGCCGGGCGCCGCGCTCGACTTCGGCGAGTTCCACGACATGTCGCACCGGAAGCGCGCCGAGGACTGAGAGCCTGCCGCGGCCGGTCGGCCGGTCGGCCGCTACTCCGCCGCGCGTACCTCGACGACGTTCGCCCACGGGTCGTCGAACGCGATCGTGCGCCCGTCGTCTCGGGACGGGACGCGGAAGTGCGCCATCCGCTCGCCCAGTTCGCCGAGGTCGTCCTCGGTCGGCACCAGGATCTCGACCTTGCCGAGGCCGAGCGCGAGCTGTCGGCGCCCCGCGCCGAGGCTCTTCCACGTGTTCATGGCCATGTGGTGGTGGTAGCCGCCTGCGCTGACGAAGAGCGCTTGGTCACCGTAGGTCGCGGTCTGGTCGAAGCCCAGGCGGTCCACGTAGAACTCGCGCGCGCTCGCGACGTCGCCCACGGAGAGGTGCACGTGCCCGACCCCGGCGTTGCCGAGGCCGGTGCCCGCGGCCGCGGCATCCGCCCCCCGCTCGGTGAGGTGCTCGCGCAGGTACCCGTTGGGGTCGAGGAAGATCGTGGCCATCTCGACCGTGCCGTGCGTCCAGCTCCACGTCGAGCGGTCGCGGTCGAAGTAGAGCTCCACTCCGTTGCCCTCGGGGTCGTCGAAGTAGAACGCCTCGCTCACGAGGTGGTCGGCGCTGCCGGTGAAGGTGCCGGGGTGCTTCGTCGCGACCGACAGGAGGGCGGTCGCGAGCGCCTCCCTGGTGTCGAAGAGGATCGCGGTGTGGAACAGCCCGGCGCTGCGCGGCGACGCGTGCCTCAGCTCGGGTGCGTGCTGGAGGATCATGGCGGGCACGCCGCCGCGCCCGAGCACGGCGACCGGCCCGTCGTGGCTCAGGAGCTCGAGCGTCACGCCGTCGCGGTAGTACCGGATCATGGCGTCGAGGTCGGCGACGCGCAGGGTCACCGGACCCATCGCCGTGTCGGCGGCGAGTCGATCGTGGGCGGCGCCGGATGAGCGGCCCGAATCAGTTGTAGGCACAACTATTTCAACCACGTCCCCTCGACGACTATTCCCCCGCGGCGGGGACGGCGCGAGCCGGCCGACCCCCGACCCGGCTCAGAGCCCGAGCGTGAGCCGCTCCACGAGCGCACGGTAGCGCTCGGCCGTCTGCTCGACGACCTCC
The DNA here is from genome assembly GCF_042672355.1 of Agromyces binzhouensis. Classification (NCBI taxonomy): domain Bacteria; kingdom Bacillati; phylum Actinomycetota; class Actinomycetes; order Micrococcales; family Microbacteriaceae; genus Agromyces; species Agromyces binzhouensis. The sequence continues at coordinate 71,357 of NZ_JBHXVJ010000001.1, read as the reverse complement.
GCCGGCAGGGTCGGGGGCGCGGCCTGCGCGGACCGGTCCCAGTTCGCGGCGAGCCAGTCGCGCACGATCTGCTTGTCGAAGCTCGCCATGCGGATCTCGGGCGTCGCACCGGTCAGGTACGCCTCCAGGTCCCAGTACCGGCTCGAGTCGCTCGTCAGCACCTCGTCGGCGAGCGTCACGATGCCGAGCTCGCGGTCGGCGCCGAACTCGAACTTCGTGTCGGCGAGGATCAGCCCGCGCTCCTCGGCGACCTCGGAGGCGTGCTCGAAGACCGCGAGCGAGATCGCGCGGAGCTGCTCCGCGACGGTCTCGCCGACGAGCTCGACGGTCCGCTCGTACGAGATGTTCTCGTCGTGCTGGCCGAGCGGCGCCTTCCACGCGGGCGTGTACACGGGCTCGGGGAGCCGGTCGCCGTCCTGGAGGCCCTCGGGGAGCGGCAGTCCGCCGATGCCGCCGGTCGCGACGTACTCCGCGTATCCGCTGCCCGTGAGGTAGCCGCGAACGACGCACTCGATCGGGAACATGTCGAGCGTGCGGCAGAGCATCGCGCGGTCGGCGACCGCGGCCGGGATCGCCGGCAGGTCGCGGTAGCGGTCGTCCTCGGCGTAGGCGAGGTGGTTCGGAACCTCGGGCAGCCGGTCGAACCACCAGCGCGTGAGGGAGGTGAGCAGCGCCCCCTTGCCCGGGATCTCGGGCTCGAGGATCTCGTCGAACGCACTCACCCGGTCGCTCGCGACGACGAGGGCGACGGGCGACAGCTTCAGGGGGTCGCCCGTCCAGGTGTCGTCGTCGGTCATCAGGTCGGTCGGCACGTACAGGTCGCGCACCTTGCCCGAGTAGACGAGGGTCCAGCCGGCGAGGTCGGTCACGTGGGTCATGCTGTCTCCTTCTCGTCACGACGCCTGCGCCCGGCCCGGGCGCGGCGCCCTGCTCAGTCCGCGACGCGTGCGGCGATGTCGGTGCGGTACTGCCCGCCGTCGAGTCGGAGCTGTCCGATCGCCTCGTACGCGCGGCGTCGCGCCTCCGCGAAGTCGTCGCCGACCGCGACGACGTTGAGCACGCGGCCGCCCGTCGCGATGAGGTGCGGCTCGGCGTCGTCGGCGGTCGACCCGACCGCGGTGGCGGCGTGCGCGAGGTGCACGCCGGGCACGGATGCCGCGGCGTCGAGGCCGTCGAGCCGTCGCCCGGTCTCGGGGGACTCGGGGTAACCCTCGCTCGCGAGCACGACCGTGACGGCCGCGTCGGCGCGGAACTCGGGCCGCGGCAGCTCGCCGAGCCTGCCGGTCGCAGCGGCGAACAGCAGGCCGGAGAGCGGCGTCGCCAGCCGGGGCAGCACGACCTGCGTCTCCGGATCGCCGAAGCGCGCGTTGAACTCGATGACGCGGATGCCCCGGCTGGTCAGGATGAGCCCCGCGTAGAGCAGCCCGATGAACGGGGTCTGCTCCTCGGCCAGCTGCTTCACGGTCGGCAGCGCGATCGTCTCGATGACCTCGTCGACGAAGGCCTCCTCGCTGCCGAACCGCTCGTCCAGCCACGGCAGCGGCGAGTACGCGCCCATGCCGCCGGTGTTCGGGCCCTCGTCGCCGTCGCGCAGGCGCTTGTAGTCCTGGGCCGGCGACAGCGGCAGCACGTTGGTGCCGTCGGAGAGCAGGAAGAGCGAGACCTCCTGGCCGTCGAGGAACTCCTCGACCAGCACGGGACCCTGCTGCAGGTAGTGCGCGGCGTGCGCGAGCGCCGCCTCGCGGTCCTCGGTGACGAGCACGCCCTTGCCGGCGGCGAGTCCGTCGGCCTTCACGACGTAGGGGGCGCCGAACTCGTCGAGGACCTCGGTCACCTTCGGCAGCGAGTCGACGAGGCTCGCGCGACCCGTGGGCACGCCGGCCGACTCCATGATGCGCTTGGCGAACGTCTTCGACCCCTCGAGCGCGGCGGCGGCCCTGGCCGGGCCGAACACCGCGATCCCGCGCGTCCGCAGGGCGTCGGCGACGCCCGCGACGAGCGGCGCCTCGGGGCCGACGACGACGAGCTCGATGTCGTTGTCCATCGCGTAGTCGGCGACGATCACGGGGTCGGTCGGGTCGAGTGCGATGGTCTCGACGCTGCCACGCGCCGAGGAGGTGGGGGACGCGGCGATCCCCGCGTTGCCGGGCGCCGCCACGATCTCGTGGCCGGCCTCCTCGTCGAGCAGGGCGAGGATGATGGCGTGCTCGCGCGCGCCCGAACCGAGGACGAGGATTCTCACCCGCTCAGGCTACCGGACCCCCTCGCGATGCCCGTGGGCGTGCGGGAGGATGGGGGGATGCCGCGGAGGATCGGAGACGTCGAGGGGCGCGACGCGGTCGCGTCGGTGGTGCGGGCGGATGCCGCGGCATCCGTCGACCGGAACACGCTGGCGCTCGCGGTGAGATACACCCTGCAACTGCTCGCCGAACGCGCGCCCGGCGGGACCGTCGAGGTGCGCGTGCCGCCGTTCGGGGCGGTGCAGTGCATCGAGGGACCGCGGCACACGCGCGGCACGCCGCCGAACGTCGTCGAGACGGATGCCGCGACCTGGCTGGGCCTCGCCACGGGCACGCTCGCGTGGGGCGACGCCCGCTCGTCGGGGTCGGTCCACGCCTCGGGTCAGCGCGCCGACCTCGAGGACGTGGTGCCCGTCATCGACGCCGCGCGGCTCGGCTGACGCGCGCCGTGCGGGAGAATGGACGGGTGAGCGATGCGACCCGTCCCGAGCCCACCGATCCCGCCGAGCCGGCGGGGTCCGACGCGACCGCCACGGGCGCCGACGCGGGCGGGGCGTCGCCCGTCCAGCCGGAGGCATCCGTCGCCGCCGACGGTTCGGCCGGCCCCGGGGCGTCCGTCGAGCACGCGGCCTCGGCGGACGAGGGCGCACCCGGCGAGGACGCACGCCCCAAGGTCGAGCGCATGGACCTCGACCCCGAGGCAGGCGAGCGCCTCGAGACCGACGTGACGAGCGACGCCGTGACCGTGCGCCGGTCACCGCGCTACGGCAGCTTCCTCCTGCTCGGCGCCGCGCTCGGCGTGCTGGTCGCGCTGATCCTCACGTTCGCGTTCCCCGAGAGCGACCAGTTCGACCGCGGGCAGGTGTTCGGCTTCCTGCTGCTGTGGTGCGGCGCGGGCGGGCTCGCGCTCGGGGGCGTCACCGCGCTCGTCATCGATCGCGTGCTCGCGAAGCGCCGCGGCACGGCCGTCGCCGAGCACGAGTCGACGCACTACGTCGACGACGATCCGGAACCCTGATCCGCTCGGGCGGCGAGCAGCAGCCGCTCGAACTCCTCGACGCTGCCGTGCGCGCGCTCGAGGGCGGCCCGCCGCAGGACCGGATGCCACGTGCCCGCCGTATCGCGGCCGAGCACGACCGGCAGGCCCGCGTCCGCGAGGGCGGCGGATGCCGCGGCATCCGTCACCTCGTTGCGGTGCCGGAGGGTGAACGGCACCCCGACGCGGAGCACCATGGCGTCCCACTCCGGCTTGCGGCGCCAGGTGTGGGTGATGTCGCAGAGCGCGCACTCCCTGGTGCCCAGGAGGTGGCCGACGATGTAGGCGAGGTCGCCCCGCACACCGCCGTCGGCGTCGTAGATCCCGAGGTACTCGGCGTACGCGCCCATGCGATCAGCGTCGCAGGTCCGACCGAGGGCGGCCTGTGAGCGGCGGGCCGTGCGTCAGCTGAGCTGCGTGCGCTCGACCCACTCCAGGTACTCGGGCGTCACCGTGCCGGTCACGTACTCGCCGGTGAAGCACGAGAGGTCGAGGCTGTCGATCGACGTCCCCTCGGTGATCGCCGCCTGGAGGTCCTCGACCTCCTGGTAGATCATGTGGTCGGCGCCGAGCTCGCGCGCGATCTCGGGGATCTTCCGGTCGTGCGCGACGAGTTCGGCGCGGCTCGGCATGTTGATGCCGTACACGTGCGGGAAGCGCACGGGCGGCGCGGCCGACGTGAACGTCACCTTGTTCGCGCCGGCGGCACGCGCCATCTCGACGATCTGCTTCGAGGTCGTGCCGCGCACGATCGAGTCGTCGACGATGAGCACGTTCTTGCCCTTGAACTCGGTGCCCATCGCGTTCAGCTTCTGCCGGACCGAGCGCTTGCGCGCGGCCTGCCCGGGCATGATGAACGTGCGGCCGACGTACCGGTTCTTGTAGAAGCCCTCGCGGTACTCGATGCCGAGCTTCTGGGCCACCTGCATCGCGGCGGGCCGCGACGAGTCGGGGATCGGCATGACCACGTCGACGTCGCCGTGGTCCATGTGCGTCGCGATGGTGTTCGCGAGGCGGTCGCCCATGCGCAGGCGCGCCTCGTAGACGGAGATGCCATTCATGATCGAGTCGGGGCGCGCGAGGTAGACGTACTCGAACGAGCAGGGGATGAGGCGCGGGTTCCTCGCGCACTGGCGCGAGATCATCTCGCCCTCGGTCGTGATGAAGACGGCCTCGCCGGGCTCGACGTCGCGCACGACCTCGTAGTCGCCGTTCTCGAGCACGAGCGACTCGGATGCCACGATCCACTCGTCCTTGCCGGACTCCGTCGTGCGCCTGCCGAGGATGAGCGGTCGGATACCGAACGGGTCGCGGAACGCGAGCAGGCCGTGGCCGGCGATCATCGCGATGACCGCGTACGAACCCTCGACGCGCTCGTGCACCTGCGCGACCGCGTTGAACACCTGGTCGGGGTCGAGTTCGAGGCCGGTGATCTGGCCCTGCAGCTCGGTCGCGAGCACGTTGAGCAGCATCTCGGTGTCGCTCGTGGAGTTCACGTGGCGGCGGTCGATGCGGAAGAGGTCCTCGGACAGCTCGCGCGTGTTCGTGAGGTTGCCGTTGTGCACGAGGATGATGCCGTACGGCGCGTTCACGTAGAACGGCTGCGCCTCCTCCTCGCGCTCGGCGGCGCCCTTCGTCGTGTAGCGCACGTGCCCGAGGCCCATCCGGCCGAGCAGCGAGCGCATGTCGCGCGTGCGGAACGCCTCGCGGACCTGCCCGCGCGCCTTGTGCATGTGGAAGATCGGGCCGTCGGCCGTCGCGATGCCCGTCGAGTCCTGCCCGCGGTGCTGCAGGAGGAGGAGGCTGTCGTAGATCTGCTGGTTGACGGGCTCGGTGGAGACGATGCCGACGATGCCGCACATGCGAGCGATGGCTCCTCGGGAGGTGTGGTGAAGCGTCCGAGCTGGACGATACATCCTCGCATACGCGCGCGTGTGAGCCGGCTGTGCGGATGACGCTGCTCACCTGAGCGGCCGCGTGCGCGGACGCCTTCAGGTCGGCCCGGCGACTCCGATGGCCAAACGACGAACCTACCCCGGGCGGGTCGTACGTGGGGAGGATTTGCCGGATCCCTCCCGCGGGTTCTCGATTTCCGCGAAGGATGCGTCGGACTCTCCCCCCGAACGGGGGACGTGTGCCACGCTTCCCGACATTCGCATCATCGCGGCGCGGCGACCGTTCGGGGGGACCGCCGCCGCCTGCTCAGAAAGGGCTCGTCCATGAAGCTCACCTCGTTGCGCGCGGCACTCGCCGGCGCCGCCCTCGTCGCCTGCGGGCTCCTCGCCGCGCCGACCGCCGCGTCGGCCGCGCCGCCCTCGGTGCCGCCGGGCGTCGACCAGCGCGCCGTGCCCGCCGCCGAACGGACCGCGGCCGCCGGGTACTGGACCGCCGAACGCATGCGCTCGGCCACCCCGGCCGACGTGCTGCTCGCCGGCAAGTCGGCCTCGACCCCGGCGGCGGGGGTCGCCGCCGGCGCACCGGTCACGTACGGCAAGCCCGCGCCGGCGCCGGAGGTCACGCCGATGGCGGCGAACGAGTCGCCCGTGTCGAACATCGGCAAGGTGTTCTTCACCCTGAACGGCCGCAACTACGTGTGCTCGGGCAACTCGGTGAGCTCGTCGAACGGCAGCGTGGTCGCGACGGCCGCGCACTGCGTGCACTCCGGCAAGGGCAAGTACGCCACGAACTGGACGTTCGTGCCGGCCTACGAGAACGGTGCGGCGCCGTACGGGCAGTGGGTCGCGACGTCGCTGACGGCGCCGCGCCAGTGGACGAGGGGCGGCGACATCACGTACGACACGGCCTTCGCCACGGTCGGTCAGCTCGCCGGCAAGAGCCTGCAGGCGACGGTCGGCGGCACGGCGATCTCGTTCAACCAGGCCCGCGGGCTCTCGTACGAGGCGTTCGGCTACCCGGCGGCCGCGCCGTTCAACGGCCAGACGCTGAAGTCGTGCGCGGGCACCGCGACGGCGGACCCCTACGGCCAGACCCAGTCGCAGGGCATCCCGTGCGACATGACCGGCGGTTCCTCGGGCGGCCCGTGGTTCCTCGGCAACGGTGCGCAGAACTCGGTGAACAGCTTCGGCTACAACAACATCCCGAACGTGATGTTCGGGCCGTACTACGGCTCGGTCGCCCAGGCGACGTACGCCACGGCGGCGGCATCCTGATCGCCCGCCGAGGCCGCTGAACGCGGCCGCCCGATCGCGAAGCGCCTCGCACCGAGGGACCGGTGCGGGGCGCTTCGTCGTGTCCGGGCGATATCGGGTCTTGCTTTTCTACTTTGTTTAGTTCTAAATTAACTCACGACACCCCACCGCGACCCGCTCCACGGACACAGAGGCATCGATGGCGATCCACTCCAGCAACCGAACCGACGTCAACCGTTCGGCGATCCTCGCGCGGCTCGGCGCCGACGGCCCCGCGTCGCGCGCCGAGCTGGCCCGGGTGCTCGCCCTCTCGCCCGCGCTCATCACGCAGCTCGTGAAGGAACTGCTCGCCGACGGACTGCTCGTCGAACTCGAGCAGGCGCCGTCCAACGGCGGACGCCCGGGGCGGATGCTGGGCCTCGCGACCTCGGCCGGCCACGCCATCGGCGTCAAGGTGGTCGCCGACCACGTGGCCTTCGTCGAGGTGGGCGTCGACGGGCGGGTGGTCCGCTCGGCGAGCGAGCCGTTCGACGCGACCGCCAGCACGTTCATCGCCGAACTCGTCGAACGCATCCGCGGCTTCATCGCCGCCGGCGACGGCACCACCGTGCTCGGCCTCGGCGTCGGCGTGCCGGGCAGCGTCGACCGCCTCGGGAGCGGCATCGTCGACTCGGCCCAGCTCGGGTGGACCGGGGTCGAGCTCGGAGACGCCCTCCGGCGAGCCACCGGGCTCCCGGTCGTCGTCGAGAACAACGTCAACGCGCTCGCGGTCGCGGAACGCCTGTTCGGGCTGGGCCGCTCGCACGACAACTTCCTGGTCGTCACGATCGGCACGGGCGTCGGCGCCGGCGTCGTCGTCGACGGCAACGTGCTGCGGGGCGCCTCCGGCGGGGCCGGCGAGATCGGGCACTTCCCCGTCGCCGACGACGGGCCGCGGTGCGGTTGCGGCAACGACGGATGCCTCGAAGCGCACATCGGCGAGGGCGCGCTGGTCCGCGACGCGCGCGAACGCGGTGCGATCCCGCCGCACGGCGGCATCGACGACCTCCTCGCCGCCGCGGACGCGGGCGAGGGCGACGCCATCCGGATCTACCGCGAGGCCGGGCGGCTGCTCGGGCGCACGCTCGCCGGCGTCGTGCACACCGTCGACCCGGCCCTCGTCGTGGTCCTCGGCGAGGGCACGACCGGATGGCGTCACTGGTCGCCGGGGTTCGAGCCCGCGTTCCGGTCGCACCTGCTCCGGCACCGTCGGAGCCTGCCCGTCGAGATCGAGACCTGGCAGGACGAGAGCTGGGCGCAGGGTGCCGCCGCACTGGTGCTCGCGATGCCGTTCGACTCCGCCGGGTCCGCCGGCGACCAGGGGAGGCTCATCCGCGAACGGCTCGTCGGCCCGGTGGTGCGCCGATGACCGCGCTCATCGGCGAGGCCGCCGCGGAGGTCGGTGCCGACGCCCGCCCGACCGCATCGCGCGCCGTGCCTCCGCGCGGCGCCGGCCGCCGCGCACGACGGGTCCGGTACGCCCTCACGGTGCTCGCGTTCCTGCTGCCGAGCGCGGTGCCGCTCCTCCTCTTCGTGCTCGGCCCGATGGTCGCCGCCGCCTGGATCAGCCTCACCGAGTGGAACCTGCTCGCACCCGCGAAGTGGGTCGGGCTCGAGAACTACGCGGACCTGCTCACCGATCCCGAGACGGCCGACGTCTTCCTCCACACGCTGTACTACATCGTCGGCTACCTGCCGCTCGTCTACGTGGGCGGGCTCGCGATCGCCCTCGCGCTGAACACGGCGCTGCGCGGTCGCACGATCCTCCGCGGCGTGTACTTCCTCCCCGTCATCACGAGCTGGATCGTCGTCGCGCTCGTCTGGCGGTGGCTGCTCAACCCGTCGAACGGCGTCGTGAACAGCGTGCTCGCCTGGTTCGGCATCGACGGACCCGGGTGGTGGACCGACCCGGCCTGGGCGATGCCCTCGATCATCCTCGCCTCGGCGTGGAAGGACCTCGGCTTCGTCATGGTGATCCTGCTCGCGGGCCTGCAGGCCATCGACCCCGAACTGCTCGACGCAGCGCGCGTCGACGGGGCCGGGTGGTGGCGTCGCCTGTTCTCGGTGACCCTCCCCCTGCTCTCACCCGCCACGTTCTTCGTGATCGTCATCTCGCTCATCAACGGGTTCCAGGTGTTCGACCAGGTGTACGCGATGACCGGCGGCGGCCCGGGCGGAGCGACCCAGGTGGTCGTCCAGCAGATCTACGACCTGACCTTCCGATACGGCAGGGCAGGCGAGGCGTCGGCGCTCTCGTGGCTCCTGTTCGTCGTGATCCTCGCCGTGACGGTCATCCAGATCCGCGGCCAGCGCAAGTGGGTGAACTATGGCTGAGACGACCCTCGCACCGACGCCGGCACGGGCCGGAGGCATCCGTCACCGCACCGACGCCGCGCGCGCGGCGCTCGCCCGGAGCGTGCTGCTGCACGTTGTGATGGTGCTCGGCGCCCTGGCGATGTTCTTCCCGTTCTACTGGACGGTCGTGACCTCGCTGAGCCCCGGCAGCGGCCTGGGCTCGACCCCGTCGATCGTCCCGGCCGACCCGAGCATCGAGGCGTACCAGCGGCTGTTCGCCGACCTGCCGTTCGCCCGCGTCGTCGGCAACAGCCTGCTGCTCGCCACCGTGACGACGCTCGCGCAGCTCTTCACGAGCGCGACCGCGGCCTACGCGTTCAGCCGCCTGCCGTTCCGCGGGCGCACGGTCGTCTTCGGCATCTACCTCGCGACGATGATGATCCCGCTGCAGGTGCTCGTCGTGCCGCTGTTCGCCGAGCTGCGCGCCTGGGGGCTCGTCGACACCTACCTGGGGGCCCTGCTGCCGACGCTCGCGGCCGCCTTCGGGGTGTTCCTGCTCCGGCAGGCGATGAACCAGGTGCCCGTCGAGCTCGACGAGGCCGCGGCGCTCGACGGCGCCGGCCACTTCCGGATCTTCTGGACGGTGATCCTGCCCAACATCAGGCCGGCGCTCGCGACCCTCGCGGTGTTCGCGTTCATGGGCAGCTGGAACAGCTTCCTGTGGCCCCTCGTCGTGCTGCGCTCGCCCGAGCTGCAGACGCTGCCCGTCGCCCTGGCCGGACTGCAGGGCCAGTACACGACGCAGTGGGACATCGTCATGGCCGGCTCCGTCGTGAGCATCCTCCCGATGCTCGCCATCTACCTCTTCGCCCAGAAGTACGTCATCCAGGGGGTCGCGAACACCGGTATCAAGTGAGGCCCGCGACGCCCGCTCCGAGTCCCGAACACCCATCCGCTCCATCCACGCCTCACCCCTATCGAAGGAGATACGCACCATGAGGACCACAGCACTGGCCGGCGTCGGCATCGTCGCCGCCGCCGCACTCGCCCTGACCGGCTGCTCGGCCGGCGACTCGTCCGGCGACGCCGACGGCCCCGTCACCATCACCTACACGAACTTCATCTCGAACGGCGGCAACGAGGAGAACCTCCAGGCCATCGTCGACGCGTTCGAGGAGGAGAACCCCGACGTGACGGTCGAGGTCACCACGCTGCCGTACGCCGACTACGGTACGGCGCTGCAGACCGACCTCGCCGCGGGCACCGTCGCCGACGTGTTCGACATCGAGTACGCGAACTTCGCCCAGTACCAGGCGAACGGCGTCCTCGCCGAGCTCGATCCGGAGGACCCGTCCGCCTACCGTCAGAGCGTGCTCGAGGCCTACCAGGCGGATGGCACGCAGTACGCCCTGCCCAGCTCCTTCTCGACCGTCGTGCTCTTCTACAACAGCGACCTGTTCGAGGCCGCGGGCGTCGAGACGCCGAGCGCGGACTGGACCTGGGCCGACGAGCAGGCAGCGGCCGAGCAGCTCACCGACGAGGCCGCAGGCGTGTGGGGCGACCACCAGCCCGTGAGCTTCTACGAGTACTACAAGGTGCTCGCGCAGAACGGCGGCGAGTTCCTGGACTCCGACGGCACGGCCGTCGCGTTCAACACGCCGGAGGGCGTCGAGGCCGCCGAGTGGCTCGTCGGCAAGAGCGGCACGACCATGCCGACCATCGAGGACGGCCAGGGCACGCCCGACTTCGACACCAACCTCTTCCTCGACGGGAAGCTCGCGATGCTGCACACGGGCATCTGGATGTTCGGCGCATTCGCCGACGCGCCCTTCGGCTGGGACATCGCGGTCGAGCCGGGCAACGCCCAGCAGGCGAGTGCGCTCTTCTCGAACGCGGTCGGCGTCTCTGCGGGATCGGAGCACCAGGAGGCCGCTGCCGCCTTCGCCGAGTACCTCACCTCGAGCGACGTCATGGTCCAGACCCGCCTGGATGCGGGATGGGAGCTCCCGGCGACCTCCGACGAGGCCGCGCTCGACAGCTACCTCACGCTCGGGAACCCCGAGAACCGGCAGGCCGTCTTCGACTCGCTCGAGGACGTCGCGCTCCCGCCCGTGGTCGCCGAGGGCCAGCAGGAGATGCAGGACATCATGACCGAGGAGCTCGTCGAGGCGCAGGCCGGTCGGAAGACCGTGCAGGAGGCGCTCGACTCCGCCGAGGAGCGCATCAACGCCGCCATCGGCGGCTGACCGCTCGCACCGCCTCGGGGCCGGGCGCCCACGCGCCCGGCCCCGCCCATCCACCACGCACGGAGGCAGCCCCACGATGACCCTTCCCACGACCGCCGGCGCCGCCCGCGCCGACCTCGCTGCGCTGGTCGCCTCGAGCGCCGACCTCATCGCCACGCTCCAGGACGCCGGCGGCGCCTACCCCGCGAGCCCCACGTTCTCGGCGTACGCCGGGTACAGCTGGTTCCGCGACGGCGCGTTCATCGCTGACGCCATGTCCGCGTACGGCCGCGCCGAGTCGGCCGAGCGGTTCTTCGACTGGTGCGCCGGCGTGCTCGAGTCCCGTCGCGACGACATCGGCGCGATCACGGCGGCCGCCCGGACCGGAGCGCCGGTCGCGGATTCCGCGATGCTGCCCACGCGCTTCACCTTCGACGGCCGGGCCGGCGACGACGAGTGGTGGGACTTCCAGCTCGACGGATACGGGACCTGGCTCTGGGCGATCGCCGAGCATGCGCGTCGGCACGGCGCGGACGCCGCGCGCTGGGCGTCGGCGATCGCGCTCACGGTCGACTACCTCGCGTCCTCGTGGCAGCGCCCGTGCTTCGACTGGTGGGAGGAGCACGCCGAGCACGTGCACGTGTCCACGCTCGGCTGCATCGCGGCCGGACTGCGAGCGGCCGCGTCGCTCGGCGTCCTCGACGACGACGGCGCCGCACTCGCGGCTGCGGCGGCGGCGGACGTCGAGGGGTTCATGGTGCGGCGCGGCGTCGCCGAGGGGCACCTGTCGAAGTGGGTCGGCTCGACGGCCGTCGACGCGAGCCTCGCGGCGATCGTCGGGGTCATGGACGTCGTCCCCGCGGCATCCGAGCTCGGTGCCGGCACCATCGCCGCGATCGAGCGCGACCTGACGGTCGACGGCGGCGTGCACCGCTTCGTCGGCGACACCTACTTCGGCGGCGGCCAGTGGCCGTTGCTCTCCTGCTTCCTCGGCCTCGCCCACGCGCGCGCCGGCGACGCCGACCGTGCGCGCGAGCTGCTCGACTGGGCGGCCGGGACCGCGGGGGCGGACGGGTCGATGCCCGAGCAGGTGGAACGGCACCTCCTCGACCCCTCCCGGGTCGACGAGTGGGTCGCGCGTTGGGGGCCGTCCGCCGACCCGCTGCTCTGGAGCCACGCCATGCTCGTCCGACTCGCCGTGGCCCTCGACGGCGCACCCGAATCCGCACCCGCACCCCAGGAGTCCGCCCGATGATCCGCCACCGCCCGTTCGGCTCCGGCCACCCGTACTCGATCGACACCGAGCAGCGCCGGCCGGTCGACCCCGTCGCAGGCGAGCCGCTCCGGCTCGGCGTCCGTGCGACGTCCGACGTCGAGTCCGTCGAGGTCGAGGTCGAGGTCACGGATGCCGCGGGCTCGCGCCGCACCGAACGCCTCCCGCTCGCGCGCGCGACGCGCACGTCGCGCGGCCAGACGATCGACGGCGGGCACCTCGCCTCCGCGCAGGCGCGGCTCGCGCGGACGGCCGGCGGCTGGGCGGTCGAGTTGCCTGCGCCCGAGGCGGGCAGCGCCATCCGATACCGCTTCGTCGGGCGCACGACCGACGGCGGCATGCAGCGCACGCGCCGGTTCGAGGCTGCCGTCTCGGGTTGGGCCGACGCCCCCGACGGCATCGTCTCGACCGCGGCGGCGAGCCGCGTCATCCCGGGCAGCGTGCAGGTCCTGACCGACGGCGCGCGCGTGCGCCGCGTGCGCCTCGCGCTGCCGCTCGCCGACGGCGAGCACGTCACGGGCTTCGGGGAGCGCTTCGATGCGCTCGATCACCGGGGCACCGAGCTCGACTCGGTCGTCTTCGAGCAGTACAAGTCGCAGGGCGCCGAACGGAAGACCTACCTCCCGATGCCGTTCGCGCACGTCGTGGGCGGCGAGGGCTGGGGCTTCCACGTGCGCACGTCGCGGCGCGCGTGGTTCGACGTCGGCGCGAGCGAGCCCGATCGGCTCGTCGTCGAGGTCGAGGCGGATGCCGCGGCCGGCGAGACCGCCGTCGCCGTCGCGTTCTACGACGGCACGCCCACCGACGTGCTCGACGCGTTCCTCGCCGAGGTCGGCCGCCCCGAGGAGCTGCCCGACTGGGTGTTCCGGCTCTGGGCGAGCGGCAACGAGTGGAACACGCAGGCCGAGGTCGTCCGCCAGATGGACCTGCACCGCGACCACGACGTGCCCGTCGGCTCGGTCGTCATCGAGGCGTGGAGCGACGAGCGCACCTTCACCGCCTTCCGCGACGCCGAGTACGAGGTCGCCGAGGACGGCGCACCGCACCGGCTCGCCGACTTCACCTTCCCGGCGGACGGCGCCTGGCCCGACCCGAAGGGCATGGTCGACGAGCTGCACGCCCGCGACATCCGCGTGCACCTCTGGCAGATCCCGCTGCTGAAGGCACGACCGCATCCGACGGGTCAGGCGAGGGCCGACGCGCTCGCCGCCGAGCGCGAGGGCGTGCTGATCCGCGAGCCGAACGCGCGCGGCGAGCTGCGCCCGTACCGCAACCGCGGGTGGTGGTTCCCGCTGTCGACGATGCCCGACCTCACCGACGAGCGGGCCGCGCGGTGGTGGACCGAGAAGCGCCGGTACCTCGTCGAGGAGGTCGGCATCGACGGCTTCAAGACGGATGGCGGCGAGCACGCCTGGGGCCGTGAGCTCGCCTACCTCGACGGAACGCGCGGCGACGAGGGGAACAACCTGTTCCCGGTCGCGTACGCCAAGGCCTACGGCGACCTGCTCCGGTCGGCGGGCAAGGCGCCCGTGACGTTCAGCCGGGCCGGCTTCACCGGGTCGCAGGCGCACGGCGCCTTCTGGGCGGGCGACGAGAACTCCACGTGGGAGGCGTTCCGCTGGTCGATGTTCGCAGGGCTCTCGGCGGCGGCGAGCGGCATCCTCTACTGGGGCTGGGACCTCGCGGGCTTCTCGGGCCCGCTGCCGAGCGCCGAGCTCTACCTGCGTGCGACCGCCGCGTCGACGTTCGTGCCGATCATGCAGTACCACTCCGAGTTCAACCACCACCGGCGGCCGGTGCGCGACCGCACGCCCTGGAACCTCGCCGAACGCACTGGCGACGATCGGGTCCTTCCGGTCTTCCGTGCGTACGCGCACCTGCGCGAGCGGCTCGTGCCGTACCTCGCGGCCGAGGCCGCCGAGAGCATCCGCACCTCGGCGCCGCTCATGCGCCCGGTGTACTTCGACCACCCGACCCTCGAGACCGCCTGGACCCATCCGCTGCAGTGGTTCCTCGGGCGCGACCTGTTCGTCTCGCCCGTCGTCGACGAGGGTGAGACGACGCACGAGGTCGCGCTGCCGCCCGGCGAGTGGGTCGACGCGTGGTCGGGGGAGGCTGTCGCCGGCGATGGCGTCGTGCGCGTCGAGGTGCCGATCGAGCGGATCCCGGTGTTCGCGCGGGCGCCGGCGTGGCCGGGGTTGCGCGAGGTGTTCACGGCTCGCCCGTGACGCGTCCGCTCAGCGCGCGTAGCGCTCGACGAACGTGCCCAGCATCCGGCTCGGCTCGGACACGACCGCGCGCGCGGCGGCGGCGAGCGTGAGCTCGAGCTCGTCGTCGGCGAAGTAGCCGTAGCTCGCGTACGCGCGGATGCGCACGATGATGCCCTCCAGGTCGAGCTCGGGGTGGAACTGCGTGGCGTAGACGTTGGAGCCGACGCGGAAGACCTGCACCGGGCACGTCGGCGACGAGCCGAGCAGCGTCGCCGACGGCGGCAGGGCCCGGATCGCCTCCTTGTGCCCGACGAACGCGTTGAACGTCTCCGGCAGCCCGGCGAGGAGCGGGTCGGCGGCCCCGGCGTCGGTCAGCGTCACGGGCACTACGCCGATCTTCTCGGCGTAGCGGTCGTCGATCAGCGCGCCCTGGTGGGCTCCCAGCGTGCCGACGCCGTAGCAGGCGCCGAGGAAGGGGAAGTCGCGGGCGACGACCTCGTCGAGCAGGGCCGCGAACTCGGCCTCGACGCGATGCTGCACGGGCGACTTCCGCTCTGGCGGATCGGACGCGTTGAACGGGCCGCCGCCGACGAAGATGCCCGACAGGCCGTCGAGGTCGAGTCGGGGCATCGGTCCGGACTCGAGGCGGACGCGGACGAGGTCGCGCTCGTCCAGGCCGGTGCCGCGGAGGAACAGCGCGTACTCCTCGTCGGCGGGCTGGTCCTCGGCACGTGTGGCGAGGAGGACGAACGGCTTCACGGCCCCACGATACGCGTGGGACTCGGCGCGTGTCAGTACTGCGACGGCGTCGGCAGCACCGCCATGGTGCACCGCGAGACGCACACGAGGCGCCCCTGCTCGTCGGTGATGCGGATGTCCCAGACCTGCGTCGTGCGCCCGCGCGTGATCGGGCTGGCCTCCGCGTGGACCCAGCCCTCGGAGACCGGGCGGACGTGGTTCGCGTTGATCTCCATGCCGACGCAGTAGTACTGCGACGGGTCGACCGTGAACGAGGCGCCCCAGCTCGCGAGCGTCTCGGCGAGTGCGACGGACGCGCCGCCGTGCAGCACGCCGGCGGGCTGTCGGGTGCGGTGGTCGACCGGCATCCGCCCCTTCAGCGAGCCGTCGGTGATCTCGGTCATCTCGATGCCGAGGGCGCGGATCAGGGCGTGCTCGCCGCGAGAGTTCGCCCACTCCAGTGAGGGCTCGCCGAACCAGATGCTCATGCGATCGAGTCTGCCACGGTCGCGTGACGAGGCCCGCAGGGCGGGCGCGGCGCCCGGACGCGCGGGAACGCGGCGCCTCAGGCGAGCTCGGCGATGATCGGGTGGATCGCGTCGTCGAACGCCGCGGCATCCGACCTGAGCGTGTCGGTCACGGCCACGGTCTTCTCGCCGATCCACCAGATGCCGGATGCCGCGAGCGGCAGCACCTCGACGTTCAACTCGAACGAGTGGGCACGCCGCCCCACCTCGCGCTCGTGCTCGGCGATCGAGCCCGCGTAGGCCCGGTAGGTGTCGCCGGAGCGTGCGGCGGAGGCCGTGCGGTAGCGCTCGTGCGCCCATTCCGCCCACGCGAGGGCTGCCTCGGCGTGCGGGCGGATGGCGGCGGCGAGTGCCTCTGCGCCGCTGACGGGGAGGGCGACGGCGGTGCCGTACTCGTCGACCAGTTCGAGCGGCACCGGGGACGGGTGCGACTCGGGCTCGATGGTCATCGACCACCACTCGCGCCACTGCTTCTCGAGGGTGTCGTGCGCGTCGACGTCGCGCGCCGCCTCGGGGCCGATGCGACCCACCTCGCGGAGTCGGGGGAGTTCGGCGGGCGACGCGATGCCGAGCACCTCCCGCAGGTAGAGGGCGAGGAGGGCTCCGGTGCTCGCGTTCTCGCGAATCACCCACGATGGCGTGGCACCCGCGTGCATGCACGGATTCTACCGCCGGCCCCCGACAGCGGGCCCGAGCGGCGCACCTCGCGCGGGTACCCTTGTCGGGTGAGCGCGAACTCGTCCTATGCCGCTGCCGGAGTCGACACCGCCGCCGGCGACCTCGCCGTCGAACTGATGAAGGAGGCGGTCGCGAACACCCACGGGCCGAACGTGCTCGGCGGCGTCGGCGGCTTCGCCGGGCTCTACGACCTCTCGTTCGCGAAGGACTACGCGCGCCCCCTCCTCGCGACCTCGACCGACGGCGTCGGCACGAAGATCGCGATCGCGCAGGCGCTCGACATCCACGACACGATCGGCCAGGACCTCGTCGGCATGGTCGTCGACGACATCGTCGTGGTCGGCGCGACCCCGCTCTTCATGACCGACTACATCGCCTGCGGCAAGGTCGTGCCCGACCGCATCGCCGCGATCGTCACGGGGATCGCCCGCGCCTGCGCCGAGACCGGCACCGCGCTCGTCGGCGGCGAGACCGCCGAGCACCCCGGCCTCATGGGCGTCGACGACTACGACGTCGCGGGTGCCGCCGTGGGCGTCGTCGAGGCCGACCGCGCCCTGGGCGCCGAGCGCGTGCAGGACGGCGACGCCGTCATCGCGATCGAGTCCTCGGGGCTGCACTCGAACGGCTACTCGCTGGTCCGGCACGTCCTGGCGAACGCGAACCTCTCGTACACGGATGCCTCGGCCGACCTCGGCACGACCTGGGGCGAAGCGCTCCTCGAACCCACCCGCCTGTACTCCGGCCCGCTCGTGCGCCTCCTCGCGCACGACACGCTCGGTGCAGCCGTGCACTCGCTCTCGCACGTCACCGGCGGCGGCATCGCTGCGAACCTGGCGCGTGTGCTCCCTCGCGGCTCCTGGGTCGAGGTCGACCGCTCCACGTGGTCGCCGCAGCCCGTGTTCCGGGTCCTGAACGACCTCGCGGGCACGACGCTCGAGTCGACCGAGGGCACCTGGAACCTCGGCGTCGGCTTCTTCGCGGTCGTGTCGGCGGATGCCGCGGCATCCGTCATCGCCGAACTGGGCACGCTCGGCCTGCCCGCCTGGCAGGTCGGCACGGTCTCGACCGGCGCACGCGACGTCGAGGCATCCGGCTGGGAGCAGGGAGCCAAGGGCGTGGACGGCGGAGCCGTCCGCCTCGTCGGCAGCTACGCGGGCTGAGCGGATGCGTGCCGCGCTCTCGATCGGACTGCCCGGAACGACGGCGCCGGAGACGCTGCGCGCGCTCGCCCCGCGGCTCGAGCGGCTCGGATTCGACGCGATCTGGCTGAACGACGTCCCGGGCGGCGACTCGCTCGCCGGGCTCCGCGTGGTCGCCGAGGCGACCGAGCGGCTCGGGCTCGCGACCGGCGTCATCCCGATCGATCGTCGACCGGTCGGAAGCCTCGAACTCGCGGGCATCCCCCCGGAGCGCACGACGATCGGCATCGGATCCGGCGGCGTGCGACACCCGGTCGCCGTCGTCGCCGACGGCGTCGCCGAACTCCGCACCCGCACCGACGCCGCGATCGCGGTGGGCGCCCTCGGCCCGCGCATGCGCCGACTCGCCGCCGAGCTCGCCGACGCGGTCGTGCTGAACTGGCTGACGCCCGGCGCGGCGACCGAGGCGATGGCCGACCTGCGACACGACTCGCGCGGCCGCGCCGAACGCGTGCGCGGAGTGGTCTACGCCCGCACCATCTCCGATGGCGCCGCGCGCGCGGCGCTGCAGAAGGAGGCCGATCGATACGGGTCGTACGCGTCCTACGCCGCGAACTTCGCGCGACTCGGCATCCAGCCGATCGATGCGACGATCGACCGCAGCTCGGCCCTGCACGCCTACGACGGGATCGTCGACGAGATCGTGCTGCGTGCCATCACGGCCGGCGGCACGCTCGAGGAGCTCGAGCGCTTCGCGGAGACCACGGCGCAGTGGCGTTCGGAGCAGGCCGGCGCCTGAGCCGGCCGCCTGAGCCGCCGCGCGAGCCGCGCCCGCGGGACCATCGGCCGTGCGCCGTGTCGTCCGGCCCGCTACCGTCGCCGCATGGGCGACGCGTCTCCGGTGCGCAGCGGTCGCGGCACCGCCTCGGGGACGTTCGGGCTCGCCCGCTGGGTGACGGGCACGACCCTCGGCGAGAGCGTCGGATTCCTCGTCCCGGTCACGGGCTTCGCGCTCGCCGATGCCACCGGCCTCGGCGGGTGGACGGCATGGCTCCTGCTGGTCGTGTTCGGCGCGGGGGAGGGCGCGCTCCTGGGTCTCGGCCAGTCGCTCGCGCTGCGTCGCGGACCGGCCGCGGTGCCCGTCGGCAGGTGGGTCGCCGCGACGGCGGCCGCGGCATCCGCTGCCTGGGCGCTCGGGATGCTGCCGTCGACGCTCGACGACGCCGGCGTCGGGATCGACTGGACCCTGCCTGCGACGTGGGTGGTCGTCGGGTTCGCCGGCCTCGCACTGCTCGCGAGCATCCCGCTCGCGCAATGGCCCGTCCTGGCGGCGTCCGGCGTACCGCGACCGTGGCGGTGGGTGCCGCTCGGCATGGTCGCCTGGCTCGCGGGCCTGCCGTTCACGTTCGCGCCGTCGCCGATCGTCGACGTGGGCACCCCGGCTCCGGCGGTCTTCGCGCTCTTCGCGGCGTCAGGCGTGCTGATGGCCCTCACGATCGCGTTCGTGACGGGCCTCGGTCTCAGGCGGATGCTCCGGGGATGACCCGCAAGTGCACCGACGCCCGCACTGCACCGGAGGGCGCGCTGCGGCCCTCCGGGCATGCGAGAACCCCCGGCGCGGCGCCACTCTCGGGTGAGACCGCTCAGCCGGGGATGATCAGGAGCGGTGGGACCCGTCGTCGTGGACGTAGGACTCGTCGTCGGCGTATTCCGCCCACTTCGACATCTCCTCGTCGGTGTGGTCGTGATTCGAAGCCGTGAGCTCGCGCTCGAGCGCGCTGTAATCGGTGGCCGGGCTGAAGTACTTCAGCTCCCGAGCGACCTTGGTGTGCTTGGCTTTCTGACGGCCGCGCCCCATGCGTGACCCCCTTACGACGTCTGGCCGGATGGGATGGACGTCACCCGGCTCTTTGATAATGAACAATCCCGGCTGGTAGTTTACCACCGCGCCGGGCGCCGATCGGATGCCACGGCGGCGCTGTGGAGGTGCCCTGCGCGCCACGCCGTGGCGACCAGCACCCCTCCGGGCATGGTGGGATGGTGGGGTGGATACGATCCCCGACCGCGTGAAGGTCGCGGTGATCGGTGCCGGACAGGCGGGGCTGTCTGTCGCCTATTACCTGCGACGCTTCGAACTCGTCGCCGACGAGGACTTCGTCATGCTCGATCGCGCCCCCGGACCGGGTGGCGCGTGGCAGCATCGCTGGTCGTCCCTGCGCCTGGGCACGGCGCACAAGGTGAACGACCTGCCGGGCATGGGGGAGCTCGGCATCAGCTTCGAGACCGCCGACCGGACGCTTCCCGCCAAGGAGGTCGTCGCCGACTACTACGGCCGGTTCGAGGAGCACTACCGCTTGAACGTGCATCGTCCCGTCGACGTCCGGCGCATCACCAACGACGGCGTCGACCTGCGCATCGAGTACGAGGACCTGAGCCCGCAGCCCGCCGAGGAGCTGAAGAGCCGCGGCTTCTTCGGTCGCCGGCGCAAGACCTTCGAGGCGGCGGCGCCGCCGCCCGCGCCGCGGGGCGAACTGCACACCCAGTACCTCGTCAACGCCACCGGGACGTGGGGCTCGCCGTTCGTGCCGTACTACCCGGGCATGGGCGACTTCCGCGGGCGTCACGTGCACACCTCCGACTTCGCCTCGGCCGAGGACTTCCGCGACGAGGACGTCGTGGTGGTCGGCGGCGGGACCTCGGCGATCGGCTTCATGCTCGAACTCGAGGGCGTGGCATCCGGTCTCACGTGGGTCTCGCGCCGCCCGATCGACTGGCTCGACCGGCAGGAGCTCGACCTCGAGGGCGCGTCGGCGGCGGTGTCCAGGCAGGACGAGGCGGCCCGCGCCGGTCGCGCGCTGCCGTCGGTCGTGAGCGGGACCGGCGTTCCGAAGAACCGGCGCATCGCGGCCGGGATCGAACGCGGGCTGCTCTCCGCGAAGCCGATGTTCGACCGCATCGAGGCCGACCGCGTGGTCTGGTCCGACGGCAGCGAGGCGAAGGCGGATGCCATCATCTGGGCGACCGGCTTCCGGCCCGAGCTGCGCCACCTCGCCCCGCTGAAGCTCCGCGAGAAGGCCGGCGGCGTGACGGTCGGGCAGGGCGCCGCCTGGCACGATCCGCGGATCTTCCTGGCCGGCTACGGGCCGCAGGCGTCGACGATCGGGGCGAGTCGCGCCGGGCGCATGATCGCGCGCCAGATCATGGCGATGATCTGAGCGGACCGGTCACCCCCTGGCCAGGAGGTAGAGGCCGAGGGCCGCGCCGATGCCGAGCGCGAGCGTGACCAGCACGTTCAGCACGGCCGCGCGCCAACGGCCGCCGTCGGCGAGCTCGATCGTCTCGACGCACCAGGTGCTGAACGTGGTCAGTCCGCCGCAGAATCCGCTGACGAGCACGAGGCGCACGTCGTCGGAGACGGCGGCGCGTTCGGCGAGCCCGATGACGGCGCCGGCGAGGCCGGAACCGACGAGGTTGACGACGAGGATGCCGCCCGGCAGGTGGCCCGGACGCACCGGGTAGGCCTTCGAGAGCAGGTACCGGATGACCGCGCCGACGGCGCCCGCGACGAGCACGGCCGCGACGACGAGCGCGCTCACAGCGTCGCCCCGTCGTCCGTGACCTCCGTGGGCATGGGGCGATGCGCGAGTGCCGAGCCGAGCTTCAGGCCTGCGGCGGCGAGCGCGAGGCCGGCGACGAGCGAGGCGCCGAGGTAGAGGGCCGCGAGGGCCGTCGCCTCCTCGCGGTCGAGGATCGCGACCGCGCCCATCACGGCCGACAGGGTGGTGAACGAGCCGATGAGTCCCGAGCCGATGCCCGCCTTCATCCACGCGGGCGTCGACGGACGGGTCCAGAGCCCGCCCGCGAGCCAGCCGAGCACGAACGTGCCCACGAGGTTCGCGATGAAGGTCGACCACGGGAATCCGTCGTCGGCGTGCGGCAGCGCGGTGTCGAGCGCGAGGCGCAGGCCCGTTCCGGCGAGACCGCCGACGAAGACCGCGAGCGAGGGGGGCACCCGTCGAGGCTACGCCGTGCCCGGCGCGGGGGCGGGCAGCACCCACACGTTCGACGGCAGCCACGTGCCCTTGGGGAACTCGAACTCCTCGACGCCCTCGAGTACGAAGCCCGCGCGGCGGCAGAGCGCGTTGGACGGGTCGTTGTCGACGCGCGGGTACGCGGCGATGGCGCGGGCGGGGTCGACGCGATGGGCTTCGGCGATCACCTGCGCGAGCGCCGCCCGGGCGTACCCGCGCCCCTGGAACGCCGCCTGCACGGCCCAGCCGACCTCGAACAGCTCTCGCCCGCCCTCGTCGCGCGGCCAGAACCCGATCGCGCCGACCCCCTCGGGGTGCTCCGGCGTGACGATCGCGAACATGCGAGACGAGCCGTCCTCCCAGCCGCGGAGGTAGCGCGCGTGTCGCGCGAGCAGCTTGGCCTCGGACTCCGGACCACCCAGGTGTTCCATCAGCTCGGGCGCGTTGTTGCGCCGCAGCAGGTCGAGGTCGACTGCCGACCACGGGCGGAGCGCGACATCCGTCATGCTCACATGCAAGCGGATGCCGCCGACATCCGCACGCGCCGGATCACCCCTGCGCGAGTTCCTGCAGGACCTCGGCGCGAACGTCGGCGAGCCGAGTGCGCAGCAGCGACACCGTGTCGGCGTTCACGCGACCGCGATTGGCCTGGTTGCGCAGTTCCAGCCGGATCTGCTGGCGGAACTCGGTGATGGCGAGGTCGGCCTCGTGCATCGCACGGGTCGACTCGGCCGTCGGCTGGGGGGTCGCCGGTTCGGTCGTCGCGGCCTTGCGCGCCTCGCGGGCCGCGCTCGCCAGCTCGGCCCTGAGCGTGCGCATGGCCGAGTCGACCTCGGCGCGGACGCCCTCGGCGAGGCGCCGGATCGAGTCGGTCATGTCGTCCTCGATGGCGTCGAGCTCGTGCCGGCGGGACTCGAGCTCGGCGCGGCCGGCGTCGGTGATCTCGTACACCGACTTGCGGCCGTCGGTGCGCTTGGTCACGAGTCCCTCCTCCTCGAGCTTGGCGAGGCGCGGGTAGATCGTGCCGGCGCTCGGCGAGTACGTGCCGCCGAAACGGTCGGACAGCGCCTGGATCAGCTCGTACCCGTGACGGGGCTGCTCCTCGAGCAGGGCGAGCAGGTAGAGGCGCAGGTTCCCGTGGGCGAACACCGGGGGGTTCATGCCGAGGCCTCGCCGGAGTCGGCGGGAGCCGTCGCCGGCTGGCGCCGGATCACCGAGATGCTGCCCGACACGCTGTTCGCGCCGAGGTCGAGCCAGGTGCCCTCGAGTTCGCCCGTGACGCGCTCGAAGCCCTTGCCCAGCGTGCCCTTGATCTGCGTGTCGTCGAGCAGCAGCTTGCCGCTCACCGTGTTCACGCGGTAGCGGGCGCCGCTGCCGGGGTCGAAGCGGAGCGTGAGGTCGCCCGACACGCTGTTGGTGTCGACCCGGCTCGGCGTGCCCTTCGCGTCGAGCACCATGTCGCCGGAGACCGTGTCGACGTTGAAGGAGCCGACCTCGCCGGTCACCGTCACGTCGCCCGAGACGGTGTGCGCGGTGACCCTGCCGGTGTGGTCGCCGACCGAGATCTCGCCCGAGACGCTCGAGCACTCGACGTCGCCCGCGTGGTTGTCGATGACGAGGTCGCCCGAGACCGAGCTGAACCTGCCGTCGTTGTCGAAGCCCGATACGAGCGCGTCGCCCGAGACGACGCCGAGCTTCATGGCGACGTGCCGCGGCGCGAGGATCGACACCTCGGCCTTGGCGCTGCCCGTGAAGCCCTTGAAGACCTCGAGGAAGTTGTCCCACCGCAGCTGCGGGTGGTCGATCTCGAGCGAGTCCCCGTCGATCCGGATCATCAGGTCCTTGCCGGTGACGTTCGACACCTCGACCCGGGCGCCGGGTTCGTCGTGCGCGATGACGTCGACCTTGCCGCCGATGAGGCTGACCTTGAGCTTGCGGACGAGTTCGAGGTCGATGACCCGGTTCTCCCCGGGGTTCACGACCCACTTCTCGATGGCCATGTGCGTGCTCCTTCTGATGGACGGTTCGGAATCACGATATATCGCGTTTCCGGGCAAGTCAAGATATATCGCGTTTCAGGCGAGTGCGTCGCGGCTGCGGCATCCGCTTGACCTTGACGCTACGTCAAGTTCTACCGTGGAGACACCGACGGACACGAGAGGAGGCGGCCCATGGACTGGTCGATCCAGGAGATCGCGAAGCTCGCCGGCACGACGAGCCGCACGCTGCGTCACTACGACGACCTGGGGCTGCTGCCGCCGAGCCGCATCGGCGGCAACGGGTACCGGTACTACGACCGGGCCGCGCTCGTGCGCCTGCAGCGCATCCTGCTGCTGCGCGAACTGGGTCTGGGGCTCCCGGCGATCGCCGACGTGCTCGCCGGGCAGACCGGCGAGGCGCGCGCGCTCGAGGGGCACCTCGCGTGGCTCCGCCACGAGCAGGACCGGCTGGCGCGCCAGGTCGCGTCGGTCGAACGGACGATCGAGGCATTGGAGGGAGGTGAGGAGATCATGGCGAAGGACATGCTGGACGGCTTCGACCACACGCAGTACCGCGAGGAGGTCGAGGAGCGCTGGGGCGCCGACGCGTACGCCGCCGGCGACCGCTGGTGGCGCGGCATGCGCGACGACGAGCGCGCCGCGTGGAAGGAGCGCAGCGCGGCACTCGGACGCGACTGGACCGCGGCCGCCGACTCGGGCGTCGCGCCGGACTCCGTGGAGGCGCAGGCGCTCGCGAAGCGCCACGTCGCGTGGCTGACGGGCATCCCGGGCACGCCGGCGGGCACACCCGGCGGCGACGTGAGGGCGTACGTCATCGGGCTCGGCGAGATGTACGTCGCCGACCCGCGCTTCGCGGCCAACTACGGCGGCGAGCAGGGTGCGGCGTTCGTGCGCGATGCGCTGCGGGTGTTCGCCGAGGCGAACCTGTAGGCGCTGCCGCGCTCGAGACGACGGATGCCGCGGGGCACGCGCCCCGCGGCATCCGCTCATCGGTCGGCCGGCACTGCGCCCCGTCGGGCGCGACTCAGCACTCCGACTGGTCCCAGCGGGCGAAGTCGCCGATGACGGCTCCGAACGGGATGTCGATGAAGCCCTTGATCTCCGCGATCCGATGGGCGATCGCCCCGGGCTCGCCCACGGCCTGGGGCACGAAGGTGAGCCCGACGCACGATGCGTTCGGGTTCACCTTCGGTTCGGCGGCGATCGCGGGGGTCGCGAGGCCGAGTGCGCCGATGGCGGCGAGGGCGCCGGCGGCGGCGAGGATCGTGCGAGTGCGCATGGTGTCTCCTCCAGAGGTACGTCGCGAGGATCCTCGGTCTGCGTCGGCCGCGTCTGCGACGGCTGGCCGCACGCTAGCAGTCGGCCCGAACCGGGTGGAATCCCCCGGATTGGGGCTGGCTTCGCGTCCGTCTCGTGGGGTGTTCCACCCTGCGATGCCGCTCCGACCCGGCGACGAGACTCGATCCGCCGACGGCGGCCGAGCGGTCAGGCCTGCGCGGGTGCGGCGCCCGTCGCGGGGTGCGGGATGTCCCGGTCCCGCGTCCTGCGACGGACGGCCGGGCCGCGGCGCACCGCGAACAGCGGGATCGTCCACCCGCAGAGCGGGCCGATGAGGAGCGCGAACGCGAGCGTGCCGATGCCCACATTGCCGCCGAGCAGGAACCCGGTCACGAGCACGGTCACCTCGATCCCGGTGCGGACGATCCAGATCTTCCATCCGGTGCGGCGGTGGAGGCCGGTCATCAGCCCGTCGCGCGGCCCGGGGCCGAAGTGGGCGCCGATGTAGAGGCCGGTCGCCGCGGCGAGCACGACGATGCCGCCGAAGAGCATGACGATGCGCACCCAGAGGTCCAGTCCCGTCGGGATCATCCACAGCGAGAGGTCGGCGAAGGGCCCCACGAGGAGCGCGTTCATGAGCGTGCCGAAGCCGGGCTTCTGCCGGATCGGGATCCAGAGCAGCAGCACGATCCCGCTCGTGATCACGGTGATGAGCCCGAAGCCGAGCCCGGTCTGCTTCGCGATGCCCTGCGTGAGCACGTCCCACGGGGCGACGCCGAGCTCGCCGCGCACGATCAGCGCGATGCCGAGCCCGTAGAGGTACAGGCCGCCGAACAGCTGCACGAGGCGGCGCCCGAACACGGGTGCGGAGTCGGTGGTGCGAGGGAGTCGGAACGGCATGATGGCAATCCAATCTCCGAATTGGCCTTTCGGCAAGAAGCCAATTGCTCTAAAGTGGCCCGCACCATGGAAGCCACCCTGAGCGCTCGCGCCCTCGAGACCCTCCTCGGCGACTGGCGCGCCGACGGCGGCAGCGCCTACCGGACGCTCGCCGACCGCATCCGCCTGCTGATCCTCGACGGGCGGATCCCCGTCGGCACCCGCCTCCCCGCCGAACGCGACCTCGCCGCGCGGCTCGGTCTCAGCCGCACCACCGTCACCGCGGCCTATCGCGAACTGCGCGAGCAGCGGATGCTCCGCAGCCTCCGGGGCTCCGGAAGCGTCGCCCGGCTGCCGGGCGCGCCCGCCGTCCTCCCCGTGCCGCCCGCGGCCGACTACGTCGACTTCTCCAAGGCCGCCCTCCCCGCACTGCCGTGGCTCGCGGAGGTCGCCCGCGAGGCGGTCGAGGACCTCCCCGCGCATCTCGGCGACCCGGGCTTCGACCCGATCGGCATCCCGCAGCTGCGGGCGGCGATCGCCGACCGCTACACGACCCGCGGCCTGCCCACCGACCCCGAGCAGGTGATGGTCACCCTCGGCGCGCAGCACGCGATCGCCCTGCTCTCCCGCGCCGTCGTCGGGCGCGGCGACCGCGCCGTCATCGAGGCGCCCACCTACCCCCACGCCTACGAGGCGCTCCGTGCCGCGGGCGCCCGGCTCGTCACCGTCGCGACGGCGCCGAACGACGTCGGACCGGACGGGTTCGGCGCCGTCGACGAGGCGGGCGACCTCGTCCGCGCGATGGGCCACGCGAACCCCGTCGCCGCGTACCTCATGCCCGACTTCCACAACCCCACCGGGCGCTCGCTCGACGCCGAGGCCCGCGAGCGCGTGCTCGATGCCGCGGCGCGCCAGGGCACCGTCGTGATCGCCGACGAGACGACCGCCGAACTCGACATCGACCGAGGGCTCGACCTCAAGCCGCTCGCGGCCTACGGCCCGGCGGTCATGGTCGGCTCCGTGGGCAAGACCGTGTGGGGCGGCGTGCGCGTCGGCTGGATCCGCGCGGACCGCCCGCTCATCCGCCGGCTCCTCGCCGTGCGATCGCCGGGCGACCTCGGCACGCCGATCCTCGAGCAGCTCATCGTCGCGCGACTGCTCGCCCGGATGGACGACATCCTCGACGAGCGCCGCGAGCAGCTCCGCGCCGGCCGTGACCACCTCGAGCGGCGACTCGCCGACGCGTTCCCCGGCTGGCACGTTCCGCACGTCGACGGCGGCATCGCGACGTGGGTCGGCCTCGGCGCGCCCGTGAGCTCGCAGCTCGCGCTCGCCGCGCGCACGCAGGGACTCATCGTCGCGGCGGGCCCGCGGTTCGGGATCGACGGCGCGTTCGAGCGGTTCCTGCGACTGCCGATCTGCTACGACGCCGAGACGACGGATGCCGCGGTGCAGGCCCTCACGAGGGCGTGGGGCTCGCTCGCGCGCACGCCCGTGCCCGAGCAGAGCGTGCTCGCGGCGGTCGTCTGAGCGGGTCCGAACGTTCACCTCGCGGCAATCCGCGGTTCGCCGTGCGGGACGAGAGTGAGGGCCGTCCCGTCCCCTGACCGAAGGTGATCCATGCTCTCCACCCGACCCCGCATCCGGCGCGCCGCGGCGCCGATCCTCGTGGGCGCCGTCGTCGCCGGCTGCCTCGCAGCGGCCCCGGCGGTCGCGCTGCCCGTCCGCACCGCCATCGTCGACGCGCCCGTCGAGGTCGTCGCCGACGGTGCCGAACTGAGCCTGTCGCCCGTCGGCACGTACGAGACCGGGGTGTTCGACGAGTCGGCGGCCGAGATCGTCGCGTCGTACGACGGCCGGCTCTACGTCGTGAACGCCCAGGCCGGTCTCGTCGAGGTGATCGACGTGAAGAAGCCGTCGAAGCCGAAGAAGGTCGGCGAGGTCGCGAGCGACGGCATCGCCAACTCGGTCGCGATCCGCGCGGACGGGCTCGGCGTCGTCGCAGTCGAGGACGGCGACGACAAGACCGCCCCCGGTCGGGCCGTCTTCTTCGACGCCAGGAAGAAGACGCCGCGCGTGCTCGGCTCGGTCGTCGTCGGCGCACTGCCCGACATGGTCGCCATCTCCGAGGACGGCACACGGGCGGTCGTCGCGAACGAGGGCGAGCCGGCCGACGACTTCTCGAGCGACCCCGAGGGCTCGATCGCGGTGATCGACCTGCCCGCCACGGTGTCGGCCGCGAGCGAGGTCGACGTCCGCATCGCGGACTTCCACGAGTTCGAGGCGGGCGGCGCGAAGCCGCTGCCGGAGGAGGTGCGCGTATTCGGCCCGACCCCCGAGGCCGACCTGCCGGTCTCGCGCAACCTCGAGCCCGAGTACGTCGCGATCGACGGCGACACCGCGTACGTCGCGCTGCAGGAGGCGAACGCGTTCGCCGTGGTGGATCTCGAGGCCGCGACGGTCGAGGCGGTCGTTCCGTTCGGATTCGTCGACCACTCCGAGGCCGGACACGGCATCGACCCGTCGGATCGGGACCCCCGGGATGCGCCGACCTTCGGCGTCCGGACCTTCGCCGGCCTGAAGGGCATGTACCTCCCCGACGGCCTCGTCGCCTACCGGGCCGCAGGCGAGGCCTACCTCGTCTCGGCGAACGAGGGCGACGCGCGCGAGTGGGGCGACTACGCGGAGAACGCCCGCGTGAAGGACCTCGGCGACGACGGCCACGCGCCGCTCTGCGAGACGAGCCCGGCCGCCACCCTCACGGGCGACGGCGACCTCGGCCGGCTGAACGTCTCCACCGCGATGGGGCTGAGCGAGGACGGCACCTGCTACGAGGAGCTCTACGCCTTCGGATCGCGATCGTTCTCGATCTGGACGACCGACGGCGAGCAGGTCTTCGACTCGGGCGAGGACTTCGAGCGCATCACGCACGAGGCGGCGCCGGAGTCCTTCAACTCGAACCACAGCGAGTCGAACCTCGAAGGTCGGAGCGACGACAAGGGCCCCGAGCCGGAGAGCCTCGCCATCGGCGAGGTCGACGGGCGCACGTACGCGTTCATCGGCTTCGAGCGCGTCGGCGGCGTCATCGTGTACGACATCACGGATCCGGCCTCATCCGCGTTCGTGACCTACCTCAACAACCGGGACTTCTCGGTCTCGGTCGAGGACGACGGCGTCGAGCGGCTCTCGGATGCCGGCGACCTCGGCCCGGAGGGCCTGACCTTCATCCCCGCGGCGACGAGCCCCACCGGCGAGCCCATGCTCGCAGTGGCGAACGAGGTCTCGGGTACCACGACGCTCTACGCGATCTCCGCGGCCTCGTAGTCGGCGCGGGGCGGGCACGCCGCCGACGACGGACCCGGCGCCGGTAGGGCGGCGCCGGGCCGTCACCCATCAGCGGCGCGCTGCGAACCGCCGTGCGCCGACGAGCAGGCCGCCCGTCAGCAGGAGGAAGAGCGCCAGCCGCTCCCAGAACCCGGCGTCGAGCCCGGTCGAGGCGAGCGATCCGGAGCCGGTCGCGATGGACGCCGTGCCCATCGCAGCGACCGTCGTGCCCGAACCGCCCGAGCCCGCGCTGCCCGAGTCGCCGCCGTCACCGGGCGAGCCCGGCGTCGTCGGCTCCGTCGGGTCGACCGGGTCCACGGGGTCGGTCGGGGCGATCGGGTCCGTCGGGCCGCCGGGCGTCACGACCGTCGTCGAGCCCTCCGAGTGGGAGTCGCCGATCACCGAGACGGCGTTGCCGCCGATCGTGATCGGTGCGTCCAGCCCGACGAGTGCCTGGGTGCCGCCGAGGATCGAGTCCTCGCCGGTGGTCCAGGCTTCCGTTCCCGAGCCGGTGCCGGTCGTGACCTCGGTGGTGGCGTCCTCCGAGTGGGAGTCGCCGATCACCGAGACGGCGTTGCCGCCGATGGTGACGGGTGCCGACACGTCGACGACGGCCTGGCTCCCCGAGCCGATGCCGTCATCGCCCGAGGTCACTGCGACGGGCTCCGCGGAGGCCGCGTCATCCGTCACGACCTCGGTCGTGGAATCCGTCGACTCGGCGTCGCCGATCACCGACAGCGCGTTGCCGCCGATGGTGACGGGCAGGTCGATCGAGATCCCGACCTGGGTGCCCGACAGGATGCCGTCCTCCCCGGTCGACTCGGTGGCGTGGGCCACGCCGGCGCCGAGGAGCATGAGCCCCCCGGTGAAGAGGGTCGCGGTGAGCGCCCTCGAGACGTACGTGTGCATGGTGAATGCTCCTGACTGTTTGGGTGTGGATCCGCTCGCGGACGGCGAGCGGCGACCGTGTCCGCCTGCGGGCAGGCGGGACGGCACCCGTCAGTCAGGGGTGGTGTCGGTGTCGTGGACGGGCGACGACGGCAGTTCGTCGTCGACCGCGGAGAGCACCAGCGACGCGAGCGCGTCGAGTTCGATGGCGCCGAGTCCGGCGTCGGAACCGGAGGCGGTTCCCGAACCGGAGCCGGAGGCGCTGCTGCCGGACCCGGGCGCGCCCGAGCCGAGCGGTGCCTCGGCGCCGCGGGGCGGGTTCGCGGGCGCGAGCGTGCCCGGTGAGGCACCCGGCGGCCCGGCGTCGAGGGCGGCGATCGATGCCGCGGTGACGGCGTCGCCCGGAGGCACGGCGGATGTCGCCCCGGAATCGATCGCGGCCCGCCCGGCCGTGGCATCCGTCGCCGTCGCATCACCGGGAGCACCGGGCGGGACCACCACGACGGGGTCGCCGGGATCACCCGGAACCGGCAGCGACGGCAGCAGGCCGTCGTCGGGCAGCGGCCCGAGGTCGCCGACCACCACGTCGAGGGTGTCGTCGACCACGCCGACGACCGGCCCGAGCACGCCGCTCAGCGTGTCGTCGTCGAGGACGGAGCCGACGATCGGCAGTGCCCCGACGACGCCGTCGAGCGTGTCGACGACCGGGGTCGTGATCGTGCCGACCGGTCGGTCGCTCGCGACGTCGGAGACCACCGAGGCGGTGCCGTCGACGACCTCCGCAACGGTGTCGTCGACGGCGTCGACCACTCCGGCGGCGGCGGGCACCAGCGCGTCGATCGGCTCGGCCACCTGCTCGACGACGGGAGCGACCGGCGCGGGCGCGGCACCTGTCACGGCGTCGACGGTCGTCGCGACCGGGTCGGGCACCGGCTCCGGCATCGGGTCGACGACCTGCGCGACGACCCCGTCGACCGTGTCGTCGACCACGCCGACGACCGAGCCGACGGCCCCGAGCAGGCCGTCGGGCCGTTCGTCGGCCGATGCGCTCGATGGTGAGGCGACGAGGCTCACGACGACCCAGGCGGCGGCGAGGCCGGTGCCGAGCAGGAGCGCGCGCGTCAGCGGGAACGTGCGGTCCACCGCGGCCGTTCGCATCCGCACCCCCATGGCGTCTCGGAAAGGCGTCGTGGATCGGACCCTACCCCGAACGGGGGACGCGGGTCCAGAACACACGCGCCGGTCTCCCAGCTTCCCGTTATCCGGACGCCGCCGTCCGCTGCGAGAATCGAACCCATGTCCCTCCTCGCGAAGCTCAGCATGCGCAACCGAGCGCTCATCGCGCTCGTCACCGTCGTCGTCGCGATCTTCGGCGGCATCGCGCTGAACGGGCTCAAGCAGGAGCTGGCGCCGTCGATCCAGCTGCCGCAGCTGTCGATCATCACGGCCTACCCGGGTGCGTCGCCCGACATCGTCAACGCGGACGTCTCGACCCCGATCGAGACCGCGATCCAGGGCATCACCGGGCTCGAGTCCACGTCGACCACGAGTTCGACGGGCGTCTCGCGCGTCGTGGCGAGCTTCACGTTCGGCACCGACCTCGCGTTCGCCGAGCAGAAGCTGCTCTCGTCGGTGAACCGCATCGCACCGACGCTCCCCGACGACGTCGACCCGCAGGTCATCGCGTTCAGCTTCGACGACCTGCCGGTGCTGGCGGTCGCGGTGACCGGGGCCGACGACCCCACGACGCTCTCCGACGAGATCACCAGGACGACGCTGCCCGAACTGCGCGACATCGACGGGGTCCGCGACGCCACCCTGGTCGGCGACCGGGGACAGCGCGTCGTGATCACCCCCGACGTGGCGGAGCTCGCACGGTACGGGCTCACGACCCAGGCGATCCGCGACGCCCTCCAGCAGAACGGCGTGCTGCTCCCCGCCGGCCAGATCACCGAGGGCGACTCGACCTTCGCCGTGCAGGCGGGCACGCGTCTCGGCAGCGTCGACGACGTGAGCGCGCTGCCCCTCGTGGGCGCGACCGAGCAGCAGCCGGTGTCCGACGGGACGGTGCCAGACGGGACGGTGCCCGACGGCACGCCGCCCGACGGCACGGGCACCGGAACGGACGGCACGGAGCCCGGCACCGACGGCACGGGAGCGCCCGACGGTACGACCGTGATCCCCGGAACCGATGGCACGACCGCCACGGTCGCCGTGCCCGTCGCGCTCACGATCGGCGACGTGTCATCCGTCGAGCTCACCGAGAACCCGGAGACGAGCATCTCGCGAGTGAACGGCGAGCCCGCCCTCGCGATCTCCGTCACCAAGCTCCCCTCGGCGAACACGGTCGAGGTCTCCAACGCGGTCGCCGCGGCCCTCCCCGACCTGCAGGCCTCGCTCGACACGACCAACCCGGGCACCGAGTTCACCGTGGTCTTCGACCAGGCGCCCTACATCGAGCACTCGATCGAGTCGCTCGCGGTCGAGGGCCTGCTCGGCCTCGTCTTCGCCGTGCTCGTGATCCTCGTGTTCCTGATGTCGGTGCGGGCGACGCTCGTGACCGCGATCTCGATCCCGACGTCGGTGCTCATCACGTTCATCGGGCTGCAGGCCGCCGACTACACGCTCAACATCCTCACCCTGGGCGCGCTCACGATCTCGGTCGGACGCGTCGTCGACGACTCGATCGTCGTCATCGAGAACATCAAGCGGCACCTCGTCGCGGGCGTCGACAAGGCGTCGACGATCGTGCACGCCGTCCGCGAGGTCGCCGGCGCCATCACGGCGTCGACGATCACGACGGTCGCGGTGTTCCTCCCGATCGCGCTCGTCGAGGGCGTCACGGGCGAGCTGTTCCGGCCGTTCTCGTTGACCGTGACGATCGCGCTGCTCGCCTCCCTCCTCGTCTCGCTCACGATCGTCCCCGTGCTGGCGTACTGGTTCCTGAAGCCCGCGAAGCCGCGCAAGGGCCAGACCGAGGCGGATGCCGCGGCCGAGGCCGCGTTCGTCGACGAGGTGCGTGTCGCTCCCGCGCCGAGCGCGCCCGCCGCTCCGGTCGCCGCGACGTCCTCGCTCCCCAGCGACGACGTCTGGCTCGCGCCCGAACTGCGCGACGCCGACGGCGCGACGGGGCTCGGCCGGGCGTCGGCCGGCACCACCGCGACGGCCGCTCCCGCCGCGGTCGCCGCGCCCGAGGCCCCCCGGGCGAACGTGCCGCCGCAGGACGAGCTGGAGCACCCGTCGCGGCTGCAGAAGGGCTTCCTGCCGATCCTCTCGTGGACGCTGCGGCATTCCGCGGTGACCATCGTCGTCGCCGTGCTCATCCTCGGCGGCACGGTCGCGCTCGCACCGTTCATGAAGACGAACTTCCTCGGCGACAGCGGGCAGAACACGTTCCGGGTCACGCAGGAGCTGCCCGTCGGCTCGAGCCTGGAGTACATGGCGGCGGCGTCCGAGCCGGTCGAGGAGGCCATCCGCGGCGTCGAGGGCGTCGAGACCGTGCAGGCCTCCATCGGCACTTCGACCGGCGGCGGCGCGCTCGCCGCGTTCGGCGGCGGCGGCACCACCGTCGCCTACAACGTCACGACCGACGAGGACGCCGACCAGCTCGCCCTCCAGGAGGAGGTCAGGGCCGAACTCGGCGACCTCGAGGACGTCGGCGAGATCACCCTCGCCGCGCAGAGCGGCTTCGGCGCCTCGAGCGACATCGAGGTCGACATCACGGCCGCGAACGAGGCCGACCTGCAGGCGGCGACCGACGCGGTGGTCGGCGAGCTGGCGGGGCTCGACTCGCTGACGCAGGTCACGTCGAACCTCGAGGCGTCGCAGCCGTACATCGCGATCGAGGTCGACCGCGCCGCGGCCGCCGAGGCCGGCTACTCCGAGGTCGCGCTGGGCACCGTCGTGTCGGCCGCCAT
Organism: Agromyces binzhouensis; assembly: GCF_042672355.1. NCBI lineage: Bacteria > Bacillati > Actinomycetota > Actinomycetes > Micrococcales > Microbacteriaceae > Agromyces > Agromyces binzhouensis. Next base: position 37,491 of record NZ_JBHXVJ010000001.1, on the reverse strand, counting down.
GCAGCCGCAGTCCGCCGGGTCGATCGTCATCGACGAGCAGACCCTCACGATCTACCTCGCGTCGGACGAGCCGCCGACCACACTCGACGGCCTCCGGGCGCTCGAGGTGCCCACGCCGACCGGCCCGGTCCGACTCGACGATCTCGCGACCGTCGAGCAGGTCGAGGGGCCGTCGTCCGTCACCACCGTGCAGGGCCTGCGCAGCGCGACCGTCGCGGCCACGCCCGCGGGCGACGACCTCGGCACCGCGAGCGCCGACGTGCAGGGCGCCGTGGCCGCGGTGGACCTCCCCGAGGGCACGTCGGCCTCGCTCGGCGGTGTCACGGCCGACCAGCAGGAGTCGTTCTCGCAGCTCGGGCTCGCGCTGCTCGCCGCCATCCTCATCGTCTACGTGGTGATGGTCGCCACGTTCCGCTCCCTGCTGCAGCCGCTGCTCCTGCTCGTGTCGGTGCCGTTCGCGGCGACGGGCGCGATCCTCCTGCAGGTCGTGACGGGCATCCCGCTCGGCGTCGCGTCGCTCGTCGGCGTGCTCATGCTCGTCGGGATCGTGGTCACGAACGCGATCGTGCTCATCGACCTCGTCAACCAGTACCGCGACCGGGGGATGACCGTGCGCGACGCGCTGCTGCACGGCGCGTCGAGGCGACTCCGTCCGATCCTCATGACGGCGCTCGCGACGATCTTCGCGCTGCTGCCGCTCGCGCTCGGCATCACCGGCAGCGGCGGGTTCATCTCGCAGCCGCTGGCGCTCGTCGTGATCGGCGGCCTCCTGTCGTCCACCGTGCTGACGCTCCTCGTCCTGCCGTCGCTGTACGACCTCGTCGAGGGCGGGCGCGAGCGGCGGCGCGAGCGGCGCGCGGCGAAACAGGCGGCAGAGCCGGCCCCGGCCCCGGCGATGGCGATGGCGGGGCAGGCCCCGCCCGTCGCCGAGGAGCGTCCGGACGGGAACGCCGACGCCGCCGATGCCTCCGGGCACGGGGACGCCGACGCGGGTGACGCGACGGTGGGCGACACCGACGACACCGGCGGCGCCGACGGCTCCGGCACCGACGGCACCGACGACACCGACGGCGACGACGGCGCACCGGACGACCCGGACGGGGACGCCGGCCCCGGCCGGAAGCCCGTCAGCTGACGTCCGCTCCGGCTCCCGCCGCCACCGGCTCGAGTCGCACGATGACCGCCTTCGAGACCGGGGTGTTGCTCTCCTCGGCAGCGCTCGCCAACGGGACCAGCACGTTGGCCTCCGGGTAGTACGCGGCCGCGCAGCCGCGCGCCGTCGGGTACGCGACCACGCGCTGGTTCGGCATGCGCCGGTCGGGCTCGCCCGGCCACTCGCTCACGACGTCGACGCGCTGCCCGTCGGCGATGCCGAGTTCGGCGAGGTCGTCGGGGTGCACGAACACCACGTCGCGGCCCTTCCGGATGCCGCGGTAGCGGTCGTTCAGGCTGTAGATGGTCGTGTTGAACTGGTCGTGCGAGCGCAGGGTCTGCAGGATCAGCCGACCCTCGGGCCGTTCGAGGTGCTCGAGCTCGTTGACGGTGATCACCGCCCGGCCCGTGGGGGTGTCGAAGCGCCGCTCGTCGCGCGGGCCGTTCGGCAGGACGAACCCGCCCTTCCGCCGCACGTCGTCGTTGAAGGACTCGAACCCGGGCACGACGCGTGCGATCCGATCGCGGATCAGGTCGTAGTCGCGTGCGAACTCGCGCCACGGGATGCCGTGGCGGTCGCCGAGCGTCGACTCGGCGAGCCGGCACACGATCGCGACCTCGGAGAGCAGGCCCTCGGCGACGGGCGGGATCGCGCCGTGGCTCGCGTGCACCGCGCACACGCTGTCCTCGACGGAGACGAACTGCGGCCGGCCGTCCTGGAGGTCGACCTCGGTGCGGCCGAGGGTCGGCAGGATGATCGCCTCCTCGCCCGTGACGACGTGGGAGCGGTTGAGCTTGGTCGAGACCTGCACCGTCAGCTTCGCCCCGCGCATGGCCCGCTCCGCGGCATCCGTGTCGGAGATCGCGCCGACGAAGTTGCCGCCCATCGCGACGAACACCTCGATGTCGCCGCGCTGCAGGCCCCGCACCGTCTGCAGCGAGTCGGCGCCCTCCCTCCGCGGCACGGGGAAGCGGAACTCGTCCTCGAGCGCCGCGAGGAACCGCTCGGGCATCTTCTCCCAGATGCCCATCGTGCGGTCCCCCTGCACGTTGCTGTGCCCGCGGATCGGGGAGGCCCCGGCGCCCGGCTTCCCGATGTTGCCGCGGAGCAGCAGCAGGTTCACGATCTCCCGGATCGTGGGGACCGCCTTCCGCTGCTGCGTGAGGCCCATCGCCCAGGTGATGATGACGCGATCGGCGGCGAGGTAGTCGGCCGCGAGCGCGTCGATCTCGTCGGCGCGCAGCGCGGTCGCGGCGAGCACGGCCGCCTCGTCGAGGTCGGCGAGGTGCGCACGGAAGGCCTCCAGCCCAACCGTGTGCCGGTCGAGGAAGTCGTGGTCGAGCACCGTGCCGGGCGCGGCCTCCTCGGCGTCGAGCACGCGCCGGGAGACGGCCTGCAGCAGGGCCATGTCGCCGCCGGAGCGGATCTGCAGGAACCGGTCGGCGATCGCCGTGCCCTTCCCGAGGATGCCGCGCACCCGCTGCGGGTTCTTGTACCGGATGAGCCCGGCCTCGGGGAGCACGTTGACGCTCACGACCCGCCCGCCCGCCCGCTTGGTCTCCTCGAGGGCCGTGAGCATGCGCGGATGGTTCGTGCCCGGGTTCTGGCCCATGACGATGACGAGGTCTGCCTTCGCGAAGTCGTCGTAGTGCACGGTCGACTTGCCGATGCCGATCGTGGAGAGCAGGGCCGTGCCGGTCGACTCGTGGCACATGTTCGAGCAGTCGGGGAGGTTGTTCGTGCCGAACGCCCGGACGAAGAGCTGGTAGAGGAACGCGGTCTCGTTCGCGGTGCGACCGCTCGTGTAGAACGCGGCCCGGTCGGGGGACTCGAGCGCGTTCAGCCGCTCCGCGATGATGCGGAACGCGTCGTCCCACGAGATCGGCTCGTAGTGATCGGAGCCGGCGGGCTTGTGCACGGGCTCGGTGAGCCGGCCCTGTCGACCGAGCCAGTACTCGCCCCGGTCGGCGAGGTTCGTGAGCGAGTGCTCGGCCCAGAACTCGCGGGGCACGGTGATCGGCGTGGCCTCCCACGTCGTCGCCTTCATGCCGTTCTCGCAGAACTCGAGCCGGTTGCGGTGGCCGGGGTCGGGCCACGCACAGCTCATGCAGTCGAAGCCGTCCTTCTGGTTGATGGCGAGGGCGAGCCGCGCGGTGCGCGAGAGGCCCATGCCGGCGAGCGCGGGCTCGATCGAGTGCAGGATCCCCGGGACGCCGACGGCCCATTCCTTCGGGTGCCCGACCTCGAGGTCGGGGTACGACTCCGGCGTCCGCTCGTCCATCAGCCCGCCACCGCCTCGGTCGCCGTGCCGCGCACCGCCGCGCCGATCGGCTCCTCGATGCGCTCGCCGCCGGCGTAGACGACCATCGACTCGCCGCGCAGGAACCCGATGAGGGTCAGGCCGGCCGCCGCCGCGTGCTCGACCGCGAGCGACGACGGCGCCGACACGGCCGCGAGCACGGGGATGCCGGCCATCGTCGCCTTCTGGGCGAGCTCGAAGCTCGCGCGACCCGAGACCTGCAGGACCGTGCCGCGGAGCGGCAGCAGGCCCTCGCGTGCGGCCCAGCCGACGACCTTGTCGACGGCGTTGTGGCGGCCCACGTCCTCGCGCAGCACGAGGAGCTCGCCCGTCCGGCCGTCGAAGAGTGCCGCCGCGTGCAGGCCCCCGGTGCGCTCGAAGACCGCCTGCCCGGCGCGCATCCGGTCGGGGAAGCCCGCGAGCCGGGCCGGGTCGAGCCGGAAGGCGTCGCCGCCGGCGTCGTAGGCCGACCGCGTCCGCACGGCGTCGATGCTCGCCTTGCCGCACACGCCGCAGGAGCTGGTCACCGTGAAGTTCCGCTCCGTCGAGGCATCCGGTGCCGGCACGCCGGCCGCGAGGCCGACGTCGAGCACGTTGTAGGTGTTCTCGCCGGGTGCGCCGCAGTGGATGGCGGCGGCGACCTGGTCGCCTCGCGAGACGACCCCTTCGGAGACGAGGAAGCCGGTGGCGAGGTCGACGTCGTGCCCCGGCGTGCGCATGGTGACCGCGAGTCGGCGCCCGCCGACCCGGATCTCGAGCGGCTCCTCGACCGCGAGGTGGTCCTCCCGCCGGGATGTCGCGCCGCCGACGGTGACCCGTGTGACCCGCGTCCTCGCGGTGATCCTGCCCATGCCCCCTGCCTATCACGCCCCGACCCGGACCGGGCGATCTACAGTGAACGCGTGGTCGTGGTCGATGCGGTGATCCTCATGGGCGGGCGTGCCGAGCGGCTCGGCGGCATCGCCAAGGGCGACCTGCGCGTCGAGGGGCGGACGCTGCTCGAGCGCGTGGTGTCCGCCGCCGGCGTCGCGCGGCGGCGGGTCGTGGTCGGCGAGGTCGGGGCCTCGCGGCTGCCGCCCGACGTGGTCGTCGTGCGGGAGGAGCCCGCGTTCTCCGGTCCCGCGGCCGCGGTGGCGGCGGGCGTGGCCGCGCTGCCGCCCCGCTCCGAGGCCGAGGCCGAGGACGACGCGGTGCTGCTGCTCGCGGGCGACCAGCCGTTCGCCGACGAGGCGATCGGGCCGCTCCTCGCGGCGCTGGCAGGGTCCGACGCCGAACGGGTCGACGGCGTGCAGGGCGTCGATGACGACGGGCGGGCCCAGTACCTGACGAGCGTCGTCCGCCGTCGCGCGCTCGACGCGGCGATCGCCGGGGCGGGCCGGCTCGAGGGTGCGTCGATGCGCCGATTGGTCGCCGCGTTGCGCCTGGCCGACGTCCGACTGCCCGGACGCGCCACGATGGACGTGGACACGTGGGCCGACGCACGGGCCGTCGGCGCGACAGCAGGCGGGGCCGGTGACGCGCATCTCGGGTCGCGCAGCGCGACCGGCGCCGCGCCGGGCCCCACGACGGAAGGAGCATCGACATGAGCGAACAGGACGACCTGCACCGGGTGCTGTCCGACTGGGCCGACCGCGTGCGTGCCGAGCTCGACATCACCGGTGCCCCGCTCGACCTCGACCTCGTGCTCGGCGTCGCCGGCGTGGCCGCGCACGCGGTGGTCCGGCCCGCCGCCCCTGTGACGACGTACCTCGCGGGCTACGCCGCGGGCCTCGCTGCGGCCGCAGGTGCCGATCCGGATGCCGCCGCGGCCGACGCGCTGGAGCGGGCACGCCGGCTCGCCGGATCGTGAGCAGGCCCGTCGCGTTCAGCGAGGCGCGCGCGCTCGCGCGCTCGGCCGCGCCCGCGCCGACCACCGAGCGCGTGCCGCTCGCGGAGGCGCTCGGTCGCGTGCTCGCCGAACCGCTCGTCACCGCCATCCCCCTGCCGCACTTCGCCTCGGCGGCGATGGACGGCTGGGCGGTGTGCGGCCGGGCGCCGTGGCGGCTGCGGCCGGCCGCGTCTCCGGCGGAGCTCGGGGCAGGCGAGGCCGTCGTGATCGTGACGGGCGCGCCGGTGCCGCCCGGCGCCGAGGCCGTGCTGCGGGTCGAGGCGGGGCGGGTCGACGGCGGCATCCTCGAACCCGTCGGCGAGACCGGTCGTCACGACGTCGAGGGGCGGCGGCACATCCGTCCGGCGGGCGTCGAGGCGGCGATCGGCGATCGCCTGCTCGATGCCGGCGCGGTCCTGACGCCGCCGCGCATCGCGCTCGCCGCTGCGACCGGCGCCGACGACCTCGCCGTGCGTCGCCGGCCGCGCGTGGCCCTGATCCTCACGGGCGACGAGGTCGTCGAGTCCGGCGTGCCCGCGTCCGGGGAGGTGCGCGACAGCTTCGGCGTGGCCGTTCCGGCCGCCCTGCGCGCGCTCGGCGCCGAGGTCGTCGCGATCCACCGCGTCGGCGACGACGAGCCGGCGACACGGGTCGCCCTCGCGGCCGACGACGTCGACCTCGTCGTGACCACCGGCGGCACGGGCCGCTCGAGCGCCGACCACGTCCGCACCGCGCTCGCCGCCGACGGCGCCGACCTCGTGGTGCCCGGCCTCGCGACGCGGCCGGGCGGGCCGACGTTGCTCGCCCGCCTTCCCGGCGCCGGCGGTCGCCTCGTGCTCGGCCTGCCGGGCAACCCCCTCGCCGCGATGCTCGGCCTGGTCGCGCTCGGCGCGCCGCTCCTCGCCGCGTGGACCGGGATCGGGGCCGCCCCGCGCACGGTCGCCGCGGCACGCGCGCTGCCCGGCCGAGCGCATTCCACCGGCCTCGTGCCCGCGACCCTCGTCGGCGGGGAGGCGGCCCCGGTCTCGCACGTCGGTTCGGGGATGCTTCGCGGCCTCGCCGTGGCCGACGTCGTGCTCGTCGTCCCGCCGGGCGGCGTCGCGGCGGGCGCATCGGTCGAGGCGCTGCCCCTGCCCTGGTCGGGTTGAGGACCCGGCCGACGTGCCCGGGCGGGCCCAGCACTGCGCCCACGAGATCCACCTGCACCGCTCGCGTGCGCGGCCGAATCACTCCACGTCCTAGAGTCGCGACATGCGGATCGTCGTCTCCGGGACCCACGCGAGCGGGAAGAGCACGCTCATCTCCGACTTCTCCGTTCGCCACCCGGAGTTCGCGGTGCTGCCCGATCCGTTCGAGCTCGTGGACGAGGCGTGGGACGACCCGAACGCCGGCCTGTTCGCCACGCAGCTTCGCCTCTCCGCGTCCCGGCTCCACCCGGACGAGTCCGCCGAGCAGTTCATCGCCGAGCGCGGCCCCATCGACTTCCTCGCATACCTGCACGCCCTGGACGAGCTCGCAGGCACGTCCGTCTCACGCGATCTCCTGAAGCGATCGGAATCGATCACCCGAGAGGCGCTCCAGCACGTCGACCTCCTGGTCGTCCTGCCGCTCACGACGATGGATGGGATCGCCGCCGGTGCTGACGAGCACCTGGCGCTCCGAGACGCGATGAACGACGCCCTCCTCGATCTCATCGACGACCCGGACGTCGTCGGCGAACGTCCGGAAGTCGTCGAGATCACCGGGAACCGGAACCAGCGTCTGGCCGCGATCGAGGCTCTGGCCGTCGGGCCGAGCAGGTGACGCCCACGCCGCCGGCGCGTCCGCGGCGGGTGGCAGGATCGAGGCATGGAACGCACCGATCGCGACGTCGACGAACTCCTGGCGGCGCAGCGTGGCGAGCGGGCCGACGACCTGCGAGCGCTCGACCGCATCATCGCTGCCGAGTTCGCCGGGCTCGAACGCGCGCTCTGGGAGGGCGTCTTCTGGGGCGGCACCGAGCAGGCGATCATCGGCTACGGCGCGATCACCCAGTCCCGTCCGAAGGGGGGAGCGGTCGACTGGTTCCTCGTCGGGCTCGCCGACCAGGCGAAGCACCTGAGCATCTACGTGAACGCCGCTGAGGAGGGCGCCCACCTGGTGCAGCGACACGCGTCCGAGCTCGGGCGCGTGAAGGTCGGGTCCGCCGCGATCGCGGTTCCGAGGCTCGATCGACTCGACCTCGAGGCCTTCGTCCGGGTGCTCCGGAGGGCGAGGGAGCTGACGCCCGACGTGCGCTGAGCCGCGTCGCGGTCGGCGGCGCGAGGCGTCGTCCGAGCGCGTCGCCCGCGGTTCACCGAAGCTTCACCGTCCTGTCGCATCGTGCCCACCCCGTGGCATGCGCCGACTCCGTACGGTCGAGGCATGTCCACCGAGCTGCCGCTCCACGAGCGGGTGCACGACACCCTGCGCGAGCGCATCGGACGCGGCGACTGGACCGCGGGCATGCGACTGCCGAGCGAGGCGGCGCTGTGCCGCGAGTTCGGCACGAGCCGCGGCCCGGTGCGCCGGGCGCTCGCAGTGCTGCGCGAGGAGGGATACGTCGTCGGGGGCAGGGGGCGACCCCCGCTCGTCGGTCGCGTCGTTCCGACGCAGCCGTTCTCGACGTTCACCTCGTTCACCGAGTGGGCGCGCGCGATCGGGCGCGAGCCGGGGCAGCGGACTCTCGAGGCGGGCGCCCGGCCGGCTCCGTCGACCGTCGCGGGCTTCCTCGGGCTCGACGAGGGCGCGACGGTGACCCAGGTGGTTCGCGTCCGACTGCTCGACGGCGTGCCGACGATGGTCGAGCGCAGCTCGTTCCCGCCCGAGATCGGCGCGCTGCTCGACGACCTCGACTGCGACCGGGGCTCGTTGCACGCGCACCTGGTGTCGCGGGGGGTCGACCTGCGACGCGCGCGCCACACGATCGACGCGGTCGCCGCCAACCCCCTCGACTCCGAGCTCCTGGAGGTCGACGCCGGCAGCCCGCTCCTCCGCGAGCGCCGCATCACGTTCGACTCGGCGCGGCGGCCGCTCGCCTACGCCGACGACCGGTACCGGCCCGAGCTCGCGACCTTCACGATCGAGAACGAGGTCGACCGTCGCACGCCGCTCACGCGATCGCACCCCGCCGAGGCGGATCGATGATCACCCTCGCCGTGCTGGCCTTCGAGGGTGCGGTGGTCCGGCGGTCGACGGATGCCGCGGCGCCGCCGGTGCCCGTCAGGGGCGTCGAGTCGACGCTCGCCGAGCTGCGCCGCCGGGGCGTGCGCGTCGTGCTGGTGTGCGAGGGACCGCACGGCGTCGCGGTCGACGCGCTCGCGCGCCTCGGCTGGTCGGTGTCGGGCGACCTCCGCGCGCCGGGAGCGGTCGACGCCGTCGTGGCCGTCGACGACGTGGCGGCCGCCCCGCCCGCGCCGTTCGCCGTGCACCACGCGATGGAACTCGTCGGCACGCTGGACGTGCGCCAGGTGCTCGTCGCGGGGGACTCCATCGCGATGCTCGAGGCGGGCCGCGCCGCCGGAGCCGGGTGGGTCGTCGGCGTCCTGAGCGGTGCCGCACGTCGGCCGGAGCTCTCCTCGGTGCTCCACGACGCGATCCTCACCGACGTGAACCATCTCCTCGCCCTCGCCGTGCCCGCGGCGCCGGCACGCTGACGCCGGCACGCTGACGCCGGTGCGGCGACGCTGCGCGGTCAGCCGACGTGCGGGCCGAGTGGCGTCCCCTGGTGGAACAGCATCCTCGGCCGGCCGCCCGTGAGCCGCCAGAGCGAGCTGCGGCGGCTCCGCATGCCGTCGGCGTCGAGCGTGTACGTCAGGAGGGCGAGGTCGGGTCCGACGAGCTCGACGTGCTCTCCGGTCACGACCGCCGACTGCACGTCGACCGCGTCGGGCCCGGTCATGACGTCGATGAGCTCGTCGCGCGTCCACAGGCGTCCGCTGCGTCCGATCTCGCGGAACGACTCGTGGAGCAGGTCCTCGAGGGCCGCGGGGTCCCGTCGGGTCTCGGGCTCGAGCAGCCGGCGTTCCGATCCGGTCACGAGCACGGCGATGGACTCGTCTTCCATGCCGCGAGCCTACGCCGTCGGCCGCCGCCGCGCGCCGTCGCGCAGCGGGGGTCGTTCGGCCGTTGCATGCCGTCGGCGGGCGTGCACACCATGGATCCATGGCGACCCCCCGCGACTTCGACCCCGCCTGCGAGAACCCGGCCGAGGTCGCCGGTCGCCTCGGCGTCGACCCCGACGTCGGGCTCGCCGCGGCCGAGGCGGGGGAGCGGCTCCGGACGCACGGCCCGAACGAGCTGAGGCCCGCACGCCGGGTGCCGTTCTGGCGCCGGGTCGTCGCCCAGCTCGCGGACCCGCTCATCCTGCTCCTGTTCGCGGCGGTCGTCGTCTCGGTCGCCGCATGGCTCATCGAGGGGGCGCACGGCTGGCCGATCGACGCGGTCGTGATCCTCGCCATCATCGTGCTGAACGCCGTGCTCGGGCTGGTGCAGGAGTCCCGCGCGGAGCGGGCGGTCGCCGCGCTCGCCGTGATGACCAGGGCGCACTCGACGGTCCTCCGGGACGGCGAGCTCCGGACCGTGGCGAGCGACGCCCTCGTGCCCGGCGACGTGCTCGCGCTCGCCGAGGGCGACCGGGTCGGCGCGGATGCGCGACTCGTGCGCGCGAACGCGCTGCGCGTGGCCGAGGCATCCCTCACCGGCGAGAGCGAGCCCGTCGAGAAGGACCCGTCGACGCTCGAGGGGCGCGTGCCGCTCGGCGACCGGCACGACATGGTGTTCGCGGGCACCGCGGTCAGCCGCGGCACGGGGCGCGCGATCGTGACCGGGACGGGCATGGCGACCGAGATGGGCGCGATCGCGACGATGCTCGACGAGACCGTCGAGGAGCCCACCCCGCTGCAGGTCGAGGTCGCGCACCTCGGGCGCATGCTCGGTCGCATCGTCGTCGCCATCGCGATCGTCGTGATGCTCACCGTGACCATCGTCCAGGGCGTCGACACGCCGGCCGGGTTCGTGACCGTGCTGCTGCTCGGCGTCTCGCTCGCGGTCGCGGCCGTGCCCGAGGGGCTCCCGGCGATCATGTCGCTCGTGCTCGCGCTCGGCGTGCAGCGGATGGCGCGCAGGAACGCCGTCGTCAAGCAGCTCTCGAGCGTGGAGACGCTCGGGTCGGCATCCGTCATCTGCACCGACAAGACGGGAACGCTGACGACCAACCAGATGACGATCCAGCGGATCGTCACGGCCTCGGGCGTCGTCGACCTCGGCGGCGTCGGTTACGCGCCCGTGGGGGCGGCCACCTCGAAGGGGCGACCGCTCGCCGAGGGGCCGCTGCGCGCCGAGGCCCAGCTCGTGCTCCGCGCCGGTTCGCTCGCGAACGACGCCCAGCTGGCCGAGCGCGACGGCACCTGGGAGATCGAGGGCGACCCGACCGAGGCGGCGTTCCTCGTCGCCGCGCGGAAGATCGCCGGCACCACGGAGGAGGCGGCCCGGTACGGGCGCGTCGGCGAGGTGCCCTTCAGCTCCGAGCGCAAGATGATGTCGACCGCGCACCGGCACGAGGGCGGGGACGTCGTCGTGCTCAGCAAGGGCGCACCGGACGTGCTGCTCCGCCACTGCACGCGCCTGCGGGTCGGCGACGAGGTCGTGCCGCTCGACGCGGTGCGCCGCGCCCACGCGCTCGCGGAGATCGAGGCGCTGTCGGAGGAGGCGTTCCGCACGCTCGCGGTCGCGTACCGGCCTGCGCCCGAACTCGCCGGCGACGACGCGCAGGCGGATGCCGCGGGGCTCGACGAGGCCGCCGAGGAGGACCTCGTCTACGCGGGGGTCGTGGGCATCATCGACCCGCCGCGGCCCGAGGTGCGACCCGCGATCGCGGAGGCGCGCGCCGCCGGCATCCGCGTCGTCATGATCACGGGGGACCACCCGGCCACGGCGGCGCGCATCGCGCGCGACCTCGGCATCATCGACGAGGACGGCATCGCCCTCCCCGGTGCGCGCCTCGACGGCATGGACGAACGGCAGCTGCGCGACGCCGTGCGGACGGTGTCGGTGTTCGCGCGCGTCGCGCCCCAGCACAAGCTCCGCATCGTCGACGCCCTGCAGGCCGAGGGGCTCGTCGTCGCGATGACCGGCGACGGCGTGAACGACGCACCCGCGCTGAAGTCCGCGGACATCGGGATCGCGATGGGCGTCACGGGCACCGAGGTCACGAAGGAGGCGGCGAAGATGATCCTCGCCGACGACGACTTCGCGACGATCGTCCACGCGGTGCGCGAGGGCCGGGTGATCTTCGACAACATCCGGAAGTTCCTGCGCTACCTGCTGTACTCCAACATGGGCGAGGTGCTCACGGTGTTCCTCGGCGTCGTGTTCGCCGGGGCGCTCGGGTTCGCGGGCGCCTCCGACGAGGCGGTCGTGCTGCCGCTGCTCGCGACCCAGATCCTCTGGATCAACCTCGTCACCGACTCCGGTCCCGCGCTCGCGATGGGCGTGGACCCCGAGGTCGACGACGTCATGGCGAGGCCGCCGCGCGGCCTGCACGATCGCGCGATCGACCTCGGCATGTGGGTCGGCATCGCGACCACGGGCGTCGTCATCGCGGTCGCGACGCTGCTCACGATGGACGCGTTCCTGCCGGGCGGGCTGATCCCGGGCGGAACCGACACGTTCGAGACGGCGCGCACCGCAGGGTTCACGACGCTGGTGTTCGCCGGGCTGTTCACCGCGTTCACGGCGCGGTCGGCGACCTCGAGCGCGTTCCGCGGCGTCTTCGCGAACCGCTGGCTGTGGGGTGCGGTCGCGCTCGCCGTCGTCCTCCAGGTCGCGGTCGTCTCGTGGGCGCCCCTGCAGGTCGCCTTCGGCACGACGGCGCTGGATGCCATGCACTGGGCCGTCTGCGTGGCGATGGCGTCGTCGGTGCTCTGGGTGGAGGAACTCCGCAAGCTCGCCATCCGGATGATCGCGCGTCGCCGGGCGCGCGGCGCGGCAGGCGTCGCAGTCCGGCCGTCCGGGATCGCAGACACGCGGCCGCGCTGAGGCGTGGGCCCGCGGCATCCGTCGTTGCTACCGTCGGCACCATGACCGAGTCCGCCGCACTCTCGCACGATCCGCTCTGGCCGCGCGCGGGGGACTGGCCGGCGTTCGACGAGTCGCCCGAGGGCGTCCGGGCGGCGCTCGCGATCCTCGGCGTTCCCGCGTGGCGCACCTCGCTGTCGCCGACGGCCGCGCACGCGACGCCCGCCGCGATCCGCGAGGCGCTGCGGCGGTACAGCCCGGCGCTCGTCCCCGACCGCTCCCGCGACCCGTTCGACTCGCCGCTCGCGGGCGGCGCGGACCTCGGCGAGCTGGACCTCGTCGACGCGGGCGACATCCACGAGCCCGACGGCGAGGCGGGCGAGGCGCGCACGCGGTCTCGTGTCACCCAAGTGCTCGCGCGGTCCGAGGCGCTCGTCGCACTCGGCGGCGACAACTCGGTGACGTTCGCGACCGCGCTGGGGGCCTGGGGCGCCGACCTGGGCACGGCCGGGCTGGTCACGATCGACGCGCACTACGACCTCCGAGACGGCGTCTCCAACGGGTCGCCCGTGCGCCGCCTCGTCGAGGCCGGACTGGACCCGAGCCGCATCGTGCAGATCGGCATCCAGGACTTCGCCAACTCCGCCGCCTACGCGCGGCGCGCGGCCGACCTCGGGATCACCGTCATCCACCGCGACGAACTGCACCACCGCCTCCCGCACCTCGCGATGGCGGAGGCGCTCGAGATCGCCGGGGCGGCCGGCGGGCCGGTGCACCTCGACGTCGACGTCGACGCGTGCGATCGAGCCGTCGTGCCCGCGTGCCCCGCGTCGGTGCCCGGCGGCCTCGCGGCGTGGGAGCTCCGCGCGCTCGTGCGCGCCGCGGCATCCGACCCTCGCGTGCGGAGCGCCGACCTCGTCGAGATCGATGCCACCGCCGACGCGGCCGACGGGCGCACCGTGCGGCTCGCGGCGCTCTGCGTGCTCGAGTTCGCGGCGGGCGTCGCGCGTCGGATGGCGCCCGGGCCGGCGGAGCCCACCGCGACCGCGTCGGAGTAGCGCGCGTCGGGGCGTCCGGACCCGCCGACCCCGCACGACGGCCCGCCCGACACGGACCCGCCCGCGACGCGGCCCGCCCGCAGTGGCAGACTCGCCCCATGAAGACCCTCGTGCTCGTGCGTCACGCGAAGTCGGCGTGGGGCGATCCGACCCTCGCCGACCACGATCGGCCGTTGAACGACCGCGGTCGACGCGACGCCCCCGCGATGGCGGTCAGGCTCCGCGAACGCGGCGTCGTTCCCGAGGCGATCCGATCGAGCACCGCCGTGCGGGCACGGACCACCGCCGAGGCGATGGCGGACGCCCTCGCCCTGCCCGCCGACGTGCTCGTGCTCGACGAGCGCCTCTACGGCGCCGGGCCCGACACGATCCTCGGCGTCGTCGCCGAGCTCGACGAGGAGGTCGGCACCGCGATGGTGGTCGCGCACGACCCGGGCATGTCCGACCTCGCCTACCGGCTGTCAGGTGAGATCGAGCACATGCCCACCTGCGCCGTCGCGGAGTTCCGGTTCGCGGTGTGGTCGTGGCCCGAGGTCGCCGACGCCGACGCCGTCGCGGTGCACCTCGACACGCCGCACTGAGCGCTCAGTCCACGTCGTCCGGGCGCGCGAGCATCCGCCGCACGTACGGCGTCGCGGGTGCCGCGGCGAGCTCGTCGAGCGTGCCCCGCTGCGTCACGCGGCCCGACTCGAGTACGAGCACGTGGTCGGCGAGGGTCGCGGCATCCGCCCGGCTGTGCGTCACGACCACGGTCGCGCCGCCGAACTCGCGCACGTGCGCGGCGAGCTCGGCCCGCATGTCGTGCCTGAGCTCGACGTCGAGCGCCGACATCGGCTCGTCGAGCAGGAGCACCTCGGGCTCGGCCGCCAGCGCCCTGGCGAGCGCGACGCGCTGCGCCTGCCCGCCCGACAGTTCGCCGGGCAGCCGCTCGGCGAGCGCGGTCAGGCCGTAGCGTTCGAGCCACGGCTCGGCGGCGGCCCGGGCGGCGTGCCGGGACCCGCGCATGCGCGCGGCGAACGCGATGTTGTCGCGCACCGTGAGGTGCGGGAACAGCACGTAGTCCTGGAACAGCACGCCGATCCGCCGTCGTTCCGGCGGGAGGCGATCGACGTCGCGGGATCCGATCCGCACGCGCCCCGCGTCGATCGGCACGAGGCCCGCGATCGCGGCGAGCAGGGTCGACTTGCCGGCGCCGTTCGGCCCGATGACGGCGAGCGGATGCCTCGGCAGCGCCTCGAACGACGCCTCGACCCGATGCGTGCCGCGCGTGACGGTCACCTCGGCGTGCAACGCCGGGCGCGCGTCGGACGGCCCCGGCCGGTGCGCGGGCGTCGCCGCCGTCATCCGCGCACCCCCGGCAGCCAGCGGTCGCGGAGGAGCAGGAGCACGCCGACCGACACGGCGAGCAGCAGGAGCGCGAGCGCGATCGCCTCGTCGGGATCGGTCTGCATCGCGAGGTAGCTCGCGATCGGCAGGGTCCGGGTGACGCCGGGCAGGGACCCGGCGAAGGTGATCGTCGCCCCGAACTCGCCGAGCGCCCGCGTGAAGCAGAGCACGGCGCCCGCGGCGACCCCGGGCGCGACGAGCGGCAGCGTGACATGGCGGAACACCTGCCAGCGCGACGCCCCGAGCGTCGCCGCCGCGAGCTCGGTGCGCCGATCGGCCGAGCGCAGCGCACCCTCGACCGCGAACACGAGGAAGGGCAGCGCGACGAAGACCTGCGCGAGCACCACCGCCCCGGTCGTGAACGGCACGGTGATGCCGAACAGGTCGCCGAGGGCGCCACCGAGCACCCCGCGGCGGCCGAGGAGGAGCAGCAGGGCGATCCCTCCGACGACGGGCGGCAGGACGAGCGGCACGGTCACGGCCGCCCGGAGCAAGCGTCGTCCCGGTGCCGGCCACGATGCGGCGCGCGCGAGGAGGACCGCGAGCGGCACGCCGAGCACCAGGCACGCGCCCGTCGCCGCGATCGCGGTGCCGAGGGAGAGCACGAGCGCCTCGAGCACGGACTCGCGTGCGAGCAGATCCCCGAGCTCGCCCCACGGGGCGCGGGCGACGAGCGCGACGAGGGGCAGCACGAGCACCGCCAGTCCGACGCCGGCGAGCAGGGCGACCGGCCACGCGAGGCCGCCGTGGGAGCGGGCGACGCCCCGCCGTGCGGGCGCGCGCGGCGACGCCTGCCGCGCGGTCACGGCGCGCCGAACCCGAACCGCTCGAGCACGTCGCGACCGTCCCGGCCGGTGACGAAGTCCCGGAACGCGGCTGCCGCTGCCGGATGCGGCGCGTCGACGAGGTCGGCGATCGGGTAGCGGTTGACGACGGATGCCGCGGCCGGCACCCCGATGCCCTCCACCGCATCGCCGGCCGAGCGGATGTCCGTCAGGTAGACGAGTCCCGCGTCGACCTCGCCGAGGGCGACCTTCGTGAGCACGGCCCTCACGTCGGACTCGAGCGTGTCGGGAGCCGCGTCGACCCCCTCGTCGTCGAGCAGCGACGCGGCGGCGGCGCCGCAGGGGACGCTCTCGTCGCACAGCGCGATCCGGAACTCGTCGCGGGCGAGGTCGGCGAGGCCGGTGATGCCGGCCGGGTTGCCGGCCGGCACGGCGAGTCCGAGCGTGTTCGTCGCGAAGACCGTCGCGCCGTCGGCGAGTTCCGCGTCGACGATCCTCGCCATGGGGGGTTCGGCGGCGGCGGCGAAGACGTCGGCCGGGGCGCCCGCGACGATCTGCTGCGCGAGCGCGGCGCTCCCGCCGAGGTTCAGGACGACGTCGACCTCGGGATGCCGCTGCTCGAACCGATCGGCGAGCTCCTCGAACGCCTCGGTGAGCGACGCGGCCGCGAACACCGTGATCGTGCCCGACTCGATCGCGACGATCGACTGGCCCGCCGACCCGCCCCGCTCGGCGGACCCGCCGGTGCCGCCCGCGCACGCCGCGAGCCCGGCGAGCCCCGCACCGGCGAGCACGACCGCGGCGACGCGGGAGCGGAGCATCCGCCGCCCGCCGTCTCGGGCGCTTCGGCTCACGCGTCGACCCCGCCCGGGAGCTCGATCGAGACCACGGTGGCCTTCGCGCTCGCGGCGGCGAGCATGCCGGGTTCGAGGCCGAGCTCGTCGGCGGCCTCGCGGCTCATGAGGGAGACGATCCGGAACGGTCCCGCGCGGAGTTCCACCTGGGCCATCACGCCGTCGCGCTCGACGGCGGTGACGAGGCCGACGAAGCGGTTGCGCGTCGAGGCGCGCGCGAGCGGGAACGCCCGGGCGAGCGCGCCGCCGTCGGGTTCGTCGCCGAGCAGCCGGACGAGTTCGGACCCCGCGACCATGCGGATGCCGTTCGGGCCGCGTTCGAGCTCGAGGCGACCCGCGTCGGCCCACCGGCGGACCGTGTCGTCACTCACCCCGAGGAGGGCTGCTGCCTCGCTGATGCGGAACGACGTCATCGTTCTTCCCGCGAATGCGTCACCATAGTGTGAGGATACCCGCACCTGCGGAAGCGATCCAGCGCCGCTCCCGACCGGATCGGGCGCACGATCGTCGCCGGGTCAGCTGCCGTGCAGTGCCGCGTACCGTTCCGCGTCGATGGCCAGCACGCGCGTCGTGCCGTCGTTCCCGACCTCCTCGAAGCCGAGCCGCTCGGCGAGCGCCTTCGAGGCGGCGTTGCCGGGCGTCATGTGCGCCTCGGCGACCGACGCCCTGAGCTGGCCGAACGCCAGCCCGAGCATCGCGAGTCCCGCCTCGGAGGCGTAGCCCCTGCCCTGCCACCGCGGACCGATCACCCAGCCGACCTCGACCCGACGTGCGGCCGGATCGAGCGAGCGCAGGTGCAGCGACGCATCGCCGATCAGCTGGTCGTCGAGGAGCACCGCGAGGGCGAGGAAGTCGTCGCGCTGCTCGAGCCGGCTGTGGTGCGTCCGGTTGAGCAGGTGCACGAACGACTCGGCGCGCGTCCGCAACGGCCACGAGAGGTGCTCGACCACCGCCGGATCCGACTGCAGCTCGTACCAGGCGGCGGCATCGGCCAGCCGGTGCGGGCGCAGCGTGAGGCGCTCCGTGACGATGACGGGGGAGCGCACCCCATCCGGGATGCGCGGTCCGCGCAGGAAGCGCGGGCGCTGCGGGACGAGGTCGCGGATCAGGCGCATCACGTCGGTCGACCGGTCTCGCGACCGGTCCGGCCCGGCGCCGGGCGGTGCTCCTGTCGTGCGGCTCATCGAGGCCCCCTCATCACGCTCCCGCATTCGTTCGCAGCGCGCAAGACCCGGAAGTCGGTGTCTTGCGGTGCTCGGACCGCGCCACCCCGCCGGCACGGCCTGACCCTCGACGCTAGGCGGCCTTCCTGTGAGGACGACAGGGATTGCCTCGGGCGGCCCGATGGCCTAGCCCTGCTGGAAGAATCGAGCCATGCCCATCGATCCCGATTCGCCGCGGTTCGCGCGGCAGCGCGTGCTCCCGGGCGTGGGCGGGGCAGGCCAGCGCCGACTCGCCGGAGCCCACGTCGTGGTGCTCGGCATGGGCGGGCTCGGCAGCGCCGTGGTCCCCGCGCTCGCCGCGGCGGGCGTGGGGCGCCTCACGCTCGTCGACGACGACGTGGTCGAGCCGACCAACCTCCACCGCCAGACGCTGCACCACGACGCCGACGTCGGGCGGGCCAAGGTCGACTCCGCGACGGATGCCGCACTGCTCCTCGCGCCCGACGCCGAGGTCCGGCCGTTCTGTGCGCGATTCGATGCGGGCAACGCCGACGACCTGCTCTCCGGCGCCGATCTCGTGGTCGACGGCACCGACGACATCCTCACGAGGTATGTCGCCGACGACGCGGCCGCGCGCGCCGGGATCCCGCTCGTCTGGGGCTCGGCCGCGAGGTTCTCCGGCCAGGTCGGGGTGTCGTGGGAGGCGCGGGGCGTCTCGTACCGCGACCTCTTCCCCGAGCCGCCGGCCGACGCGGGGCTGAGCTGCGAGGTCGACGGCATCCTCCCCACCGTCTGCACCGTGACCGGCGGGCTCATGGCCGGGGAGGTGCTGAAGCTGCTGACCGGACTCGGCGAGCCCCTGCTCGGACGGGTGGCGGTCTACGACGCGCTGGCCGGTCGCACTCGCGAGATCGTGTACGCGCGGGCGGATGACGCGCCCGCGCCTCAGCCGCCCGCGGTGCCGGCGCACGCCGGGGCGAGCGCGCCCTCCGCGCCCTCCGCGCCCGGCGAGGTCGACGCGGCCGCGCTCGCCGCGGAGCTCGCCTCGGGCGCGCCCCCGCTGCTGCTCGACGTGCGCGAACCGTGGGAGGCCGACCTGGTCGCGATCGCCGGCTCGATCCTGATCCCGTTGCACGAGCTCGGCGCCCGCACGAGGGAGCTCGACCCCGCGGCATCCGTCGTCGTGTACTGCCACCTCGGCGTGCGCTCGCGGCTCGCCGCCGAGCACCTCATCGCCGCGGGGTTCGCCGAGGTGCGCAACCTGACCGGCGGCATCGACGCGTGGTCGCTCACCGTCGACCCCGAACTGACGAGGTACTGATGACGCGCATCCCGTTCGACGAGCACGCCCGGTTCGTGCGGTCCCTGCTCGCCCCGCTCGGCGCCCGGCCGACGGAGCGGGTCGCAGTGGGCGATGCGCTCGGGCGCATCACCGCCTCGCCCGTCGAGTCGCCGATCGACCTCCCGCCCTTCCGGAACGCGCAGATGGACGGCCTGGCGGTGCGGGCGGCGGACGTCGCGGGCGCGCCCGTCGAGCTTCCGGTCGTCGGCGAGTCGGCGGCGGCCCCCGGTACGCCGGCTCCGCTCGCGGCCGGGACCGCCGTGCGGATCATGACCGGAGCGCCGGTGCCGGAGGGGGCCGACGCGGTCGTCCCGGTCGAGGACACGGAGGCGATCGACGGTTCCGAGCTCGTGCGCGTCCTCCGTTCCCGCTCGGCGGGCGAGTACGTCCGCGCGGCCGGGTCCGACCTCGTCGCCGGCGACGACGTGCTGCCCGCGGGCATCCGGCTGGCGCCGCGTCACCTCGCCGCGGCCGCGGCCTCGGGACTCACCGAGCTGCTCGTTCGCGAGCGCGTCCGCGTCGCCGTGATCAGCACGGGCAGCGAGCTCGTCGAACCGGGCGCACCGCTCGGACCGGGCGAACTTCCCGACGCGAACGGCATCGCACTGCGCTCAGCGGTCGCCGCGTGCGGGGCCGTCGTCGTGCACGCCGGACGCGTCCGCGACGAGGTCGCCCGGCTCCGCGCCGAACTCGACGCCGCGATCGACGCGGGGGCCGAGCTCGTCCTCACGAGCGGCGGGATCTCGCAGGGCGCGTACGAGGTCGTGCGAGAGCTCATCGAGCCGCTCGGCGCGTGGGTCGGCTCGGTCGCCATGCAGCCCGGCGGACCCCAGGCCACCGGCGTGTACCGCGGGGTGCCGCTCATCGGCTTCCCCGGCAACCCGGTCAGCGCGCAACTCTCGTTCGCGCTCTTCGTCGCGCCGTCGCTGCGCGCGATCGCCGGGCTGCCGCCGGCCCGCACCGAGCGGATGCCCCTCGCCGACGCCGTGCGCTCCGTCCCCGGGAAGCGACAGTTCCTGCGCGGGACCCGCACCGAGGGAGGGCTCGCCCTGGCCGTCGGCGGACCGGGCTCGCACCTCGTCGCCGCGCTCGCGGCATCCGAGCTGCTCATCGTGATCCCCGATGACGTCGAGGCCCTGGCGGCCGGCGACCTGGTCGATACCGTGTTCCTATGAGCGAGCTCACGCACCTCGACGACGACGGCCGCGCACGCATGGTCGACGTCGGCGGCAAGCCCGTGACGCGCCGGATCGCGATCGCGGCGGGTCGCCTCGACACCACGGCCGAGGTCGTCGGCCTCGTGCAGTCCGACGGGCTGAAGAAGGCCGACGTACTGCCGACCGCCCGCATCGCCGGCATCTCCGCGGCCAAGCGCACGAGCGAGCTCATCCCGCTCGCGCACATCGTGCCGCTCGACGCCGTGTCGATCGAGTTCGGCTTCGAGGAGGCCGCCGTGACGATCCGCGCGACCGCGTCGACCACGGGTCGCACGGGCGTCGAGATGGAGGCGCTGACCGCCGTGGCCGTGGCAGGCCTCACCCTGCACGACATGGTCAAGGCCGTCGACCCGGCCGCGCAGCTCGGCGGCATCCGGCTCGTCGAGAAGCGCGGCGGCAAGCGGGGCGTCTGGCGGGCGGACGCGCTGGCGTCGCCCGAGCACGATGCGCTCGCATCGGATGGCGCCTCGCGGCGGGCGATCGTGCTCGTCGCGTCGACCCGCGCCGCGGCCGGCACCGCCGTCGATACGACGGGCCCGGTGATCGCCGGATGGCTCGGCTCGCGCGGATTCGACGCGGCCGAGCCGCGCGTGGTCGCCGATGCCGACATCGCGGAGGCGCTCCGCGCCGCCGTCGACGAGCAGCCCGCCGTCGTGCTCACCACCGGCGGCACGGGCGTGAGCCCGACGGACCGCACGCCCGAGGCGACGCACGCCGTCATCGACCGGGAGCTGCCGGGCGTCGCCGAGGCGATCCGCACCGCGGGTCGCGCCGCGACGCCGACGGCGGCACTGAGCCGTGCCCTCGCCGGCGTGGCCGGCCGCACGATCGTCGTCAACCTCCCCGGCTCACGCGGAGGGGTCGCCGACGGCCTGGCCGTGCTCGACGAGCTCCTCCCGCACCTCGTCGACCAGGTCGCCGGCGGCGACCACGCGGGCCGTCCGATCGCCGGCGCCGGGGGCGACGAGCCCGTCGGCGAGTCCGAGCGGATGGAACACGGGGGAGCCCCGCATGCCTGAGCAGGGTCCGCCGTCCGACTCCGCGACGCCGCGCGTCGCCCCCGACGTCTACGCCGTCGTCACCGACGCGCCGCTCGACCGCGCGGCCGTCGAGGCCTTCGTGCTCTCGCGGCGCGACGGCGCGCTCGTCACGTTCGAGGGCGTCATCCGCGACCACGACCACGGCGAGACCGTGTCGGCGCTCGACTACTCGGCGCACCCCGACGCGGAGCGGTTCCTGCGCGAGACGTGCACCGAGGTCGCGCACGAGACGGGCCTCGCGGTCGCGGCCGCGCACCGCGTCGGCGCGCTCGGGATCGGGGACGTCGCCCTCGTGGCATCCGTCGCCGCACCGCATCGTGCCGAGGCGTTCGCCGCGTGCGCCCTGCTCGTCGACCGGATCAAGGAGCGCACGCCGATCTGGAAGCGGCAGCACCTCGACGGCGGCACGAGCGAGTGGGTGAACCTCTGACGGCCGGCGTCGTCCGGCTCGGCGATCAGCCGCCCGCGAACGGCGGCAGCACGTCGACCTGCGCGCCGATCGAGGCCGCGCGGTCGCGGCGCACCACGCCGTCGACGAGGAACGAGCCATTCGCGACCACGCGCGCCATCGCCGGACCGTAGCGCGCGACGAGCAGGTCGGCGAGGGCGCCCACCGTGGCGGCGCCGCCGTCGCCCGGCATGTCGATCCGCTCCTCCTCGGCTCCGGCCGCCTCGGCCGCCGCAGCGAAGTAGCGCACGAGCACGGTCGTCGTTCCGGTCGTCGCCGTGTCAGCCACCGATGCCCCCCATCGTCCGGACCGGTCGCACGAAGTCGACGTCGTCGATGCCGTGGCCCGCCTTCTTCGCCCACATCGCCGCGCGCCAGACCTCGGCGATCTCGTCGTCTCCCGCGCCCGCGCGCAGCAGTCCCCGCAGGTCGGTCTCGTCGTCGCCGAACAGGCACGAACGGACCGAGCCCTCCGCGGTCAGCCGCGTCCGGTCGCACGCGCCGCAGAACGGGCGGGTCACCGACGCGATGATGCCGACCGTCGCGGGGCCGCCGTCGACGAGCCATTCCTCGGCGGGCGCCGCCGGGTCCTCGCGTCCGACCGGCGTGAGCGCGAAGCGCGCGCCGAGCACCGCGAGCAGTTCCTCGGCGTCGACCATGTGCTCGCGTCGCCACGCCTCGTCGGCGTCGAGCGGCATCTGCTCGATGAAGCGGAGCCGGCACCCGTGCTCGATCGCCCACTCGAGCAGCGCGGGGGCGTCGTGGAGCGTCTCGCGCATGAGCACCGCGTTGACCTTCAGCGGCCCGAGGCCCGCCCGGTGGGCGCCGGCGATCCCTGCGAGCACGGCGGGCAGTCGATCGCGCCGCGTCAGGCGGGCGAAGTGCTCGCGGTCGAGGGTGTCGAGGGAGACGTTCACGCGCGAGAGCCCCGCGTCGCGCAGCGCCTCGGCGCGCTTGTCGAGGCCGATCCCGTTGGTGGTCAGCGCGAGCGGCGTGCCCGGTGCCGCCTCGGCGCTGCGCCGCACGATCTCGACGAGGTCGCCGCGCGTCAGCGGCTCGCCGCCGGTGAAGCGCACCTCGCGGACGCCGAGCTCGTGCACCGCGATGCCGACCAGGCGACCGATCTCGGCTGCGGACAGGAGCTCGTCACGGGGGATCACCGGCAGGCCCTCGGCCGGCATGCAGTACGTGCAGCGCAGCGAGCACGCCGACGTGATCGAGATCCGGAGGTCGTGCGCGACGCGCCCGAAGCGGTCGACGAGCCCCGCGACATCCGGTCGGCCCGCCATCGACGGCACGTCGGAGCCACCCCGGCGGACGGCCGGGATGCCGAGCGCGATGGCAGCCATGTCCCCACCCTACGCAGCGCACCGCCGGTGCGCGCCCGTCTCACGTTTCGTGAAGATGACGAAGCGGATCGACCGGTGACATCCGTGCCCGCCGTCACTATCGTGAGACCGATGGGGGAGGGGGCGCCATGTCGTTCATCACGAGGGGCTTCTCAGGACGTTCACGCGAGCGCGACGATCGGCTGCCCCCGGGGCAGACGCTCGTGGGCGACTTCCCGGTGCTGTCGGCCGGTCCGACGCCGGAGGTCGACACCGCGGAGTGGGAGTTCACGATCCGCACCGAGTCGGGCGCCCAGCACTCCTGGAACTGGGACCAGTTGATGGCGTTGCCGATCGAGGACGTCACGACCGACATCCACTGCGTCACGCACTGGTCGAAGCTGGGCACCGGATGGCGCGGGGTCGCCCTCGACACGCTGTTCGAGGACGTCGACACCGACTACGCGTTCACGATGGCGCACAGCTACGGCGGCTACACGACGAACGTGCCGCTCGAGGACCTGCTCGACGGCAAGGCCTGGATCGCGTTCGAGTTCGACGGCGAGCCGCTCGATCCCGAGCACGGCGGGCCGGCGCGGCTGCTCGTGCCGCACCTCTACTTCTGGAAGAGCGCCAAGTGGGTGCGGGGGCTCGAGATGATGGAGGACGACGAACCCGGGTTCTGGGAGCAGAACGGGTACCACCTGCGGGGCGACCCGTGGAAGGAGGAGCGGTACTGGTGAGCGCTGCTCCCCCCGTGTCGCGCGCGGGATGGCACGTCGCGACCGTCGCCCGCACCAGGCGGGAGACCCCCAGCGCCGCGCGGATCGAGCTCGACGTCGACGGCTGGCCGGGCAACGCCGCCGGACAGCACCTCGACGTGCGCCTCACGGCGGAGGACGGCTACACGGCGACTCGGTCGTACTCGATCGCCTCGTCGGGTGCCGGCTCCCGGGTCGTCCTCGCGGTCGACGAATTGCCCGACGGCGAAGTCTCGCCGTTCCTCGTCGAGGTCCTGCGCGCGGGCGACATGCTCGAGGTGCACGGGCCGCTCGGGGCGTTCTTCGTGTGGCGGCCGCCGTCGATGGGTGGCGATGCCCGCCCGGTGCAGCTCATCGCCGGCGGGTCCGGCGTCGTCCCGCTCTTCGCCATGGCGCAGGCCCACGCCGATGCCGACGACCCGACGCCGTTCCGGTTGCTGTACGCCGTGCGAACGCCCGACGACGTGTACTTCGCCGACGAACTCGCAGCACTGGCCGACGCGCGCTCGCCGTTCCGGTTCGAGGTGATCTACTCGCGCCGCGCCCCGGACGGCTGGCCCACGCCGCCGGGCAGGATCACGCGCGAGCAGCTCGAGGCGGCGGTGATCCCCGCGGCCGATCGACCCGTCGTGTTCGTCTGCGGATCGACGGGCTTCGTCGAGCAGGTCGCGGCCTGGCTCATCGAGCTCGGGCACGATCCCCGCGACATCCGCACCGAGCGCTTCGGAGGCACCTGATGACCGGCCATGTCGACGGCAACGCGATCGCCGGACCGCTCGCCGACTTCTTCTCCTTCGACATCACGACGGCGACCGGCCGCTGCAGGGCCTGCGGCACCGTCGCCGAACTCGCTCGGGCGATGGTCTACGTCAGCGGCGCGGGCACGGTGGTGCGGTGCGCGACGTGCGACAACGTGCTCGCGGTGCTCGTCGACACCGGCGAGCGCGCCTGGATCGACTTCGGCGGGGTCACCGCGATCGAGGTGCGGCGCTAGCCGACCGGAACGAATCGCGGACGGCCGGGCTTCGACGGGCCATGGCGGCCTGCCGCGATGGCGACGCCTTCGTCGCCACGAGGCTGGATTCCGGAGGTCCACTGTCGGGCCTGCGGCCGTCCCCCTTGCGTGCTGCCGTTCCGGGGAGGACACTGGCGCGTGCCGGGGTGCGGTGACACGGCAGTCACGTGGGGCGCGCGGCAGTGCACCGGGTGGCCGCGAACCCGACGGCGTCAGCGCAGACGGACCGTGAGGAGTGTGGTGCAGATGCTCAGCGAACCGGACCTGCTCGTGGCCTTGGAACGCCACTGGGACTACGAGGGCAAGGACTACGACATCTCGCATGAGATCTATCACGACGATGCCGTGCTCGAGTTCCCGCAGTCGGGGGAGCGCTTCGAGGGCCTGAAGAACTTCAAGGAATGGCGCAGCCAGTACCCCGCGAAGCTGAGGTTCCACATTCGGCGGATCACCCACCGCGATGACTTCGTGGTGGCGGAGAACCTGATCAGCTACAACGGCGACCCGTGGATGTACACCGTCAATCTCATCGAGTTCAGGGACGACAAGATCGCCCACGAGCGCATCTACATCATGGATGGCTGGCCGGCCGCGGACTGGCGCTCGCCCTGGCGCGCCGATACGAACGCAGACCCGCCCGCACCATCTCTCTAGCCCCCCAGCCGACCAGGATCGTCGTCGGTCGAACCTTCGCCGCTGGCCGATCTGCAGGAACGGCACGGTCCACCACGGGCCGCGCCGAACCTCACTCATCACAGGCCGCGCTCGCCAGCGGCCAACGCTCCGGCGGCGCACCTTGCTCGAGCCAGATCCGGAGCCGGTCGTAACTCCACGCCGTGGCCCACCCGATCACCGGTCGGACGAGAACATCGAGCGGTCCCCAACCTGGCTCGACGACCCTGCAGCGCGCATCCACGATCACTCAGCGGACGGGAAGTCGAGGGTGATGCCGGGCCGTCGTCAGAGGTCGAGGAAATCCCCCAGCCACATCCGCACGGCCCCGAGGCAATCTGCCGACAGTTGGCCGGAGATCCTCATAGTCGAGCTTGCGCATCATCCAGCCGGCGGTGCTGTATTTCGTGTGGCGTCGAAAGCGTCCGGGGTCGTATGAAGTCCTCGACCGCAAGGGCGAACTCGGCGCGGCGCACAGCTGAAACCCTGAGGCCGCGGTCGAGGTATCCCGATCTCCCGGCCGACCTGCCATGATCCTCGTAGGCGGTGTCTAGTCTGCCTTCAGGAGCACGGACTTGAGCGTCTCTGCCTTCCACTCTTGGAGCACGTCGCGCGAGATGCCGCTGTCAATGACCTTGACCCAGGTCTCCGGCGATACGGTCATCCACAGGAATCTGGCCAGCTCCTCCCGGGGGCGGTCCTCCCGCAGAAATCCTCGTTGCTCGAGCACGTCGATGATCCATTGCTGCGATTCGAATCGGGCCTCTTCCTGGCGGCGCCAGTGCTCGGCGACGATCGGATCGAGAGCGGCAGCCTCGAGCAGGAGCCTGGCCATTCCTGTGGCCTGCATTGCCACCTCGAGGTCGTGCTCGACGAAGCGGTCGATGATGTCCGAGCCGGTGGCCGCGGCATCCATCCCCGCGAGGATCGTTTGGAGATCGTGTGGTGCCGACGGCGCCCGATTCTTGAGCGCCTCGATGAGCCGACGCTTGAGCGCCTCGATGAGAAGCGTCGCCTTGTCGCCGAAGAGGTTGTAGATCGTCCCCTCCGCGACGCCGGCGGCCCGGGCGATGTCTCGAACGGTGGTCTTCGCGTAGCCCTCCTGCAGGAACAGCAGTCCCGCCGCTTCGGAGATGTGCGCGCGACCCGCCTCCTTCTGCAACTCACGCAGACTTGGCTTCCGCGACGAAGTCGATGACATGAGCTCATTGTACTCAGTGAAGTCATACTCTAAGCTCTGAACTACGTGGCAATTCAAGGAGCATGCTTCATTTCAAGAAGTGCTGATCATGGGATCGCTGCCCCAACGACCGCCACAAGGTCCGCTGTGCGAAGCCGGAAGAAGGGGAACAGACGATGGAGGGCATCAGAACCAACCGATGGTGGGTGGCCGCGGCGATCGTGATGTGGACGATCGGCGCGCTCTCTCTCGTCCAGGCTGCGGGCTTCTGGATCATCTCAGAAGCCCGAGGCGAGCCGACGCCATGGATGTTCATCGATCACGCCGGGCCAGCCGTCACGTCTCTCCTGATCGGCGTCGCGACCCTCGCGATCGGAATCGCCGCTGCACTCGCGGGCAGACGCCGAAGCAAGACGACACCCAGCGATCGGAACAGCATCAGCCACACCATCGCCTCCACGTCCGCTTTCGCTGCCGCACTCTTCTTTGTTCTCGGGATGATCGTGATCATCGGTCCGGGAGTGCAGAATGAGTTCGAAGGCTCACCACCGCCAAGCGTGATCGTGTATGTGTTCGCCGGGTTGGCATTCCACTTCGCGCTGTTGCCCGTGATCTCCGCCCTTCCGGCTCCGGCTTGGGCGACCGCGTCGGGCTACGTCTGGGTCGTCGTCGACAACATGATCTTGATGCTGACGCTGTACAGCACGAGCGCAGAGATCATCAATCCGCTTCGCTGGGGCATCCATCTTGCCGCCGCCACGTGGTTCTTCGGTGCGAGCTTGAGGCAGAGCGGCGTGTCTCAATGGGTCGGCTTCATCGTCGCGCTCGGGATGGCTGGCGCCTCCCTCGGTGGCGGCTTCACGGAGTCCGCTCTCCTGCTGCTGCGAGTCTCCGGTCCGCTCGTGGTCCTCTGGCTCATCCTGGTCGGAATCCAGCTCAGCAAGGCGAACGAGCCGGCGCGGGCCGGCGCGCCCGCTTCCGTACCGCTGCAGCAGGAGAATGAGCCCGTCGCCCGCGTAGAGAGGAACTGACAGCGCACCGCGGGGCAGGTGATGGTGCCCACGGTCGCGCTGGTTCAAGGCGAACCAAGAGCGTGCACGGCGGACTCGGCGGGGTCGAGTCCGCCGTCGGGCAGTGAGCGAGGCACGAACCCGATGATGTCGGCGTTGCGGGCGGCGAAGCGGGTCATGTGGGGGCCGCCGCCGCCGAGGAGCAGCGGGATCGGCTGCTCCACGGGCTCCAAGAGGAGCTCGGCTTCGTCGAGGTGGTAGAACCGGCCGGACTGGGTCACCGTGTCCCCGCGATGCAGAGCGCGGATGATGTGGACGGCTTCCTCCTATCGGGAGACGCGGGTCGGTCCGTCGTCGAACGGGATGCCGACCATCGTGTACTCGCGGGGCGCTCCGCTGGCGTCGAATTGAATCGCCACGCTAGGCGCACAGGATCCCTCAGCGCGACGTGGAGGCCGCGGATGATGTCGGGTGCCGGTCGTGGTCAGAGATCGAGGAAGTCACCGAGCCACATCCGCACGGCTTCGAGGCACTCGGGCGATACCTGACCCGAGATCCTCGTCAGCCGGTCACGCGAGAGGGTTCGCGGTTGCTCGGTCATGATCCATGACGGCCGATCGAGACCGCTGTGCCCGTCGACCCGGACGTGGTTGGGCCATCCGCGGTCGGTGGTCGTGATCGGCAGCACGATCGCGAGGGTCGTGACCGCGTCCAGGTATCCGGCGGAGGCGATCACCAGCACCGGCCTGTGGCCACCCTGCTCCCGACCACGAACCGGCTCGAGCGATGCCCAGGCGATGACACCGGGAGCGAGTTCCGCCTCGGTCACGACTGGGCGTCGGCCAACTCGGTGCGCTCCCTGTCATGAGATCTATCACGACGATGCCGTGCTCGAGTTCCCGCAGTCGGGGGAGCGCTTCGAGGGCCTGAAGAACTTCAAGGAATGGCGCAGCCAGTACCCCGCGAAGCTGAGGTTCCACATTCGGCGGATCACCCACCGCGATGACTTCGTGGTGGCGGAGAACCTGATCAGCTACAACGGGGACCCGTGGATGTACACCGTCAATCTCATCGAGTTCAGGGACGACAAGATCGCCCACGAGCGCATCTACATCATGGATGGCTGGCCGGCCGCGGACTGGCGCTCGCCCTGGCGCGCCGATACGAACGCAGGCCCGCCCGCACCATCTCTCTAGCCCGCCAGCCGACCATCGCGGCCTCCTGGTCCCTCTCCGCACATGCCGGCGAGCGGGCAGCGCGTCGTCCCGCGAACCACTCGAACGACGCCGACGCATCGGGCGCAACGAGGCCCACGGCGCCGGCGAGCAGTCCCGAACGACCACCGGACACGTTCGGGAGGTACCTCGACCAGAACACCCGCCCGCCTCGTGCGCCGGTCGCGGCGCCGGATCGTAACACGCGCTGCGGAGGACGTCACCCCCTGTCGTCGGTAGAGGCGGCGGAGTACCTTCCCTAGCAGTTGCCCCAGATCCCGGCCGCTGAAAGTCATTCGCTCACGGCTGGGGGATCTCATGGGCAAGCTCGTGTCCGGCCCGGACGGGTATGCGCTCGAGGTCGACACCGCTGACCCGGTTCGTTTCGAGTTCGCCGCCTCGGCATGCCACGACGTGAACCGAGGATGGTCGCGTGCGCTGGCGCAGTCAGCGTCGACGCCGAACGGCTTCGCAACGTCCCCGCGCCTCCGACCTCGGTCGAGGACGCGCTCCTCGCCGCCGGATCAGCCGACGACAGAAAGCACCGTGTCCCGGCCTGATCACACATTCCTCCGCACATCTCGGCCCCGGACCCCGGCCACCACGATTCGAAAGGCCGGTATTCCATGGTCCGGACCACACCCGCCGGTTCGGCTGCCGTTGACCGGGCCGGGCAGGCCAGTGATTTCTCGGGTCTCGCCATGCTCATCCAAGAGGCCGGGTTGATGCGACGCCGGTACGGCTACTACTGGGCGAAACTCATCCTCGTACCGGTGCTCCTCGCCGGCGCGATCGTGCTCTTCGTCGTACTCGGCGACACGTGGTGGCAGATGTTCACGGCCGTCGGCTTCGGTATCCTCTTCACCCAGATCGCCTTCCTGGGTCACGACGCCGCCCATCGACAGATCTTCCTGTCAGGGCGGTGGAACGATTGGATCAGCCTGCTTCTCGGCGATCTCTTCGTCGGGATGAGCTATGGATGGTGGCGGCACAAGCACACACGCCACCACGCGAACCCCAACAAGGTCGGCACCGATCCCGACCTCGAGCTGCCCGTCATCTCCTTCACGCCCGAACAGGCGGGACGCCGGCGCAATCCGGTGACCGCGTGGCTCATCGCCCACCAGGGTCTGTTCTTCTTCCCGGTGCTGACCCTCGAAGGGCTCTCCCTGCACGCGTCGAGCGTCGCTCGCGTCCTCAAGCGTGAACAGGTGGACCGGCGCTGGGTGGAGATCCTCCTCCTCAGCGTCCGGCTCGGCGGCTTCGTCGCGCTGGTGTTCATCATCCTGTCGCCAGGAGTCGCGGCCGCGTTCCTCGCGGTGCAGCTCGCCGTCTTCGGCGTGTACATGGGAGCGTCCTTCGCCCCCAACCACAAGGGCATGCCGCTCGTACCGAGGACCGCACGACTCGACTTCCTCCGACGCCAGGTCCTCATGAGCAGGAACATTCGCGGGAGCCGCGTCATCGATACCCTCATGGGCGGCCTCAATTACCAGGTCGAACACCACCTCTTCCCATCGATGCCGCGACCGCACCTGCGTCGTGCCGCCCCGATCGTCAAGGCCTATTGCCGGGAGCGTGACATCCCCTACACGGAGACCGGGCTGTTCCAGTCCTACGGTGTCGTCCTGCGGTACATCGATCGTGTCGGTCTCGGCGAGCGCGACCCATTCGACTGCCCCCTCATCGCGCAGCGACGGGCCATCTAGGGACGAGCGTGACGACGCAACCCGATCCGCGGCCGCTGGGAGCTTGGGCCTGTAGAGTCACGACCAGGACGCCGGGTCCGCGCGGCCCGGCAGAACGAGTGTGCGTCCTCTGCTGGTTTCGAGGGCGAGGAGGCTGATGGTGGGCACTGGAAGTGGTGCCGGCGCATCCGGCCCGCTGCAGCCCGTTCCGTTGCACGCCAGTTTCCTGGCGCGCCTGCCCGTCGATGGCGCGTCGGTGTCCGTGGTGACGGTTGCTGGGAGCCATTCCACGGTCTCTTCCAGCGATGCGCTGGCCACCCGTCTCGAGCAGCTCCAGTTCGACCTCGGGGAGGGGCCGCATTATCGGGCGCTCGAGAGTCGAAAGCCCGTACTGGTGGCCGACGTGCGATCGGCCGATCACTCGGCATGGCCCATGTTCGGGCAGGCTGTCGTGCAGACCGAGGCGAGGGCGGTGTTCTCGTTCCCGCTGCGCATCGGGGCGGTGACCGTGGGCGTCGTGGACTTGCACCGACTGTCGCCGGGTGACCTCTCCGACCTCGACCTCGCCCACGCTGCCGCGCTTGCCGGAGCGATCGCGGGGAAGGCGGCAGCCTACGCGGCTGCGGACGCCGACGGCGAGGGACGAGATGAGCTGGTCGCGGGGACGCGACGCCAGGTCCACCAGGCGACCGGCATGATGGCGGTCCAATTGGACACGTCGGTCACGGACGCGTTCGCCCGCCTTCGCGGGCACGCGTACGCGGCCGGCCGAAGCGTGGACGAGGTGGCTCGTGATGTGGTCGCCGGGGTTCTCGACTTCACTGACGACCCGACAGATAGCGAGACTGCATGATGTGCAGCAGACTGGGCGAAGGACGATGATGATGGCCGAACGATCCCGGGATGCCCGGCTCAGCGCTGCGTTCGTGAAGGTGGCGGACACGTTGATCGACGATTACGACGTGGTCGACCTGCTCGACACGCTGGCGCAGGAATGCGTCATCCTGGTCGATTCCGATGCCGGGGGGCTACTGATCGCCGACACGGAGGGAACCTTGCAGCTGGTCGCGTCCACCAACGAGGCGGCCGAGTTCGTGGAAGTCATCCAACTCGACGCGGGTGAGGGGCCGTGCATGGAAGCGTTCCAGACCGGCGCGGGCGTCACCATCCCGGACATGTCCGTGGAAGATCGGTGGCCGGCGTTCCGTGCCGCCGCGACCGGGCAGGGGTTCCAGTCGATGCACGCCTTCCCGATGCGGTTGCGCGGGCAGACGATCGGCGCGATGGGACTCTTCAGCGGCGCCACCGGCGAGCTCAGCGAGTCGGATGTCGCCGTCGCACAAGCCCTGGCCGATGTCGCCACGATCGGCATCCTGCAGGAACGTTCCCTGCGGGACTCGACACTGGTGGCCGACCAACTGCAGCGCGCCCTCGACAGCAGGGTCATCATCGAGCAGGCCAAAGGCGTGATCGCCGCGCAGACCGGCGTCGACATGCACACCGCGTTCACGATCCTCCGCGACTACGCCCGTCACCATCAACTCAAACTCAGCACCGTCGCCGAGGAAGTGGCCGAACGCGCCCTCACCCTGCCGGCAACCGCTCGAGCCAGAGCCAAGTAGTCCTCTCCCGTCGACCGCCGCGCGCGGATTTCCGACCGGTCTCTGCCCGACGATCGCATTGTGGGGCGACCTGCGCTGACGTACTATCCGAACAGTTGCCCCCGGACCCTGGTCGACTGGCCGAATGCCAACACGACCCTGGAGACGACATGGGCATCATCTACTACGGATTCGACTCGCACAGGGTCGTCATCGACGATCGCACGCTGGCGCACCTCGAACTCGTCATCTACAGCAAGCTCCGGCGCAACGAACGCTTCGCCCTGGCCCTCACCGCACCCGACAGCGAGGGTGGCATCGCCCATTCCCTTTGGATGGACTCGTCGATCCCGCTCCGATTCGAATACGAGTCGGAGTTCCACGCCGCGATCAACCGTGACTGGCTGGAGGCCCTGAGCAAGACTGCGACCAGTCTCCGCGGGCTCCGCATCGTCGACGAGCCGGCCCCGATCCTGATCTTCCCATCAGCCACCCGGGTCAAGAAAGCCGACGAGGCCGTCCCAGCCGGCCATGCTGCGGTGAAGGAACGCGTCTCAGCATGAGCGCGGGTTCCTGAGCGCCATTCGCTCCAGGGTTCCGTACGACTTCACTCTCGTCGTCGCCCCGCAGGCCATCTCGGGCTGGATCGGCGGCGGCGCGGCGAGCGATAGCGACGCCTCAGCCGGGGATGGACGGCGGCGATCGTCGTCGGTTTCGGTGGGTCCAACGGGCTTCGCACCCGCCGATGGTGACGACGTTCCCACCCGGCAACGGCTCAGCCGCCGCCGGTCCGGGCAGGCGGCGCGCACCTCACGACTCTGCCTTGCGGTTCCGGGCGCTCTGGCGGATGAACCCCACGATCAGCGTCCCGACGAACAGCACGATGCCGATGATGCCCAGCCACAGGAGGCCCTCGAAGACGAAGCCCACGATCGAGAGGATCGCCCACGCGACGAGCAGGATTACGATCGCGGTCCACATGCCGTCAGGGTACGCGGAACGCACGCTCCGAGGACGGGTCGAACGTCCCCTCGCGCCAGCTGTCCGACTGCAGCTCCCCGGTGAAGCGGCACGCGGTCGACCTGTGCAGCAGAGGCACAGCGGCATCCGGCCTGTGCTGCACGGAACGAGCGTTCCTCTGCGGTCGAACTCCTACCGGGAGACAGGACGAGCTCGGTGGAGCGAGCACGGCCGAGGTGCCGCGGTGGTCGCGGCCATCCGGTCGTAGGGGTGGGGTCAGCGGCCGCCGACCGTCCCGTCACGGCGGAGGTCGGCGCCGCCGAGGAGGCCGTCTGGGGTCACCTCGATGATCGACAGACCGCTCTCCAGGGTCGCGATCGATACGTTGTGGCCACGGGCCTGGAGTTGCGCGGCGAGCGCGGCGGCGTCGTAGTCGAGGGTCACGCCGGGCACCGGCGTCTCGATCTCGGTCGACCCGTTGCGGTTCTGGTAGTGCGGGACGGCGATCGAGTACTGCGGGTCGAGGCCGAAGTCGACGTGGTTGACGATCGACTGGGCGGTGTAGCCGATGATCCGCGAACCGCCGGGCGATCCGGTCACCAGCTCGACCGCGCCCGTGGCGTCGAACACGATCGTGGGCGACATCGAGCTGCGCGGACGCTTCTCGGGCTGGACGCGGTTGGCGATCGGCGTCCCGTCGCCCGCGACCGGGGCGAACGAGAAGTCGGTGAGCTGGTTGTTGAGCAGGAACCCGTGCACCATGACGCCGTTGCCGAAGGAGCTCTCGACGCTCGTCGTCATCGAGAGCGCGTTGCCCCAGCGGTCGATGATCGAGATGTGGCTGGTGCCGCTCGTCTTCGCGGTCTCGTCGGGCGCGGTCGGGTCGAACTCGCCGGGCGGGGTGCCCGGGAGGGCAGTGCCCATGTCGGCGTCGGTGATGAGGGCGGCCCGCGACGCGAGGTAGGCCTCGTCGAGCATCCCGGCCGCGGGGACGGTCACGAAGTCGGGGTCGCCGACGTAGAGGTTGCGGTCCGCGAAGGCGAGGCGGCCCGCCTGTGTGAACAGGTGGACGACCTCGTCGTCGAGCGGGTCGCCGGCGCCCGCGCCCGAAACGTCGAAGTTCTCGAGGATCCCGAGGATCTGGCCGACGGCGAGGCCGCCGGACGAGGGCGGCCCCATGCCGCAGACCTCGTTGCCGCGATAGTCCAGGCACACCGGGTCGCGCTCGACGACGTCGTAGGCGGCGAGATCCGCGGTCGTCATGTCGCCGGGGATGGCCGGGTCCGACTGGACCGCGTCCGCGATCGCCTCGGCGATCGGCCCCTCGTAGAAGGCGTCGGCGCCGCCCTTGGCGAGGGCCTTCATCACGTCGGCGTACTCGGGGTTGGTGACGATCGTCCCGGCCGGCTTCGCCTCGCACGTCGCCGCGTCGGCGAAGTAGGCGAGGGCGGCGGGGTCGCGGAAGAACAGCCGGTCGGTGCACGACGCGTTGAGCGCGAGCAGGCTCGCCGCCTGCG
This sequence comes from Agromyces binzhouensis, assembly GCF_042672355.1. Lineage (NCBI taxonomy): Bacteria > Bacillati > Actinomycetota > Actinomycetes > Micrococcales > Microbacteriaceae > Agromyces > Agromyces binzhouensis. The sequence goes on along the minus strand of NZ_JBHXVJ010000001.1, from coordinate 2,898 downwards.
ATGAGGTCCGCTGGGTGAGCGCGAAGCCGTCCTGGGCGAGGGCCTTGGCCGGGTTGAACAGTGTCTGCCACGGCCGCTCGCCGTACCGTTCGTGCAGGTCCTCGAGGAGCCGCGGCACGCCGGGCACGCCCACCGAGAGCCCGCTCTGCCAGGCTGCGAAGAATCCCAGGCCGAGGAAGCGGTCCTCGGTCGCGGCCGACGGCGCCTTCTCGCGGGCGTCGAAGGTGGTCGTCGTCCCGGTCGCCGCATCGTGGTAGACCACGAACGCGCCGCCGCCGATGCCGCTGGACTGGGGTTCGACGAGGCCGAGCACGGTCTGCGCCGCGATCATCGCGTCGACCGCGCTGCCGCCGGATCGAAGGACCCGTTCGCCGGCCTCCGTCGCGAGCGGGTTCGCGGTGACGACCATCTCGCGCGAGGTCGCCGTCGACTCGAAGGTGGGTACGGCGGCCGAGGCCGAACCCGCCACCACCAGGGTCGCCGCACTCACCGCGGCGATCGATGCGAACACCTTCCGGAACATGGCGGACCCCCTGTCGCTGCGCAGCTGCGTCGCTGCACCTTCCCCCGGCCGAGTCTCGCAGACTCGGGCGCCCGAGACCAGAGGGTCGGACGCGCCCGCGCCGGTCCCGGGCGCCACGCCGACCGGTCGAGACGGGAGCATCGTGGGAAGGCCCCGCGACGGAGCGGATCGCGGATCCGATCCGCATCACGTCACGGTCGAGGCGACCGCGAGCCACCAGATCGGGAACGCGACCCACGCCAGGCCGCCGATCGCGACGGCGACCCCGAGCAGCGTCGGGCGGAGCACCGACCCCTCCGCGACGACCGATGCGATGCCGCCCACGATCGCGCCCACCGCGAACGCCGCGATCATGGCGATGGCGAAGGACATCAGCCAGGCCGGCAGCACGCCGGCATCGCGCGCTGCCGCCGACACGACGGCCGACCAGGTGAACGCGACGACCGTCGCCGCGGCCGCGACGATCGACTGTGCCAGCAGGTCGGCCACGCCGGCGAGCATGAGCACCGTCACGATCGCGATGGCGGCGGCACCGACGCAGGCGAGCACGGTGAGCGCCCACAGCCATGGTCCGGCGACGACGTACCGGGCCAGCAGCACCATCGCGACGATCCACGGCAGGGCGCCGATGACCGCGAGCCAGTCGTTCACGGGGCCGAGCCACGACCACCTGGAGTGCGGGGTCGAGAACGGCGTCGCGAGCACGAAGAACAGGACGAGCGCGACGAGCGCCGCGATGCTCACGAACCCCTGCAGCCCGGCCCAGATGCGGACCTGCTCGGTTCCGGCAGCGCGGTCGATGGCGAGATCCATGATCCCCACCTCCTCGAGGAGTCCCCGAGTCCATCGTGCTCCTGCGGAGCCGGATGCCACGGGACGGACGGCCCGAGCCGTGACGCCGGTCCGCCCAGCCCGCCCGCGACGGGCGCGCTCGTCGCCTGCGGGTGGTCGTGGGATGCTGTCCGGATGTGGATCGGCTGGATCGAGTTCGACGTGCTGTTGGGCGACGTCCACTCGCTCAAGCAGAAGCGCTCGATCGTGCGGCCCATCCTCGCCGAGCTCCGGCGAGCGACCGAGGCCTCGGTCGCCGAGGTCGGGGCGCATGACCTGCACCGGCGGGTCGAGCTCGGCGTCGCGGTGGCGGGATCGGCGGCGGACCGCGTGACCGAGGTGCTCGATCGCGCCGAACGGCTCGTGGCGGCCCATCCCGAGGTGACGCTGCTCTCGGCGCGCCGACGGCTCCGCCGCACCGACGACGAGTGACGCCCACGTCGCGCGCGGTCAGGCGACCCGGCGCCCGTCCTTCCACGTCTGCGTGACGATCGGCACGCCCGGGCGGTACGCGAGATGGATGCTGCTCGGCGCATCGAGCACAGCCAGGTCGGCGTGCATGCCCGGCCGGAGCGCGCCGACGTCGGACCGCCGGAGCGCGAGCGCACCTCCGGCGGTCGACGCCCACACCGCCTCGGCCGGCGTCATCCCCATGTCGCGCACCGCGACCGCGATGCAGAACGGCATCGAGCTCGTGAAGCTCGAGCCCGGGTTGCAGTCGCTCGCGAGGGCGACGGTGACGCCCGCGTCGATGAGCCGGCGCGCGTCGGGGTAGGGCTGGCGCGTCGAGAACTCCACGCCCGGCAGCAGCGTCGCGACCGTCGACGAGCCGGCCAGGGCGGCGACGTCCTCGTCTGAGAGGTAGGTGCAGTGGTCGACGGACGCCGCGCCGAGCTCGACCGCAAGCGCGACGCCCGGCCCGTCGCCGAGCTGGTTGCCGTGCACGCGCACTCCGAGGCCCGCAGCGCGCCCCGCCTCGAGCACGCGGCGGGACTGTTCGGCCGTGAACGCGCCGCGTTCGCAGAATGCGTCGACCCACCGCGCGTGGGGCGCGCAGGCCTCGAGCATCTCGCCGACGACGAGGTCGACGTAGGCGTCGGCGCCCGGCCCATCCGGTTCGCGGTACTCGAACGGCACCACATGCGCACCGAGGAATGTGACCTCGTCGGTGACCTCGGCCGCGAGTCGGGCGAGCCTCGCCTCGTCGTCGACGCTGAGCCCGTATCCCGTCTTGACCTCGAACGTCGTGGTGCCCTGGCGGCGCAGCTCGGCGACCAATGCCGCCAGGCGAGTGCGCAGCTCGTCGTCGGTCGCTGCGCGCGTGGCCGCGACCGTCGAGCGGATGCCGCCGGCTTCATATGCATGTCCGGACATGCGCGCCGCGAACTCCTCGGCGCGGTCGCCGCCGAAGACGAGATGGGTGTGGCTGTCGACGAAGCCCGGGACCACGGCGCGCCCGCCGAGGTCGACGACCTCGACGTCGGCGTCCGCCGGCGCATGCGCGGCGGGGCCGACCCAGGCGACGCGGCCGTCCTCGACGAGGA